>NZ_JBUZTL010000001.1:0-540940 GCF_055408345.1 Pseudomonas sp. B424 | reverse complement strand
GCAAGTTGCGGTGTGTGAAGACGATACAAACCGAAAGTTTGCGACTCACAAAACACCTGTCTATTACATACCCATTCGCTGGAGCGTGAACCGAAAGGTGAACGACCTGGCTACCGAATTTCTTGACGACCATAGAGCATTGGAACCACCTGATCCCATCCCGAACTCAGTAGTGAAACGATGCATCGCCGATGGTAGTGTGGGGTTTCCCCATGTGAGAGTAGGTCATCGTCAAGATTAAATTCCAAAATCCCTGTCTGCTCGCGCAGACGGGGATTTTGTTTTTGTATAAGTCCCAAGTTTTCGCAGACACGTTTTAATAACGGATCTGTCACAGAATTTCTTGACGACCATAGAGCATTGGAACCACCTGATCCCATCCCGAACTCAGCAGTGAAACGATGCATCGCCGATGGTAGTGTGGGGTTTCCCCATGTGAGAGTAGGTCATCGTCAAGATTGAATTCCGAAACCCCTGTCTGCTAACGCAGACAGGGGTTTTGTTTTTGCGCGAAGTAAATCCCCAGCGCACCTCCATGTTCTACCCCCTCCCCAGCGACCTCACCAAAGCTACACCTGCGCTTTCGTCGGATTAAGCACATTGCCATCAAAATTGGCTAAGTATTCCGCAGTCTGTGCCGAAAGCCTGTTGAGCAATGCGTGCGAGCAGAGCTGCCTAAAGGCCGCCTGCACTGCTACACGGAATATTGCCCCCGTACGCATCCCACCTTTTGGCATAAGAAGTCCCATGCTATGAATCTCAAGTTCAGCCATAAAATCCTACTGGCCGCTTCAGGCGTCGTGGTTCTGGCGTTTGCGTTATTCACTCTGTACAACGACTACCTGCAGCGCGACACCATCAAGCAAAACATCGAGACCTCAGTGCAGCAGGCAGGCAATCTGACAGCCAGCAGCGTTCAGAATTGGCTCGGGGGCCGTATCCTGGTGCTGGAAAGCCTCGCACAAAGCGTCGCACACCAAGGCAGCCAGGCAGATCTCCCGGGCCTGGTCGATCAGCCTGCGTTTACTTCCAACTTCCAGTTCACCTACGTCGGGCAAGCCAATGGCGTCTTTACCCAGCGTCCTGATGCCACGATGCCGGCAGGTTATGATCCCCGTGAGCGTCCTTGGTACAAACAGGCTGTAAGCGCCGGCCAGACCATGTTGACACCGCCCTATGTGGCGGCGGTGGGCGGTCTGATTGTGACTATCGCCATGCCAGTCAAAAAAGGCGGTGATTTGTTGGGTGTGGTGGGGGGAGATCTGAGCCTGAACAGCCTGGTCAAAATTATTAACTCGGTTGATTCCGGCGGTCTGGGTTACGCATTTTTGGTCAGCAGCGATGGCCAGGTCATCGTCAGCCCGGATAAAGATCAGGTGATGAAAAACCTGAAAGATATTTACCCGTCCAGCTCTTTGCGCATCGAGAAGGGTATTCAGGAAGTGACGCTCAATGGTCAGGAACGGATCATTTCCTTTACTCCAGTTACAGGCCTGCCGTCCGCGGATTGGTATATCGGCCAATCAATAGACAAAGAGAAGGCTTACGCCCCGCTGTCTAAATTCCGCACGTCTGCGTTGATTGCGATGTTTATTGCGGTGGCCGCGATTGCGCTGCTGCTGAGCTTGCTGATCCGGGTATTGATGCGTCCGCTGACTACCATGGGACGTGCCATGCAGGATATTGCCCAAGGCGAAGGTGACTTGACGCGCCGCCTGGTGATTGAGAACAAGGATGAGTTCGGCGAGCTGGCCAGTGCATTCAACCAGTTTGTTGAACGTATTCATGCGTCAATCAGCGAAGTGTCCTCTGCAACCCGCCACGTGCATGATCTGTCCCACCGGGTTATGGCATCGTCCAATGCCTCTATTGTCGGCTCGGACGAGCAAAGTGCGCGCACCAACAGCGTAGCTGCCGCCATCAACGAACTGGGTGCTGCCACCCAGGAAATCGCCCGCAACGCCGCCGACGCATCGCACCATGCCAGTGGTGCCAGCGAGCAGGCGGATGATGGCCGCAAAGTGGTTGAGCAGACTATTCAGGCCATGACCGAGCTTTCGCAAAAAATCAGTTTGTCGTGCGAGCAAATTGAAACCCTGAATGCCAGCACCGACAATATTGGTCATATTCTTGATGTGATCAAAGGTATCTCTCAGCAGACCAACTTGCTGGCCCTCAACGCAGCCATTGAGGCCGCGCGTGCGGGGGAAGCGGGGCGCGGGTTTGCCGTGGTGGCGGATGAGGTGCGTAACCTTGCTCACCGCACTCAGGAGTCCGCAGAGGAGATACATAAAATGATCACCTCACTGCAAGTGGGCTCCCGCGAGGCGGTCAGCACCATGAATGCGAGTCAGGTTTCCAGCGAGCTAAGCGTTGAGGTGGCCAATCAGGCCGGTGCCCGTTTGATCAGCGTGACTCAACGTATCGAAGAAATTGACGGCATGAACCAGTCGGTTGCTGCTGCTACCGAGGAGCAAACTGCTGTGGTTGAAACCCTCAACGTGGATATCAACCAGATCAACCTGTTAAACCAGCAGGGCGTGGTGAATCTCAACGAGACCCTCAAAGACTGCGATGCGCTGTCGCAGCAAGCCAGCCGCCTCAAGCAATTGGTCGACAGCTTCAAAATCTGACGTCACGGCCAACAAAGACTTATCCACAGCCCTTGCGCTCCAAGCGTCAGGGCTGTTTTGCGTTCTGACTGTCCAGAAAGTGGGTAATGGCCTGTATTCCACGTTGCAGATGGAGCGCCAACTGCGCAACACATGCCTCTACATCCTTGGCTTTGGCGTGGTGCAGTAACGCCTGGTGATCGTCTTGGCACAACTTGCCCAGGCTCATCTTCTCAAGGTTGAAACGCAGAAAGCGCTCCTCTTCAACCAACCCCGTTTCAATGAGGCCCAGCAGTTTTTTATTGGGGGCCTTGCAGTAAAGCGTCTGGTGAAAAAGCCGATTGAGCGTGCCGATTTTGCTGAAATCGGTTTCGGCCTCGAGCGCCTCGATATAGCCGGATGCGAGGTTGAAGTCGGCTTCGCTCAGCAAGGGAACAGACTGGCGCAAGGCTTGAGCCTCCAGCAATAAGCGGATCTCGTAGGCTTGCGACGAATTGTCCTCGATCAGGGGGGCGACCACTGCGCCCTTGTACTGCTCAACCTGCAGCAAACCCTGAGCCTCAAGCTGACGCAGTGCCTCGCGAACCGGCATGCGGCTTACGCCAAACAATACCGCCAGGGCCTGTTGCCGGATTGCGATACCGCAGGGCAACCGGCCATCAAGAATGGCGTTGCGCAGGGTTTCTTCGATCACAGACCGTGCCAGATGGGCAGGGATGGGCCCGTGAACTTCAATATTACTTAAGGGATCGTGTTTGACGGCCACGTTGGCGCTACTCTCGGCGCAGGATCAATACGCCAGTGGGATCCTGTTTACGTTAGATGCTGACTGTATCCCTGTCAGACCTTGCTACGATTAGTTTAGCGCGACTCCACGCTGAGTGATCGCAGTGAGCCATTACTTTTCATTCTGTGATCCACCCTCACACCTGATCGAGCCTGCGGTATGGAAGCGAACTATCTGTTTGTAGAGCAGACAGGGCACCTCCTTTTACCGTGGCTTGTGTCCTACAATCGCCGGAGTTAAAGCTGCCCAAATCGCAGCCTCAATGCACAGCAGGTGAAGGATGGGCGTACTCAGCAAGAACGACGTGGGGGAGCAGCGGTTTCAGCTCCCTGAAACGTCCCCCAACGCACTGGGCAGATTGGTTCGCCAGCCATGGTTGTGGTGTATTTTGCTGTTGGCTGCAGGGGTACGATTTTACGGATTCACGACCTCTGCCATCTGGTGTGACGAGGGGTCCAGCCTGATGTTGAGCAACTACCCGCTCACCGGGATCTGGTTTCACGCGGCGCACGATGTACACCCCCCGTTGTACTTCATGTTGCTGCACGGCTGGATAGCGCTGTTTGGTGACAACCTTGCCTCGATTCGTACCCTGAGTGTCTTGCCCGGTATTGCAACGGTGCTGCTGGGGGCATGGCTGGTGCGGCTGATCGCAACCCAAAGGGCAGCGTTGCTGGCTGGTCTATTGTTGGCGCTGCTGCCGATTGCCGTGCGCTACAGCCAGGAAGTACGAATGTACTCGTTACTGGGGTTGTGGTTGATCGCAGCGACTATCGCGTTGGTGTATTGGGTCAAGTCCCCGCATCAAAACCGCTATCTGGTTATCTATGCCCTGCTGATGGCGGCCGCGTTCTACACCCACTACTTCACTGCGTTCTGTGTGATTGCCCATTGGCTATACCTGATGTTGAGCGGACGCAGTACGGGGTGGCTGGTCAAGCGTCCCGCCTGGTGGCTGGCTAACGTTGCCATAGTGTTGCTGTTCCTGCCCTGGCTTCCCGGCCTTCTCGACCTGCTGCAGCACATGGATGCGCTCAAGGCTGGCGGTGATGTTGGGTGGGAGCCTCCTGTGGACGCTCGTTCACTGCCGGCCATGACGTGGCAGTTTTTGATTCAGGATGAAGGTGAAAACCTCCCTTGGCCGCTGTTCTGGCTGGGCCCAGTGTTGCTCTTTGCCGGGATGGTGAGGATGGCGGTATGTGATGTCACGCCGTACAAGTTCCACAGACTTTTGGTCATTTACACGCTTGTACCGATCCTGGCGATCTTCGCGCTGTCATTTTCCTCGCCGCTGTTTATCGAGCGTTATCTGATGTTTGCTGCGCTTGGTTTGCCGCTGGTGGTCGCGATTGCTGTTGATCGCCTGCTCAAACACCGGCGCGCATTGGCTTTCGTGCTGTTGGCGCTGTTTATTGGCACTGAGTCAGTGGGTTTGCGCAGCAACTTCAGCGGTGACGCCGATCATTTTGATCGTCTGGTCGAGCACGTGAACGAACGGTTTTTGCCTGGCGACCGGATCGTTGTGAGTGACCTGTTCTGGTACTTCAGCTACGTCTATTACAACAAGACCGGGTTTCAACCCATGCTCTATACGCCGCCTCTGGAAGATGGCACATCAGGGCGCCCGAATGACTACGGGTTTGGCACGCTGGTGAACGCTCATGGCAAAAAGATCTATGTCGATCACCTTGATGACCTGCCGCCGGGTACGGGCCGTATCTGGCTGATCAGCAGCAAGGTGCAACCTGACGATTTCAGCTCAATCCCGACGGGTTGGCACAAAGCACAGGACTTGGCCGTCGATGACACACAGGCTCGACTATATTTGACCTGCGCTGCCGCCAAATGCGGCCCTGAAACTGAATGGAGTCAAATCAATGCAAAAGCCAACCCATAGCCTCCCATCCCTGTTCAAGCAGCTGGGCCTGCCGAACACCCCCGAAGATATCGAAAAATTTGTCACGACCCATTCGCCGCTCAAGCCTGACCTGAAGCTCGAAGATGCGTTTTTCTGGACACCCTCCCAAGCGGCCTTCTTGCGCGAAGAACAGCTTGAAGATGCTGATTGGGCTGAAATCGTCGATCAACTGAACCTGATGCTTCGTACAAAACCGATCACAGGCAAGCAGAATTAATTAGCAACACTTGACTGAGATCGTCGAGCCGCGCAATATTAATAGTTAGCAAACTAACATTATGTGACGCCTCTTGCCTGACACTCTCGATCTACTGCAAATGAGCATCAGCACCGGCATGGTGGTTGCGACTCGCCATTGGCGTCGCGTCTGTCAGGCCACGCTGGTCAACTACGGAATTTCCGAAGCCTGCGCCATGCCGCTACTGATTATCGGTCGCTTGGGGGCGGGGGTCAGGCAGGTTACCGTGGCCCATGCCGCCGGGATGGAAAGCCCATCGCTGGTGCGTTTGCTCGACCAGTTATGCAAGGCCGGTTATGTGCGCCGCTGTGAAGATGCCAGTGACCGTCGGGCTAAAACCTTGAGCCTGACCGACACCGGGCGTGTGTTGGTGCAGTCGATTGAGGCCCAGCTTGTACAGCTGCGCCGAGCGGCGCTGGCGGATGTTTCAGTCGCAGACCAGGAAGCTGCATTACGTGTGATCAAAGCCTTCGAAGCGGCCGGCCGACTGCCAGATGGAGCGGCCTCTTGAACGGTTTCTTCAGCAGCATGCCGCCTGCCCGTGACTGGTTCTATGGCGTGCGCACCTTTGCCGCCTCGATGATCGCGCTGTATATCGCTTTGCTGATGGAAATGCCCCGCCCGTATTGGGCCATGGCCACGGTGTATATCGTCTCCAGCCCCTTCGTCGGCCCGACCAGCTCCAAGGCGGTTTACCGCGCCCTGGGCACTCTGATCGGCGCCGCCGCCGCGGTGTTCTTTGTCCCGCTGTTTGTTCAAACACCTTTTTTGCTGGTGTTGGTGATAGCGCTCTGGACCGGCATTTTGCTGTTTTTGTCCCTGCACCTGCGCACCGCCAACAGCTACGTATTCATGCTCGCCGGTTACACCATGCCGATGATTGCTTTGCCGATTGTGGATAACCCGCTGAACGTCTTCGACATCGCGGTTTCGCGTACCGAAGAAATCATGCTCGGGATCGTCTGCGCAGCGGTCGTTGGCAGCATGTTCTGGCCACGCCGCTTGACCCCGGTGTTTATCGACTCGGCGGCCAAGTGGTTTGCCGATGCGAGCAATTACAGCAAGCACTTCCTGGCACGCGACGTAGAGCCGAACAAGGCCAGCGGCCTGCGCTCATCGATGGTTACGACCTTCAACAGCCTGGAGATGATGATTGGCCAGTTGCCCCATGAGGGCGCGCACCCGCAGACCGTACGTAATACCAAGGAGTTGCGCGGGCGCATGATCCACTTGCTGCCCGTGGTCGACGCGCTGGACGACGCACTCTACGCGCTGGAGCGGCGGGCACCTGAACTGGTCGATCAGGTTACGCCCTTGCTCGATCACGCCAAGGCGTGGCTTGAAAGCACTCGTGAGGGGGCCCCGGTCCAGCAATGGCAAGCGCTGCGCCATGAACTCGAAACCTTGCAACCCAGTGCTGCCGCGCTCGATGACCGCCGTCAGCTGGTGCTCTCCAACGTGTTGTATCGGCTAGGCGAGTGGATCGACCTGTGGCAAGACTGCCGAAGCTTGCAAGAGGCCATTTCGACCGGCAATCAGGACATCTGGCGTGCGGTCTACCGGCACTGGCGTCTGGGGCGGCTGACGCCGTTTCTCGATCGCGGGCTGATGCTCTATTCGGCGTTCTCCACGGTGACTGCGATTGTCGTCGCCTCAGTGTTGTGGATTTTGCTCGGCTGGACCGATGGTGCCAGTGCGGTGATTCTGGCCGCTGTGGCCTGTAGCTTTTTTGCGGCGATGGACGACCCGGCGCCGCAGATTTACCGGTTCTTTTTCTGGACTTCGCTGTCGGTGGTATTCGCCAGCCTGTACCTGTTTGTGATCCTGCCCAACCTGCACGATTTCCCGATGCTGGTGCTGGCGTTCGCCGTGCCGTTTATCTGTGTCGGCACCCTGACCGTACAGCCCCGGTTTTACCTGGGTACGTTGTTAACCATCGTTAACACCGCCTCCTTTATCAGCATTCAGGGCGCCTACGACGCGGACTTCATGGTGTTTGTGAATGCCAACCTGGCGGGCCCCATCGGCCTGCTGTTTGCCTTCGTCTGGACCCTGATTGCGCGCCCGTTCGGTGCCGAGCTTGCGGCCAAGCGCCTCACGCGCTTCAGCTGGGGTGACATCGTCAGTCTGACCCGGCCCGCGAGCCTGGCCGAGCACCGGCAAATGGGTGCACAAATGCTGGACCGCCTGATGCAGCACTTGCCGCGCCTGGCCTTGACCGGGCAAGACACGGGCAGCGCCTTGCGTGACCTGCGAGTGGCTCTCAACCTTCTGGACCTGCTGGCCTATGCCCCAAGGGTCAGGGGTGAGCCGCAACGGTTGTTGCGTCAGGTGGTGAGCGATGTAGGCGACTATTTTTGCGCCTGCCTCAAGGCGGGTGAGCGGTTGCCGATGCCCCTTGGCCTGCAAATGGCCATGGACCGCACGCGCCGGGCCCTGAATGCCAACGACCTGCAAGACGAAGGCGAAGCGCGGGTGCATCTGTTGCACGCCCTTAGCGGGCTGCGCCTGGCCTTGCTGCCCGGTGTTGAATTTATTGTCGATAACGACGACCTGCCGCATCCCCATGCCCAGGGCATTGATGGAGCGCCGCTATGATCGGTGACGTGGATATCAGCGGGGTATTCCTGCCCACGCTTCTGGTGTTGATGGGCATCACTTACTTACTGTTTCTGGTGGTTCACGGGTTACTCACCCGTGTGCACTTCTACCGTCTGGTCTGGCACCGGGCTTTGTTCAACGTCGGTCTCTACGCTCTGCTACTCGGCGTTGTGGATTCGTTTAGTCGATACCTGATGACATGAAAAAACCTTTACTGACCTTGGGCCGTGTTGTTCTCACCTTATTGGTGGTGACATTTGCCTGCGTCGTGGTCTGGCGCATGACCATGTACTACATGTTTGCTCCCTGGACCCGCGACGCCCACATTCGCGCTGACGTGGTGCAAATCTCCCCTGACGTATCGGGCCTGATCAAGCAGGTGGATGTGCGCGACAACCAGCCTGTAGCCCGTGATGAGGTGCTGTTTGTCATCGACCAGGAACGATTCAAGCTCGCCTTGCGTCAAGCCCGGGCGACGGTCGCCGACCGCCAGGAGACCCTGGCGCAGACCCAGCGTGAGAGTCGGCGTAACCGTGGGCTGGGCAACCTGGTCGCTCGCGAGCAGCTCGAAGAAAGCCAGTCGCGAGAGCTGCGGGCACAGTCTGCATTGATCGAGGCTGAAGTGGCGGTGGACAGTGCCCAGCTCAACCTGGACCGCACCGTGGTGCGCAGCCCGGTCGATGGGTACGTCAACGACCGCGCACCACGGGTCAATGAGTTCGTCACCGCAGGCAAGCCTGTGCTGTCGATTGTCGACAGCAGCTCGTTTCACATCGACGGCTATTTTGAAGAAACCAAGCTCGACGGTATTCATGTAGGCCAGAGCGTCGATATCCGCGTGATTGGCGACAATGCCCGTTTGCGCGGCCATGTTCAAAGTATTGTGGCGGGCATCGAAGACCGTGACCGTACCAGCGGGCAGAACCTGTTGCCCAACGTCAATCCGGCGTTCAGCTGGGTGCGGCTGGCGCAGCGGATTCCGGTGCGCATCGTGTTTGACGACGTGCCGCAGGACTTTCGCATGATCGCCGGGCGCACAGCCACCGTATCGATCATCCAGGACTCGCCCAAGGCCAAGCCTGCCCAGGAGAACGCGCAATGAAAGCCGTTCACCTGGCAGCCGTAGGGCTGGGTTTGCTGCTGTCCGGTTGCCAGATGCTTGGTCCCGATTACCAGTTACCCAAAGACGCGGCCATGCAGCGCCCGGATTTGCAGGGCCAATTGGCGGGCGAGGGCGCCAATGTGGTGTCAGCACCAATCCCCGATGATTGGTGGAAGCTCTACCAGGACCCGACACTCAACGAGCTGGTGCGCCAGGCCATGGCCTCCAACACCGATTTGCGTGTGGCTGCGGCCAACTTGTCCCGCGCGCGGGCCCAGATTGAGCAAGCGCAGTCAGTCGGTGGCTGGAGCGGCTCGGCAAAGGCGGGTGCCCAGCGTCTGCAAGAGTCTGGCGAAGCGTTTTTGCTGGCGGATAAAGTGCCGGTGGCCAACGTCGGCGACCTGGGTATCAGCACTTCCTACCAGTTCGACCTGTGGGGCACGTTGCAGCGCGGTATCGAAGCGGCGCAGGCCAATGCCGATGCTACCCAGGCGGCGGCGGACACGGCCCGCATTACCGTGGTCGCCGATGTCGTGCGCGCTTACACCCAAGTGTGTGCGGCCAACGAAGAGCTCCATATCGCTGAAGAGTCACTGCAACTGCAATCCCAAAGCACCACTCTGGTCCAGCGCCTGCGCGATGCCGGTCGGGGGGATGAAACCCAGGTCACGCGTTCCGAAACCCAATTCCGCTCGTTACGCGCCGAGTTGCCGCGTTACCAGGCCTTGAGTCAGTCAGGGTTGTTCCGATTATCGATGATATTGGCCAAGCCGCTGGACCAGCTGCCAGCGGGTGTAGCCACTTGCGCCGAGTTGCCGCATATCGCGCAACTGCTGCCTGTGGGTGACGGCGCGGCACTGCTCAAGCGCCGTCCGGACGTGCGCCAGGCCGAGCGCCATCTGGCGGCAGCGACCGCCGAAATAGGCGTCGCCACGGGCTCGCTGTACCCGGACATCAGCATCGGCGCCAGTATTGGAACCGTAGGCCTGCTGGAGAACCTCGGCACGGCGCCGGCCAATCGCTGGGGCTTTGGCCCGCTGTTGAGCTGGACCATTCCGACCAACGGTTCGAGAGCCCGTATTCGCGAAGCCGAGGCCGTCACCCAGGGTGCATTGGCCAAGTTTGATGGCGTGGTGCTCAACGCCATCCGTGAGACCCAGACCAGCCTGGTGCAATACACCGCCTTGCTCCAGCGCCGCGATGCGTTGGCCCAGGCCGGTGAATCGGCCAAGACTGCTGCCGAGCAAACCCACCAGTTCTTCCAGGCCGGCCGTGCCTCGTTCCTGGCCGACCTGCAAGCCACGCGCACCTACACCGACGTGCGCGCACAACTGGCAACGGCCAACACCCAGGTTGCCATGAGCCAGATCGATCTATTCCTGGCCCTGGGTGGCGGCTGGGAAAGTGGACGAACGCAAGCCCCTGCAAACGCTAAACCCTGACAGCGTTGCTATGCTCTGAGTTATCGGTATCAGAACGATGGCTCAGGGCGTCAGCGGGTGTGTAGCCCTCCTCATCGTGCAGACCATGCCTGATGGGGATACTAATGAAAAATCCTTATGCTCCCGGTTTCTGGTGTGCAGTGGCGGCACTGGTGCTGCTCTCTGCGACGTACTTCTACGGCATCATGCTGGCGCATCAAATCGACAAAGCGATGATCTTTCTCGATAGCGCCAGCGCCCTGATCGCGGTGCTGGCTATCGTGGTTGTGGCCTGTGCCCTGGTGCAAACCCGGCAAATCAAAAAACGTCAGATCGACCAGGGCCAGACCCGTGTCCTGATCTGGGACACCAAGGTCGCGCTGCGCCGGGTCGAGACGGTATTCGACCGCTATTTCTGGGGCAGTTACTGGCAGCCGGGCCGTACTTTCCAGGAGTTCATGGGCGAGCTTACCGGCACTCCGCTGGAAAAGAGCCTGGATGCCTTGAAAACCCAATGCCTGAAACTCGACAAGGCCCTGCCATCTGAAGATCGCCGGTGGCTCGACAACGCGCGTGAGCTATCGGATGTCGCGGCAGCAATGGCTCGCGAGCGTTATCAGCTAGATTACTCAGACGTATCCTTCAATTCTGTCGGAGAGACATGTATTGATCACGACCTGGAAGTGCTGGTGTACACCTGGAGCGCAAGCCTCAAAAGTTTCGACCACCTGCTCGACGAAATAGACCAGCGTTACGCCCAGCCGGCATAAGCTTTGGCGGCACTCGGGAGCAGCGTCTGCCCAGTTGCCAGTGTTAACCTGCTGCCACTTTTCGGCCCATGACGGGCTTGGCGAAGACCGCTTTTACTTTCAACACAACGGAAATTGAACGGGTCAATTGATGAATAAACCATTAGGCGTACTGGTAGGGATTGTTGTAGTTGCAGGGGCACTGAATACCGCCGGTGCGTGGTACACCGGTGGCAAAATCGAGAGTGTTTTGCAGACCTCGATTCAACAAGCCAACCTGGAGTTGGCGTCTCAGCTCAAAGGCACCACCACTCAGGGCTCAATCGAACTGGTTTCTGTGGAACGCCACCTTTACAGCAGCACCGCGCACTATCGCCTGAACATTCAGGATCAGACCTCAGGGCCGGACGCCCCGCCGGTGGAGCTGCTGTTTGTCGATAACATTGAGCATGGTCCGTTGCCGTGGTCGCGCATCAAGACCTTCAAGTGGCTGCCGGTCATGGCGGTCAGCAACTATGCGCTGGAAAAAAACCAGTTCACCGAAAAGTGGTTTGCCGCCACCAAAGATCAGGCTCCGCTCAAAGGCCAGGTAACCCTGGGCTACGACCGCTCGGTTGATGCTCATATGGAGTTGCTGGCGTTTGAGGCCAGCATGGACGACAAGTCCAGCATCAGCTTCTCGGGTTTGACCATGGAGGCCCAGACCGACGCCGAAGCAAAGAACATCAAGGCCAAAGGTTACATGGACCACCTCAAGATCCATGCGGCCTCACTTGATAAACCGCCGGCAGTGATCGAGCTCAATGGCCTGACCCTGGCCAGCGACCTTAACAAAAGCACCTATGGCTTCTATCTCGGGCAGAACGTACTGGTATTGAGCGAAGGCCAGCTGACCTTTGGCGTGCGTCAGTCGGTGCTTGGCGTCAAGAACTTCGAATACACCGGCTCGGCATCTGCCAACGGCAGCCTGCTGTCCGGGCGACTGACCTACAACGTGGGTGACATCACCCTGGACGGCAAGCCAGTGGGCAGCGCCCAGATGGTCATGACCGCCAGCAGCCTGGATATTCCGGCCATGCAGTCGCTGCTGCAGACTTACCAGAGCAAGTACCAGCCTCAAGTCGACGGTACTTTGCCGCAAACCCCCCTGACGGCAGAGGAGCAGGCCCGGATGCAGGTCGATGTTGAAAAGCTGCTGGCGGCCAGACCGCAACTGGCGCTGGAAAAGCTGACGCTTAAAACCGCCAATGGCGAAAGCCAGTTCAACGCGGCCATGAGCCTGGCGCAACCTGTCTCGTTTGAGCTGGCGCCTATTGAAGTCACCAAGCAAATGGTGACCGCACTGGACGCCAAATTGCAGTTGTCCAAACCCATGATTGCCGACTTGTCTGCGGTTCAGGCACAGCTGGTCGGTCAAACAGACCCGCAAGCGATTGCCAAAATGGCCAGCGCAAACAGTGAAATGGCCGGCGTCATGGCGGTACAAACCGGTTTGGCAAAAGTGGATGGCAACAACATCCTGGCGACGCTGAAGTATGCGGCGGGCGAGGTGGATCTCAATGGCCAGAAAATGAGCCTGGAAGATTTTATCAACGCAATGACAACCCGCTTTGGCGGTGTAGCCGCGCAGTAGGGGCTCTTTCGGGGGAGCGGGGTTGCCCGCTCCCACGCGCCGGCGCGGCCCTTGCGAGTCACGTCAGCTCTGGCACCAACGTCTTCGCAAACACAAAACACAACTTGTTCCCTTCGGGATCGCGGCAATACGCGCCGTAATAGTCGTCGCCATACTGCGGGCGTTTGCCGGGCGGTCCCTCATCGGTCCCCCCCATTCGCATGGCTGCCTCCCACGCCGCATCCACCTGCTCAATCGAATGCGCGCCAAAACTGACCTGCACCCCATTGCCCCACGTCGCGGCCAACCCATTGATCGGTAATTGAATATAAAACTGCGGCCAATAGTGCCCCGGCCGTTGCCACCCGGCTCCTGCAGGGCTGTTGTCTATATCTTCGTGGGCAAGACGCACCAGGCCCAGCGTAGTCAGCACGGTGTCGTAAAACAAAGTCATTGCAGGCACGTCCCGTGCCCCGATCTGGATATGGCTGAACATAGGTTGTCCTCCGTAACAGGAAGATGGACTGTAGCCAGTGTTCTGCAGGCACGACAAAACCACGCGCAAACGCACGTCGGGATTATTTTGAAAGGGGGGGGGACGCTGTTCCCTTGAACAAGGGAACGCATTTATGGACCGTGTGAAGCACTGTACTGCGCAAAATATGGCGGAGAACGGGGGATTCGAACCCCCGACACCCTTTTGAGGTGTACTCCCTTAGCAGGGGAGCGCCTTCGGCCACTCGGCCAGCTCTCCGCAAAACGCCGGCTATAGTAACCAGCCTTTCGTCAGTTGCCCATAAAAATTTAACCTGACCCGCATTCAGGGTATCGAAGCCCGTGAGTGCACGGCTTGGACGCCTGCAAGATTCGAACGCCTGGTGGTGAGCAAAGCCCCAAACACAGGCATGCAGCTGCTCACCGGGTACTCGGGGAGAGACAAGAAGGTTTTGATGGATTATTGCTTTGGATCACGGGTTCCCGGGGCGGGAACGCTATCCCCTTTGGACAAGGGAAAGAAA
Organism: Pseudomonas sp. B424; assembly: GCF_055408345.1. Taxonomy (NCBI): domain Bacteria; kingdom Pseudomonadati; phylum Pseudomonadota; class Gammaproteobacteria; order Pseudomonadales; family Pseudomonadaceae; genus Pseudomonas; species Pseudomonas sp. B424. The sequence goes on along the minus strand of NZ_JBUZTL010000001.1, from coordinate 526,881 downwards.
ATGGTGCACCAGGCGGGATTCGAACCCACGACCACTGCCTTCGGAGTCCTAAAAGTCGACGTTTAGAATCAATACGTTAGCGGAGATTAGCTGGGGAATCAATGGGTTGTGTTAGCTGGGGATGGCGGGTTTTCGCCCCGGTTAGCGGGGCGAATGTGGCAAATTTGTGGCATTCAAGATCAATTTAAAAAAATCAGTGAGTTAAATCCTTCGCAATAATTTCTGCCTGCTTCAACACGGTTTCCGTCGCGAGCAATTGCATATCTGGCGGATAGCCGAACTGGCGCAGAGTGCGTTTCACAATCACTTTCAGCTTGGCTTTGACGTTCTCCTTGATGGTCCAGTCGATGGAGGCGTTTTCCCGCACGCGCAAGGTCAGTACCACGGCCAGCTCACGCAACTTGTCTTGCGCCATCAACTCGCGGGCACTGTCATTGTTGGCCACAGCGCTATAGAAGGCATATTCGAAATCCGTCAGCCCCATGTTTTTGGCTTCGTCGTCCGAGGCAACGATTTCCTTGCTGATCTTGATCAACGCGTCCATCACCTCGGCAGCGGTGAGGATTTTGTTGTGGTACTTCTTGATGGCGTTTTCCAGCATTTCCATCAGACTCTTACTCTGCACCAGATTCTTTCGGGCCCTGGCTCTCAGCTCGTCGTTGAGCAGCTTCTTCAATACCTCAAGCGCCACGTTCTTGTGCTTGTGGTCCTTCAGCTCTGCCAGAAATTCGTCGGAGAGAATAGAAATATCCGGTTTTTTGATACCCGCCGCGTCGAACACGTCGATCACTTGTTCCGACACCAGAGCTTTGTCGATTACCTGGCGGATGGTGGTTTCGATGTCTTCATCGCTGCGGCCGTCACCAGTGCCGCCATCGAACTTGACCAGACGGGCTTTAACCGCCTGGAAAAACCCCACTTCGTCCTTGGCGTCTAGTGCCTGCTCGTGTGGCACCGCAATGGCAAAGGCTTGCGACAGCGTGGAGACTTCTTTGATATAGCGATTGCGCCCATCCTCCAGCCCGAGGATGTGTTCTTCTGCCGCCAGGATCAGCGATAACTTTTGTGCAGTATCGGCCTCGAAGAAATCTTCATAGGCAAACCCGTGATACATCGCCGTGATCACCTCGATCTTCTCCAACATCAACGCCACCGCTTGCTCCTGCGCCAGCGTCGGGTCGCCCTTGCCGCCGGCATCGGAATAAAAGGACAGCGCTTCTTTCAGGTCGGAGGCAATGCCGAGATAGTCCACCACTAACCCCCCTGGTTTGTCCTGATGCACGCGATTCACGCGGGCAATTGCCTGCATCAAATTATGTCCCTTCATGGGTTTATCGATATATAGAGTGTGCATGCTGGGCGCGTCGAAACCCGTCAGCCACATATCACGCACGATCACTAACTTCAGCGGGTCGGAATCGTCCTTCATGCGCTCAGCTAGCATTTTGCGTTGTTCTTTGCTTGTGTGGTGCTTGGCTAACAGCGGACCATCGCTCGACGAGGCGGTCATTACCACCTTGATCGCGCCTTTGCTTAAATCATCCGAGTGCCACTGCGGACGCAGTTTGACTATCTGGCTGTACAGCTCGGCAGCAATGCGCCGCGACATGCTTACCACCATGGCCTTACCGGCAAAGACCTCCTGGCGGGCATCGAAGTGGGCAACGATGTCGCTAGCAATATTCCTGATACGTTGCTCGCTGCCGATTAGCGCTTCCATCCGCGTCCACTTAGCCTTGGCCTTCTGCGTCTCGCTCAGTTCGTCCTGATCTAGCTCTTCGTCCAGTTCAGCGATCAGCTTTTTTCCGTCTTCGTTTAGCGCCACTTTGGCCAAACGGCTCTCGTAAAAAATGCGCACCGTGGCACCGTCTTCCACAGCTTGGGCAATGTCGTAAATATCCACGTAGTTGCCGAACACGGCGGGCGTATTGACGTCGGTCTTCTCAATTGGTGTGCCGGTAAAACCCAGGTAGGTCGCGTTGGGCAGGGCGTCGCGCAAGTACTTGGCGAAACCGTAGACCACCTTCTTGCCGATCAAGGTTCCGTCGACGCTTTTCTCATCCACCGTCTTGGCCGCAAAGCCGTACTGGGTGCGATGCGCTTCATCGGCGATCACCACTATATTGCGGCGTTCGGAAAGCTCCTCGTAGATGTTCCCCTCTTCGGGCTGAAATTTCTGGATAGTGGAGAACACCACCCCGCCGGACGCCACCTTGAGCAGTGCTTTGAGTTCGTTGCGATCCTTGGCCTGCACCGGCTCCTGGCGCAACAGCTGCTTGGAGGCGGCAAAGGTGTCGAACAACTGATCGTCCAGGTCGTTGCGGTCGGTGATCACCAGAATGGTCGGGTTATCCAGCAGCAATACGATCTTGCCGGTATAGAACACCATGGAAAGCGATTTGCCCGATCCTTGAGTGTGCCACACCACGCCCGCCTTCTTATCTCCTCTGGGTTGCTTGTTCACGCTGGGCAAGCCATAGCTGGCGGGGTTCTCCCGCTTAATCAGGCCTGCACCCATATCCACTGCCCGCAGGGTGGAGACTATTGCCGCATTAACTGCGTAATACTGGTGATAAGCCGCCAGCTTCTTCATCGTGCTGATGGTTATCTGGCCTGTTTTCGGGTCTTCCTTCCTAGCCTTTTCGAACACGATAAAGTGGCGTAGCAAGTCCAGCAGCGTGGCTTTGTTCAGCATGCCGACGATTAGGGTTTCCAACTGGCTGACTAGGTGCGACGCCTCGGCCTTGCCGTCGGCACTCTTCCACGCCATAAAGCGTGACAACCCCGCCGAGAGCGAACCGGCCTTGGCTTCCAGGCCATCTGAGATCACTACGAAGGCATTGCTGGCGAACAGGCTAGGAATAGTTTCTTTGTAGGTATTGATCTGCTGGTAAGCACTTTTTAGCGTGGCGTTTTCCGCAGCGGCGTTTTTCAGCTCGATCACCACCAGAGGCAGACCGTTCACGAACAGTATCAAATCCGGCCGTTTGGTCTGGTTGTTCTCAATGATGGTGAACTGGCTAGCGACTACGAATTCATTGTTTTCCGGGTGGGCAAAGTCGATTAGCCAGACCCGCTCGCCGCGCTCGTCACCATCCTTGTGCAGGGTGGCCGGTACCCCTTCGGTCACCAAGCGGTGAAACGCCTCATTATTCGCCAACAGCTCGGGGGACTGCACGCGCTGCACCTCTTTCAACGCGGCCTGGATGACATCCGCCGGCAGCTTGGCATTGATGCGCCGAGATGCTTGTTCCAATCGCCCAAGTAGCAACACGTCGGCATAGTCGCTCCGCTCGGGGTACTCACTGTCCGGCGCGCTATCGGGGGCGTGAATTGTATGATAACCCAGGCGCTCGAACAGCCTGATGGCGAAGGTTTCGATAGCGGATTCGGTGAGTGTGGCCACAATGGATTTCTCTATGGATTTTCTGGTGCCGCCAGCATGTTCATGATAAGGCGGATCAAGGTGTCCTCTGCCTGGGGGCCGACTCCCCGGCTAGCAGGGTGAGGGCGGCTAAGCCAATTCAGAGGCTATTCATAGCGAGTTTTTCTAATTGAATTATGCCCCACCCTCAGCAATATCATCTTCGGATTCCAAGAATGCCTTGCACTCCATTTGATAGGCCTCAAGCTCCATATTGAATAAAATTTCACTCGCAGGGTAGGCGTACTCACCCATTGCGAAATCCCCAAAATTGTCATCCCAGAAGTTATTGAAATTCTCGTTAGCCTTGTAATCGAAGACCTCGTGATTCTCGCTGTCACCTGCGATGGTGAGCATCCCCTCGCGTTCTTCAAAAGCCCGAATGAGAAAAACAGCCACGATAAGCGTACTGCCAATTAAGAACTCTCTGGTGAGTAAATCGACTTTGTTATTCCTGTTTTTTAAATCTTCAAGCGACTTGCCGTGAGAAGTCGGGCTTATTTCATTTCTCAGATTGCCAATCAATTGGCCGATAGTAGCCAGTGATCCAGACATCTGGGTTACCAGCTCTTCTGCGGTATAGCCAAGGGCTACAAATGCCTTCTTCAATACCGCATTGATAGTTGGTTTATTTCCGAGGATTACGCCTTTCGAGTCGCAGATTTCCTTGCCGATACTTTCCAGCAAAGCTTTGGCGTTTTCAACGGAGATACTGAAATCTGTTTCAAGGTGCCCCTCCATCCGCTCAATATAAATCTCAAGCGTCTGCCAGCGGTTATATTGTGCGAGTGTGGCCCTAAGTTTTTCCATCAGTAAGACACTCTCACTTCGCCACTCATAAGTTTTGGCAGTAGGTTGTCGCGAAGCTTTTCCAGGCTATCAATTTGTTTGGCATTGGCTATTTGCTTGTCGAGCAATGGTTCCATTTGCTTTGACATGACCTCAAGCTCTCTAGGAGGCGGTACCAATACCATGGCGGCATCAAGATCGCCGCGTTTGATATGGCCCATGGTCGTCGCATGGCTGGACGAGATAGAGATGAATTCGGCGAGATGGTGTTTACACCACAGCAGATAGAACCATTTCGGAAACTCGTCAGAGGTTACCTTGAAAAGGTGCTGGTTCAATACGCAGCGCTCACCGTCCCAGACCTTGACCATCAGGGAGGCCGACCACGCAAAAATCACATCACCAGCTTCAATTATATAATCAGGTTTAACCTGGTTTGTCGCCCAATCCGAAGCCTCAGAGATGCCACTACTAAGCTCTCTGATTTTTAATACGGGTAGCTTTTCAAGGTCATTTTCTGGCGGATATTTTTGGCAGGCCAGTCCGTTCAAGAATCTGGCAGTTTTGCTCAAAGGTCTTTCTGTCCAGCTATCTCCAGCATCTTCCAAAAACCACTGACGGAACAGTGTGTAGGCCATGGTTTCAAGAGTTTTAATCTGGCGGCTCAGTAAGTCTATTTTGTCGTCAAGGCTGATGAGCACTGCAGCTATAGCTTTTTGCGCCTCTACGCCTGGAATATTAATAGGCATTTTCTTTAGCACAGACGCCTTTATGCCCGAAACAGTAGTTCCTGACGCCCTTGATTGAAGCTCATGTTGTCCCGTATCGTTTTGAAAGTAGTATTTTAAAAATGGGTTGAAAATGTATTCCTTCTTGCCCCTCAGCGTAATGATACGCTGAGCTAGCGCAACGTTTTTATTTTTGATTAAGGCGACCTCCCCCAATGGCGCCTCGGTTGTTAATACCACATCATCAACCTCAGGCAAGCCGCGAGTCATCCACGAGTCATAGTCTTCAGCGGCAATAAACTCATTAGGTGGTAAAATCTTTCCGGACTTCACTATTTTTGCAGTGACCAGGGGGATTCCAGAATTCGTTTTAGTTGGTGTTTTTCCGCGATAGTCAATAAATCTATCGATAACATCTTCCATAATGTATTCGCGCCACTCACTCATAGCTGCACTCTCGCCAAGCTCTCAATAATAGCCTGATTAAGCTTCGCTTCTTCGAGCAGCTGGACCTCAAACTCCTCTGTTAACACAGAAAAGCGCTCGGCAAAGTTAAAGTTGTCGTCCTCTTCCGGTAAGCCAACATAGCGACCGGGTGTTAACAAATACTCCAGCTCGGCCACACGGTCCAGCGGCACTGAGGCGCAGAAGCCCTTTATGTCCTGATATCCATCTTCGCCGATGCGCCATGCGTGGTAGGTGTCGGTGATTCGCTGGATATCCTCGGCGCTGAGCTCCTTGGTGCGGCGGTTGATCAGATGGCCGAGGTTGCGCGCGTCTATAAACAGGATTTCGCCTTTGCGCGGGTGCCCGTTGCTGCGTGCGCGATTCATAAACCACAGCGCCGCGGGAATCTGGGTGTTTAAAAACAGCTTGGCCGGCAGGTTGACGATGCAGTCGATCAGGTTGCCATCGGCAATCAGCGCCTTGCGAATATCACCTTCGCCGCTGCTCTTGCTGGTCAGCGCGCCCTTAGCCAGCACCACACCGGCGCGGCCGTTGGGTGCCAGGTGGTGGGCGAAATGTTGCAGCCAGGCGAAGTTGGCGTTACTCACTGGTGGGGTGCCGTACTGCCAGCGGCCATCGCCGCGTAGTAGCTCGCCGCTCCAGTCGCTGACGTTGAACGGCGGGTTGGCAATAATAAAGTCGGCCTTCAGATCTTTATGGGCATCATTAAGGAAGGAGCCTTCGTTGTTCCACTTCACCTGGGAGGAGTCGATGCCGCGAATGGCCAGGTTCATCCGCGCCAGCCGCCAGGTGGTCTGGTTGCTTTCCTGGCCGTAGATGGAGATATCGTTAACCCGGCCCTGGTGTTCTTCGACGAATTTTTCCGATTGCACGAACATGCCGCCGGAACCGCAGCAGGGGTCGAAAACGCGGCCCTTGTACGGTTCGAGCATCGTCACCAGCAATTCTACGATGGAGCGCGGGGTATAGAACTGGCCGCCCTGTTTGCCTTCGGCCAGGGCGAACTCACCGAGAAAGTATTCGAACACATGGCCAAGCACGTCAGCGCTGCGGCTCTTGGCATCGCCAAGAGCGATATTGCCGACCAGATCGATAAGCCCGCCGAGGCTGGCAGGGTCAAGATTCTGCCTGGCGAAAACCTTTGGCAGAACGCCCTTGAGCGAGGGGTTTTCCTTTTCGATGGCATCCATGGCGGCATCCACATGTCGGCCGATATCAGGCTGCCGGGCCATGCTCAGCAAATAGAACCAGCGGGCTTCGAGCGGCACGAAAAACACGTTCTCAGCCTTATACTCGTCCTTGTCCTCTGGGTCCGCTCCCGCGTACTCACCTTCTCCGGCTCTAAGCCGGGTATACATATCTTCGAACGAATCAGAGATGTACTTAAGGAAAATCAAGCCGAGCACCACATGCTTGTACTCGGCGGCGTCGATGTTCTTGCGCAGCTTGTCGGCGGCTTTCCAGAGCTGCTTTTCCAATGGTTCTTCTTTGCTTGGTTTAACTGCTTTGGGCGTAGCCATTATGGTTCTTTATCCAGTTGCGAAAATAGAGGATCAAATCGGTATCTTTTAACGAGAGATTCATCACTCGGTAGTGCGAGCATGTTGGGCAAATGGTGCTGCAAATCTCTATCCAGGCCTCTGGTCTCGGTCACCGCAGAAGCCTTGGTGATGCACGATAATGATGACCCACGCAGGGCCGGGTGCTGATTTGTGAATCCGCCCCTTCGCAGCACACTAATTAGTCACGAAGCATACCTTCGATCAGCGCTTGCTCGTAAGCCAGCGTGAAATTTACCAGATCAGTTTTTAGGACGAGACACAAATCACGAAGCTGAACCGTGTCCAACCGTCTCACTCCTCGTTCCACATCACTCATGAACGATTGCGGCCTCCCCAGCGCAGTAGAGCACTGTGTCTGGGTCATGCCTGATTCAACCCTCATGCGCTTCAGCACCTGCAAAAAGACCACATGCTCGTGTCGATAAATAGCCTTTGTCATCGCCGTGTCCGGGCAAGGTTCGGCTGATCACGCTATATCTGCTTTTGGGATATCTGAATTTCAGTTATTTTATCTGTGTTTGGTTGGTTTAGGAGGCTGTATGAGACTGGTCTGGGAGTTGTTTCGCGTGGCATGGGCTGTCGGGTGCCTACCGGTCGGTGCGCTCTTGCTCGTAGTGGTAGTTTTTTCTGGCTTCAACTTGCCATTCTTTCTTGGTTTGACCAGTAGCGAAGACCCGGCAATTCGTTGGCTGTTCTGGGCCTTGGTTTTCTACTTCGTCGGGGGCGGATGGCTGTTTTCCCGAGTCAACCAACGCTATACCGAAAAGCTGAGGAGAATGGTCGCTGGCTATCAGGCTGAAGGGTTCCGTCCTGAGATCGAGGTGTTCGCGAAGATCAATGACGCCTATGTTGGTGTCGATCTGCAATCGAAAAGGTTGCTGGCCTACCCCGTAGGTCAGGAAGGTCATCTCTTCCGTTTGGATGAGATTCGGTCCTGGCGCATCCTTCCAGCCGGCAAGAGCAACCATCGATTGGAGTTGTTGACCAGCGATTTGGCTATTCCGACGTTCAGCCTCGCGCTTAAAACGGCCGACGTGGCCAATACGGAGGCGCGGCTGTATGCAATCTTCAGCACTTAACCGGCTGATAGATCCTTCACTTACCCATTCGGAGTAGCTCGATGACCGACGTAAATGCAGGCAGTGTTTGGCAGGTAGATATCTCTCAACTGAAGCTAGCTAACGCCATCATGCGGCGGGCCAATCAAGCGCTGGCTTCTGACGATGTTGCTGTCCTATCCGCTCTCGGGTTTTCGCTCGCTCACATTCGAGAGCTAAGACGCAAAGGTGGTTTCAGATCCTCTTCTATTGCGCAGAACACGCGAATGATCAACTGCCTACAAAAAAGGGAGCCTGCACATGCTCATTGACCAAATGCCATTGAGAATCGCGTCCGGCGTCCTGGCGGCTACGACCATCGAGTCTGTCCGCCGATCCACTTCATATCATGCATGCGGCTGGCAGATTCTTGACCGCTGGGCGTTTAACTCTCCGGAGCAGCTTCGCGCACTCGAAGCGCAGGGAGAGCGGCTGCTTTTAGGGCGGTTGCTTGAACAGCAAATCGTCGAGCATGAGGCGCTCATTTCGCCCCTCGGATTGGCGCAGCGGGGGCAGGGGCTGGCGGAGCATGAGGTTCTTGCGCTGTGGGGCATCTCTACCGAGTTGTGAGCCATCATCAGCAGCCGGCTGTACCAAAATTCTCCGGCAATTTGCCGCACTGGGGTCTCGGGGCTTGCCCTGAGCAGGGACGGTAGGCAAAGCAAAGGAGTGAAACGACTGAAGCGTTGCCGGTTGTGCGCACGCCATTCATGGCGGTAGCACAAACCCTACCCTGTCCCAGTGCTAATCCCTCAAATGGTTGCAACCTTTGTAGACGATGTTGGTGACAGGGAGTTGTCTGTACGTTGGTGTTGAATTTCTTAGCCTTCGATGAATAAAAGCATCTTTGGAGAAGGCGCGGGGGGGATCGTCCAAGGACTCGAAAAACACGAGATTCAGATGAGATCTGCGTAACAGAATGGATCATTAGGATATTTTTCGAAGTGAGCGCGGTAACTTTCAAAAAACATCGCATTACGACGCTGGGCTAAGCAGGGCGTTGGTTGCGCTGGTGTCAGTATTTTGAAGTGCGCGTACTCGTCGTTGGTGACTGTTCCTGCATCGCTCGGGTAACAAGAGAAAATATTCGGCAGCACAGCGGAAGGTAGGTTTGGTGATGCTGAAGGAGGCACTGCGGTAAGCGAATTTGGGCGCGTCATCTACATCTGGAGTAAACGCTATGAGTGAAAGTCTGATGAAGAAAATGTGGTCGCTAGTATTGCGACGGAAACCCGTAGAAGCGATGAACGGGGGTAAGCCGTTTACCAGGTGCGGAACCCTCATGGTCTATGCGGGTGAGCTTAAGCTGATACCTGAGCTCATTCCCGAGTCAAAATCTATCGGAGGCTCCACGCCGTCCGATTTAGATTGAAGGAGGCATCTCGGATGGCTTAACGCACGGCAGTCAAAGCGGAGCGTGCTAACTGATACGCACCTCACGTAAAGCGGGAGCGCAGGGCCAGGTGCTAAGACTACTTTCCTGAATCAAACAGAGCTCTGGCAGAGGGGCCATAGGTTGCGATGACATTTTCGATGGTATCCCGATCTTTGCAGTTCAAACTGCGTGCCAGATCGAAGAGGCTGTTTCGCTCGGCCTTCCACAGGCTGATAATTTCAACATTCGGCTGAGCTTTCTTCCGCTCGTAGAATATCGACTCGGAACGGAGCGCTATTAAGCAGCCCAAGACGTCCTGAGCGATTTCCAGTCGATGAGCATCTGATGGTTGGATCATCTTTGAGACCTCCTGCTGGCCGTTATCATAATCAGTACGTCATGTGCGAGTTTCTGAATTTTTTGAAAGCTTTCGTAATCGATGCTCATCGTGACTGTCACTCGGCTGCTGTGGACTGCATCGAGTGTTATCTGGGAGGCATCCCGCGATCTAGGACACGCTTTTGACAGACGCTGCTGTTAGCTTAAGAATGGCCGCATGCAAAAAACAGAAGCAGAGACCCTGGGTATTGAAGAGTATGAGGCATTCGAGCTTGTGGCTCGGGAGCTCCATGCCCATTTTGCAAGCGGGCGGAAAAATTTTGCTGTGCGAGTGCCCCTAAATTTAGTGAGCTATTTGTTCACTGGCATTTTGCGGAAATCACGGTTGCCGAAAATTCAGCTTGAAGAGGCCATATCGAAATTAGAGCTTGCTGTCGAGGCTAGGACGTTGCGGCGGTACATCAGCGGGCATGCCCGGATGACATGGTGGACGTTTCAACGGCTGGTCTTCTGGGCGCTGGAACAGAAGTGGGTTAGCACGTGGACGTGCTGCGATTTGATATCGAAAGCCCAGCTCTGCGAGGTTGCTCAAATCAGTGCGCGCGAGCTTTTGAACGAGCGTAAGCGCCTTGTTTCAGCGACTGAAATACGTAGAGAAGAAATGGTCACGCGCTTTTATAAAAACCTCGCACTCAAGGACTTGGAGCTAGAGATAAAAGCAGTCACCTCTATTCGAAGATACGATGAAGTCAGGGAGCTCGTACGCTCTCTGGGATTAGATATAACTGATTAGCCTCTGGCCAGCTGGCCACCAGCGCTTCAACATGCTTACCTCGCCATGCCCGGTGATACTGGCAAGCTCGATCAAATTCAGCAGCTTGGTAGCAAGCCATCAAGTCGCTTCATCGCGCCATGACTTACATTTAGGATAGCTGTCGCGATTAAGCTAATGCCATTACCAATCCGGCTCCAGCTCTGTGCTGAGGTGGATACCCATGATCCTTGCCTTTCGGTACCTCAACGGCTCTGCATTGATCTCCAGGGCAACGAGACGATTTGCAGCGACCACTAGACTGTTGAATCGCTCGTTGTGAATAGCTACATACGCAACCAGTCTCTTGCCAGACGCCTGCATTGAGCCGATGCAGTGAGGTGCTGCCTTTCCGTCTAAGAGTAGCGGGTCAACGTATAGGTAGCATTCCAATGCTGGATATTTGAATGCTTCGGGGTATCGGATAGAGCCGTGCAGCTTCATGGAAGCATGCTCTGATTAATGGTCACCTATTCGCCTGGTATCGGCATGCGTGGCCATGCAAAAGGACCACGACATATCCCATCCCCATATCCGGGCTTGTACGGTTATTCGATCAATGGCTGCACGGCTTCGACCCGCCATAGCATTCTTCCTTTCGAATTGGACTGACTTCTGCCATGACCCCATACCTGCTGCTCACAGTGAATCGGGTCTATTCAAATGTTCAGCCAGATACATGGTTAGGGCCATGGCGTCCTGCGGTTTAGCTGATGCAGATCGATACCTTTCTGCCATAGCAGTGACGACAAGCTGAGCTCCATTTCGAAGCTTTCCCGTGGTTTTCGCCTTCACAAGCGCTCTGTGAACATCCGTCTGATGTTCTGTGGGGATTCCGGACATATCCAGCTTATTGGAAGCAAGATGCGACGTTTGGGTTTCAGTTAATAGTTTAGGTTGAGGTTTAGTGTTAAGCCGAACTTCGTCCGATACGGTATCGATACCGCATACGTGGGGTATCGATATCTCTTCCAAACCTGGGTTTGAGCGCGGACGGAGGGACTCATTGATCCAGCGTTGCTGATCAACCGTCAGTCTTTCTTTAAAGTCGCGCAAGAAATCGTCAAGCCACTCGCTAGGAATGCGGCGGATTTCTTCGAGCGCTCTCGCTCTCAGCTTTGGCCCGGTCACCTGAGTAGCGGTGTGGTGATCCCACCAGATACGTACCCAAACGACGTATTTGGCGTGATCATATCTAGCCAAGCCTTCATCTTGTAGTCGATGAATGACCTGTAACCATTGCTCTGCCGTCCAGCCAATCTCAGCACCTGCAATGCGGGGCACAAGTGGGTATACGCCCGTGATATTGCTGTCAGGAGCAGTTAGAAGGTGCAGCAACGCCACTTTATCTTCAGTGGTGCAATTCAGCAGGCGCGGGGAGCGCCAAAAATTCTGATCCCTGATGGTTCGTTGTCTACCCATGCTTACGGCTCCTGGTGCAAACGTACGGGTATCACGTAAGGGACGATCATTGTCGGGCCTCCACCTGCGCTTTCTTGGTTGGCCTCCCTGTGGGTTTTGGTGTCGGTGAAGCATTTGTCATGGCGGGGCGAGGAGGGCTTTCGGTATTGCCGGTGCGCATCCACGCTCTTAAGTCACCTAGCCTCCATCGCAGCCTTGATAGACCTGGTACAGGCTCAAGCCCTGGCAACTTACGCTGACGGACCGTAAGCACGCTGAATCCCGTCAATGCAGCAACTTCAGGCACGCCGATCAGGACGTCGTCGCCAAGCTTCTGTATTTTTTGGATGGTTTCGTAATCTACTGGCATAGAGGTATCGCTCGATTGATCTGTTTGACATAGATTTCCCCAGTTGAGCGGTCAACAGCTAGGACCTCTTTTTAACAGATGGCTTGTGAGGGCGGGAGCGGGGCCGTAGCCTGCTTTGGAAAACGACCGTTCAGACCTACGTAATTGCCCTTTACTTGATCACCTTTTCGCATCCGGCAGCTGGTCATATGCATCCAGTTTGTACAACTTGATTTGTAGCGATGACCGGCAGAAATCGACCCAAAGCAGTCCTTCGTGGCTATCGGTTAAGGGCCAGAAGCGAGCACTCAATCTTGGGTGGCCACCACAACGACCGGGCCAGAGGTCGCTGACCTACCAGTGCCACGGACTAACCGCCCTGGAACTGACCACCGCCTGCGCCTGCTGCTATATGCCTCATGAAATGGAAAATGGGTAGAAGAGCGCCAGAGCTAGCAATTACTCTGGAAGTGCTGTTGCACTTGCAACGCCGCACCAATGGATGCAAACCAACAACTTGGCTGCCAGTAAATAATTATTAGATACTGTAATATATAGTTACATTTCTTACATGGCTAAAATTAACTATCTCACGCATCTTGAAAGCGCCTGCCAATGGCAATAACACCATTCTGCAACAACCAACATTAACTTCAATATGAAGGGGATCTTATGGCGCTTAAACCAGGACCGAAACCTATTGCTAAAACAACCGGTGAAGTAGACAAGCGTCGTCGTGACAATAAAGACACGCCAGGTAATAATCCTGACTTGAAACCTAGTAAGTCTTCAAAAAAATAGCTTGTCGCTGGCAGAAGCTACTGTAATGGTAGCTTCTGTCGTTGGAGGTTGTAGCCGATAAACACATAGCCTGAGAGTTGAGTTGCCCTAGCTTCCCTAGAGACACTCCAGGTTCGCTGCGTACAGTTTTTTTCAACTCTACAGTAGACTGAGCTGCCCTTGTTTCGCAAAGAAGCTGAGTGACCACTTCTGGCCGGTAGCTGCCTGTGGCGAAAGGCGGCAACCGATCAAAAGTTGTCACTTTTTAGTTAAAGCTTGTCGCAGTTTAATCTGACGAACTGTTTCCATTGGCTCTAGGGACAAGCCAATCGTCGCTCCCGCAGGCACCTTTAAACTGGTATCCGACGACTGGCTCGCACTTGTTACCGCGCGCTGGGAAATAACCCCTATAGCCTCTCCAGCCTCATTGACTATTGGCCCACCACTCGCGCCACTATTAACTCCATTATCCATATAGAACAAACTAAAATCGGCAGAAATATTCTGTTCTGAGTTACTTGCATGAATTCGTACATGGTTTCCGACGATGGCGCATTTTGTCATGGGGCCCATCATGTCAGCAATGTATCCGGATTGCATCGCACTAAGAAACTCCTGCATTCCCGGAAAGTCTTTGTTGGCTATTCTATTTAGGTTAAATGGCAGCGATAGGTCGTCGGAAAAGCCGGATAGAAAAACCTTTTCACCCAATTGGGGAGGCGTGAGGCTGGTTGGGAGATAGTTAAAGACGCCAGATTGCTTCTCTTTAGGAGCAAGGGCTGCAATGTCGAGCTGTATGGTCTCAGAAAATGCATCGACATTAATGCCCACGGAACAAAAGTGCACGAAATACTCTATCACTGGGCGACCTGGAAATTTTACGAAAATTTTCGCATTTGGATCCGTGTAGTCTTCTAAACGTATTGGCATTCGCCCAGTTACAACATGTGCCGCAGTGATTACCTCTCCATCGTGCGTATAGGCAAAGCATGTTCCCTGACTTATTGTTTCGCCGTCTAGGACCACAGTAACATAGCCACAGCTGCTCTTTATGTTCTCATATATCTTATTGTACATGCTGACTTACCCTTGATTTAGCTTGCCTTTCATTGGGCTGTTTCCAAGATTTTCTGATGCATCATAAAACATCCCAATCTCATAAACATGAGTTGCTTCTACTTAAAGTCCCGCCTGAACGTCTTCTTCTTTTGACCGATTTCTGCCGTTGGCCAATGACACCATTGGGTTCTACTTCTACCGACCGAGGTCCTCAACTGTACTGGTCAAGTCCGATGCAAACGATTGGCCAAGTCGAGTGCAAATGATGGCCCGTCTGTGGAGTTAACCACCGACGGGTGTGGTTCGATCAAGCTAGCTTTGCTGCGAGCTCCTCGGCGGTGATGTTGTAGTAACGCTTCAGCATGTTCACCTCCCTATGTCCCGTCACGCTGGCTAGCTCGATCAGATTCGGCAGCTTGGTCGCAAGCCGACAGGTCGCCTCATGCCGCAGGTCGTGAAAGCGTAGATTGATTAGGAAGTCTTCCTGTGGCGTTACCTGCGCCACCTCGCAATCTGCCAAGTATTTCAACCTCGCACGCTCCAGACCTCGTACAAAGGCCTTCTTGAGTGCATCGGCAGTTGTGGGGAAGACTCGACCGCAGAGTGAGCGCGGCAAGTCCTTCAGAAGCTGGATGGCCCTCGGGGAAAGCGGGACGGTTCTGGGTAGTCCGTTCTTCGTCGCTGGTAGGTGCGCGGTTCTACGATCCAGGTTCACATGCTTCCAGCGCAGCTCGAAAATCTCGCCACGGCGCATCGCTGTCTCAATCGCCAGTTGGACGATGGGCCGTATCCATGGATTGTGTGATGCATCGGCGTAGGTCCCATCAGCACGTCGCTCACGAAGCTCTAACGCGCCGAGCATGTATTGCTCTTCAATTGGGTCAAGCCGTCGCGAGCGTTCGTCGTTGTAGCTAGGGCGGCTGACCATCCTGACTGGATTCTCTGCCAGATGAATTCCCCACTCACGGCGAGCGACCTCAATCACGCACTGAAACAATGCGAGTTCACGCTTCACCGTATTGCCCTTGCGGATCTTCAGCCGCTCGTCACGGTAGCGTGCAAAATCTGAAGAGGTGAGGGTGGCAACGATACGTGTCGCTAACGGATGACGCTTAAGGGCTTCCAGGCGTTTGATTTCCGAATACGCGCCTTTGTGCTTCGGAGCAATCTCGGAGATGTAGCGATCGATGAGTTGATGAAAGGCGGTGCGTTCGGCCTCGACCCGAGAGACAAAGATGCCCCGGTCGATTTCGCTTTCGATCATGCGTGCCCAGGCTTGGGCATCGGATTTGGTTTCGAAGGTTTTGCGCTGGGCTGGATAGCCCTTACGGCGAATTTGCGCTTCCCACTGATACTCGCCGCGATTCCTGATTGTTGCCATTTCGACCATTCCTGCCACTTTAAGTGTGGCAAATTTGTGGCAAAAACGACTTTCAGGACTAGGACAGGTTTCTGTCAGGAGCGCTATCCCCTTGTCATACAAGGGAAAGAAGATGGTGCACCAGGCGGGATTCGAACCCACGACCACTGCCTTCGGAGGGCAGTACTCTATCCAGCTGAGCTACTGGTGCGACGCGGGCGCCATAATACTCATCTGAGTGTCGCCCGTCCATGCTGCTGATTCGTCAGGTGTTTCCCGGCGCGTTATGGGCTATTAATGGGGGCCGGGTGAGAAAGTGGTAAAACATAGCGTCTTGTTCTTTTTTTCGAACAGGCTATTGTCCTTTACCCCCTTTGACCCTAGGATTCGTTTGAGATTTCAAACGCTCTTGTCTGAGTGCTAAACCGCACGGCTAACTCTTTGTGCGTTTTCTAGATACTTTGGCAGTGAATGACTTCCTGACGGCAGCCTTCCATGGCGCCTTTCTACTATCAATAATTCGCTCCGCGCCTGCGCGGTGCTGTTAAGGAAAGCCAACATGCAGCTCAAAGACGCACAATTGTTCCGCCAACAAGCCTATATCGATGGTGCTTGGGTCGATGCGGACGGTGGTCAGACGATCAAGGTCAACAACCCTGCTACCGGTGAAATCATTGGCACGGTGCCAAAAATGGGCGCCGCTGAAACCCGTCGCGCCATTGAGGCCGCGGACAATGCATTGCCGGCCTGGCGTGCCCTGACTGCCAAAGAGCGTGCCAACAAGCTGCGTCGCTGGTTTGAGCTGTTGATCGAAAACCAGGACGACCTCGGCCGCCTGATGACCCTCGAACAAGGCAAGCCGCTGGCCGAAGCCAAGGGCGAAATCGTTTACGCGGCCTCGTTCATCGAGTGGTTCGCTGAAGAAGCCAAGCGCATTTATGGCGACGTGATCCCGGGCCACCAGCCAGACAAGCGCCTGATCGTGATCAAGCAACCGATCGGCGTGACCGCTGCAATCACCCCGTGGAACTTCCCGGCCGCCATGATCACCCGTAAAGCGGGCCCGGCACTGGCTGCTGGCTGCACCATGGTGATCAAGCCCGCTTCGCAAACCCCGTTCTCGGCCCTGGCCCTGGTTGAGCTGGCGCACCGTGCCGGCATCCCTAAAGGCGTTCTGAGCGTTGTGACCGGCAGCGCTGGCGATATCGGCGGCGAGCTCACCAGCAACCCGATCGTGCGTAAACTGTCCTTCACCGGCTCGACCGAAATTGGTCGTCAGCTGATGGCCGAATGCGCCAAAGACATCAAGAAAGTGTCGCTGGAACTGGGCGGCAATGCTCCGTTCATCGTGTTCGACGACGCGGACCTCGATAAGGCCGTCGAAGGCGCGATCATTTCCAAATTCCGCAACAACGGCCAGACCTGCGTCTGTGCCAACCGCCTGTACATTCAGGATTCGGTGTACGACGCGTTTGCCGAAAAACTGAAGGTGGCCGTGGCCAAGCTGAAGATCGGTAACGGTCTGGACGAAGGCACCACCACAGGCCCCCTGATCGACGACAAGGCCGTAGCCAAGGTCAAGGAGCACATCGCTGACGCAGTGAGCAAAGGCGCGACCCTGCTTACCGGCGGCAACAGCCTGGAAGGCAGCTTCTTCGAGCCGACCATTCTGGTAAACGTACCGAAAAACGCTGCTGTGGCGAAGGAAGAAACCTTCGGCCCGCTGGCGCCGCTGTTCCGCTTCAAAGACGAAGCTGAAGTGATCGCAATGGCCAACGACACCGAGTTCGGCCTGGCGTCGTACTTCTATGCCCGTGACCTGAGCCGTGTATTCCGCGTGGCTGAAGCTCTGGAATACGGCATGGTGGGCGTCAACACCGGCCTGATCTCCAACGAAGTTGCGCCGTTTGGTGGCATCAAGGCTTCGGGCCTGGGCCGTGAAGGCTCCAAGTACGGCATTGAAGACTACCTGGAAATCAAATATCTCTGCCTGGGCATCTAAACCCGGCGGGTGGTTCAAGCAGAGGGGGCACGAGAGCGATGCTCCACCTGCGTTTCAAACTGTTAATTTTTGTGGCCGGGAGCGCCATGCCAGTCGATCATCGCATGCTGGCCTGTTGTCTTCCCGGCGCGTCAGCCTTGAACCACGCCGCTTGATGAGCGGCGAATGAGGAACACCATGAGCAACAAGACCAACGCATCCCTGATGAAACGCCGTGAAGCTGCTGTCCCGCGCGGTGTTGGCCAGATTCACCCGATCTTTGCCGAATCGGCGAAGAACGCCACCGTAACCGACGTGGAAGGTCGTGAATTTATCGACTTCGCGGGCGGTATCGCGGTACTGAACACCGGTCACCTGCACCCGAAAATCATTGCCGCCGTGCAAGAGCAACTGACCAAGCTGACCCACACCTGCTTTCAGGTTCTGGCTTACGAGCCTTACGTTGAGCTGTGCGAAAAGATCAACGCCAAGGTGCCAGGCAATTTCGATAAGAAAACCCTGCTGGTCACCACCGGTTCCGAAGCCGTTGAAAACGCCGTGAAAATCGCCCGAGCGGCCACCGGCCGTGCTGGCGTGATCGCTTTCACCGGCGCCTACCATGGTCGCACCATGATGACCCTGGGGCTGACCGGTAAAGTCGTTCCGTACTCGGCAGGCATGGGCCTGATGCCAGGCGGCATCTTCCGCGCCCTGTTCCCGTGCGAACTGCATGGCATCACGGCTGACGATTCCATCGCCAGCATTGAGCGCATCTTCAAGAACGACGCCGAGCCTAAAGACATTGCGGCAATCATCATCGAGCCGGTACAGGGCGAGGGCGGTTTCTACGTGGCGCCGAAGGCCTTTATGGCCCGCCTGCGCGAACTGTGTGACAAGCACGGCATCTTGCTGATCGCGGACGAAGTACAGACCGGCGCAGGCCGTACCGGTACTTTCTTTGCCATGGAACAGATGGGCGTGACTGCCGACCTGACCACCTTCGCTAAATCCATCGCTGGCGGCTTTCCGCTGGCCGGTGTGTGCGGCAAGGCCGAGTACATGGACGCCATTGCTCCAGGCGGCCTGGGTGGCACCTATGCCGGCAGCCCGATTGCTTGTGCGGCTGCGCTGGCAGTGCTTGAGGTGTTTGAAGAAGAGCACTTGCTGGATCGCTGCAAGCAAGTGGGCGAGCGTCTGGTCACTGGCCTCAAGGCCATCCAGGCCAAGTACCCGGTTATCGGTGACGTACGTGCCCTGGGCGCGATGATTGCGGTCGAGCTGTTCGAAGGCGGCGACTCGCACAAACCTAACGCCGCTGCAGTAGCCCAAGTGGTTGCCAAGGCACGTGATAAAGGTTTGATCCTGTTGTCGTGCGGCACTTACGGCAACGTACTGCGCGTGCTGGTTCCGTTGACCTCGCCGGACGAGCAACTGGACAAAGGCCTGGCCATCATCGAAGAGTGCTTCGCTGAACTGGCTTGAGCCACGCCCTTGAGGGTGTGAGCTGATATGCGAAAAAACCGCTTCGGCGGTTTTTTTGTGCCTGATGCATTTGTTTGAGTGTTTTTTCCTGTATCCGCGTACGGCCTTTGACTAAGGTGCAGGCATTGCGCGGGGAGCACACTGGATGACGGTTGTAGATTTAAAAGCGGTACCGAATGTATTGATTGCCGAGGCTGATCCCTGGACTCGGGACTTGCTCAAGCAAGTCGTGCTGACTGTACGTTGCGACGCTCAGCTGGATGTCTGTGGCGACGGCCAGCAGGCGTTCGCGCTGCTGGGTAAAAAACCTTATGGCCTGGTGATTGCCGACCGGGACTTGCCCGGCATAGGTGGCCTGGACCTGTTGCGCACGGTGCGCCAGCGCCGTGCCGTTCCGGCGCTGCCATTTATTCTGCTCAGCGAGCGCAGTGACAGCGCCAGTGTGCGCGAAGCCTTGCCTTTGGCGCCGACGGCTTACCTGACGACTCCGCTGGACATTGAAGGCCTGACTAAACGCCTCAAAGTGCTGTTGCTCGATGCAGGGCAAGAGGTGTCGTGTGATGTACCGGCACTGGCGCCCGGTACGACCCTTGCGCGTTTTCTGGAGCAGCACCGTGCATCTTCAGATGGCGCGCCGCTATTGGTGGATGCGCAATCGGCGCTCAAAGGCAGCCTCGGCCCTGACGGGCTTGACCTCGCACTGTTTGAGCAGGCCGTGCGTACCGATCCGCAAATCACGGCAGTACTGATTGCTGCGGCCAACAGCGCGGCCCAACACGGCGTCAGCCCGGCCCAGACCCTTGCACAGGCGTTGCAGCGCTTGGGGCCGGCCCAAGGCATGAATCTGGTGCTTGGGCTGACACTCAAGCGCAGTGCGCAGCTGAGCGATCCTTGCCTGGCAGATTGCGCCGAACGTTACTGGGCGTTGTCGCTGCGTGCGGCGGACTATGGCCACACGTTGGCGGGCATGCTGAATCTGGATCAAGAGCGCTGTTATTGCGCCGGGTTGCTGCACCGACTGGGTGATCTGGCCGTGTTGCGTTGCTTGCAGGAGTGGCAGCAGGCCGGTGGTGAGCTGGATACCCGGGCCATTGATGCGTCACTGGTCGAATTTGGCGCCGCCTACGGCTCGGCGTTACGCACTCGCTGGCGCTTGCCTTTGGAGTTGCGTGAGTTGATCGCGGCGATTTACCACTTGGGCGGCGGGGTGTATTCGCGGGAGTCGCTGGTCATGAACCTGGCGGCACAAGCGGCCGGCCTGGCACCTGAAGAAGGCGTAGACGCGCTGGCCAGCAGCAAAACGGCACGGTTGTTGAGGGTCGGGGTGTCAGAGTTGTCGCGGTTGCTCAAGACGGTATGACAGCGTCTGAAGCCCCTCACCCTGGCCCCCTCGAAGGAGAGGGCGGCCAGGGTGAGGGTTATTCCTAAACGGCCGCAGGACGCAGCGAGTAGGTTTTCAGCTGATGGGCAAACTCGCGCAGCGACTGAATCCCGCTGGCTTCTGCTTCATGTACCCATTCTTTGATCGCGGCCAGCATGTCGTGACCATTGGTGCTGGTCTTGACCCAGATCTGTTGCAGGGCCAGGCGTTTTTCGTAAATCACTTTCAGCGAGTGGCTGTGCTCCAGCATCGTTTCGATACGCTGGTGATGGCGCTCTTCCAGCAGGCTGGTTTCACGGGAAAGCAGGCGCTTGGCCCGGCGGAACTGGTGGCGC
This sequence comes from Pseudomonas sp. B424, assembly GCF_055408345.1. Taxonomy (NCBI): domain Bacteria; kingdom Pseudomonadati; phylum Pseudomonadota; class Gammaproteobacteria; order Pseudomonadales; family Pseudomonadaceae; genus Pseudomonas; species Pseudomonas sp. B424. The sequence goes on along the minus strand of NZ_JBUZTL010000001.1, from coordinate 506,160 downwards.
ACCGAGTGATCGACCTTGGACAGCTCCTGCTGAACCAGCGGCGCGATGACCAGCTTGCGGTACTGGGCCATGATCTGGAAACGGTTGTTGAGGATCGCCATCGCGGTGTCCATGTCCAGATTGCCTTTGCCTTCCACCCGGTGGGCGATAGGCGCAACGCGCTGAACCTTGGCCAGACGTAAAAAGCTGAAGACTTTGATCCAGGCCCAACCCAAATCGAACTCCCACTTCTTGACCGACATCTTGGCCGAATTGGGGTAGGTGTGGTGGTTGTTGTGCAGCTCTTCACCGCCAATGATGATGCCCCACGGCACCAGATTGGTCGCGGCGTCGCGGCACTCAAAATTGCGATAACCCACCGCGTGGCCCAGACCGTTGACGACACCTGCCGCCCATACTGGAATCCACATCATCTGGATGGCCCAGATTGTCAGGCCGATGGCCCCGAAAAGCAGCAAGTCGATGACCAGCATCAGGCTGACACCCAGCATTTTGTAACGCGAATAAAGATTGCGCTCGATCCAGTCTTCGGGGCAATTTTTACCGTAGATACGCAATGTCTCAGGGTTCTGCGCTTCTTCGCGATACAGCTCTGCACCTTTTCGCAGAACGGTCGATAACCCTTTGATCACCGGGCTATGAGGGTCATCGACGGTTTCGCACTTGGCGTGGTGTTTGCGGTGGATGGCTGTCCACTCACGGGTGTTCTGCGCCGTGGTCAGCCACAGCCAGAAACGGAAAAAGTGTTTCAGGCCACCGTTGAGCTCCAGGGAGCGGTGGGCTGAGTAGCGGTGTAGATAAACCGTGACACCGATAATGGTCACGTGGGTCATCAACAGAGTGACTGCCACCAGTTGCCAGGCTGACAAGTCGAGAAAACCGTTGTACCACATAGGCTGTTTGGCCCTCGGGAAGATGAAAAAAACTGCAACATGCATTATCACCATGCAGCCAGATAAAACCAGTCGGCCTTTCAGATAAGAGTGCCTGGATGTTTCTTACACTATAATTCCCATTTTTTTGTAGGTGTTTTAACTTTCTTATGTCTGTTTCCTCTCGCGATGCCTTGCGTGCGGCCTTGTTGTACGGGTTGTTATCGGTTTTCTGGCTGCAAGTGACTGATCATTTATTGAGCAGTTATTTCGATGATTCAGCGCAGTTAGCGCATTGGCAGCGTGTAAATGGCTATGTATTTGCCCTTTTCAGCGCCGTAATAATTTTTTTCGCCCGTGGCCGTCTGCTCGGTTTTTTGGGCGCGGGTGCGGGACTGAAGCGTCAGCGTCAGGATCAAGAGCGCTTGCGTCAGGCCGCTGTAGTTTTTGATTGCACCCGCGAAGGTGTGCTGGTCAGCGACAGCCGCGGCGTGATCGTGCATGTGAATCGCGCCCTGGTTGAAATCACCGGTTACCCGGTCGAAGAGGTGCTGGGCCGCCGGCCGAACATGTTCAAGTCAGGGCGGCACGGGCCGGCTTTTTATGAGGCGATGTTCAAGTCGTTACAGCAAAGCGGCGATTGGCACGGCGAGATCTGGAACCGGCGTAAAAGCGGTGAGGTTTACCCGCAGTGGCAGACCGTGCGCGCGATCGCCGATGACAGCGGCCAGGTCAGTCACTATGTCGCGGTTTTCTCAGATATCTCCGCGATCAAAAACTCCCAGACCGAACTGGCGCGGCTGGTTCACCACGACCCGCTGACCGACCTGCCCAATCGCTTGTTGTTTACTGACCGCACCGAGCAGGCGCTGGCTTATTCGCAACGCCAGCAGTGCGGCTGCGCGTTACTGCTGATAGACCTCGATCATTTCAAAATCATCAATGACAGCCTTGGTCATAACGTGGGGGACCTGCTGCTCAAGGCGGTCGCCGATCGTTTGTACCGTGTGTTTGGCAAGGGCTTTACGGTGGCCAGGCTTGGAGGGGATGAGTTTGGCGTGCTGGTCGAGAGCTGCGCGCAAGTGAGCCAGGCCGCTGCCCTGGCGCAGCAGGTACTGGATGTCATGAAAGGCGCATTCAATGTCGACAAGCATCAGTTGTTTATCAGTGCCAGTATCGGTATCAGCGTGTTCCCCAGTGATGCATTGAATGCCGAACAATTGCTGCGCAATGCTGACTCGGCCCTGTTCAAGGCCAAAAGTGCCGGGCGGGAAGGTTACGCGTTGTACACCGAAGAGCTGACCGCCCATGCTCAGTACCGGATCGAGGTGGCCAGCGATTTGCGCCGTGCCCTGGAGCAGCAAGAGTTGCGGGTGTATTACCAGCCGGTACACGACCTGCAAACCAGTCGCCTGATTGGTGTTGAAGCGCTGGTGCGCTGGCAGCATCCGCTGCGGGGGCTGGTGTCTCCGGGGGAATTTATCCCGATCGCCGAACGTACCGGTCTTATTGCTGAAATCGATGCCTGGGTGCTGGAGCAAGCCTGTTGGCAGATGTGTCAGTGGCAAGCCTCTGGCGTGGAGTTGTCGTTCGTGGCGGTGAATATTTCCAGCCGACTGTTTGCTCGTCCTGAGTTGTACCGGCTGGTTTCAACGGTGCTGGCAGACACGGGGCTTAACCCGGCATTACTGGAGCTTGAAGTCACCGAAAGCGCCGTGATGGACAACTCGCAAGTCGCACTGGAGCAAATGCACCGCCTGCGGGCGCTGGGCTTGCGCCTGGCCATTGATGACTTTGGAACCGGGTTTTCATCGCTGTTGCGGCTTAAGCAAATGCCCGTGCAGAAGCTGAAAATCGATCAGGGATTTGTGGCGGGCTTGCCCGAGGACAATGACGATGTGGCGATTGTGCGGGCGGTCATCGCGCTCGCTCAAAGCATGGGCCTGCAGGTACATGCCGAAGGGATAGAGCAGGTCGAGCAGGCGCAGTTCCTGCTCGACTTCAACTGCAACCTGGGTCAGGGCTACTGGTTCGGGCGTCCGATGCCTGCCAAGGAGCTGGACTGGCAGCGGGCCCCCGTGATTCGCGCCTGAGCCGCGGCTCAGTTTTTCTCGGGCGGCAGGGTCGGCAGCGCGCGCAGGGCTGCTTCGTACCACTCGGTGTTAAATGCGCGGTCTTCTTCGAGGATCGCGTCAATTTCCACGGCCAGTACGTGGGCCATCATCTGCAGGATGTCGTCGCGCTCGTAGCCCACCAGGGTCAGCTTGTTGAACGTGGCTTTGGCAGCAGGCGGGTTGTCGCTTTCGATCTGGTTTTCAATGGCCTGAATCAGCGTGGACTCGGCGAACTCTTCTTCTTCGTTATCGATATCAACTGGCTCGCTCATGGCAGGCTCCTTAAGTAAAGGCAGGCAGTCTAACTGTATTCAGCCGGGTGATGCTGCTGGCCAGCTCAGTCGTGAAGCTCTATAACAGGCACAGCCAACCCCAACACGGCCTGGAGGCTTTGTAATGCTCAAGCTTTATGGATTTGCAGTCAGCAACTACTACAACATGGTCAAACTGGCGCTGCTGGAGAAGGGTGTACCTTTTGACGAGGTGCCGTTTTTTGCCGGCCAAACCCCTGAGGCGCTAGCCGTCAGCCCGCGCGGCAAAGTCCCGGTTCTGGGCGTTGATCAAGGCTTTATCAACGAAACCAGCGTGATCCTGGAATACATCGAACAGACCCAGCCAGGCCCGAAACTGCTGCCGGTTGATCCGTTCGAGCGCGCGCAAGTGCTGGCGCTGGCCAAAGAAATCGAGCTGTATATCGAATTGCCTGCCCGAGCTTGCTACGCCGAAGCATTTTTCGGCATGCCTGTGCCGGACGCGATCAAGGCCAAAGCCCGTACCGAGTTGCTGGAAGGCATGGCCTCGTTGGGTCGCCACGGCAAGTTCGCACCCTATGTGGCAGGCGAAACGCTGAGCGTTGCGGATATTTACTTCGTCTTCAGCGTCAACCTGGCTTGTGCCGTAGGGCACAAGCTATTCGGTCTGGACCTGCTGGCTGACATGCCGGATGCCAGAGCGCTGCTGGAGCGGCTGGAGCAAAACCCGCATGTGCAGAAAATTGCCGCCGACAAGGAAGCGGCCATGCCGCAGTTTCTGGCCTGGATCAGCAGCAAGAAATAACCGGCGCACTGGCGCTGGATAAAAAACGGGCACCCTTGGGTGCCCGTTTTTGATGGTGCTCGCGGGGCTTAACGGCTGGCCAGCAACGCCTTGCCGCGAACCACTGCCGCTTTCACCTGTGCCGGCGCGGTGCCGCCGATGTGATCACGGGCATTGACCGAACCTTCCAGCGTCAGCACGGCAAACACATCTTCTTCGATCTGATCGCTGAACTGGCGCAGTTCTTCGAGGCTCATCTCAGCCAGGTCCTTGCCCGTCTCTACGCCGTATTTCACGGCATGGCCGACGATTTCGTGGCAATCACGGAACGGCAGGCCACGGCGTACCAGGTAGTCCGCCAGGTCGGTGGCGGTCGAGAAACCGCGCAGTGCCGCTTCACGCATGATCGCGTGCTTGGGCTTGATCGCCGGGATCATGTCGGCAAATGCGCGCAACGAATCGCGCAGCGTGTCGGCGGCATCGAACAACGGCTCTTTGTCTTCCTGGTTGTCCTTGTTGTAAGCCAGTGGCTGGCCTTTCATCAGGGTCAGCAGGCCCATCAGTGCGCCGAACACACGGCCACTTTTGCCACGTACCAGCTCTGGCACGTCGGGGTTTTTCTTTTGCGGCATGATCGAGCTGCCGGTGCAGAAGCGGTCCGGCAAGTCGATGAACTGGAATTGCGCACTGGTCCACAGCACCAGCTCTTCGGAGAAGCGCGACAAGTGCATCATCGCAATGCTGGCGGCTGCGCAGAATTCGATGGCGAAATCGCGATCAGACACGTTGTCCAGCGAGTTGCCGCCCACGGCGTCAAAACCCAGCAATTGAGCCGTGAATTCGCGGTCGATCGGGTAGGTGGTGCCAGCCAGTGCTGCGCTGCCCAACGGCATGCGGTTGGTGCGCTTGCGGCAGTCTACGAGGCGCTCGTAGTCGCGGCTGAGCATTTCGAACCAGGCCAGCATGTGGTGACCGAAAGTCACTGGCTGGGCGGTTTGCAGGTGCGTAAAGCCGGGCATGATGGTCTCGGCTTCGCGCTCGGCTTGCTCCAGCAGGCCTTTTTGCAGGCGGGTGATTTCGGCCAGGATTACGTCAATTTCGTCACGCAGCCACAGGCGGATATCGGTGGCCACCTGGTCATTACGGCTGCGCCCGGTGTGCAGCTTTTTGCCGGTCACGCCGATGCGGTCAGTCAGACGCGCCTCGATGTTCATGTGCACGTCTTCCAGATCGATGCGCCAGTCAAACGTGCCGGCTTCGATTTCGCTCTGGATGGATTTCAGGCCTTCGATGATGCTGTCGCGTTCGGCATCGGTCAGCACGCCGACCTTGGCCAGCATGGTGGCGTGAGCCACGGAGCCCATGATGTCGTGACGATAAAGGCGCTGGTCGAAAGTGACGGAGGCGGTGAAACGCGCAACGAAGGCGTCGACGGGTTCACTGAAGCGGCCGCCCCAGGACTGATTGGTCTTGTCGGTGCTCATGGATTCGCTCGTAATCGGCTGAGGGGGAGTTACACAAAAAGTTACCGCGGATCATAACAGGGTTGCCAATCATGGCGTTGACGCAGCTCGGCAGGTTTTAGTGTGAAGTGCGGTATAAACAAATTTCCGAAACGAAATGTATCGTTTGAATACTTTCGTCTTGGCAACCGTCTACAGTTGGTCGTATGGATCAGTCATAGCAGGTCTTTGTAGATTGCCAGACGTATCCGGTATTAAATCGAGAAACGGATACAGGTGAATTTTGCTGTGCGGCTTGCGGCACTTTTTGGCCTCCGCGCTAGTCTTAGCGTGGATCGCCGTGACAGTCGTCACTTCACTTGTCTACGCTATCCTTGTGCGAGACTCACGCAGGAATACAGCGCTATATGAATGTCCTGATCGTTGATGACGAAACCCTGGCCCGCGAGCATTTGAGCCATTTGCTCAGCACGCTTGGGGGCTATACGTTACTGGAGCCTGGCGCCACGAATGGCGAAGAGGCATTAACCCTGATCGAAAGCTTGAAGCCGGATGTCGTTTTGCTCGATATCCGCTTGCCGGGCCTCGACGGGTTGCAGGTTGCGGCCAAATTATGCGAACGCGAGCTACCTCCGTCGGTAGTGTTTTGCGTGGCGCCTGACGAGTTTTCCGTACAGGCCTTGCAAGAAAGCGGCGTCAGCTATGTGCTCAAACCTGTCAGTGCCGGGGATCTGAGCGCCGCCTTGAAAGAGGCCCACCGGCCCAACCGCATCCAGCTGGCCGCGCTCACCCGCCCGGCTGCGCAAACGGGCAGTGGCCCGCGCAGCCATATCAGTGCCAGAACCCGCAAAGGCATTGAGCTGATCCCCATCGACCAGGTGATTTACTTCATTGCTGACCATAAATACGTGACCTTGCGTCACGCGGGCGGCGAAGTCTTGCTCGATGAACCCCTCAAGGCCCTTGAAGACGAGTTCGGTGACCGCTTTGTGCGTATTCACCGAAATGCGTTGGTGGCACGTGATCGGATCGAGCGTCTGCAACGCACGCCGCTGGGGCATTTCCAGCTGTTCCTTCGGGGGCTTAACGGTGATGCATTGATCGTGAGTCGCCGGCATGTGGCGGGTGTGCGCAAGATGATGCAGCAGCTGTAAAAGGCGCAGGCGCGCCGTTTTGGGCCAGGGAGGCCGAGGACTTTCTGATACAAGTCAAAGCTGCTTTGGCTGAGCTGTTATTATCAGCCGTATCTTTTCAGTACGGATTGATCCATGTCCTCTCGCGAAATCCGCATCGCTACCCGTAAAAGCGCCCTGGCTCTGTGGCAGGCCGAATACGTCAAAGCCCGTTTGGAACAGGCTCACCCAGGTCTTGTGGTGACGCTGGTGCCCATGGTCAGCCGTGGCGACAAGCTGCTGGACTCGCCACTGTCGAAAATCGGCGGCAAGGGTCTGTTCGTCAAGGAGCTGGAAACCGCTCTGCTCGAAAACGAAGCCGACATCGCTGTGCACTCCATGAAAGACGTACCGATGGACTTCCCTGAAGGCCTGGGTCTGTTCTGCATTTGCGAGCGCGAAGATCCGCGCGATGCTTTTGTCTCCAATACCTTTGCCAGCCTCGACGATCTGCCCCGGGGCAGCATTGTCGGCACGTCAAGCCTGCGCCGCCAGGCCCAGCTACTGACTCGCCGCCCGGATCTGGAGATCCGTTTTCTGCGTGGCAACGTCAACACTCGCCTGGCCAAGCTCGATGCCGGTGAGTACGACGCCATTATCCTGGCTGCGGCGGGCCTGATCCGTCTCGGTTTTGAAGACCGCATCACCTCGGCGATCAGCATCGAAGACAGCTTGCCGGCGGGCGGCCAAGGTGCCGTGGGCATCGAATGCCGCAGCGTAGACACCGAAATTCATGCCCTGCTGGCGCCGTTGCACCATGCGGATACTGCCGTGCGCGTCACCGCCGAGCGGGCCTTGAACAAACATCTGAACGGTGGCTGCCAGGTCCCGATTGCCTGCTATGCCGTACTGGAAGGCGAGCAAATCTGGTTGCGCGGCCTGGTGGGGGAACCCAGTGGTGGCCTGTTGCTGAGTGCCCAGGCTCGCGGACCACAAAGTGCGGCTGCCGCGCTGGGCGTGCAGGTTGCCGAAGACCTGCTGGCTCAAGGCGCTGGCGCTATCTTGCAAGCCGTTTATGGTGAGGCAGGACACGAGTGACACGCTGGCGCCTGTTGTTGACCCGGCCCGCTGAAGAGTCGGCGGCGCTTGCGAACGAGCTGTCCGGGGCCGGGATTTTCAGCAGCAGCTTGCCGCTACTGGCGATCCAGCCGTTGGTGTTGACTGACGCACAGCGGGAGCCGATCGCCCATCTTGAGCGATATTGCGCCGTGATTGTGGTCAGCAAGCCCGCGGCACGCCTGGCTTTGGCTCTGGTCAGCCAATACTGGCCGCAAATGCCTGCCCAGAAGTGGTTCAGTGTCGGGGCCGCCACGGCGCAGATTCTCGCCGACTACGGTCTTGATGTTAGCTACCCTCAATGCGGGGATGACAGCGAGGCCTTGTTGGCAATGCCGGTGTTTGAACAGGCGATTCAGGGGGCTGAGCCCAAGGTCCTGATCTTGCGTGGCGAGGGTGGTCGGGAGATGCTGGCCTCACGCCTTCGCGGTATGGGGGCGCAGGTAGACTACCTTGAACTCTATCGTCGCGAGCTGCCCTCGTACCCGGCGGCGATCCTGCCTCAGCGTGTGCAAGCGGAACGCCTGAACGCTCTGGTGGTCAGCAGTGGGCAGGGTTTTGAACATTTACGCCAATTGGCAGGCGATGCCTGGCCCCAGTTGGCCCGTTTACCGTTGTTTGTTCCAAGCCCTCGGGTTGCTGAGATAGCACGAAGCGCCGGGGCACAAAACGTTGTGGATTGTCGTGGCGCGAGCGCCACGGCCTTGCTGGCGGCGCTGCGGGAGCATCCCGCACCTGCTTTTTAATGCAAAGGATGGATTCGTGAGCGAAACAGTCTTGTCCAAAGAACACGTACAGCCCGCGCCAGAAGCGCCGGCTAAAAAGCCTGACCCTGCGCCGCAGGGTCGTGGCAATGGCCTGGCCGTAGTCGCCCTGTTGCTGGGCGCTGCCGGTGTCGCTGTCGGTGGCTGGAGTGTGTGGCAGATGCGCACTCTGCAAACCACCACCGAACAGCAGTTAAGCGACGTGCCAGCCCTGGCCGCGCAAACGCTGTCGATCAAGCAGGGCGAGCAACAACTGCTGGCTCGCCTCAATCAATTGCCCTCTGCCAGCGAACTGGATAATCAGCGCCAGTTGGTCGTGCAACTGCAAGGCGATCAGCAGCGTCTGAACCAGCGCCTCGAAACCGTACTGGGCGAAAGCCGTAAAGACTGGCGTTTGGCCGAGGCCGAGCACTTGCTGCGTTTGGCGACCTTGCGCTTGTCGGCGCTGCAGGACATCACCAGCGCCCAGGCGCTGGTGCAGGGTGCCGATGCCATTTTGCGTGAGCAAAACGACCCGGGCGCTTTCGCCGCACGCGAGCAGCTGGCTAAAAGCCTGACGGCACTGCGCAGCGTTGAGCAGCCGGATCGCACCGGCCTGTTCCTGCAATTGGCGGCTTTGCGTGATCAGGTCGCACAACTCAATGCCCTGGCCCCTGCCTATCAGAATCAAGGCGATTCATTGTCGAGCCTGACGGCAGACGGCGATGGCGCGAGCCGCTGGTCGCAGTGGTGGGACGAGATCTCGCACTACATCCGCATTGACTTCAATGCAGACAAAAATGTGCGCCCACTGCTGGCAGGCCAAAGCCTGACTCAAGTTCGCCTGGCCTTGAGCCTGGCGCTGGAGCAAGCACAATGGGCGGCCCTCAATGGCCAGGAGCCGGTTTACATCCAGGCCTTGGCGCAGGCGCAAGAAGTGCTCAAGGGCAACTTCAACGCGGATAACCCGCAGAGTAAAAAAATCCTCGAGCAAGTGGTTGAGCTGAGTAAGCAACCGGTCACGGTCAAAACGCCGGATCTCGCGGCTACTCTGAGCGCGGTACAGGCTTACCTTGAGCGTCGGCATGTCCGTGCCGACGAGCCGGGCAAAGCGGCGGCCAGCCCTGCCCAGGAGGCTCTTCCATGAAGCGTTTCTATGTGATTGTGTTTTTGTTGATTGCAGCTGCGGCCTGCATCGGCCTGGCAATCGCTGAAGATGCGGGCTACGTGCTGGTGGCCTATAAAAACTTCCGCTATGAATCCAGCGTATGGGCAACCCTCGCGCTGCTGGCGGTTCTGTGGTTGCTTCTCTGGGGGATCAAGCTGCTGGTGGAGCTGGTTACGGCCTCTACCGGGCTGGTGAATCCATGGTCGCGCCGCAATCGCAGCCGTCGGGTGCAGCTTGCCATCGAGCAAGGCCAGATGGACCTCGCTGAGGGCCGCTGGGCCAGCGCCCAAAAACATTTGGCCCGTGCTGCCGAAGCCGAGCCTCAGCCGTTGCTCTTCTATCTGGGGGCTGCACGTGCGGCCAACGAGCAAGGGCGTTACGAAGAAAGCGACAACCTGCTTGAGCGTGCGCTGGAGCGTCAGCCCCAAGCCGAACTGGCCATTGCCCTGAGCCATGCCCAGTTGCAGGTTGACCGCGCCGACACTGATGGGGCGCTGGTGACCTTGCAAGCCATGCACGAGCGCCATCCGCATAACGTTCAAGTACTGCGCCAGTTGCAGCGCTTGCACCAGCAGCGGGGCGACTGGACGGCTCTGATTCGCTTGCTGCCCGAGTTGCGCAAAGACAAGGTATTACCGGCCAAGGAGCTCGCAGAACTGGAACATCGGGCCTGGGGTCAAAATCTGACCCTAGCTGCGCATCGCGAAGCAGAGGGCGAGGCGGGGTTGCAATCACTTCAGCGTGCCTGGCAACAGCTCACCTCGGCCCAGCGTCAGGAGCCTGCGCTGGTTCTGGCCTACGCCGAGCAATTGCGTCAGTTGGGCGCGCAAGCCGAAGCCGAAGAGGTCCTGCGTGGAGCGCTCAAGCGCAACTACGACAGCCACCTCGTGCGGCTCTATGGCTTGCTGCGCGGCAGCGATCCGGTGAAGCAGTTGCAGACGGCTGAGGGCTGGCTCAAAGCCCACTCCGGTGACGCGAGCTTGCTGTTGACCCTGGGGCGTCTGTGCCTGCAGAACAGTTTGTGGGGCAAAGCCCGGGACTATTTTGAAAGCAGCCTGAAGGTTGAGCGCAACCCTGAAACCTGTGCAGAGCTGGCGCGACTGCTGGCTCAACTGGGCGATACGGAACGTAGCAATCAACTGTTTCAGGAAGGTTTGAATCTGCTGGATGAGCGCTTGCTGGCCCTGCCTTTGCCGGCGACAGCCACGAGCCTTTAAGCGGCCTGAGCGGGCAGCCGGGCGTGTGTCCCTACATACGTCTGGTTGTTTCAGTCAGCCGTTTTATTGGGTGCGGGTCACTGTGTCCTACGTGATTAGGGCTCAATGCTTCAGTCTTCTGTCGGTAATTCCCTGATTCCTTCAAGATTTATCCGCTTAGGGGCACCTTGAAAGGGCCAATGGCTTTCATCTACCGTAACCAGCTGTCTCTTTTGTTACGGAAAAGCCATGTTCTTGGCAGGCTCACGTTTCGTTTTCTTTTTAGCCTTTCTTGCAGGCACCCTGGTGATGGGCGGCGCTCTTTACCTTCAGTACGGGTCCGGGCTCAAGCCTTGTTCCTTATGCCTGGTGCAGCGCTTTTTCTTGCTGGGTTTCTGTCTCGTCAATCTGGTGGCTTATGTGCATGGCCCGCAGCGTTTAGGTCTGCGGTGCTATTCAATTGCATCCACGTTGTTGGCGCTTGGGGGGGCGGCGAGCGCCTTGCGACAGATGAAACTGCAACTGCTGCCGCCTGAACAACTGATGTTTTGCCAGCCAGATCTGACGTGTACCTGGCACGATCTGACGCCTGCTGAGCTCTTTTCAATGATTTATCAGGGCGGCGAAGACTGCACGCATATTCACTGGAGCGTGTTTGACTTGAGCGCTCCCGAACTCAGCTTGCTGGCCTTTATCGGCCTGCTTGTGTTGAGCATCTTCCAGATTTTTCGCACAGTCCATGGCGATAAATTACCCCCTGGCTGCGACGCGGTGTAGCAGTCGGGATTAAACGCTTGTATGAACTTTCTCTCGTGCGTACCTTGAAGCAGTTGCCGCGCGGGCATAATCTGGCCCGCACGTATTACTGGAGTTATGCCGCCCAATGCCGGTGCAGCCGCGCAGGTTTTGGTTCTCATAGGCCCGGCTAAAGTCGGGTGGCATGGGCCCACAAGGGAAGAGAGATCATCATGCTCGAAAGATGCGAGAGTGCTCAGGAACGTTTCAACGGCGTCCACCAGCTGGTTGATCGCTGGTTGCATGAGCGCCGTAAACTTGTGAAGGCTTATGCTGCTTTGATTGAGCAGCAAAATAACCCCAAGCGTGGACCGCAAAAAGAGTTTTGCCAGATCCTGGTCGACTACGTTTCTGCAGGTCATTTCGAAATTTACGAGCAGCTCAATCAGGAGGCCAAAGCCTTCAACGATGAGCGCGGGTTAGCATTGGCAGAGACCATCTACCCGAGAATCAGCGTGATTACTGAAGCCGCTCTGGCCTTCAATGATCATTGCGACGGTAAAGCCCATCGCCCTGACTGTGACAAGCTCGCAGAAGAAATCAAGATCCTGGGGGCTCTGCTTGACGAGCGCTTTGAGCTTGAAGACTGCTTGATCGAAGTGCTGCACAGTGCGCACAAACAGAAAGAAGCTGCTCAGGCTTAACCTGTAGTCGAGTCAAAAAAAGGTACGCCACGGCGTACCTTTTTTCGTTCCGGGCAGGTCATTTTTTGACAGACAGCAGCTCGACTTCAAATACCAGCGGTGTGTAGGGCGCAATCAAATCCCCCGCGCCCTCTGCCCCGTAAGCCTGGCTGGAAGGGAGCGCCAGCCGCCACTTCGCCCCGACTGGCATCTGCACCAGTGCACTGCGCCAGCCCGCGATCACGCTGTCCAGGCGTAACCATTGCGGCTGGGTGCTTTGGTCGAAGACCGTACCGTCAGGCAGGCGGCCCACATAGTTCACGTATACCCAATCCTGTGCGCCGGGCTTTGCCCCCGTGCCGGGCTTGAGCTCGGTGAGGATGATGCCGTTGTCCAGTTCTCGCGCCCGGGGCTGCTGTTTTTCTTTGAGCAAAAAATCTCGTTCGGCGCCAAGTGCCACGTCACTGCGGGACGGGTTTTGCGCGTTGTCCGCCCGGGCCTGATGCTCGGTCAGAATCTGCTCGATGCGCTCATCACTCAGTGCCAGCGGCTTGCCTTGATAGGCCGTGCTCAGACCCTCGAGCAATGCCTTGATCTGTAACTGTGGAACCTCTTCGCGCAAGCGCTCACCCAGGCTGGCACCCAGGCTGTAAGCAAGGTCGTGGGCGGTATCGGGGCTTGGGGGCGGGGCAGCATGGGCCCAGGGCGCCAGGCACAACAAGGACAAAAAGAGGTAACGCGGCATGGGAGCTCTCCGGCCTGAGGTGCGGGGGATTATGCCAGCGCCCGGGCGTGCGCCGATGATTAAATTCGGGGTTTGAAAGACGTTGGAGCGCCCGCGGAATTTATAGGGTTTGGCGGTTAAAGATTGATCCAGCACAAGTTTTTAGACGACATGCAACCGGCAGCTATCCTTAGTGTCAACATGACCTAGCGGCGGTAGTTGCAGAGGTCTAGTATGAGCCGCACTCACTTCAGCCAGGAGGTAAACCATGTCGGCCAATAAGAAGCCCGTAAATACGCCGTTGCACTTGCTCCAGCAACTCTCAGGCAGCCTGCTTGAGCATTTGGAAAACGCTTGCTCCCAAGCGTTGGCTGATGCTGAGAAACTGCTCGCCAAACTTGAAAAGCAGCGTGGCAAAGCCCAGGAAAAACTGCACAAGGCTCGCGCCAAATTGCAGGATGCCGCTAACGCCGGCAAATCCAAGGCTCAGACCAAAGCCAAGGCTGTCGTCAAAGAGCTTGAGCAACTGCTCGACTCACTCAAAGACCGTCAGACTGAAACGCGCACTTATATCCTGCAACTCAAGCGCGACGCTCAAGAAAGCCTGAAGCTGGCCCAAGGTATTGGCCGGGTCAAAGAAGCAGTGGGCAAGGCGTTGTCATCCCGTGACACCAAGCCTGCGGCAAGCGCAAAAAAACCTGCGGCCAAAACAGCTGCCAAGGCCCCCGTCAAGGCACCGGCAGCCGCTTCCGCCAAGCCCGCCGCCAAAGTCGCTGCGCCAAAACCGGCAGCAGCCCGCACGGCAAAACCTGCAGCGGCGAAAACCGCAACAGCCAAACCGGCCGCCAAGCCCGTAGCGGCCAAAACAGCAGCCGCAAAACCTGCCGCCAGGCCCGCAGCAGCCAAACCGGCCGCGGCCAAGGCGCCGGCTAAACCTGCGGTAAAAGCTGCAGCCAAGCCTGCAGCTAAAACGGCATCTGCCAAACCGGCAGCCAAGCCTGTCGCAGCGAAACCTGCGGTCAGGGCGGCAGCCAAGCCGGCTGCAAAACCTGCCGTTAAAAAGCCAGTGGCGGCCAAACCAGCCGTTGCCAAGCCTGCTGCTGCGGCGCCCGCCAAGCCAGTTGTTACGCCTTCAGCGGCCACACCGTCTGCTGCCCCTGCGCTTACCGCAACAAACTCGGCTACCACCCCTGGCAGCGCTTCCTAAGCATGGTTGATTGCGACGCGCAGCGGGTGCAGCGCGTCGCAATCAGGGTGGCCGGCATCGCTCGCCACCCTCTGCAGCCAATCGCACGTGTCTTGCGGTTGAGCTGTCGGCCAGCCCAGGGTCACTGACTCCAGGCGCCGCAGTAACGTCCTCTCTGCTTCCAGTTCCAATGACTTGATCTGCGCGCGCAGCGCTGCCAGCGCATCATCGTGCGCGGCCGCTTTGCGCCAGTCCGTGCGCAGCTGCCGCAACGGTTGCACGACCTCGCGTTGCCAGGGCCCGGCACAGGCGTTCAATTGCCCAAGACGAGATTCGTCACAGGCCACAGCCCGCTCTTCCAGCCAGGCTGCGCACAGCAGCAGGCACACATCCAGGCCCTGGCCTTGCAAGTGCAGGCATGCCTGCTCCACTCCGGGGCGGGCATAGAGGTTCAAACAGTAATTCCACAGGTCAGTCTGCATAGTGCAATTCGCGCCAGTTGAGAGGGAAGCTGGTAGACTCCGCCGCCATTATGATCCGACTTCTGAACCTGACTTTACAGCGTGGCCCGCAACGTCTGCTAGAAGACGCCGAGCTGATCCTGCACGCCGGCCACAAAGCCGGTCTGGTCGGCGCCAATGGCGCCGGTAAATCCACCTTGTTCGCCTTGTTGCTGGGTGAGTTGACGCCTGATTCCGGGGATTGTCTGCTCCCGGCCGACTGGCGGATTGCCCATATGCGGCAGGAAATCGACACCCTCGACCGCATCGCGATCGACTACGTGCTCGATGGCGACCTGCGCTTGCGCCAAGTGCAAGCTGACCTGGCCAGGGCCGAGGCTGACGAGGATGGCGCCGCTCAGGCGCGCCTGCACTCTGAGCTGGATAGCGCCGACGGTTATACCGCCGATGCGCGGGCTCGCAAAATGCTCGCCGGGCTGGGATTCACCAACGAACAAATGGACCGTCCGGTTGCCGACTTCTCCGGTGGCTGGCGGATGCGCCTTAACCTGGCGCAGGCCTTGATGTGTCCATCGGACCTGTTGTTGCTCGATGAACCGACCAACCACCTGGATCTCGACGCCATCCTGTGGCTGGAAGACTTTCTCAAGAACTACCCCGGCACCTTGCTGCTGATTTCCCACGACAGGGATTTCCTCGACGCAGTGGTCGACAATATCGCCCACGTAGACCAGCGCAAAATCACCCTCTACCGCGGTGGTTACAGCGCGTTCGAGCGTGCCCGTGCCGAGCGTCTGGCCCAGCAGCAACAAGCCTACGAGAAGCAGCAGGCGCAACGTGCGCACATGGAAAGCTACATCGCCCGCTTCAAGGCCCAGGCCACCAAGGCACGTCAGGCCCAGAGCCGGATCAAGGCCCTGGAGCGCATGGAAGAACTGAGCGCGGCCCATGTGGATTCGCCGTTCGACTTCGTATTTCGCGAGGCGGTCAAGCTCTCCAGCCCGCTGCTCGATTTGTCCGATGCACGCCTGGGCTATGGCGACAAAACCATCCTGGAGAAGGTCAAGCTGCAGCTGGTTCCGGGGGCCCGTATCGGCTTGCTCGGGCCCAACGGCGCAGGTAAATCGACCCTTATCAAGAACCTTGCAGGCGAGCTTGAGCCGCTGTCGGGCCGCTTGGCCCGTGGCGAAAATCTGGTGGTGGGCTACTTTGCCCAGCACCAACTCGACTCGCTGGACTCCAAAGCCAGCCCGTTGCTGCACATGCAGCGTCTGGCACCGGCTGAGCGTGAGCAAACCCTGCGTGACTTCCTCGGTGGTTTCGACTTCCGCGGTGCACGCATCGACGAGCCGGTACTGAATTTCTCCGGTGGCGAAAAAGCCCGCCTGGCGTTGGCGCTGATCGCCTGGGGCCGGCCAAACCTGCTGCTGCTCGACGAACCGACCAACCACCTCGATCTCGAAATGCGTCTGGCACTGACCATGGCGCTGCAAGAGTTCAGCGGTGCGGTCCTGGTGGTGTCTCACGATCGGCATTTGCTCAAAAGCACCACGGATGAATTTCTGCTGGTGGCCGACGGCAAGGTGCAGGAATTCGATGGTGACCTCGAAGACTATGCGCGCTGGCTGGCGGACTACCGTTTGCGCAACGCGCCGGCGAGCAACACGCCGGTCAACCCTGACAAGACCGATAAAAAGGCTCAGCGTCAGGCTGCTGCTGCGTTGCGCCAGCAACTGGCACCGCACAAGCGTGAAGCCGACAAACTCGAAAGCGAGCTGGGCAAGGTCAACGAAAAACTGGCCAAAATCGAAACCAGCCTGGGCGACAGTGCGGTTTACGAGGCCGCCCGCAAAGACGAGCTGCGTGATTTGCTGGCTGAACAGGCCAAGCTCAAAGTGCTGGAAGGCCAGCTGGAGGAGCGCTGGATGGAATCCTTGGAGCTGCTTGAGTCCATGCAGGCGGAACTGGAAGCCCTGTCCTGATGGAAGCCTTGCACTTGCCCTTGCCGGCGGAACTGATCGCACCCCTGTGGATCGGTTTGCAGATTCTGCTGATTCTGCTGGCCGGCTATTTCTCGCAGCGCGTTGTGGCGCGTTTCCTCACGCGTCTGGGCGAGCGTTATCCTTTTCCGCCGCAGCTGATGATGCCGCTGCGGGGCGGTTTGCGCTGGTTCATCATGGGCAGCGCAGTGATTGTCGTGCTGGAACGCCTTGGCGTCTCGGCCACCGTGTTGTGGACAGCGCTCTCGGGATTTGTGGCGGTGGCGGCGATTGCCTTCTTCGCCATGTGGAGCGTGCTCTCCAACCTGCTTTGCGCGGTACTGATCTTCACGGTGGGCCCGTTTCGCATCGGCGACGTGGTGGAGCTGCTCGACACCCTCGACAAGCCGGGCGTCAAAGGCCGGGTCGTGGCCATCAATCTGCTTTACACCACCCTGATCGAGCCCGCAGAAGCTGGCAGCGGCAGCAGCATGGTGCAAGTCCCCAACAGCCTGTTCTTCCAGCGCTCGGTACGCCGTTGGCGCGAAAGTGACATGTAACCCCCCGCCATCTCTTGTAACCGCGGCCCAAGGTTGCGACGGGTTGCGATTGAAGGCCCGGTGGCCCTGATCGCAGCCTTGGGCCGCGGCCACAGAAATCAGTAGTCAATTTTCAGCCAGCGCATTAGCTTAAAGGACTTGTTACAGCATTTGTCCGAGGTGTGCGATGTCGTTGGAAACGTGGTTGGCCTTCTTTGCTGCCTGTTGGGTTATCAGCCTGTCCCCCGGCGCGGGCGCGATTGCCTCGATGTCATGCGGGCTGCAATACGGCTTCTGGCGCGGTTACTGGAACGCCCTCGGCCTGCAACTGGGCCTGGCGCTGCAAATCGCGATTGTCGCCGCCGGTGTCGGCGCAGTGCTCGCCGCCTCGTCCACCGCTTTCTATGCCATCAAATGGTTCGGCGTGGCCTACCTGATCTACCTCGCCGTCAAACAATGGCGTGCCCTGCCAGCAGACCTCAGCGATGACGCTGCCGTGCGCCCCATAGGCAAGCCGCTGGCGCTGGTATTTCGTGGTTTCCTGGTCAACGTCAGCAACCCCAAGGCGCTGGTTTTCATGCTCGCCGTGCTGCCCCAGTTTGTAGACCCCAATGCGCCGCTGGTATCCCAATACCTGACGCTGGGCGTCACCATGATCTGCGTCGACCTGATTGTCATGGCCGGTTATACCGGGTTGGCGTCCAGGGTCTTGCGTTTGCTGCGCACCCCCAAACAACAGCGGCGCATGAACCGCACCTTTGCCGGCCTGTTTTTGGGCGCTGCGGGTTTTCTGGCGACATTGCACCGCGCTACCACCTAAAAATCTTGAGTCGCGGTCATTGGAAGTGAACAATGTGTTACTTCTCATTTCCATCCGGATTTATTAATGACCGCCCGCTCGCGTTTTTTTGCCTGGTTGATGTTGCCAGTGCTCGCGTTGTGCAGCCTTGCTGTGTCTGCCAACTCCCCGGAAGGCGCCTCACAAGCGCTGCATCTGATCGACTACATCGGCGCGGACTACCCGCCTACTGTTGAAGACGGCAAGGTCATCGATGAAACCGAGTACCGCGAGCAACTGGAGTTTCTGACCGTACTCAAGGGCTTGATCGCAGGCCTGCCAGAGCGCCCTGAACGTGCCGAGCTGACCCAAGGCGTGAATGCCTTGCAAGCCGCCATCGAACAACGCGAAGAAGGCGCCGCCGTGGCCCGTGAAGCGCGGCAGCTGGGGGCCCGGCTGGCTGTGGCCTACGAGGTCAGCCAGGCGCCTGTGATTACCCCCGACCCGACCCGCGGTGCGCCGTTGTACGCCCAGCACTGCTCGGTATGCCACGGTGAAACCGGCGCCGGTGATGGCCCTGCCAGTGTCGGCATGACGCCGCCTCCGGCTAACCTGCGCGATGTGCAGCGTCTGGACCGTCTGAGCCTCTACGCGATCTACAACACCTTGGGCCTGGGTGTCGAAGGCACTGACATGCCTTCGTTTGCCGATCAACTGGACGAGCGTCAGCGCTGGGACCTGGCCACCTATATCGCAGGCTTGAGCGCCGATCCGGCGGCGGCCAAGGCGGACAAAACCTACAACCTGGCGGACCTGGCCCGTCAAACCCCGAATGAAGTGCTGGCGGCCGAAGGCCCCGAGGCGACCGCGACCTTCCGTGCCCAGCGGGCGCAACCGCCACAGGTCAAACGCGGCCCGGCGCAGTTGCTCGACTACACCAGCGCCACTCTGGACAAGAGCCTCGCGGCCTACCGCGCCGGCGATCGTGAGCAGGCCTACGACCTGTCGGTAGCAGCTTATCTGGAAGGCTTTGAGCTGGTCGAAAGCTCCCTGGATAACGTCGACGCCAATGTGCGTAAAAACACCGAAAAAGCCCTGATGGCTTATCGACAATCGTTGCAGGACGGCTTGCCGATCGAGCAAGTCGAGCAGCGGCTGGGCACCGCCAAAGCCTTGCTCAAAGAGTCAGCCGGGCTGCTGGGCAGCGATGGTTTGAGCTGGACCTTGAGCTATGTCTCGGGTTTGCTGATTTTGCTGCGCGAAGGTCTGGAAGCGATTCTGGTCCTGGCCGCGATCCTCGCCTTTTTGCGCAACACCGGCCAGCAGTCGGCGGTGCGCAGCGTCAACATTGGCTGGGGGCTGGCCTTGGTTGCAGGGCTCGCGACCTGGGGGCTGGCCGCCTATGTAATCGACGTCAGCGGCGCTCAGCGCGAGCTGCTTGAAGGTTGCACGGCATTGTTCGCCAGCGTCATGGTGCTGTGGTTGGGCGTGTGGATGCACGACCGCCGCCATGCTGCTGCGTGGCAGGACTACATCAAAAGCAGCCTGGTCGGCGGCGGCGGGCGTTTTGGTTTTGCGATCCTGGCGTTTTTCTCGGTGTACCGCGAGTTGTTCGAAGTGATCCTGTTCTACGAAACCCTGTGGCTGCAAGCGGGCCCGGCCGGGCACAACGCCGTGCTGGCGGGTGGCGCCACGGCGCTGGTGCTGCTGATGGGGTTGGCGTGGATCATCCTGCGTGGCTCGGCCAAGTTGCCATTGGCGCTGTTCTTCGGCATCAACGCGGCACTGTTGTGTGCGCTGTCGGTGGTATTCGCCGGGCATGGTGTGAAAGCGCTGCAGGAAGCCGGTATTTTCGGTACGCGGCCGGTGGCGTTCTTCGACTTCGACTGGCTGGGCATCCACGCCGATGCGTACTCGCTGAGTGCGCAGGCAGTCGCCATTTTGGCGATTGTCGTGCTGTACAGCCGCAGCAAACTGGCGGAAAAACGCCGGGTGCAGGCTTCGTAAGCATTGAAGCATTTCTGGTAAGCCGCATACTCCCCGTGTGGCTTGCCAGCGGTTAAAACTATCCCTCACGACTAGTTTAATCC
Organism: Pseudomonas sp. B424; assembly: GCF_055408345.1. Taxonomy (NCBI): domain Bacteria; kingdom Pseudomonadati; phylum Pseudomonadota; class Gammaproteobacteria; order Pseudomonadales; family Pseudomonadaceae; genus Pseudomonas; species Pseudomonas sp. B424. Next base: position 486,166 of record NZ_JBUZTL010000001.1, on the reverse strand, counting down.
GTATATTTGTTGCGCTAATGCAGGTGTGTTTGTTCACCTTGGTAAGGGATTGAACGCCACACCAGGGCTTAGAAAGTCGATGTGGTAACCCGTCGAACCATCGCCTAATGCAACATGCACTCCGCTAATGCCTTCGTTCATTTGAGCGTTGATACGATAATCAATAAACGGTGCTATAGCTTTATTCACCCCGACTGCAAATTCTGTTAGCTTTAATCCCCGAGCACCTGCCGCACAGTTCAATAATTCTTTGTGTTCTGTATCGTTGACACGGAATGAGATGAGGATATTGTTTTCTACCGCCAACAGTGCGGTGTGTTGTGCAACATCATGGGTGAGTTTTTCCAGGGCTATCTTTAGTGCTATATCTGTTGTTGTGGGGGGCTTTCTAAGTACGGTAAGAATACCAGAGATTGTCAGGTGTCCAGTGAACTGGAATGGGCAAGGTGCATGTATATTCATGTGGGCATAGTGCACTTCAAAGAACTCAGCTATTGAGTGTATAAAATCATTGCTTATATCTTCTTCTATCATGGCGTACGGGGTGGCTTGCTCTGAAATAGTGACGCGAGCCTGAGAATTGCACCCATCCAAATTGAACTGCCTACAGGTATCAAGTTGCGTCAAGACAAGCCGCTGTTTTTGGAGTGCATCGTCAAAGTCACTCTTCAGGATAAGGTCCAGCCCATAGAGTGCACTCTTAACGGATGCTTCGAAAACGTAGACCGCACAAAAAACACTTCTTTTGGCAGGGGTCTGCTTCGCAATTTCGAAGGTGCGTCTAGCGGCTTCATTGCAAAAGGCAAAGACGAGACTTTGTGCTGGGAGATACTCTATTTCATTAAGCGATTGTGTATTGAAGCCTTGAGCAGTACACCTTTGAAGGAAAATATTATTGTCGGAGACGATCCACGAGTTTTTTAAGTTGAAAGGAAAGTTGTTGGCAGGCACAGGCATACCCTCCAAGGGAAAGTGGGCGCCAATTAATATTCTTTCTTTGTCTTGGCGCTCACGTGCATATATTGCTCACTCAATCTGGCTGGTAAGCCCAGGCAAGTGGAGCCCATCCGAAGTTATCCGGGTCGGATGTGGTTCGGTTTAATTTTGGTTTCGATAGAGTCAAGTTAGTCATTATTTGTCCTCGCTGCGTATGGTATGAAGTGTATGTTTGATGCCTGAGCGCTTCAGGAAGTTGGTATGTTAGGGCTAATGGCCGGCAGGCTGAAGTGATATTTATTGTATTTTTATATTGATTTTCTATGCTGTGTTCATTCTTTAGTCAGTTCGGAAATTAGTGTAGGCATTGTATGTAGGTATTGTCTGATATTTGACCTGCCTTTAGGGTTTTGTTGATTTTTCGTTGTGAGTTAAAGCGTATTTGATCTAGATTTTGCTCTCTATTTAATACTCATTGGTATTTGCCGTGATCCAGGCGAGGAATCGTTATGTTTTCGTCAAAAAAATATCTTTGCGCACGCTCGGTTAGAGATGCTCTTGAACTTTGCGATCTCACAGAGTTGGACAACCCAGCGCATGCCATCGGGCTTTTGTTAAGTGAGGTACTTGAGGGGTTGGTGATGCGGGGTTGGCCTGCTGGCCAGATTCTTAGAGGCCCGCGAATTGTTTCTGCCCAAGAGAACTATGGGTTGCTTGGCTATGACCCTGCGGAAGTCACATTAGGCAGTGAGCATACGCGCTGGGTGGATGAGCATTTGCTCTTGCGTACTCAAACAACCAGTCAAATCCCACGGGCTTTGCAGCGTGTCGCACAGGACCGCAAAGCAGGGGAGATCATCCTGTTGGCAGCTCCCGGTATTACATTCAGGCGCGATAGCCGCGACAGATGGCACTGTGCTGAGCCGCATCAGATGGATATTTGGCTACTCGGTGATCCAGTACTTTCAACACGCATGCATTTGCTGAAACTGGTGGGTGACATCCTTGAGTGTTCCGTACCCAACATGGCGTGGGTATACAGTGACAGTCCGCACCACTACACCGAAGGCGGAATCGAGGTGAACCTGATCTCGCAGGAGCAACCGGTCGAAGTGCTTGAGTGTGGGTGTATTGCACCCTCGCTTTTGCAACGACTAGGTATTGATCCTGCCAAGCATGGTGGTTTGGCATTGGGCATGGGCTTGGACCGCCTGACCATGTTACGCAAGGGCATACCCGATATTCGCTTGTTACGCGACCCTGATGATCGTGTTCAGGCCCAAATGCATGATTTGCAACCTTGGCAGGCCGTTTCGCGGTTACCTTGCATCACGCGTGATATCTCCCTTGCAGTGACGCCGGGCTTGAGTGAAGAGGTTCTGACCGAAAAGATGTTGCTGGCTGCGGGTGATCGCTCGGCCTGGATTGAAGAAATGCAAGTCAAAGGGCGCTGGGCTGTGGATGAGTTGCCCGCACAGGCAATAGAACGGCTTGGGCTTTTGCCTGGGCAAGAAAACATTTTGTTGCGGGTTGTACTGCGGGACTGTTCACGTTCCATTACGACGTTTGAAGCCAATGCATTATATGAGCGTATTCAGTCTGCTTTGCATGAAGGCGCTGAAGGTGGAGGCTACAAGATCAAGGGTTGAGCCAGTACTCCGTTCTGCTTGGCTTGCAGGTGATAGCCTTAGCCCATTTTTTCAGGAGTTACTCCCATGCGTGTCTGGATCGACGCCGACGCTTGCCCCAAGGCCGCCAAGGATCAAGTCATCAAGTTCGCCCTCAAACGTCAGTTCGAGGTGGTGCTGGTGGCGGGGCAGAGTCAGATCAAGCCAGCGTACGCGCTGGTCAAGTTGATCGTGGTGCCCAGTGGCCCGGATGCGGCAGATGATTACCTGGTGGAGCACGCGGTGCCCGGTGAACTGGTGATTTGCAGCGATGTGCCGCTGGCCGACCGGCTGGTGAAGAAGGGTGTGGCGGCGCTGGACCCTCGGGGCAAGGAGTTTGACCCGCAGAACATGGGTGAGCGCCTGGCGGTGCGCAATCTGTTTACCGACCTGCGTGAGCAAGGCCAGATGGGCGGCGGGCAGGGCGCGTATGGCGAACGCGAAAAACAGGCGTTCGCCAACTCGCTGGACCGTATCCTGACCCGGCTGTCGCGAGGCTGATCAGGCCTTTTGGGTCAACTCCAGCACGCGGTCAACCATTTTATTGATCCCGGATGCCGCTTCGCTGATGGACTGCGCGAGCATGTAGGCCGGGGTGCTCACCAGTTTGCGGGCCTTGTCTTCGACAATCTCCGACACTTCACAGTCTTCGTGGGTGCCCCCCATTTTGATCACGGCCGCGGCGGTATCGGCGTCGTTGCCGATGGTGCAGATCACCCCCGGGCCATAAATCTTGGCGGCGATGGCGGGGGAGATGCACATCAGGCCAATGGGCTTGCACGCTTGCGCAAAGGCCTCGGCCAGGTTCAGGACATCCACCTGAACCGAGCACGCGGCGCCTTCAGTGGCGAAGCTGGAGAGGTTCTTGGCTGCGCCAAACCCGCCCGGCACGATCAGAGCGTCAAAGTCCTCGACCCTGGCTTCACGAATATCCTTGATGTCACCCCGGGCAATACGCGCGGATTCCACCAGTACGTTGCGCGTTTCGGGCATCTGCTCGCCGGTCAGGTGGTTGATGACGTGCAGTTGGGTAATGTCGGGCGCAAAACATTGCACTTTGGCGCCGCGCTGGTCGAGGCGCAGCAGGGTGATCACGCTTTCGTGGATCTCTGCGCCGTCATAGACGCCACAGCCAGAAAGAATGACGGCAACTTTTTTGGTGGTCATGTCGGTCTCCTTGTTCATGGCGTTAATGTCGCCTGATTTGGCGCTTGATGCCATAGGGTTTCGTGCGAAGTCGGCCTACGCTTGATGGATCGTCGCTCGGGGTGTGCCATGAAGCTGATTCTGTATGCAGTACCGTTTTTCTTTGTGCTGATTGCTGTGGAGCTTCTGGCCGACCGCTGGCGCGGGATGCGCACCTATCGCCTGGCAGACACCATCAGCAGCCTGAGCGCCGGTGTACTGTCGACCACCACCGGCTTGCTGACCAAAGGCGTGGGTTTGATCACCTATGCGCTGGCGCTCAAATATCTGGCGCTCATTGATTTGCCCGAAGACAGCCTGTGGGTCTGGTTGTTTGCTTTTGTGTTCTATGACTTTTGCTACTACTGGCACCACCGCCTCGGGCATGAGCGCAACGTGCTGTGGGCCGCGCATTCGGTGCATCACCAGAGTGAAGACTACAACTTGTCTACGGCCCTTCGGCAAACCAGTACCGGGTTCGTATTTGGCTGGATCTTTTACCTGCCGATGGCGGTGCTGGGCGTGCCGTTGCTGGTGTTTGTCACTGTGGCGACGCTTAACCTGCTCTATCAGTTCTGGGTCCATACCCGGCATGTACCCAAGCTGGGCTGGTTCGAGTGGTTCTTTGTGTCGCCTTCCAATCACCGGGCCCACCATGCGCAAAATGCTCTCTATATGGATCGCAATTACGGCGGGGTGTTCATTTTCTGGGATCGGTTGTTTGGCACGTTTCAGGAGGAGGACGACGCCGAACCGGTTATTTTCGGGGTAACCACACCTCTGCAGAGCTGGAACCCGCTATGGGCCAATTGGCAGTTCTATGGCCAGTTACTGGCCGATGCGCGACGCGCTGAACGTTGGCAGGACAAGCTGCGGATCTGGTTTATGCCCACGGGCTGGCGCCCGGCGGATGTGGCGGCCAGGTACCCGATGAGTAAACCGCAGTTGAGCCAGTTCGAGAAATTCGAAGTGCCAATGCCGTTACGCCAACAGCTGTATATCGCGGGGCAATTCACGGTGTATGTGGCGCTGGGCAGTTATCTGCTGAATCTGGGCGAGATGCTGCCGGCCCAGGCACTGACGCTGGGATGGGGCTACATGGCGTTCGGGTTGTTTGTATTGGGGGCGGGCCTGGAAAACCGGCCCTGGGCGTTGAGGCTTGAGTGGCTGCGCCTGGCGCTGAATGTGCCACTGGTATGGCTGGCCCCTTGGGTGGGGCTGTGGCCGGCCAGCGGATTGGGCTGGGTCGGCCTGTTCAGTTACACGGTGTTGAGCGTGATGGGCCTGTACGTGTGCAGAAACCGCATCACTCAGCTGGCGGGTTGCTGACGTCGGCGCAGGCTTTGCTCTTTTCTTCGAGAGCGGTCTGCCTGGCCTGTCGCGCGTTCTTGAAGCGGCGACGGGCCCACAGGCACAGACCGATCAGCAACAAGGCACCCAGTACCCACAGCTCATACTTCTTGACGTTGCCCAGCAAGCCTTCGAGCACGGCGCCAAAGTGGTAAGCGGCGGTTGCCAGCGCGATGGCCCAGATGGCAGCACCGATGCCGTTGAGCAGCAAGTAGCGGCCCGGCGGGTAGCCCGACAGGCCAATGGCTACAGGCATGACGGTACGAAGGCCGTAGACGAAGCGGAAACTCAAGACCCAGATGTCCGGGTGCTTGCGGATATGCTCCAGCGCCTTGTCGCCCATGAGTTGCCAGCGCGGTTTGCGCGCCAACAGTTTGCGGCCGTGCTTGCGCCCCAGGAAGTACCACAGCTGGTCGCCGGCATAACTGCCGAGGAACGCCACGATCATGACCAGTTTCAGGTCCATGTATCCGCGGAACGCCAAGAAGCCTGCGAGAACCAGGATGGTCTCACCTTCAAAGAACGTCCCCAGAAACAGGGCGAAGTAACCGAATTCTTGAAGAAATTGTTGGAGCATTGTCTGGATGCTGGCGAAATGAACGCGCAGCCTACGCCTTAAGGGACGTTCGTGAAAGTATCGAAATGTGTCTTCGCGTTAACAATTCCTACAATTGACGTCTATTTGACCTACATCATTGGCGTTGTCATCTAGTGTTCATCGATAGGCGTTATAACCATGCGCGCAGGTGTTTATTGCTCAAAAACGGTGGGAGCGGGCTTGCTCTCGATTAGGTTGACGCGGTCAATCTGAAACACCGTGTCGCCTGAATCGCGAACAAGCCCGCTCCCACAGTGCCAGTACCCCTGGAAACAAAATCGAAATATTGCCCTCTAACCAGGCTCTAGCTTGCATAAAGCGCCTGCGAGCGGTTTAAACCCACAGGCGTTGATGGCATTCTGGCAACTTGACTGGCAGTGCCGCTTAAGAGTCAAACCCGCTCTTACAGGAACATTCAATGAATACCGAAGGACTTGCAGAAATCGTTGCCACTGAAGCTCAGCCGATTGCTGAGCCGGTCCCTGAAACTCCGCCTGTACCGCAAGGCCATGCGCCTGCTGCGGCCGAGACGCCCGCGGCGGTGCATCCGGCGATTGCCATTCCTGGCCTTGATGACAGCAGTCTGTATATCCATCGCGAGCTGTCGCAGTTGCAGTTCAACATTCGCGTGCTGGAACAAGCGCTGGACGAGTCCTATCCGCTGCTTGAGCGCTTGAAGTTTCTGCTGATTTTCTCCAGCAACCTGGATGAGTTCTTTGAAATCCGGGTGGCGGGCCTGAAGAAGCAAATCACCTTCGCCCGTGAACAGGCAGGTGCCGACGGCTTGCAGCCGCATCAGGCGCTGGCCCGCATCAGTGAGCTGGTCCACGGCCATGTTGATCGCCAATACGCGATCCTCAACGACATTCTGTTGCCAGAGCTTGAAAAGCATCAGGTGCGTTTCATTCGTCGCCGCCACTGGAACACCAAAATCAAAGCGTGGGTGCGCAAGTTCTTCCGCGACGAAATTGCGCCGATCATTACCCCTATCGGGCTGGACCCGACGCACCCGTTCCCGTTGCTGGTGAACAAGAGCCTGAACTTTATCGTCGAGCTTGAAGGTATCGATGCCTTTGGCCGTGATTCGGGCCTTGCGATTATCCCGGCACCGCGCCTGTTGCCGCGCGTGATCAAGTTGCCCGAAGAAGTGGGCGGTGCAGGGGACAACTACGTCTTCCTGTCGTCGATGATTCACGCTCACGCCGATGACCTGTTTCAAGGCATGAAGGTCAAGGGTTGCTACCAGTTCCGTCTGACCCGTAACGCCGACCTGGCAGTCGATACCGAAGATGTAGAAGACCTGGCCCGCGCCCTGCGTGGCGAGTTGTTCTCACGTCGCTACGGCGATGCCGTACGCCTGGAAGTGGCCGACACGTGCCCCAAGCATCTGTCCGACTACCTGCTCAAGCAGTTCAGCCTGCACGAAACCGAGCTGTATCAGGTCAATGGCCCGGTAAACCTGACGCGGCTGTTCAGCATCACGGGGCTCGACAGCCATCCGGAGCTGCAATACACGCCGTTCACCCCGGCGATCCCCAAGCTGCTGCAGAACAGCGAGAACATTTTCAGCGTGGTCAGCAAGCAGGACATCTTGCTGCTGCACCCGTTTGAATCCTTTACGCCGGTGGTTGATTTGCTGCGCCAGGCGGCCAAGGATCCCCATGTACTGGCTGTGCGCCAAACCCTGTATCGCAGCGGCGCAAACTCGGAAATCGTGGATGCGCTGGTCGATGCGGCGCGTAACGGTAAAGAAGTCACGGTGGTGATCGAGCTGCGTGCGCGTTTTGACGAAGAATCCAACCTGCAACTGGCCAGCCGTCTGCAAGCCGCCGGTGCGGTGGTCATTTATGGCGTGGTGGGCTTCAAGACCCACGCCAAGATGATGCTGATCCTGCGCCGTGAGGCGGGGGAGATCGTGCGTTACGCGCACTTGGGTACCGGCAACTATCACGCGGGTAACGCCAAGCTCTATACCGACTACAGCCTGCTGACCTCGGACGACGCGTTGTGTGAAGACGTGGGCAAGTTGTTCAGCCAGTTGATCGGCATGGGCAAGACGCTGCGCATGAAAAAACTGCTGCATGCGCCGTTTACCTTGAAGAAGGGCATGCTCGACATGATTGCCCGCGAGACCCAGTTCGCCCTTGAGGGCAAGCCGGCGCACATCATTGCCAAGTTCAACTCGCTGACCGACCCGAAAATCATTCGTGCGCTGTACAAGGCCAGCCAGTCCGGCGTGCGGATTGATCTGGTGGTGCGCGGGATGTGCTGCCTGCGACCGGGTATTCCCGGGGTCTCGCACAACATTCATGTGCGCTCGATCATCGGTCGCTTCCTGGAGCACACGCGGGTGTTCTACTTCCTCAACGGCGGCGAAGAGCAGATGTTCCTGTCGAGTGCCGACTGGATGGAGCGCAACCTCGATAAACGTGTCGAGACGTGCTTCCCGGTAGAGGGTAAAAAGCTGATTTTGCGGGTCAAGAAAGAACTGGAGTGCTACCTGACCGACAACACTCACAGCTGGAGCCTGCAGTCGGACGGGCGTTACATTCGTAACACGCCAACCGGCAACCAGAACCCGCGCAGCGCGCAAGCCACGCTGCTTGAGCGTTTGAGCCTGCCGGTACTGGCAGTCAGCACCGGGCCTTCGGTGTAAGCCATAAACAAATGTGGGAGCGGGCTTGCTCGCGATTGGATCGACGCGGTTTCCCTGAGACACCGCGCCGTCTGAATCGCGAGCAAGCCCGCTCCCACAGGTTTTTCTGGTTTTTTACGAAACCGTCAACACAATCCCGACCCGGGTCAGCCATTGCGCTTCTTGTTCGAAGTCAGCCTGGGTCAGCGGGTTTTGTTCAAGCCAGCCATCCGGAAAGATCACTTCCAGGTGGTCGCCCTCGGCGCGCAGCTTCACCTGCGACGCTTCCTGGTTGCCACGGATGTGGTAGAACAGGATCGCAAAGCGCAACAGCACGCACAGGCGAATCAGCTTGATGCCGTCCTCGCCAAAGTCGGCGAATTTGTCTTTTGGAATGTTTCGACGATGACCGCGCACCAGCAGCGCGAGCATTTGCTGGTCTTCGCGTGAAAAACCGGCCAGGTCGGAGTGCTCGATCAAGTAGGCACCGTGCTTGTGGTAGTGATAGTGGGCAATGTCCAGGCCCACTTCATGCACCTTGGCCGCCCAGCCCAACAGTTCACGCCAGACACCGTCTTTCAGGTCCCATGACTTGGCCACCTGGTCAAAGGCGCGCAGGGCTTTGCGTTCCACCCGGTTCGCTTGCTCGCGGTCGACGTGGTAACGCTCCATCAGCGAGCCGAGAGTGCGCTCACGCACGTCCTCATGGTGATGGCGGCCCAGCAGGTCGTACAGCACGCCTTCACGCAGCGCGCCGTCACAGTGATCCATGCGCTGGAGTTCAAGAGCGTCGAACACCGCTTCAAGAATCGCCAGGCCGGCAGGGAAGATGGTGCGACGGTCAGGCTTGATGCCTTCAAAGTCGATCTTGTCCGCTTCGCCCAGCTTGAACAGCTTGCGCTTGAGCCAGGACAGGCCTTCGGCGTTTACCTCGCCGTTGCCATGACCGCCGGCCTTGAGGGCCAGGCCAATGGCCCGAATGGTGCCTGAGGAGCCGATGGCTTCATCCCAGGCCAAACGGTGCAGGGCGTGCTCAATGCTCATGATTTCGAGGCGCGCGGCCGTGTAAGCCTGGGCATAGCGGGCCGGAGTGATCTTGCCGTCGCGGAAATAACGCTGGGTGTAGCTGACGCAGCCCATCTGCAGGCTTTCGCGCAGCAGCGGTTCAAAGCGCTGGCCGATGATGAACTCGGTACTGCCGCCGCCAATGTCGGCGACCAGGCGTTTGCCCGGGGTGTCGGCCAGGGTGTGGGACACGCCCAGATAGATGAGGCGCGCTTCTTCACGACCGGAAATGACTTCGACGGTGTGGCCCAGGATCTCTTCGGCGCGCACGATAAATTCGTTGCGGTTGCGCGCCTCACGCAATGCGTTAGTCCCCACAATACGCACAGCGCCCAACGGCATGCCGTTGATCAGCTGGGCAAAACGCTTGAGGCAATCGAGCCCGCGCTGCATGGATTCTTCGTTGAGTTTGCGATCTTCGTCGATGCCGGCAGCTAACTGCACCTTTTCACCAAGGCGTTCGAGAATGCGGATTTCGCCATTCTGGGCCTTGGCCACCACCATGTGAAAGCTGTTAGAACCCAGATCGATGGCGGCGATCAGGGACGGATTCTTGGCTTGGGATTGGGGCATGGTTGAGGGATCTCGGTCGATAACCCGGCCATCGTGCCACGATCAAACGCTCGCGCCAACGCGCGATGTCAGATGCATTGATATGGAACACGAAAGCAATGATGTTAGTTGTTCCGGGACAATTCGTTTTTTTGTGTGCGATTTAAGTGCCGTGTCAGGTCGGTTTTTCTGTGGGAGCGGACTTGCTCGCGATGGCATCAACACGGTGCATCTGGCTCACCGTGTCGCCTGTATCGCGAGCCCGCCCGCCCCCGCAGGGGTGATGCGCTTAACCATTCACCTCCACCGTCCCGATAAAATTCGCCAGCTCCGGGGTTTGCGGGTTGGCGAACAGCACCTTCGGATCGCCCACTTCATGCACCTTGCCCTGGTGCATGAACACCAGTTTGTCGCCGACCTCCCTGGCGAAGCGCATTTCGTGGGTGACCATGATCAGCGTCATGCCTTCGCGGGCCAGTTGGCGCACCACACTCAGGACTTCGTTAACCAGTTCCGGGTCGAGCGCCGAGGTGATCTCATCGCACAGCAGCACTTTGGGGGACATGGCCAGCGCCCGGGCAATCGCCACCCGTTGCTGTTGCCCGCCGGACAGGCGCTCGGGGAATGCATCGAACTTGTCGCCCAGACCCACCCGCTCCAGCATCTGGCGCGCCAGTTCGGCAGCCTTGGCCTTGGGGACTTTTTGCACCACTTGCGGGGCGAGCATCACGTTTTCGCCCACGCTCAGGTGCGGGAACAGATTGAACTGCTGAAACACCATGCCGACCTTCTGGCGCAGGCTGCGCAAGTCGGCCCGGGCAGCGTCCAGATATTCGTCATCGACTTCAATCACTCCGTCGTTGATGGACTCCAGCCCGTTCAGAGTCCTGAGCAAAGTGCTTTTGCCCGACCCGCTGCGACCGATGATTGCGACCACCTGGCCCTGTTCGACGGTCAGGTCGATGCCTTTAAGTACGTGGTGGTCGCCGTAGTATTTATGCAGGGCGGTAACTCTAAGCAGAGGCATGCAGTCTCCTTTCCAGATAGCGCGCACTGAGCGACAAGGGGTAGCACAAGAGGAAGTAACCGAGTGCCACCAGGCCGTAGACCATGAAAGGCTCAAAGGTCGCGTTGGCCAGCATGCTGCCGGTCTTGGTCAGTTCGGTGAAACCGATGATGGAGGTTACGGCGGTGCCTTTAATTACCTGCACGGAAAAGCCCACGGTCGGCGCGATGGCCACCCGCAGCGCCTGCGGGATGATCACGTAGCGCAACTGTTCCAGAGGGCTGAGGGCCAGGCTGGCCGAGGCTTCCCATTGGCCGTGGGCAATCGACTCGACGCACCCGCGCCAGATCTCGGCCAGGTAGGCGCTGGTGAACAGCGTCAGGGCCAGCGCCGCTGCCATCCACGGCGAGATGTCGATACCCAGCAGGGCGACGCCGAAGAAGATCAAAAACAGCTGCATCAACAGCGGCGTGCCCTGGAACAGCTCGATATAGCCGCGCGCCAGAATGCGGGCGAAGCGGCTTTTTGAAATGCGCATCAGCATCACCAGCAAGCCGATCAGACCGCCGCCGATAAATGCGACGATCGACAGGGCTGCGGTCCACTGCAAACCCATCAGCAAGTTGCGCACGATGTCCCAGAAAGTGAAATCCATCAGCGGCTCCGGGTCAGGTAACGGCGGCCGATCCAGTTCAGCAACTGGCGAATCAGCAAGGCCATGCACAGGTAGATCAGTGTGGTCAGGGCATAGGTTTCAAAAGCCCGGAAGTTGCGCGACTGTATAAAGTTGGCGAAGAAGCTCAGTTCTTCAGTGGCAATTTGCGAACACACAGCGGAGCCGAGCATCACGATGATGATCTGGCTACTCAGCGCCGGCCAGACCTTGGCGAGCGCCGGTTGCAGCACCACATAACGGAACGCTTCGAACCGGCTCATGGCCAGTGCCGCCGCTGCTTCCAGCTGACCTTTGGGGACGGCCTGAATCCCGGAACGGATAATTTCCGTGGAATAGGCCCCCAGGTTGATCACCATCGCCAGCACGGCGGCCTGCCATTCGCTGATGTGCAGGCCCAGGCCCGGCAGGCCGAAGAAGATAAAGAACAACTGCACCAGAAACGGTGTGTTGCGAATCAACTCGACATACAGCCCGAACAGCGCGGCAAAAGGCCGGATATTCCACGCCCGGACCACGGCGCCGACAATCCCCAGGCCGACCCCGAACAGCGTGCCGATGGCCGTCAGTTCCAGGGTGAACAGGGCGCCGCGTAATAACAGGTCGCTGTTTTGCAGCACCGGTAAAAAGTCGAACTGATAAGCCATGGGTAGTCTCGCCGCAAGCAATCAGAGGTCGGCTGGCAGCGGCTCTTTGAGCCACAGCAGCGCGTTTTTCTCCAGGCTGCCGTCAGCTTTGGCTGTGGCAAGAATCTGATTCACCTTGGCCAGCAACTCGGGCTGGCCCTTGTTGACGCCCACGTAGACGGGCGAGTCCTTGAGCTTGAGCTTTATCGCCGGAATGCGCTTGGGGTTGCGCTCGCTGATGGTGACCATCACCACGTTGCCGCTGGCGATCAAATCCACCTGGCCTGCCAGGTATGCGGCGATGGTTGAATTGTTGTCTTCGAAGCGTTTGATGGTGACGCCGGCCGGGGCCACGCTGGTCAGCTCGATGTCTTCGATAGCGCCGCGGGTGACGCTGACGGTTTTGCCCTTGAGGTCGTCCAGCGTCTTGATCCGGGCGTCCGGCGGGCCAAACACACCCAGGTAGAACGGCGCGTAAGCGCTGGAAAAATCGATGACCTTTTCGCGGTCCGGGTTTTTGCCGAGGCTGGAAATCACTACGTCGACTTTACCGGTGGTCAGATAAGGCACGCGGTTGGTGCTGTTGACCGGCGTCAGCTCAAGCTTGACCTTGAGCTGGTCGGCCAGCAGCCTGGCGGTGTCGATATCCAGCCCGCGTGGCTTCATGTCCGGGCCGACCGAGCCGAAGGGCGGGAAGTCCTGGGGCACCGCGACCTTGAGCGTGCCGCGCGCCATCACGTCATCGAGGTCATTGGCGTTAGCCGGTGCGTGGCTCAGCATCAGGCTGGCAAACAAGGTGCAAATCAGGGCGCTGTAACGCGGGGTCATGGCAACTCTCCGAAAACGGGCGGGCGGTGATGTCTGGGCTTGAACAGAGCACAGGCCATGCCAACAGCGGTTTTGCGAGGGCGCAGGTTAGGGGCGGGTGCATGCGGCTGGTCGAATGAACTTCAATGGTGCGCGGGAGTTGTTATTGGCGCACCGTAATTGAGCGGGTTATGCCGAGGGGTTTACATAAAAGAGCGGAGCGATATCCGCACTCATGCACCACTATAGTGAGAGTCAATCATCCCTCAGCTTCCTGAACGCGGTGATGACGGCTATGATGTGCTACGTTTTTGCTTACAACCACGGAGACTTCCATGAGCAGCGATCTTATTAAACACGTCACCGACGCTAGCTTTGAGGCCGATGTTCTCAAGGCTGAAGGCGCTGTACTGGTCGACTACTGGGCTGAATGGTGTGGCCCTTGCAAAATGATCGCGCCGGTTCTGGACGAGATCGCAGAGACTTACAAAGGCAAGCTGACTGTTGCCAAGCTGAACATTGATGAAAACCAGGAAACCCCGGCCAAACACGGCGTTCGTGGTATTCCTACGCTGATGCTGTTCAAGAACGGCAACGTCGAAGCCACCAAAGTCGGTGCGCTGTCGAAGTCGCAGTTGGCTGCATTCCTCGACGCCAATATCTAAGCGTCGATAAAAGCCCCGCTAAATGCGGGGCTTTTTCATGGCTCAAGGACTAGACGCTATGAAACTCAAGTGGTACATTCGGCCCCGCACTGGTTTCTCCACTGCCCCCTGCAAGCCGTCGCCGACGCACTCCTTATCGAATTAGTACGCGATCCTGTCGCCTTCACTGCGGCGCGGCCTCATTAAGCCAAAAGCTTAATTTCCCCCCTCCATAAATGATTACGTCATTCCTATATGAACCTGACTGAACTCAAGCAAAAGCCGATTACCGAACTGCTCGAATTGGCCGAACAGATGGGCATAGAAAATATGGCCCGTTCGCGCAAGCAGGACGTGATTTTCTCCCTGCTCAAAAAGCACGCGAAAAGCGGCGAGGAAATCTCCGGTGATGGCGTGCTGGAGATTCTCCAGGACGGCTTCGGCTTCCTGCGTTCCGCTGACGCTTCCTACCTGGCCGGCCCGGACGATATCTACGTCTCGCCTAGCCAGATTCGACGCTTCAACTTGCGCACTGGCGATACCATCGTCGGTAAAATCCGTCCGCCTAAAGAAGGCGAGCGGTACTTCGCACTGCTGAAAGTCGACACGATCAACTACGATCGTCCAGAGAACGCGAAAAACAAGATTCTCTTCGAGAACTTGACCCCGCTGTTCCCGACCATTCGCATGAAGATGGAAATCGGTAACGGTTCCACCGAAGATCTGACCGGTCGTGTCATCGACCTCTGTGCTCCGATCGGTAAAGGTCAGCGCGGTCTGATCGTTGCTCCGCCAAAAGCGGGCAAGACCATCATGTTGCAGAACATCGCGTCGAACATTTCGCGTAACAACCCTGAAGTGCACTTGATCGTTCTGCTGATCGACGAGCGCCCGGAAGAAGTAACCGAAATGCAGCGTACCGTGCGCGGCGAAGTGGTTGCCTCCACCTTCGACGAGCCACCAACCCGCCACGTGCAGGTTGCTGAAATGGTGATCGAGAAGGCCAAGCGCCTGGTCGAACACAAAAAAGACGTGGTGATCCTGCTCGACTCCATCACCCGTCTGGCCCGTGCCTACAACACCGTGATCCCGAGCTCCGGCAAGGTATTGACTGGTGGTGTCGATGCTCACGCCCTTGAGAAGCCAAAGCGTTTCTTCGGTGCTGCGCGAAACATCGAAGAAGGCGGCTCGCTGACCATCATCGCTACCGCGCTGGTTGAAACCGGCTCGAAGATGGATGAAGTGATCTACGAAGAGTTCAAAGGCACCGGCAACATGGAACTGCCTCTGGACCGCAAGATCGCTGAAAAGCGCGTCTTCCCTGCGATCAACATCAACCGCTCCGGCACACGCCGCGAAGAGTTGCTGACCGCAGACGACGAGCTGCAACGCATGTGGATTCTGCGCAAGCTGTTGCACCCGATGGACGAAGTAGCGGCTATCGAGTTTTTGATCGACAAACTGAAGCAGACTAAGACTAACGATGAGTTCTTCTTGTCGATGAAACGTAAGTAATACGTTTTTTCGAGCTTCAATAATGGCGCCCCCAGGGGCGCCATTTTTTTTGTAATGAAAGGGAGGATTCAGGTTAAGTTTGGTCAATAACAACAATGAATTGGCAGGCTTGAACGGTTATGACTTCTCTTGTGTATCGCAGAGACATCGATGGGTTGCGCGCCGTCGCGGTCATTGCTGTTGTTTTGTTTCATTTTGGGGTTCCGGGTTTCACCGGCGGGTTTGTTGGCGTTGATGTGTTTTTCGTCATTTCCGGATATTTGATTACTTCAATCATCTGGCGCCAACGCGAAACCGGGCGCTTCAGTTTTGTTGAGTTCTGGGCGCGGCGTGCGCGCCGGATCTTGCCGGCGCTGTTTGTGCTGATGGCCATAGTGCTGGCCGCAGGCTGGTTCCTGATGGCACCCAAGGACTACGAAGAGCTGGGACGCTCAGTGCGTTATCAGGTGATGTTCGTCTCAAACCTCCTGTTTATGCGCCAGGAGGGCTACTTCGATGTAGCCAGCGATTTAAAACCGCTGCTGCACACTTGGTCATTGTCTGTTGAAGAACAGTTCTACATTGTCTTTCCATTGGTACTGACGCTGCTTTCCAGTCGTTTCAAGCACTGGCGTATGGCCTTGTTCGCGGTGTTAGTGATGTCGTTCGGGCTGAGTGTGTGGGCCGTAGCTGCGCATCCGGAAAAAGCCTTTTTCCTTTTACCGATGCGGGCCTGGGAGCTGCTGGCGGGGGCAATGCTGGCAGTTGCCCCAATGAGCAAGATACGTCTGACGCCCTCGGCAGCCCAACTAATCAGCCTTGTTGGTCTGGGGCTGATCCTTGTCGCGGTTTTTGCGTATGACAAAAGCACGCCTTTCCCTGGTGCTGCAGCACTGTTGCCCGTTGTGGGTGTCGTTTCGCTGATTTGGGCCAATGCGCAGCACGGCACTTGGGTGGGGCGTGTGTTAAGCACTCGCACGATGGTGGGGTTGGGCCTGATTTCCTATTCCTGGTATTTATGGCACTGGCCGGTCTTTGTCTTTGGCAGCTATGCGAGCGTGGATGCATTTGGCCCCGGACAGACCGCCGCTCTGATTGTTCTGACGTTGATCCTGGGTTATTTATCCTGGCGCTTTGTTGAAACCCCCTTTCGCGAGCGTCGATTATTGGCAGGCCGTCGTCAGATCCTTACAGCTGCTGGCCTTGGCATTCTGGTATTGGGCCTGGCGGGGCAGGCACTGCGCTGGACTGATGGTTTACCGTCGCGTCTGTCAGACCAGGCACTGCAATATGCCCGGGCCAGTGAGTGGAGGCCTGAGCTGATGGCGTGTATCACCGATGATAAAAGCCCGGCCGACACTCCTTTTTGCCGTTATGGTCGACCGACCGGGGCGCCTGCCCGCTTACTGGTTTGGGGGGATAGCCACGCCACCGCATTGATCCCGGCACTACAAGACCGTGCACAGCGATATGGCGTCAATGTGATGCTGGCCAGTTCGGCCGGCTGCCTGCCACTGGAGGGGCTGGAGCATGGTGCGCGATGCGCCGACTACAACCGGCGCGTGGAGCGCACCTTGGCCACTGAACCGGTGCAGGACGTCATGTTGGTGGCTCGCTGGAGCCTTTACTTGTATGGCGATGCTTCAGGCGATCATGGCCATGCCTTGCACGATGCCAATGGCCGCTACGATCGAGCGGTGGCCGAGCAACGGCTGGCCGATGGTCTGCGGGCCAGGGTCGGGCAGTTACGCAAGGCCGGGTATCGCGTCTGGCTGATGAAAGAGGCGCCCTTGCAGCCGTTCAACCCGCCTTATCGGCTCAGTCGTTTGGCCATGTTGCACCAGTCAACGGCGGCTATCGGAATGCCGGTTGAGGATCACCTGAGGCAAAAGGTGTTTACCAGCCAACTGTTTTCCAGTCTCGCGGCGGCTGATCCCTGGGTGAAGGTGCTGGATCCGACGCCGCAGCTGTGTGATGACACCGGGTTGTGTCGAGCTGAACAGGACGGTTTTTCGTTATATACCGATGATAATCACTTGTCGGAAGTTGGCGCGAAGTTGCTCCTGCCCGTGCTGACGCCCCTGTTTGAAGCCCTGTCGGCTCAAGTGCCGCCCGCCCCGAATCAGGCGAATGCGGCCCGCTGAGCAGCGATAAGCTGCCAGCGCTCGGCATAGCAGGTAGGATGTACGCCTATTTTAGGGGTGCCACCGTCAATGAAATTCAAGGATCTTCGGGATTTCGTGCAGCAGCTAGAGCAGCGCGGAGAATTGAAACGCATCCAGATTCCCGTTTCTCCAGTACTGGAGATGACCGAAATCTGCGACCGCACGCTGCGCGCCAAAGGCCCTGCGTTACTGTTCGAAAACCCGACGGGCCACACGATCCCGGTGCTCGGTAACCTGTTCGGCACACCTGAGCGTGTGGCCATGGGCATGGGCGCCGAGTCGGTCAGTGAGTTGCGCGAAATCGGCAAGTTGCTGGCGTTCCTCAAAGAGCCTGAGCCGCCTAAAGGTCTGAAAGACGCGTGGTCCAAGTTGCCGATCTTCCGCAAGATCATTGCCATGGCCCCGAAAGTCGTCAAAGACGCGGTGTGCCAGGAAGTGGTCATTGAAGGTGATGATGTCGACCTCGCCATGTTGCCGGTCCAGCACTGCTGGCCCGGCGACGTGGCGCCCCTGATCACCTGGGGGCTGACCGTGACCAAAGGTCCGAACAAGGAACGTCAGAACCTTGGGATTTATCGCCAGCAGGTAATTGGCCGCAACAAGGTCATCATGCGCTGGCTGAGCCACCGTGGCGGTGCGCTGGACTACCGCGACTGGTGCGAAAAACACCCCGGCCAGCCATTCCCGGTATCCGTGGCTCTCGGGGCAGACCCTGCGACCATTCTAGGCGCCGTGACCCCCGTGCCGGACAGCTTGTCCGAGTACGCCTTTGCGGGCTTGCTGCGTGGTAATCGCACCGAACTGGTGAAGTGCCGTGGCAACGACCTTCAAGTGCCTGCCACCGCAGAAATCATCCTCGAGGGTGTGATTCACCCTGGCGAGATGGCCCCCGAAGGCCCGTACGGCGACCACACCGGTTACTACAACGAAGTCGACAGCTTCCCGGTGTTCACCGTCGAGCGCATCACCCATCGGGTCAAGCCGATCTACCACAGCACCTACACTGGCCGTCCACCTGATGAGCCGGCGATCCTGGGCGTAGCGCTCAACGAAGTGTTTGTGCCGATCCTGCAAAAGCAGTTCCCGGAAATCACCGACTTCTACCTGCCGCCCGAAGGCTGCTCGTACCGCATGGCCATTGTGACCATCAAGAAGCAGTACCCGGGGCACGCCAAGCGCGTAATGCTCGGTGTGTGGTCGTTTTTGCGCCAGTTCATGTACACCAAATTCGTTATCGTCACCGACGACGACATCAACGCCCGCGACTGGAACGACGTGATCTGGGCCATTACCACCCGCATGGACCCCAAGCGCGACACGGTGATGATCGACAACACGCCAATCGATTACCTTGATTTTGCCTCGCCGGTTTCCGGTCTTGGCTCGAAGATGGGCCTTGATGCAACCAACAAATGGCCGGGTGAGACCACTCGCGAATGGGGTCGGGTTATCGTCAAGGATGAGGCGGTCACCCGCCGGATCGATGACATCTGGAATCAATTAGGAATAGATTGATGCGTGTAACCTTGCAGCCTTCAGGTGCGGTGCTGGAAACCTTGCCTGGCGAGCGAATTCTGGATGCGGCGCAACGCCTGGGCTATGAATGCCCGCAGAGCTGCCGCAATGGTAATTGCCACGTGTGTGCGGCCTTGCTGGTTGAAGGCCAGGTGGAGCAGGCGGGTGACGTGCGCGATCACGGCGAGTTTTACACGTGCCTGGCGGCGCCGCTTGAAGACTGTGTGGTGTTGTGGGATGGCGTGCTTGCGTTGGGAGAGTTACCGGTGCGAAGCCTGGCGTGTCAGTTGATCGAATGTGTCGATATGGGCGGCGATGTATGGCGGGTGCGCTTGCGTGCGCCGGCCGGCAAGCCGCCGCGTTATCACGCCGGGCAGTATGTGATGCTGGAGCGTGAAAACGGCGACAAATCGGCGTTTTCACTCGCCAGCGCACCGCACTCGGGGCGCGACCTTGAGCTGCATGTGCTGGTACGCGAAGACAGCGCCCGGAGCCTGATCGAACAACTGCAACGCAACAGGATGGTTCGCCTTGAGCTGCCGTTCGGTGACACACACTTGTCCGAATTGCCGGACGGGCCGCTGGTATTGATCGCCGCGGGCACCGGCATGGCGCAGATGCATAGCCTGATCGAACATTGCCGCGCAAAAGGCTTCGCCCACCCGGTACATCTGTACTGGGGCGTGCGTCGTCCTGAAGACTTCTACACCCTGGAAGAATGGGCCGAATGGGAGAAAATCCCCAACCTGTTCCTGCACAAGGTAGTGAGTGACTTGTGTGGCTGGGAAGGGCGGTGCGGCATGTTGCATGAGGCCGTGTGCGAAGACATCAGCGATCTGGCCAATGTGCATGTATATGCCAGCGGCTCGCCTGCGATGATCTACGGCACACTTGATGCGCTGGTGGCTGCGGGCATGGACGCACACCAGATGCGTGCCGATGTGTTTGCCTATTGCCCGAGGCCTTGAGTCAGGGCTAGAAACGCAGCCCTGTTGTGATCATTGCCGCATTGAAGCCGAGCAACACCAGCTCGGCAGCCACCGGGCCGTAATGAGCGCCCACCGAAGGAATAATCACTGGCGCTACGCCGAAGCGATTAAGCGGGATCTTGTCCTGATATTCGCCGTGATAGCCTTCGAGCAAACCCGCAGTCAGCTTCAAATACACGGGGTACGTATCGCTATCAAAGCGTTTGCCCGCGTAGGCGTAGTACGAGCGCTGTCTGAACGAGTTGCGAAAGGTCGCGCCTCCGGCAAGCCAGCCTGAGCCATCGTTGTACTCAAGACCGATCAAATCCTGATTGTTGTTGTGTTCCGAATCCGGGGAGAAGTGCCGGGTATAGACGCTGGTTTGCAGGTACCAGAAGCCATCGTCTTTTTGTTGCGTGTCATCTTGTGCCAATGCTGAACTGGCATACGCCAATATCAACAGGTAGCAGATCCCAATGTTTTTCATTTCACGACCTCAGTGGGTATGCGCCTGTGGCGGGCAACTATAGAGGGAATATTTGAAGATTCCCTGAACGAAACGAACATTTTTTGGAAGTTGCCGAGCCATACGTCTTGCTGAAGGGGGCATTTGATTTTTAGTGCTATAAGATTCAGGCCGATATTTTTGTTTGCCACGTGTAATGCCTGTAGGACCCAATGCCTTCTGCGATGACTACCCGTGAATCTGCCGGCCTGAATCTGGCCTACCCTCCGCGACTCGATCTCGGGGCCGCGTTGACTCCCGAACAACTCCAGCAATCTTTGCAAACCACCATGGCGCGCCATCAAGGCGGGCCAGTATGGCTCTTTGCCTATGGCTCACTGATCTGGCGCCCCGAGTGCTCGGCGGTCGAGCGCGTGCGTGGCCGGGTGCATGGCTATCACCGCGGGTTGTATCTGTGGTCCCACGAGCATCGCGGCACGCCGCAGTGGCCGGGGTTGGTGTTTGGTCTGGACCGGGGCGGCTCGTGCAGCGGTTTTGCCTATCGCCTGCCCGAGGACAACCTTGATGCGTCGCTCTACGCCTTGTGGCTGCGCGAAATGCCGGTGCCCTCGTACCGACCGCACTGGCTGACCTGCCGGCTGGAAGATGGCAGTCAGGTGCAGGCCTTGGGGTTTGTACTGGAACGCCATTTGCCCAGCTATGCGGGCAACCTGCCAGATGGCGTGTTGAGCCAGGTACTGGCCAATGCCAGCGGTCGCTACGGTACCACTCGCGATTATGTCGAGCAGACCGTCAGCGCCCTGCGCACACACGCCATGCCCGATCGAAACCTGGAGGCGCGGCTCAAGCGTTGCGGTTCGTTCAAGCCCTAGCGTTAGATGCTGCTGTCCGTTTAATCGGATCCGTCCCACGACTGGATCGGAGCCTTTGACCTGAAAAATCCATAAACACACAAATAGTATTTCCCCTCTGCATCCATGTGGGCGCGGTTTGGTGCAACTCCGGGGGAAGGCGATGAAGTGGTCAGTGTGGTTTGTCGTGATGTGTCTGGCGCTTGAAGCGCGAGCAAAGGACCTGCCGCTCAGGCCGGTGCCCGATATCACCCGGGCAACTTGCCTTCAGTTCAACCGGGAAGTTAAGCATTACATTCGTCGCGGGGTCGACATACCGCTGGCGGAGCTGACGTTTTTCAAACTGACCCGCTACCGAATGATTGAAGGATTTGAGGGCGGGCGGTACTCCCGCGATCAGTTAGCCACCGGTTTGTACGAGCTTTCACGTGACATCGATAAAGTGACTAAAACCTGCCAGCGAAAAACCAGCCGCAAATTTGTAGATATGCTGCCCGAAAGCGTCAGGACGCTATTGATGACGAGCGCAGTACCCCACGAGTAAGGTGCGCAAGCCTACGGGTTTTCAAGTGCTGGCCGATAACCCTGAAGAGTCTCGCAAGCAGCCCCCGTATGCTTGCCTCCAAACCGTACAAAGGAGCGAATTGTGAAAGCGTGGATCATGTTGATGCTGGCCCTGTCCTTGCCGCTGGCAGCTGTGGCCGAAGAGGCGCAAGAGGGCGGCGACAAGGTCAGCTATATCACCCTGAGCCCGCCGTTTGTGGGCAACTACGGCCTGGACGGCAGTTCGAGGCTTAAAGTGTACAAGGCCGATATTTCCTTGCGCGTGACGGGCAATGAGGCGGCCAAGGCGGTTAAATCCAATGACCCGCTGATTCGCAACCAACTGGTGGGTTTGTTTACCCAGCAGACCAGCGAAACCCTGGGCAGCGTCGAGGCCAAGGAGAAGCTGCGCCAGGAAGCCCTGAAGCAGATCCAGCAGGTGATGACCGACGAGACGGGTAAACCGATGGTGGACGATTTGCTGTTCAACAATTTGATTGTTCAGTAAGGCGCAACAGCCCTGATGCGGGATTTGTGGGAACGGGCTTGCTCGCGATGCAGGCGGCGCGGTCAGCCAGGAAAACTGCGTTGATGCCATCGCAGGCAGGCCAGCTCCCACAGGTAGTTCTATGACGCCAGGCTCTTTCGAAACCGCGCCAGCGCAATCGCAAAGAACACCAGCCCGATGCCGGCCAGTGCCAGCAAGTCCGGCCACACCACATTCACGCCCGCATCACGGAACAGTATCGCCGCGCTCAGGCTCACGAAGTGGGTCGAAGGCGAGCACTGCATCACCCATTGCAGCCACTGGGGCATGCTGTCCAGCGGCGTGCTGCCGCCCGAGAGCAACAGCATCGGGATGATTACCGGGATCGCCAGCAAGCCAAATTGCGGCGTTGAGCGGGCCAGTGTCGCGAGGAAGATCCCCAGTGCGGTGCTGGCAAACAGGTATAGCGCAGTCACCAGCAAGAACAGGGTCAGCGACCCCGCCAGCGGCACGCCCAGTGCCCACTTGACCACCACTTCCAGCGATATCCAGGTGCACAGCACCACCACCAGCATATTGCTCCAGATTTTTGCCAGCATGATTTCCAGCGCGGTCAGGGGCAGCACCAGCAAATGGTCGAGGGTGCCGTGCTCGCGCTCGCGCAGCAGGGCGGTGCCCGTCAGCACGATGGCCAGAATGGTGATGTTGTTGACGATCTGGATCACGGCCAGAAACCACCCGCCTTCCAGGTTGGGGTTGAACAGTGCCCGACTGCTGAGCAGCACCGGGGTTTTCGCGGCGGCTTCGCCCTGGCCGGTGTATTCAAGCAGTTCGCGCTGGAATATCCGCCCGATATACCCCGCGCCCATGAATGCCTGACTCATGGCCGTGGCATCAACGTTGACCTGCACGCTTGGCTCACGACCGGCCAGCAAGTCGGCTTGAAAGTTGACCGGCACGTTGATCACAAAGGTGTATTGGCCGCTGTCCATTGACTGGTCCAGCTGGCTATAGGGCAGGGCTTGCGGGGCTTTGAACTCAGGGGGCAGCAGCGACTCGCCCAGTTTGCGCGACAAGGCACTGTGGTCTTCATCGACGATGGCCACGCTGGCGTTGTGCACACCGATAATCGAGCCGGCAGCGGGCATATAAATGGCCACGGTGAAGGCATAGAACAAAAACAGCAGCAGCACGCTGTCGTGGCGCAGGCTGGTCAGTTCCTTAAAGCCAAGGCGCAGGATGTGCGAGAGCTTGTGCATCAAACCTCCTGCTTCTTGAGCATGACCAGGCTCAGCCCGGTAAACGCGACAAAGAACCCCAGCAGCGCCAGGCATTGCGGCCACAACTGCCGCAGATCCAGAGCTTTGGTGAAGGTGCCCACGGCAATGTCGAGAAAGTGCCCGGCCGGGAACAGCATGCCCATCAGTGCTGCTGAGCCATCAAGGGAGGAGCGCGGCACGATCAGCCCGGAGAACTGAATGGTCGGCAAACTGGTGATGATCATGGTGCCCAGGATCGCTGCGATCTGGGTGCGGGTGAAGGCGGAAATCAGCAAGCCCATGCTGGTGGTTGCCAGCACATACAACAGCCCGCCCAGCGCCAGCGCGACGCCGCTGCCTTTGAACGGAACGCCGAACAGCCAGCGGTTCATTGCCACCAGCAACGCCAGATTGACCAGACTCACGGCCAGATACGGGGCCTGCTTGCCGAGCAGGAATTCGAGCCGGGTCAGGGGCGTGGCGTAGAAGTTGGTAATCGAACCCAGTTCTTTTTCGCGCACGATGCCCAGCGCGGTAAGCATGGCCGGGATAAACGCGAGAATCAGCGCCATCACGCCGGGGCCGATGGCGTTTACGCTGATCACGTCCTGGTTGTAGCGAAAGCGGGTTTCGAGCTTGGCCATCCCTTGTTTGTTTTGCGCCGGGCTGCTGTGTGCGGCCAGTTGCTCAAGGTTGGCGGTGTGCACCGCTTCGACATAGTTGCGGCTGGTTTCGGCACGGAACGGCATGCCGCCATCCAGCCAGGCGGCAACCGTGGGCTGGCGCCCGGCGTACAGGTCGCGGCCAAACCCGGGCGGGATCTCCAGAGCTATCTTGATTTCGGAACGTTGCAGGCGTTTGTGCAACTCATCGGAGCTGCGGATGGGCGCGTGCTCTTCGAAGTAGCGCGAGCTGCGGAAGGCTTCCAGGTAGGCGCGGCTTTGCGGGCTCTGGTCCTGGTCGTAGACGGCGAAGGCGAGGTTCTCGACGTCCAGCGAAATGCCGTAGCCGAAAATCACCATCATGAAGACTGCCCCCAGCAAGGCGAACGCCATGCGCACCTTGTCACGCAACAACTCTTTGGATTCACGGCTGGCAACGGCGATCAGCCGGGTCAGGCTGAACCCTTTTTTGCTGACCGGCGGCGGAGCATTGACAGCAGGCGTGGCGACGGGCGCCGCTTCGGGGGCGGGGCTGGCGCCCTGATCGTTTTGTGCCTGTTCCAGGCAAGTGACGAACGCCGCTTCCAGGGTGTCGCCCTGGAACTGGCGCTGCAGTGCATCGGGGGTGTCGCAGGCCAGAACCTTGCCCGCGTGCATCAACGAAATACGGTCGCAGCGCTGGGCTTCGTTCATAAAGTGGGTGGACAAAAAGATGGTCACCCCCTGCTCGCGCGACAGTTCGATCAGCAAGCGCCAGAAGTCATCGCGGGCCGCCGGGTCGACGCCAGAAGTCGGTTCGTCGAGGATCAGCACTTCGGGGCGATGCAGCACGGCCACCGCCAGTGACAAGCGCTGGCGCAGCCCCAGCGGCAATTCGCCGGATTGCTGAGTAGCCACCTCGCCCAGATCAAAACGCGCGATCAGTTCTTCGATGCGGGCCTGGCTTTCGTCCTTGGGCAGGTCGAATAATTGCGCATGCAGCACCAGGTTTTGCCGCACGCTCAATTCGCCGTACAGCGAGAAGCTTTGCGACATGAAACCCACACGTTTGCGGGTGGCCAGGTCTTTTGCATTGACCGGGTTGCCGAGCAGTTTGGCGCTGCCTTCGGTGGCCGGCATCAGCCCGGTCAGGACTTTCATGGTGGTGGTTTTGCCGCAACCGTTGGAGCCCAGAAAGCCGAAAATTTCGCCTCGCCCAATGGCGAAACTGACCTTGTTGACCGCGGTAAATTCGCCGAATTTAAGAGTCAGGTCGTGGGCTTCAATGGCGATATCGCTGTTGTCGCCGGTGCGAGGCGGGATTACCAGCGGCTCGCTGTTGTGGCCGCTGTCGCCCTGATAGTGGGTGAAGGCTTCGTCGAGTTTGCCGGTGCCGGTGACGGCCGCCAGCTCCTGGCTTAAACCGGCGGCGATCAACTTGCCGCGGTCGAGCATCAGGCAGTGTTCGAACTGCTCGGCTTCTTCCATGTAGGCCGTGGCCACCAGCAACGTCAGTTGCGGGCGCTGCCTGCGCACGTCATCCACCAGCTCCCAGAAGCGCCGCCGCGACAGCGGATCAACCCCAGTGGTGGGTTCGTCGAGGATCAGCAAGTCCGGCTCGTGAATCAGCGCGCAGCACAGCCCCAGCTTTTGCTTCATCCCGCCTGACAGCTTGCCCGCCGGGCGCTCGGCAAAGCGTTCCAGGTCAGTGGCCTTGAGCAACTCGGCCATGCGTTGTTCGCAGTCTTCTTTTGACAGGCCGAACAGGGTGCCAAAAAAGCGGATGTTCTCGCTGATCGACAATTCGGGGTAAAGATTGCCGCCCAGGCCCTGGGGCATGAACGCAATCAGCGGGTACAGCGTGTTGCGGTGGCGGCGATCGTCAATTGGGCCGCCCAGCACTTCAAGACTGCCTTGCTGAAGTTTTTTAACCCCGGCAATCAGCCCCAGCAGGCTTGATTTGCCCGCACCGTCCGGGCCGATCAGCCCACAGCGCGTGCCTTTGGGCAGGCTGAAAGCAATGTCGTTCAGTGCCTGCTGTTTGCCGTACTGGTGGCTGATGCCACTGGCATTGATCGCCAGGTCGCTCATTGCAGATTAGCCGGCCAAGGTACGTCGGCGGTTCGTACATAACCTGCCCCCGGCATACCCGGTTTTGCCTGAGGCACGGCGCCGGGGTCGGTCAGGCGCAGCTTGACGCGGAACACCAGTTTTTGCCGTTCGTCGCGGGTTTCGACTTCCTTGGGGGTGAATTGCGATTTGGCGGCGACGAAAGCGATTTTGGCCGGCAGCGCCCGGTCGGGCAGGGCGTCTAGCACGATGCGGGCGTCAGCACCGACGGTCAGCTTGCCGACCACCGAAGCGGGCAAGTACAGATTCATGTACTGGTCGCTCGGGTCGATCATCATGAATACCCGTCCGCCTGCGCCCAGCACTTCGCCGGGTTCGGCCAGGCGCAGCTGGATCACGCCGTTGATCGGTGCGCGCAGGCTGCTGTCATCGATTTCGCTGGTCAGTTGTGCAACCTGGGCCTGGGATGAACCGATCGCGGCTTTGGCGGCGGCAACCTGGGCCTGTGCTGCGACCACTGCGGCGTTACTGGTGTCGAATCGCGCCTGTTGCTGGTCGAGTTGTTGGCCGCTGGCGAATCCGCGCTCTGACAGTTGGCGGAAGCGCTTGAGTTCCTGGCTGGCCAGCAGTTTTTCGCTTTGGCGCAATTGCACGTTGGCTTCGTTGGCGGCCAGGGTCTGGCGGGCGCGCAGCACTTCGGCTTCGGCTTGCGTACGGCTGGCTTCCAGGGTGCGGGTGTCCATGCGGGCCAGCAGTTGGCCCTGGGTCACACGATCACCCTCGTCGACCAGCACTTCTGCCAGACGGCCCGGGGTTTTTGCCGCGATCTGTACTTCGGTGGACTCGAGCCGTCCGTTGCCCATGCTGATGCCTTCAGGGAGCCGGTCGTGCAGGGATTTCCAGTAACCGAAACCACCTGCTGCAACCAGCAGGATGGCCAAAGGGATAACGAAGTAATGGGAAATGCGATGATTCTTGGACATGCCTGCATCCTGTGTCACAGAGCGCTCTAGTTTGATGGTTTCAAGGCCGGAGCCACTTGATGCCAGTCAAAGGAAGAGCAGAGCCTAGACGCAAAAACGGGATGCTGCCTGTCACAGATTTTGGCGGCCGGTTAAAGCAGCCCCATCACCACCGCCCACTGTTCCGGGGTAACGGGCATTACTGAAAGGCGGCTGCCTTTTTGTACCAGCGCCATTTCAGCCAGGGCGGCCTGCTGTTTCAGATAGTCGAGTTTGATCACCTTGGGGAAGGTTTGCTCATGGGCCACTTGCAGTGCGCTCCACGGGTTTTTCTCGGCGCTGGCCTTGGGGTCGAAGTAATGGCTTTCGGGGTCGAGGGCGGTGGGGTCCGGGTAGGCGGCCTGAACGATTCGGCCAATCCCGGCAATGCCCGGCTCGGGGCAACTGGAGTGGTAAAAAAAGAATGCGTCACCTACCGCCATGGCCCGCATGAAGTTGCGCGCCTGGTAATTACGCACGCCGTCCCAGCGTGCTTCGCCAAGCTTCTGCAAGTCCTTGATCGAGAACTCGTCTGGCTCCGATTTCATTAACCAAAAGGCCATCTATACTTCCTCTTACAAACTGTTCGGTAACATTGTCTTGCAACATTTTGTTAAACCGACAGTCGGTTGACGTCAACGTTTGCGTGTCTGTTCGCGTTGCCGCAGAATGCCGGGCTTTTAAGCTTGACGCTGCTGCACGGCCTATAACAAAAACCGTTGCTGTCATCGTGTTGATTTGCCTGAAGGAGGGCAATCGATGAAACGCAAACCGGATTTACTGTGGATGTTGGTTATTTTGTTCGGTTTGGGCGTGGTCACAACGGGTTATGCGCAAAGTCTGTGGTCCAACTCGACCGACGCGCCGGTTGAACTGGCGCAACAGCAAGTCCAGCCTTTCAAACGCTAAAGTTTCCTTCGAAGGCATCGCTTCAACCGTGATGCCTTGGTGTTCAGTGGGCGACGTACCACTGCCTGTCCGAGACCGTGCCTTGTAACGGTACATCCCAACTGGCCTGCGCCAGGCATTCAACTTTCTGACATTCGTGGGCCAGCCCCAATAGCGTCGGCTTGCGCCAGCTTTGGCGTCTGGCCTGATACGCCAGGCTGCGGTCATAAAAGCCGCCACCCATGCCCAGGCGTCCCCCCATCGCATCAAACCCCACCAACGGCAACAACACCAGGTCGAGTGCCCAGACCTTGCGTTGGCGTGCGCGGTTGATACGCGGTTCGAGAATGCGAAAACGGTTGGGGATCAGCTTTTCGCCGGGGGCAACCCGCTGAAAGACCATCTTGGTTCTTGGCCAGGCGCTGAGGACCGGCAGGTAGGTGATCTTGCCCCGGCGCTGGGCTTCGCGCAGCAGCAGGCGCGGATCGATTTCACCGTCGGTGGGCAGGTACAGCGAGATGTGTTTGGCACGGCGAAACAGCGGGTGTTGCGCCAGTTGCCGGTACAGGCCACGGGCGGCCTGGCGTTGCTCGCACGGCGACAGGTCGCGGCGGGCTTTGCGCAGCATTCGGCGAAGTTGCGGGCGGGTAGGCGTCGCAGGTTCGTTCATATGGCGTGCTGTTCAAAGGCGAGTTCACCGGATGGTGGCTCGTATAAGCCAATGCCAGCAGGTGGCTGGCATTGCGCTAGGAAATCAGGCTCCCCGACGTACCGCTGTCGGCTTGGCCCTTGAACCCGAAAGTTCAAGGTGGAAGTTGCAGTAGACCTTAAGGCTTTCCGTCTAGCGGACATGCACACCGGCCCAACGTGCAAGCTCCAGGGTAGTGCGAATCGGCTCAGGGACATCGCTAACTGGCGAATACTCCAGGGAGTGACGCGAGTATACCCCAAAGTAACGTTTTGAATCAGCTTTGACGTTCGGCCGGATCAGTGGCCAGCACCAGATCAACGCGCTCCAGCAGGTCGCGCACCTGTTCACGGGTGGTGCTGTTGGTCTGTACTTCGGTGACCTCCTGCCTGTGCAGCAGGTCATGGGTGATATTCAGCGCGGCCATCACGGCGATGCGGTCGGCGCCAATGACTTTGCCGCTGCTGCGGATTTCACGCATCTTGCCATCCAGATATCGGGCGGCACTCACCAGGTTGGCGCGTTCTTCCTGGGGGCACATGATCGAATACTCTTTATCGAGGATGTGCACGGTAACGCTACTGCTTGAACTCATGAGTCTTGCTCCAGGGCTTTGAGCCGCGAAATCATCGATTCGATCTTGTGTCGGGCGATTTCGTTTTTTTCAATGAGGTGCGCGCGTTCCTCGCGCCAAGTTTTTTCCTGAGCAATTAAGAGTCCGTTTTGACGTTTTAGTTGCTCGACTCGGCTAATCAGCAATTCGAGTCTGGCCATCAGTGCATGCAGGTCGGTGTCTTCCATTGTGTCCTACTGTTTTTTTCTGATGGATGGTTACCGTCAAACGAGTTGACGCCTCGATGGTCTGGCACGGCTGCCGATGCTAGGATACAAGCCCTCCATTCTAGACATTGCGCCGCTTGGCGCCTAGCTGACCATGCCTATCCAGAATTCCCCGTATCAAGCCTTCGCCACCCTGCTGACCACCAGCGGCCATAATGTTTCGCCTGCAGAACTGCACGGCCTGTTGCTGGGTCGCAGCGCTGCTGGCGCCGGTTTCGACAACGACGGCTGGTTGGCTGACGCCGCCGATCTGCTTGAAGGCGAAATTCAAGACAACGTACGCAATGCCCTGATCGGTTTGCAAGAGATGGTTAAAGGCGAACTGACCGGCGACGACATGACAGTCGTGCTGTTGTTGCCAACCGATGACGCGCCGCTGACCGAGCGGGCAATAGCATTGGGTCAATGGTGCCAGGGTTTCCTCTCCGGTTTCGGCCTGAATTATCGCGACAATGCCTTGAGCACTGAAGGCAAGGAAGTCCTGCAAGACCTGGCAGCAATTGCCCAGGTGCAAGATGCCCTGGAAGAGTCCGAAGACGGCGAAAGCGACTACATGGAAGTGATGGAATACCTGCGCGTCGCGCCGTTGTTGCTGTTCACTGAAACCAAGAAGCCCGCAGAACCAGCTGCCGCCAAGCCTTCGCTACACTGATTGATCGTCAAGAGGGAACCCGTCTGCCCATGATTCATATCCCGAAATCGGAATACGCACGTCGCCGCAAGGCACTCATGGCGCAGATGGAGCCCAACAGCATTGCGATCCTCCCCGCCGCCGCGGTGGCGATTCGTAATCGCGATGTCGAACATGTTTACCGTCAAGACAGCAATTTCCAGTACCTGAGCGGCTTTCCCGAGCCCCAGGCCGTGATCGTTCTGATCCCTGGCCGGGTGCACGGCGAATACGTACTGTTTTGCCGCGAGCGCAACGTTGAACGCGAGCTGTGGGATGGCTTGCGTGCCGGGCAAGAAGGCGCGATCAGCGACTTCGGTGCCGACGATGCGTTCCCCATTACCGACATCGACGACATCCTGCCGGGGCTGATTGAAGGCCGTGACCGTGTGTATTCGGCGATGGGCAGCAACCCTGAATTCGACCGCAAGCTGATGGAGTGGATCAACGCGATCCGCTCCAAGGCGAGCCTCGGCGCCCAGCCGCCTGACGAATTCGTTGCTCTGGATCATCTGCTGCATGACATGCGTCTGTATAAATCGGCAGCAGAACTCAAGGTCATGCGTCACGCGGCACAAATTTCGGCTCGCGCCCATGTGCGTGCCATGCAGGCCAGCCGCGCCGGTTTGCATGAGTACAGCCTTGAGGCTGAACTGGATTACGAATTCCGTAAGAGCGGGGCAAAAATGCCGGCTTATGGCTCGATCGTCGCCTCGGGCGATAACAGCTGCATCCTGCATTACCAGGAGAACGACGCCCTGCTCAAGGACGGCGACCTGGTGTTGATTGATGCCGGCTGCGAGATCGACTGCTACGCCAGCGACATCAGCCGTACGTTCCCGGTCAATGGCAGGTTCTCGCCAGAGCAAAAGGCCATTTACGAACTGGTGTTGGCGGCGCAGGAAGCGGCCTTCACCCAGATCGCACCCGACAAACACTGGAACCAGGCTCACGAAACTACGGTTCAGGTGATTACCGCAGGCCTGGTGGAGCTTGGTTTGCTGCAGGGCGATGTTCAGGAGCTGATTGCCAGCGAGGCCTACAAGGCGTTTTACATGCACCGCGCTGGCCACTGGCTGGGGCTCGATGTGCATGACGTGGGCGAATACAAGGTTGGCGGTGAATGGCGCGTGCTGGAAGTCGGCATGACCCTGACCGTCGAGCCGGGCATCTATATCAGCCCGAACAACCTGAATGTCGCCAAAAAATGGCGCGGCATAGGTGTGCGGATCGAGGACGACGTTGTGGTCACTAAAAATGGCTGTGAAATTCTGAGCGCCGACGTGCCAAAAGCCGTTGCCGATATAGAAGCCTTGATGGCTGCTGCGCGATCGAGCGCGGCATGAGCCGCGTCAATCTGGCCATTATCGGTGGCGGCCTGGTGGGCGCGAGCCTGGCGCTGGCGTTGCAGGCCGGGGCCAAGGCTCGTGGCTGGAAGATCGTATTGATCGAGCCGTTTGCGCCCGGCAATAGCTATCAGCCCAGCTACGACGCCCGTTCTTCGGCGCTGAGCTATGGCGCGCGACAAATTTATGAGCGTTTGGGCCTGTGGTCAGCCATTGCCGAGCGCGGTGAACCGATCAAGGACATTCACGTGTCCGATCGCGGGCGTTTTTCGACGGCGCGTTTGTCGGCCAGCGAAGAAGGCGTTCCGGCGCTGGGTTATGTGGTCGAAAACGCCTGGCTGGGCCAGTGCCTGTGGAAAAGTCTGGACCCGGACGTGATCAGCTGGCGTTGTCCGGCCGAAGTTATCCACATGCAGCCGCTGGACGATGGCTACCGCCTGACCCTCAACGATGAGACCAGCCTGGAGTGCGACCTCGCGGTATTGGCCGATGGCGGTCGGTCGGGCTTGCGCGAGCAGTTGGGCATCCATGTGCGCCAGCAACCGTATAACCAGAGCGCGCTGATTGCCAACATCACCCCGAGCCGGCCCCATGGCGGGATGGCGTTCGAACGTTTCACCGAAGAAGGGCCTATGGCCTTGCTGCCGTTGCCGGACAACCGCTGCGCGCTGGTGTGGACTCGTCTGGGCATGGACGCTCAGCGTCTGGCGGCGTTGGACGAGCGCAGCTTTCTCAGCGAGTTGCAGGGTGTGTTCGGGTATCGTCTGGGCACGCTCAAACAAGTGGGCGCGCGGCATCTGTACCCGTTGACGCTGGTAGAAGCCGAGGAGCAGGTACGTCCGCACCTGACGGTGTTGGGCAACGCTGCCCACAGCCTGCACCCGATTGCCGGTCAGGGCTTCAACCTGTCCCTGCGCGATGCCCAGGCCTTGGCCGATGCCTTGCTGGGCAGTGATAAAAAGCCCGGTGATTTCGCTACGCTGCTGAGTTATCAACAGGCTCAAAAACTCGACCAGCAACTGACGATCGGCTTCTCGGACCAGGTGACGCGGGTCTTTGGCAGTGAGCAGCCGCTGGTGTCCTTTGCGCGAAACCTCGGCTTGCTCGGCCTTGATCTATTGCCACCGGCCAAGCGCTGGTTTGCCCGCCAGGCCATGGGCCTGGGCACCCGCGCAGACAGTTGATGACGACCGGGGGGCTTGCGCTCCGTGTCGATCCATTTTTTCAGGTGCGGCGTACGCCGCTAGCGAGACAGGCTTAAAGCATGGAAATGCGCGCAGATCTGCTGATTGTTGGGGCCGGAATGGTCGGAAGTGCGCTGGCGCTGGCGCTCAAAGACAGCGGGCTGAACATCCTGCTGCTCGATGGCAGCCCGCTGGGCGTCGAACCCTTTACCGCCGAGGCGCCGTTCGAGCCCCGGGTCAGCGCCCTGTCGGCCGCCAGCCAACGCATTTTGCAGCGTCTTGGCGCCTGGGATGGCATCACCCGGCGTCGCGTCAGCCCGTATTCGCACATGCACGTATGGGATGGCAGCGGCACGGGGCAGATCCATTTCTCGGCGGCCAGCGTGCATGCCGAAGTGCTGGGCCATATCGTCGAAAACCGCGTGGTGCAGGACGCCCTGCTTGAATGTTTGCAGGACAGCAACATCGAACTGCTGGCCAATGCGCGGCTGGAACAGATGCGCCGCTCTGGCGACGACTGGCTGCTGACCCTTGCCGATGGCCGCACCTTGCGTGCGCCTCTGGTGATTGCCGCCGATGGCGCCAATTCGGCGGTACGCCGCCTGACCGGCTGTGAGACCCGCGAGTGGGATTACTTGCATCATGCCATTGTCACCAGCGTTCGCTGCTCAGAGCCGCATCAGCGGACCGCCTGGCAGCGTTTTACCGATCACGGCCCGCTGGCATTCTTGCCACTGGAGCGCGATGGCCAGCAGGACTGGTGCTCGATTGTGTGGTCGACCACCCCCGAGCAAGCCGAACACCTGATGGCATTGGACGACGCAGCCTTCTGCCGCGAGCTGGAACTGGCCTTTGAAGGCCGTCTGGGCAGCGTGATGAGCGCCGATCCGCGGGTTTGCGTGCCGCTGCGCCAGCGTCATGCCAAGCGTTACGTGGCTGAGGGCCTGGCGTTGATCGGTGATGCGGCGCACACCATCCACCCGCTGGCCGGGCAGGGCGTGAACCTGGGCTTTCTGGATGCAGCGGTGCTGGCGGATGTGCTGCTGCATGCCGCAGAACGTGGCGAACGCCTGGCGGACGTGCTTGTGCTCAGCCGCTACGAGCGTCGGCGCATGCCGCACAACCTGGCCTTGATGGCGGCGATGGAAGGGTTTGAGCGCCTGTTCCAGGCCGATTCGCTGACCGCCCGCTTGCTGCGCAACACCGGTTTGAAATGGGTCAACAAAATGCCCGAAGCGAAAGCCATGTTCGTGCGCCAGGCGCTTGGCCTGAGCGGCGACTTGCCGCCGCTGGCCAAGCCCTGAAAAATCTGTGTAGCTGCTGCCGAGGTACGAGGCTGCGATGGGCTGCGAAGCGTCCGCGTTTCTTGAAGGTCCTTCGGCCCTTATCGCAGCCTTCGGCAGCGGCTACAGATCTTCGGTAACATCTGGTAACTCCTCGAGGGCGAGTTAGGTTGAGCTGTTAAATGTGATTCACTACCATTTACGCCCGATTCGCATTAAGAGAGACCGCCCCTCATGTTGGCACCCAAGCGTCTACTGACTGCCCTGGCCCTAACCGTTTTTGCGAGCAGCGTTTCTGCGGCCGATGAAGTGGTGGTTTACTCCTCGCGTATCGATGAGCTGATCAAGCCGGTATTTGACGCCTACACCGCCAAAACCGGGGTCAAGGTCAAGTTCATCACCGACAAGGAAGCGCCGCTGATGCAGCGCATCAAGGCTGAGGGCCAAAACGCCACTGCCGACCTGTTGCTGACCGTGGACGCCGGCAACCTCTGGCAAGCCGAGCAAATGGGCATCCTGCAGCCGTTCACCTCCGCGGTGATCGACAAAAATATCCCGCCGCAATACCGTTCTTCCTCCCATGAGTGGACTGGCCTGAGCCTTCGCGCACGGACCATCGCGTATTCGACTGACCGGGTTAAACCTGAAGAACTGTCGACTTACGAAGCCCTGGCTGACAAAAACTGGGAAGGCCGCCTGTGCCTGCGCACCGCCAAGAAGGTTTATAACCAGTCGCTGACCGCTACCATGATCGAAGTGAACGGCCCGGAAAAAACCGAAGAAGTCCTCAAGGGCTGGGTGAACAACCTGTCCACCGACGTCTTCTCGGATGACATCGCGGTGCTTGAAGCGATCAATGCCGGGCAGTGCGACGTCGGGATCGTCAACACCTACTACTACGGCCGTCTGCACAAGCAAAAGCCTGATCTGGCGGTGAAGTTGTTCTGGCCCAACCAGGCTGACCGTGGGGTTCACGTCAACTTGTCGGGCATTGGCCTGACCAAGTACGCCCCGCATCCCGAAGCGGCCAAGGCACTGGTGGAGTGGATGACTACTCCTGAAGCCCAGGCGATTTTTGCAGGTGTTAACCAGGAGTTCCCGGCCAACCCGAGCGTTGCACCTTCGGCCGAAGTGGCCAGCTGGGGCAAGTTCAAGGCCGATGCCTTGCCGGTCGAAGTGGCAGGCAAGCGCCAGGCCGAAGCCATCCGCATGATGGATCGCGCTGGCTGGAACTGATAAGAGTCTGAAGTAATACCTGTGGGAGCGGGCTTGCTCGCGATAGCATCGCCGGGGTTTCATTTGAAACTGCGGTGTTTGCATCGCGAGCAAGCCCGCTCCCACATTCGTTTTCACGTCGTCCCACCCACCTTCCGAGAGTTTTTTGTGGCCCATCCTGCCCAACGCCGCTGGTATCCGCTGGTCTTTGTCATTGCTGCTCTGGTGCTGTTGCCGCTGAGCGTTTTGCTGTTGTCCTGGCAAAGCATTGATGGCCAGATCTGGAGCCACCTGTGGGACACGCAAATGCCGCGCCTGCTGGGCAATACCTTGACGCTGATCGTCGGGGTGGGTGTTGGGGTCACGCTGCTCGGTGTGAGCCTGGCGTGGCTGACCAGCCTGTGTGAGTTCCCCGGCAGGCGTTGGCTGGATTGGGCGCTGATGCTGCCGTTTGCGATTCCTGCCTATGTACTGGCGTTTGTTTTTGTCGGTCTGCTGGATTTCGCCGGGCCGGTGCAAACCCTGCTGCGTGAATGGTTTGGCACGGGTTTGAGGTTGCCACGGGTGCGCTCCACCGGTGGCGTGATCATCGTGCTGATTCTGGTGTTCTACCCCTACGTCTACCTGCTGGCGCGCACGGCGTTTCTGGCCCAGGGCAAAGGTCTGATGGAGGCCGCCAGAGTGTTGGGCCAAAGCCCGTGGCAGGCGTTCTGGCGGGTGGCGTTACCCATGGCGCGCCCGGCGATTGGTGCGGGCGTGGCGCTGGCGTTGATGGAGACCCTGGCCGATTTCGGCGCCGTGTCGGTGTTCAACTTCGATACGTTCACCACTGCGATCTACAAAACCTGGTACGGTTTTTTTAGCTTGTCGACGGCGGCGCAACTGGCCAGTTTGCTGTTGCTGGTGGTCATGGTGGTGCTCTACGGCGAGCGCCGGGCCCGGGGAGCCAGTCGCGCCAGTAACGAGCGCCCCCGGGTCAGCGCCTTGTATCACTTGCGTGGTCCCAAAGCGTGGCTGGCCAGTGGTTGGTGCTTGCTGGTATTCGCTTGTGCTTTCTTGATTCCGATGCTGCAACTGGTGGTGTGGTTCTGGCAGCGCGGGCGGTTTGACCTGGATGAGCGTTACGCCGGTCTGATCCTGCATACCCTGTATCTGGGGGGCATGGCGGCGCTGATTACCGTGAGCGTGGCGTTGGTGCTGGCATTTGCCCGGCGTCAGGCCCCCACCCCGACCATTCGCGCCGGCGTCAGCCTGGCGAATCTGGGCTATGCCTTGCCGGGTTCGGTGTTGGCAGTGTCGATCATGTTGGCATTCAGCTATCTGGATCGCGAGCTGGTGATCCCTGTGTCGGGCTGGTTGGGGGGGGCGGGCAAGCCGCTGCTGCTGGGCAGCCTGTCGGCCTTGCTGCTGGCGTATCTGGTGCGGTTTATCGCCGTGGCTTATGGCCCGCTGGAGAACAGCCTGGCGCGCATTCGTCCTTCCTTGCCCGAAGCCGCTCGCAGTTTGGGGGTCAGTGGCCCACGACTGTTTTTCAAAGTGTATCTGCCGTTATTGCTGCCGGGTACCTTGAGCGCTGCGTTGCTGGTCTTTGTCGATGTGCTCAAGGAAATGCCCGCCACCTTGCTGATGCGCCCGTTTGGCTGGGATACGCTGGCCGTGCGGATCTTCGAGATGACCAGCGAAGGCGAATGGGCGCGGGCTTCGTTGCCCGCCCTGACTCTGGTGCTGGTCGGACTGTTACCGGTCATCGGGCTGATTCGACGCTCGGCCCATCGAATCGGTTAGGTGTCAGTCCTCCTTCATGCAGCTACAATGCGCGGCATTCGGTGCGGTCTGTCTATACAGGCCAGGTTTTTGCGTGATGTAAGAAAGCCTCTTTTTAGGCTTGAAATGCTCCGCAGCCTGTCCGCACCTTCGCCAAGCCCGGAAGGAGAAACCCATGGGACAGCGTACGCCTCTGTATGACCTGCATCTCGCCCTTGGCGCGAAGATGGTCGATTTTGGCGGTTGGGATATGCCTTTGCATTACGGCTCACAAGTCGAGGAGCACCACGAGGTGCGTCGCGACTGTGGGGTTTTTGATGTTTCGCATATGACCGTGATCGACATCACCGGGGTTCAGGCCAAGGAATGGCTCCAGTACTTGCTGGCTAATGATGTTGAGCGTCTGAATACACCCGGCCGTGCCTTGTACAGCGCCATGCTCAACGAGCAGGGCGGTGTGGTTGACGACATGATCGTCTACCTGATGCCTACGGGTTATCGGCTTATCGTTAACGCCGCCACCCGTGATCAGGACCTGGCCTGGATGGCCGTTCAGCGCCAGGGCTATGACGTGCAACTGCAGGAACGTCCGGAGCTGGCCTTGCTGGCCATTCAGGGGCCACAGGCGCGGCATAAGGTGGCTGAACTTGTGAGTCAGGCGCGTGGCCAGTTGATCCAGCAGCTCAAGCCTTTTGAAGGGCAGAGCAATGGCGACTGGTTTATCGCCCGCACCGGCTATACCGGTGAAGATGGCCTGGAAATTCTGCTCCCGGCGGATCAGGCACCGGCCTTTTTCAACGACCTGGTAGGTGCCGGTATTTCACCGATTGGCTTGGGCGCTCGCGATACCTTGCGCCTTGAAGCCGGCATGAACTTGTACGGGCAGGATATCCACCTGTCTGTTTCACCTCTTTGCGCCAATATGGCCTGGACCATCGCCTGGGAGCCTGCTTCTCGCAAGTTCGTGGGGCGCGAAGCGCTGGAGGCCGAAAAGGCTGGCGGCGTGCAGCTCAAACTGGTGGGTTTGGTGCTTGAAGAACGAGGCGTTTTGCGCGCTCACCAAGTGGTTCGCATCGCCAATGTTGGCGAAGGGGAGATCACCAGTGGTAGCTTCTCTCCTACGCTAAGCAAATCGATCGCCTTGGCGCGAGTTCCGATAGCAACGGCCGACCGTGCCGAGGTCGAAATTCGTGGCAAGTGGTACCCGGTTCGCGTAGTCAAACCGACTTTTGTTCGTCTTGGCAAAGCCTTGATCTAACGTTTACTGGCGGGCTTGCTCCTTGTGCGAGCCGCTGACATTTCTTCTTGAGGACACTGAATATGAGCCTGATCCCTGCTGAGTTGCGCTTTGCTGAAAGTCACGAGTGGGCCCGTCTGGAAGCGGATGGCACGGTTACCGTGGGCATCAGCGACCACGCTCAGGAAGCCTTGGGGGACGTGGTGTTTGTTGAGCTGGCCGAAGTCGGCAAAGTGTTCGCTGCAGGCGATACCGCGGGCGTTGTGGAGTCGGTAAAAGCGGCTTCTGACATCTACTCGCCGGTATCGGGTGAAGTGATTGCCGTCAACGAAGCACTGGCGGATAGCCCTGAATCGCTGAACAGCGATCCGTACACCAGCTGGATTTTCAAGCTCAAGCCAGCCAACACCGCAGAGCTGGAAAAACTGCTGGACGCTGCGGGCTACAAAGCCGCAATCGGGGAGTAACTCAACGGTTTGGCAATGGCTTTTGTGGGAGCGGGCTTGCTCGCGATGGTATCACTGCGGTTTATCTGACAGACCGCGTCGTATACATCGCCAGCAAGCCCGCTCCCACATGTGTCCCGAGTTGTATTTAAGCGTCTTTCAGAACCGCCTTCACCGCTGCAACCGAACGCTCTACATCCGCCTTGGTCATTGCTGTAAACATCGGCAACGACACGATCAAACGCCCGACACGCTCGGCAACCGGGAACATCCCTTCTTTAAAGCCCAGTGCACGATACAAACTCAGCAAGTGAATCGGCGGATAGTGGTAACCCACGCCGACGCCCAGAGCCTGCATCTCTTTCATAAAGGTCGCACGTGCAGGCTGGCCGTCCTTGCGTTCAGGCAGCACAAGCTGGAACAAGTGCCAGTTGGTGTTGTTGAAGTCTGCCACCGGCAGTTGTGCACCGTACTCGGCTTCAAACTCTGGCCCGAAGCATTCGAAATAATGTTTGGCCAATTCCCGGCGATGGGCGGTGATGGTTTCGATATGGGCAAACTGGCCCAGACCAATCGCAGCCGCGATGTCGGTCATATTGAACTTGCCGCCCAGCACGTCGACATCCAGCCCGTCAAAACCGGTGCGGGTTACGCCCTGCAGGCGATATTTTTCGGCCAGTCGCGCTTCGTCTTCATTGTTCAGTACCAGGCAACCGCCCTCGGATGAGGTGATGTTTTTGTTGGCCTGAAAACTGAACGAGACAAAATCACCGCGTGCGCCAATGCGCTCACCTTGCCAGCTGGAGCCCAGTGCCTGGGCGGCGTCTTCAACCACGCGCAGATTGTGTTTTTTGGCCAGCGCGTAGAGCGCGTCCATGTCCACCGGCAAGCCCGACAGGTACACGGGAATGATTGCCTTGGTGCGAGGGGTGATGGCGGCTTCGAGTTTGGCCAGGTCGATGTTGCGTGTCACGGGGTCGATATCGGCAAAGACTGGCGTAGCGCCGACTTCGATAATCACGTTGGCGGTGGCCACCCACGAGATAGGCGTGGTGATGACTTCATCGCCGGCACCGATACCGGCGATGCGCAGAGCGATTTCCATGGTGCAGGTGCCGGAGTTGAAGGTGCGCACCGGGCGGCCGCCAAAGAACTCGGACAATTGTGCTTCGAAAGCCTGAACCTTTGGCCCGCTGGTGATCCAGCCCGAGCGCAATACGTCACCGACGGCAGCAATGGTGGCTTCATCAATGGTGGGTTTGGAAAACGGCAGGAAAGGCAGCGAGCTCATAGAGGCGTGACGTCCGATGTGAATGAATTTGGGAGACCAAAGAGCAATAGCATAGCGCTCAAGATCATACCCGGAGGATCGCTCACATCTGGTGAAAATTCTGTATGGCGGCTGAATCAAACAAGGACGCGCGCCCCCTGTAGCCGCTGCCGAAGGCTGTGGCTACAGGGGGAGGCTTTTACTCGGCGGTGGCGTTTTTAACCAGAATAGCGTTGGCCAGATCCATGTCGCTGACCTTCAGGTTCGGGTTATCTGCGCGCACTTGCTGCATGGCAGATTCGAGGTACGGGCCACGTATCGAACCATTGCTGGCCACAAAGCTGCCCGCGTCATCTTGAGCTGCGATCACTTTGCGGTCTTTTTTGAAGGTCAGGTAGGTGGAGCCGGTGGTTGCACCGGAGGAAAGCACATTACGCCAGAAGCTGTCGGCCATTGCAGAGCCAACAGGAAGGGACAGCAATGCAATAGCGGCTACAGCATATTTGAGACGCATGATGGTGACTCCGAATAAGTTTTCTACCCGTTTGGATTGCAAATGGCGCTCCGGAGTTCCGTAACGTTACGGCACAATTTCTACGCTCAGCACTGCTCCGTTTTGCGCTGTAACCCGAACGGGTGTTCCTACGGGGGCGTCAGGGCCTACCGCCATCCATACGCTGTCGCCTACCTTGATTTTGCCCCGTCCCTCCACGATCGCCTGTTGAACGACAAACGTACGGCCGATCAGCTCATGGCCGCGACGATTCAGGTTGGGTTGATCGCCACTATCGACAGTACCGCGCTGGCGCCGCCACCAGTACAGCGCCGTGAGGATCGCCAGTACACCGAACAGCGGCAGTTGCAGTGTCCAGGACAGCTCGGGGATCAGGAAGGTCAACACCCCGACAATGATCCCGGCTATACCTGCCCACAGCAGATAACCACCGGCGCCGAATACTTCCAGAATCAACAGCACCGTGCCCAGTGCCAGCCAGTCCCAGTAGTTCAGATGTTGCATGAACTCCCACATGCCTCAGACCTTTTTGGTATCAAAGGTGGCTTTGACGATTTCGCCGATGCCGCCCACTGCGCCTATAACCTGGCTGGCTTCCAGCGGCATGAGGATGACTTTGCTGTTGTTGGCAGACGCCAGCTTGCCCAGTGCATCGATGTATTTTTGTGCAACAAAGTAATTGATCGCCTGCACGTTGCCTGAGGCTATGGCTTCGGACACCACTTGCGTCGCCCGGGCTTCGGCTTCGGCCTGGCGTTCGCGGGCTTCGGATTCCAGGAACGCCGCCTGGCGACCACCTTCGGCCTCGAGGATCTGCGCCTGCTTTTTGCCTTCGGCGGTCAGGATCGCCGCAGCTCGCAGGCCTTCGGCTTCAAGAATCTGCGCGCGCTTGATACGTTCGGCTTTCATCTGCCCGGACATGGCGGCCATCAGGTCGGCTGGCGGGCTGATGTCCTTGATCTCGATACGGGTGATCTTGATGC
Organism: Pseudomonas sp. B424; assembly: GCF_055408345.1. Classification (NCBI taxonomy): domain Bacteria; kingdom Pseudomonadati; phylum Pseudomonadota; class Gammaproteobacteria; order Pseudomonadales; family Pseudomonadaceae; genus Pseudomonas; species Pseudomonas sp. B424. The sequence continues at coordinate 444,634 of NZ_JBUZTL010000001.1, read as the reverse complement.
CCCAGGGAGCCGTCGCTTCATCTACCGTGCGCAGCAGTTTTTCATTGATCCCGTCACGCTGGCTGAGCATGGCATCCAGCTCCATCGAGCCCAGCACGGTACGGATGTTGGTTTGCAGCAGGTTGCGAATGGCGTGTTCGAGGTTGTTGACCTCATACGCAGCCTGAGCCGTGTTGACCACCTGGAAGAAACACACGGCATCGATTTGAACGGTGGCATTGTCGGCAGTGATCACTTCTTGTGGCGGGATATCCAGCACGCTTTCCATCACGTTGATTTTGCGCCCGATGCGGTCCATCACTGGAATGATGATGTTCAGGCCCGGTTTAAGGGTGTTGGTGTAACGCCCGAAACGCTCCACCGTCCATTGGTATCCTTGCGGAACCACCTTGAAGCCCATAAAGAGCACGGCGATAGCCAAGGCGACAAATAACAGGACCACAGTACCCACTTGCATGACCATTCCTTGTTTTTGAGGTGTAAGAGCTAAACGAACACGGAGTGTAGCGATCAAGAAAATTGCGCAACTGTTTAGATTTTAGTCAAAACAATTCAACTACGCGGGGGTAACTCGCATTGCTTCCTCTATTGATGTCTCGCCGGTGGCGACTTTACGGGCGGCGGCCAGCCTCAGGCTGAGCATTCCTTGCGCACACGCCTGGTGACGAATGGCATTCAAGTCGGTATCAGGGCCAATCAGTGACTTGAGTTCCTCGCTCATCGACATGATTTCGTAGATCCCGACCCGACCGCTGTAGCCGGTGCCGCGACATTGTTCACACCCCGTGGCCCGCCAGGTACACACGGGCAGTGAGCCGGGCCAGATCGGGGCGAAACCCGGCCAGTCACGCTGGTCCAGTGGCTGCTCGGCCCTGCAGTCAGGGCACAGGGTTCTGACCAGCCGTTGGGCCATCACTCCCAGCAATGTGGCTTTTATCAGGTAGGGGGCAACCCCGAGTTCTTGCAGGCGGCTGATGGCGCTGGGTGCGTCATTGGTGTGGAGGGTCGAGAGCACCAGATGCCCGGTCAGCGCCGCCTGAATTGCCACTTCGGCCGTTTCCAGGTCGCGTATTTCACCGAGCATGATGATGTCCGGGTCCTGGCGCAGCAGGGCCCGCACCCCGTTGGCGAAGGTCAGGTCGATGTTGGGTTGAACCTGCATTTGATTGAAGGCCGGCTCAATCATTTCGATTGGATCTTCAAGGGTGCACAGATTGATTTGCGGGGTGGCCAGTTGCTTGAGCGTTGCATACAGGGTGCTGGTCTTGCCCGAGCCGGTAGGGCCGGTGAGCAAAATAATGCCGTTGGGTCGGGTGGTCATTTGTTGCCAGTGCTGCAGATCTTCGGGGGTGAACCCCAGCTGGTCGAAATTTTTCAGCAGGACCTGCGGGTCGAAGATACGCATGACCATTTTTTCGCCAAAGGCGGTGGGCAAGGTGGCGAGCCTGAGTTCCACTTCAGCACCCCCCGGGGTTCGGGTTTTTATCCGGCCGTCCTGAGGTTTGCGTTTTTCGGCGACATTCATCCGTCCCAGGCTTTTCAGGCGGCTGACAACGGCCATCGTGACTTGCGCCGGGAACTGGTAAACGTCGTGCAACACCCCGTCGATACGAAAGCGCATGGCACCTTGCTCACGCCGGGGCTCAATGTGGATATCGCTGGCCCGTTGCTCAAAGGCGCACTGAAACAGCCAGTCGACAATATTCACAATGTGCGCGTCGTTGGCGTCCGGCTCGCGGGTGCCTGTGCCCAGGGTGAGCAGTTGTTCGAGGTTGGCCTGGGGGCTGCTTTTTTGATCGTTGAGTACGGCCCCGGTGACCGATTTGGCCAGCTGGAAGAACTCTGCGCTCAAGCGCTGGATCTCCAGGGGGTTGGCAATGACCCGCAGGATGGGGCGTTTGAGTGCCTGACGCAGATCGGCTTCCCAGCTGCTCACCCAGGGCTGGCTGCTGGCGATGGTGATGGCCGTGTCATTGGCGGCCACCGCGAGGATTCCATGGCGCTGGGCAAAGGCAAAAGACATCAGCCCTGTAGCCGTAACGGCGTCAATCTTGAGCGGGTCCAGGCGCAGATAAGGTTGCCCGCAGTGGCTGGCGAGCCAGGCCGTGAGCGTCTCGATATCGAGCGTCCTGCCGGCCTGGCTGGGGTCTTCGAGGTGCTGCTGGGCCAGAAACACCAGTGGGTGCAAGGTGGCGTTGGGGGCTGCTCGGCCGGCGATCAATGCCTGTTCGGCGCAGCTTTGCCGGATCCGGTTTTGAGCAAGCAGGGCGGGTAACAGCTGTTCGAGATCCAGCCACTGGTCGTGGGGTGAGGTGATGCGCATAAAAGCTCCTTTCAGCATCGGGCCAGACAGGTCCTTGTCTGGCCGTGAACTTCAAAGCCTAGTCGCGTTACTTCCACCCCCTTTGCGCCCAATGGTTGCGAACTATTACCCAGAAATGTGCAAAATCGGCGGTCTGGCGGCTTGTACCGGATGCAGCTCCATTTCGAAGACGCTGATCAGGTTGCGCAATTTTTCACCGATGACCTGGGCACGATGCCAGCTCTGCTCATGGCTCCGGATTTCAATGCTTAATGTGTCCTGATCGCGCACTACGTCCACCTGTTGCGGGATCAGTTGCTGCAGGGCAAACAGGTTTAGCACCCGGCACAGCACATCGGCATCGGCGTCCGCCTGGATACGGTAGATCACCGGGCAGGGGGCTGCATTGCTGGCCCAGACGTCGGGGCGTGGTGAGTGGTTGACGATTTCCAGATGCGGCATGCAATAGCTCCTGTTCAGGCTGGAGAAATATTTACACGTCGCTGGAGAAATTTTTTATCTAAGATGTTTTGAATTTGCGATAAATAGACTTGTTCAAGTCGTTAATTATCAATTTAAAGGTGTTTTTATGCATGGCGAACTGGACGCTTACGATCGACGCATTTTGGCGCTGCTGCAAGAGGACGCTTCGTTGTCCAGTGCACAGATCGCTGAAAAAGTGGGGTTGTCGCAATCACCCTGCTGGCGACGTATCCAGCGGATGAAGGATGAGGGAATTATCCGCGGGCAGGTGACCTTGCTGGATCGCAAGAAAATCGGTCTCAACACGCAAATTTTTGCCGAGATCAAACTCAATGCCCACGGACGCTCCAACTTCACCGAATTCACCGATGCGATTCGCGGTTTTCCCGAGGTGCTGGAGTGTTATGTGCTGATGGGTTCGGTGGACTTTTTGCTGCGTATCGTGACTGCCGATATCGAAGCCTATGAGCGTTTTTTCTTCGAAAAACTGTCCATGGTGCCGGGCATCCAGGAAGTGAACTCCATCGTGGCGTTGTCAGAGATCAAGTCCACCACCTGCTTGCCGGTTTGAGTCGCCGCAAGCAAAACGGCCTTCGCAAGGAAGGCCGTCGCTTGGGTTTGGGCACTGTTATCAGTGAACAAACAACGCAATCAGGATGATGATCGGAATTGGAATACCGAGGAAAAACAGCAGTAGTGAGCGCATTTTATTCTCCAGTCAGCAAGTAGCCCGAGTTAAACCAGCGGGGTTGTGGTGGTGGGTGTCAGATACGTCACGGCATCGCGGCGACGCCCGCCAAAGGTGGCGCACAGGCTGGCAAAAAATGCCCCGATCAGCAGCGTGATAAACATCCACAGGGTGGACCAGGCGGCGACTTTGGCTGCGGTGTCAGCGGCTTCCTTGGCTTTTACCTTGGCGTCTTCAACTGCCTGATGGGCCTTGGCGTATACCTGATCGACCCGTTGCTCGGCTTCAGGCTGGCTGAGGTTGGTGCGCTGGGCGATGATTTGGGCCAGGTAAGTACGGTCTTCGCTGCTCAGTTGGCCGTCATTGACCAGGCTGTGGGCGAAGATACGGGCAACGGTGCCGTGGGCGGCGTCTTCACTGACACCCGCACCGCGATCATCGCGAAACAGGGTGTCGATAAAGTAGTCCGAACCTTTGGCAGCATTGCTGGAGGCGGCGCTGCCGGCTGCACTGCTGATCGCTGATGTGGCACCTGAAGCGACGCTAGCACCGGCTTGAACGCCGCTGCCAATCACGCTGCTGACCGAGCCGGCAATCAGGGTAGCGGTTACCAGCGTAGCCACGGCCCAGGCCAGAAAGCCATGTGCGGTGTCGCGAAAGTAGACTTCATCGCCATGCATGTTGGACCACTTGACCCGCAGGCGACCGGCCAGGTAACCGCCCATGCCTGAAGCAATGATCTGGGTGACGGCCAGCCAGATGATGGCCGTAATGCCCAGGCCCTTGGCGCCCATACCTTCATTGGCCCAGGGCGAGACGGCGGAAAAGCCAAGGCCTGCGCCCAGCATGAGCAGCAGCAGGGATAGCGCGGCAGCGGTGGCGGCGCCTGCAAAGATGGCGGCCCAGGAAACACCTGAGTGGCCGGAGGAGTCTTGCAGGGCAGCGGGATAGTGCTCAGTTGTCCCGATCATTGTTGTTGTGCTCCTGAATGGTAGGAAGTGCAGCGTTCATTCAGGAGATTGCAGGGGATATGCCAACAGTGTGCCTGTTGGCATATCCATAACTTTCAATGACTTGGAAACTTTTGGTTTTGCCGGTGCATGCAGATTGCATGATGGGCGCCTGAACAGGCGGGCGTAATGCATTGAAACAATTTGACGAGGGCAGGGGTAAGCCCAAAAAAAACGGGAGCCTTGCGGCTCCCGTTGTACACATCAGTCGTCGTGACGATGCTTGTTCTTGCGATGGCCGTACGCGTGACCACGGCCACGGTGGTCGTCGCGGTAGTAGCGACGGTTATCGCGGTCACGATAACGGCGATCGTCGCTATCGCTTTTATTGCCCATGTAGTTACCCAGCGCACCGCCAGCACCACCGCCGGCTGCTGAGCCGACCAGAGCGCCAGTGCCGCCGCCGACACTGCGGCCCAGCACGTTGCCGCCTGCAGCGCCCAGTGCGCCGCCAATGGCCGCTTCGCCACGGCTGCGTTTGTCGGCACCCACGGCACTACCTGCCGCGCCACCAACACCTGCGCCAATTGCAGAACCGGTCGAGCCGCCGAGCTGTTGGCCAACAACGGCGCCAAGAACCCCACCTAATGCGCCGCCTACACCGGCTTCGGTGGTGCCACCGGCCGAGGCAACGCCACTGACCAGGCCAAGGGACAACAAGAGAATCGAGGTGAGCTTCATAGATGAGCCTCAAGGAGATGACGGCGCGATCCTGAGGCTGAAGGAGGGTGGTGACAATCGAAATCCGACGAGTAACACGAGTTGTACACAATTCTATAAGTTGTTGTTTTAGCTGGGGAACTTATTGGTTTTTCGACGGTCTGTTAACTAGTTCGGTGAGGCCGTTTCTGAAGGGAAACGGCCTTTTTTGTGCCTGTTTTTTGGATCAGCCAGCCTTGGCCACAATCAGCTTCGACGGGCTGGCTGCCTCCAGGCAAATGGCGACGAACTTGGAGGTAGGTGTGTGACTGCCATCGCCGGTGCTTTCCAGCGGCACGAGCGGGTTGACCTCAGGGTAGTAAGCCGCCGCTTGCCCAGCCGGTATGTCGAACGCCAGCAGGGTGAAGTTTTTGACCCGGCGCTCGTGGCTGTCATTCCAGATCGAAACGATGTCGACTTTCTGCCCCGGCTTGAAGCCCAGGCGGATGATGTCGGCTTCGTTGACGAACAGCACGTCGCGCTGGCCCTTGACCCCGCGGTAGCGGTCATCAAGGCCATAAATGGTGGTGTTGTACTGATCGTGGGAGCGCATCGACTGCATGATCAGGTCGGGCAGTTGGCCGGTGGCCCGGGTGCGGGCATCCACCAGGTCACGCGGCAGTGCGTTGGGCCGGAAGTTGGCGCGCTGGGATGGCGTGTTCCACTGCCGTGCACCGGCCGAGTTGCCAAGATAGAAGCCGCCCGGATGCTGTAGCCGGGTGTTGAAGTCCTTGAAGCCGGGAATGGTGTCGGCGATCAGTTCGCGAATGCGCCGGTAGTCGGCCACCGCCCAGTTCCAGTCAATCGGATGCGTGCCCAGTGTGGCGGCGGCGATACCGGCAATGATCGAGGGCTCGGAGCGCATCTGGTTCGACAGCGGCTGCAACTGGCCATTGGAGTCGTGGACCATGCTGAAGGAGTCTTCCACCGTGACCGCTTGCGGGCCTTCGGCCTGGAGGTCGATGTCGGTACGGCCCAGGCACGGCAAAATCAGTGCTTCCATGCCGTGCATCAGGTGGCTGCGGTTGAGCTTGGTGCTGATCTGTACGGTCAGGTCGCAATTGCGCAGCGCTTGTGCGGTGCGCGGGCTGTCCGGAGTGGCCTGGGCGAAGTTGCCGCCCAGCCCGATAAACACCTTGGCGCGGCCCTCAAGCATGGCGTGGATGGCTTCAACCACGTTGTGCCCGTTATCACGCGGCACCTTGAACTGGAAGCGGCGCTCCAGGGCGTCAAGAAAGGCCACCGGCGGGCGCTCGTTGATTCCCATCGTGCGGTCGCCCTGCACGTTACTGTGGCCGCGTACCGGGCACAGACCGGCGCCGGGGCGGCCGATGTTGCCGCGCAGCAGCATCAGGTTGGCGATTTCCTGGATGGTCTGCACCGAGTGCCGGTGCTGGGTGATGCCCATGGCCCAGCACATGATGACGTTCTTGCCCTTGAGGTACATGCGTGCGGCGCGCTCGATGTCCTCCAGGGTCAGGCCCGACTGCTCCACGAGGTGATCCCAGGAGGTGTCATCGAGGCTGGAGATGTAGTCCAGAATGCCTGCGGTGTGCTCATTCAAAAAGGCGTGGTCGAACACTGGCGGCTCGCCGGCGGCCTGGGCATCGCGCTCCCACTGCAACAGGAACTTGGCCATGCCGCGCAACAGCGCCATGTCGCCGCCCAGCGCCGGACGCAAGTAGGCGGTGTTGGTCGGGCGGTCACCGTTGGTGAGCATTTCCAGTGGGTGCTGCGGGTGCTGGAAGCGTTCGAGACCGCGTTCTTTGAGCGGGTTGACGCACACCACCTGGGCGCCGCGTTTTACCGCTTCGCGCAGGGGTTCAAGCATGCGCGGGTGATTGGTGCCGGGGTTTTGCCCCAGTACGAAAATCGCATCGGCGTGCTCGAAGTCATCGAAAGTCACCGTGCCTTTGCCCACCCCGATGCTTTGCGCCAGCGCCACGCCACTGGCCTCGTGGCACATGTTCGAGCAGTCCGGGAAGTTGTTGGTGCCGAAGGAGCGCACAAACAGTTGATACAAATACGCCGCCTCGTTGCTGGCCCGACCCGAGGTGTAGAACTCGGCTTCGTTGGGGCTGGACAGGTTGAGCAAATGCCTGGCGATCAAGGCGAACGCGGCATCCCAGCTGATGGGGGTATAGCGGTCGGTCTCAGGGTTGTAGCTCATCGGCTCGGTCAGGCGGCCCTGATACTCGAGCCAGTAATCGCTTTGCTCCAGCAGCGCGCTGACGCTGTGTTTGGCGAAAAACGCGGCATCTACCCGGCGCTTGGTTGCTTCCCAGTTCACTGCCTTGGCGCCGTTTTCGCAAAATTTGACCAGGCCGCTTTCCGGCGAGTCGCCCCAGGCGCAACCCGGGCAGTCGAAGCCGCCGTGCTGGTTGGTCTTGAGCATCATGCGCAGGTTTTTCAGCGCGTTGTCACTGGTCAACCAGGCCTGCGCCACACTGATCAGCGCGCCCCAGCCACCGGCCGGGCCCTTGTAGGGCTTATAGCGGGGAGTCGGGGTTTTGTCGGCTTGATGATGTGTGCTCACGGTTGGCTCTCCTGCGCGGGGCTGTACACCCGGGGTGCGCTTTTTTGTGGCAGATGAATAAGGTTGAGGTTGTGGCGGCGGGCCCATTGCAGCGCCAGGCCCGTGGGCGAGGACAGGCTGATCAGGGTCTGGATGCCGGCGCGCAACACTTTTTGAATCAGCTCAAGGCTGCATCGGCTGGTGACAATCGCCGCGCCGCCGGTCAGATCGATGTTTTGGCGTACCAGCGCACCGATCAACTTATCAAGGGCGTTATGCCGGCCAATGTCTTCACGGCCCATCAGCAACTGGCCCTGGCCGTCCATGTACACCGCCGCGTGTACTGCGCCACAGTGCTGGCCCAATGGCTGAAAATCACTGATGCGCTGGCGCAAACCGTCAAGCCACGGGGCCGGCGGCAATGGCGCGCCGGGCAGCACCTTGAGGTCCGGCAGGGCTTGTTCGACCGCTTCTACGCCGCATAAACCGCAGCCGCTGGTGCCGGCCAGCTGGCGGCGTTGCTGCTTGAGGTTCCAGAACGCCCGGCTGGCGATTTCGACTTGTGCGTAGTGGGCCGAACCTGCGCCCGTGAGCTTGAGGTCGTAGATTTCACTGGCGTCCTGGATGATGCCGCTGCCCAGGCTGAACCCGACGATGAAATCTTCAAGATCAGTGGGCGTGACCAGCATCACGGCCTGGCTGATGCCGTTGTAGGCAATCGCCAGCGCGACTTCTTCGGCCAAGGCTGTTTGCGCCCCGACGCTGTAGTCCAGGGTGACGTAGTCGTAATTCTGGCTGGCGGCAGGCGCGGGCGTAGCAGAGGCGGGCGCCGCGCACAGGGGGCGCTTGGCGTTCATAAGGCAGTACCGACTATCAATCCAGCCCTAAGCCTAGGCGCGACACTCTGTCGCGTCTAATCGCTAGTGCTGATCTATTGATAGATGGCGTCGATCAAGAAGGGTCTGGTGATTTCTGATAGAGCGCGAAGCAGGCTTCGGCCAAGGCTGAGCGCGGTGCTTCACGACGCATGATCAAGCCCAACCGGGCCAAGGTGCGTGCGTCTTCAATGGGGTGCAGGCGCAGGTGATCGGTCAATGCTTCCAGCCCGCCCTCAAGGGGCATCACTGCGCAGCACAGCCCGCCGTGGACAGCTTGTAACAGTTGATGAACGGCATCTGTTTGCAGCAGCGGTTGCGGGGTGAGGCCGCGACTGTGGAAGTTGTGATCGATGGACTGGCGAAAGTGCATGCCGCTGCTGAGCAGGCCCAACGGCAACGCAATCAGTGCTTCCCAACTCAAAGGCTGATCGCCAAAGCTGAAATACCGCTGGTCATACAGCAGGCCCATACGGGTTTCGCCGAGGGCTAGGGAATCAAAGCGTTCCTGATCGAGGCGCTCAAGGTAGGACACGCCCACGTCCAGCCGATTACTGGCCAGCTGTTCAAGGATTTGCTCGGAGCTGAGCGCCGATAACTCGAAGCGCAACTCGGGATGCTCCTGGTGCAAACGCTGCAATAAAGGCAGCGGATCAAAGCTCGACAGCGGAACGAGCCCCAGGCGCAAGGTGCCGATCAGGTTCCCGCGGCAGGCGGCCGCTTCGGCTTGCAGGCCATCGCAGGCGGCCAGCACGGTGCGGGCCCAGGCCAGTACGCGCTCGCCGGGGGCGGTGAAGCTTTCGAAACGCTGACCGCGATTGACCAGTTGCAGGTCGAGCTCTTGTTCGAGGCTGCGCAAGCGCATGGACAAGGTGGGCTGGGTGATATGGCAGCGAGCGGCAGCCTGGCCGAAATGCCGGGTTTCATCGAGGGCAATGAGGAATTTCAGCTGTTTGATGTCCATCGTCGCTCCCGGCGCAATTGAGTGGGCGATTCTAGCGCGCTTGCTCGCGTCAATGATGGTCTACGCTCATGGGTCTGGATCTTCCAACCCTAGGAGCGTGATTTATGAGCATTTTCAGTTTTGTGAAAGAAGCAGGTGAAAAACTGATCAATCTGCTGACACCCGGCAACGCCAATGCCGGTGAGGAACTCAAGAAGCACGTGCAGGAAGTGGGCTTGGGCAATCCAAATATCACGGCCACCGTCGACGGTGACAAAGTGACGGTCAGTGGCGAAGTGGCCACGCAGGAAGAGAAAGAAAAAATCATCCTGGCAGCGGGCAACATCGCAGGCGTAGCCAGTGTTGAAGACCAGATCACCGTCACCGGTCCGACCGTTGTGGCTTCGCGCTTCGTGGTGGTGAAAAAGGGCGACACCCTGAGCGCGATTTCGCTGCAGGTGTACGGCAACGCCAACCAGTACAACAAGATTTTCGAAGCCAACAAACCGATGCTCAAGGACCCGAACAAAATCTACCCAGGCCAGACCCTGCGCATTCCTGAGTAAGCCGGTTTTACCCTGTGGGAGCGAGCCTGCTCGCGAACGCCCTTCGCGAGCAGGCTCGCTCCCACATGGGGTGTGTGGTCACAACCCTTCCAGCAACTCGCGATAATCCCCCAGCGCGGTGAATTCCTCGGTGTCTTTCGGGCCTTTTTTGCTGTCGGGCTGTTTGACCGCCAACAAGTGGGCTACGCCAAAATCCCGGGCACTGCGCAGGATCGGCAAAGTGTCGTCGATAAACAGGCTGCGGCTCGGGTCAAAGCCGATATCGGCTTGCAGGGCATCCCAAAAGGCCGGGCTTTCCTTGGGGAAACCGTAGTCGTGGGAGCTGATCAGGCGCTCGAAGTAAGGCGCCAGTTCGATGCGTTCCAGTTTCAGCGACAAGGAGTCACGGTGGGCGTTGGTGATCATGATCACCCGCTTGCCCGCCTGCTTGATTGCAGCCAGGAAAGTATCGGCATCGGGGCGCAAGGCAATCAGATGAGCGGTTTCAAGCTTGAGCTCGCGCACCGGGATCTTCAGTTCGCGGCTCCAGAAATCCAGGCAATACCATTTGAGCTGGCCGGCATTGCGCTCGAACAGCGGCGTCAGTTCCAGATCGGCCATTGCCCGGCTGATGTCATGCAGCTCGGCATAGCGCTGGGGCAGGTGTTCCAGCCAGAAGTGATTGTCGTAGTGCAGGTCGAGCAGCGTGCCGTCCATGTCGAGCAGCACGGTATCGATGTCGCGCCAAGGTAAAACGGTCATGCAAAACTTCTCCTACAGTGGAAAATTTCCGACACAGACAATCGGAAAAGCCGGGGTATAGTACCCCGTTCATATTGAGGAGCCGCTATGCGCCAAAAACCCACCGTACTTGCCCGTGAAATTGTTGCCAGTAGCCGATTGTTTCGGGTCGAAGAAGTGCAGCTGCGCTTTTCCAATGGCGTTGAGCGTACTTACGAACGGTTGGTGGGGCGTGGTAATGGCTATGGCGCGGTCATGATTGTGGCCATGATCGATGCCGAACACGCGATCTTGGTCGAAGAATATTGCGGCGGTACCGATGAATATGAAGTGTCTTTGCCCAAAGGCCTGATCGAGCCGGGTGAGGATGTACTGGCGGCCGCTGAGCGGGAGTTGAAAGAAGAGGCCGGCTACGGCGCCCGTCAGCTTGAGCATTTGACCGAGCTGTCGCTGTCCCCTGGCTACATGAGCCAGAAAATTCAGGTGGTATTGGCCACCGACCTCTACGAAGAGCGTCTGGAAGGCGACGAACCTGAGCCGATGCGCGTAGACAAGGTCAACCTGCGTGAGCTGTCGGGCCTGGTGCTCAACCCGCAATTCAGCGAAGGCCGCGCTTTGGCTGCGCTGTACCTGGCCCGCGACCTGTTGACCCAGCGCGGAGTGTTCCAGCCGTGAGTGCTTATCCCCACCCGTTGCTTGAGGGCGTCATCACCCTGGCCCATGCGGCGGGCGACGCCATTTTGCCGTTCTGGCGTGCGGATACTGAAGTCATCGCCAAGGCTGATGATTCGCCGGTAACGGCTGCTGATCTGGCGGCGCACCACGTGTTGCTGGATGGCCTGACGGCGCTGGATCCTGGCATCCCGGTGCTGTCGGAAGAAGACGCCAATATCGCGCAAAGCGTACGTGCCGGGTGGACGCGCTGGTGGCTGGTCGACCCGCTGGATGGCACCAAGGAATTTATCTCGGGCAGTGAAGAATTCACCGTCAACATTGCCCTGATCGAGCAAGGCCGCGTGGTGTTTGGCGTGGTTTCCATGCCCACCAGCGGTCGTTGTTACTACGGCGGCGCGGGCCTGGGCGCATGGCGGGCGGATGCCGGTGAAGTTGTGCCCATCAGCGTGCGCAACACACCGCCTGAGGGCGAAGCATTGACCGTGGTCGCCAGCCGTCGCCATTCCAGCCCCGAGCAAGAGCGTTTGCTGGCCGGGCTGAGTGAGCATTTGGGTGAGTTGCAACTGACCAGCGTGGGCAGTTCGTTGAAATTCTGCCTGCTGGCCGAGGGCGCTGCCGACTGTTACCCGCGGCTGGCGCCGACTTCGCAGTGGGACACTGCTGCTGCGCAGGGGGTGCTTGAAGGTGCTGGCGGCGTAGTGCTGCAACTGGATGGTAAACCGTTCAGCTACCCGGCCCGCGAGTTGCTGCTCAATGCATCGTTTCTGGCGTTGCCGGCCAAGGCGCCGTGGCGTGAGAAATTGCTGGATCTGGCACAACACTGATCCTCATTTGTGGGAGCGGGCTTGCTCGCGATGCGGACGCTGCGGTCTTTCAGTTAAACCGCATCGATGCCATCGCGAGCAAGCCCGCTCCCACATAAATTCAATCAGCGATGCAACACGTACTGCCCGCTAAACCGCACCGCGTCATCTGCGCCTTCGGCATTGATCACCCGCGTGTCCAGCGTCAGCCGTGCGCGGCCGTGGCGTTTGTACATGGCCAAGAATTTGTTCCAGGCCACATCATCAGGCGCATCACACAGCACGATGGCATCCTGGGTCACCGGCAGCGGGTAGCTGATGTGGCCTTCCTGAATCACGATGTGTCCGTCTCCAATCCCGGCTTCGCGCAGGCGCAGGTGCAGCCAGCCCCAACCCGCCAGCACCGCTGCGCAGTACAGGCTGCCGCCAAACATGGTGCTCTTGTGGTTGATATTGGGCTCAAGCGGCAACTGCAAGCGCAGTTGCCGGCCTTGCCAGCTTAGCACCTTGAGGCCCATTTCACGGGTGAGCGGAATGTCGTGATGCAGGACGGATTCCAGATAACGACTGTCGCGGTTCATGTAATGGCCTTTTCAATCAAGTTCGTCAGTATGAGGGTGGCTGCCACTCTCGAAGTTCAGCCCGTACTTGCGCAGTTTGTCGTGCAAGGTTTTGCGCGGTACGCCCAGCGCTTCGGCCAGGCTGCGCATCGAGCTGTGGGAGCGCTCAAGCTCGGCGGCAATCAGGCTTTTTTCGAAGTGTTCGACCTGCTCGCTCAAGCCCCCGGACGACTCGATGCCTGAGGCATGCGCGGTGTCGGTGGCGTTATCGTCCAGGGCCAGTTCCAGGCCCAGGGCGAAACGCTCGGCGACGTTTTGCAGCTCGCGCACGTTACCCGGCCAGCCATGACGCAGTAACAATACCCGTTGCGCCGGTTGCAGCACGTTGGGCGTCAGGTCGTGGCGTACGCTGGCTTCACCGGCAAAATAGTCAAACAGCATCAGGACGTCTTCGCCCCGCTCGCGCAAGGGGGCGATGCGCAGCGGGGCTACGTTCAGACGGTAATACAAGTCGGCGCGGAAGCGCCCCTGATCGGCCGCCTGGCGCAGGTCCTCCTTGGTGGCGGCGATCACCCGGATATCCAGCGGGATCAGTTGATTGCCGCCCAGCCGCTCGACCACACGCTCTTGCAGCAAACGCAGCAACTTGACCTGTACATCCAGGCTCATGCTTTCGATTTCATCGAGGAACAAGGTGCCGCCATTGGCAAATTCAAACTTGCCGATGCGGCGCTTTTGCGCACCGGTAAACGCCCCCGGCTCATGGCCGAACAGCTCGCTTTCCACGACCGACTCCGCCAGGGCGCCGGCGTTGATGGCTACAAACGGGCCATTACGTCGGGACGACAGGTCATGCAGCGCCCGTGCGACCACTTCTTTGCCTGAGCCCGTCTCGCCAAGAATCAGTACATCGGCCTTGGTTGCTGCCAACGCGCCGATTTGCTCGCGCAACCGCAGCATGGCTGGCGAAACGCCCACCAGCCGCGTGCTCAACAGCTGGCGATCGCTCAGGGCCATGCGCAGGCTGCGGTTATCCAGCACCAGGGCGCGCAAGGCCAGGGCACGGCGCACGCTGTCGAGCAGCGCGTCGCTGGCAAAGGGTTTTTCGAGAAAGTCATAGGCGCCTGCGCGCATGGCTTGCACCGCCAGCGGCACATCGCCGTGGCCGGTGATCAGCAGCACCGGCAGCTCCGGGTCCTGGCCATGGAGTTGGGCCAGCAGCTCAAGACCGTCCATGCCCGGCATGCGAATGTCACTGACCACCACGCCCGGCCAGTCACGCCCGATGCGCCCGGCAAGACCGTTGGCTTCGGCCAGCGGCAATACGTTGAGCCCCGCCAGATCCAGCGTCTGGTAAAGGGCCTGGCGCAGGTGCGGGTCATCATCGATCAGGATGACCTGCACGCTTGAATCGACGGGTTGGCTCATGACCTTGAGTCCTCACTGGCTTGCAAACTGACACCTGGCGCGCCGGCGCGCAGGCGCAAGGTAATTAAGGCACCGCCTTCCTTGTGGTTGGCGAACAACAATTCGCCGCCAAACGCACGGATCAGCGTGTCGCAAATGGCCAGCCCCAACCCCAACCCCTGGGTGCGGGTTTTGGTGGTGTAGAACGGCTCTCCGGCACGGCCCAAAGCTTCCATGCAAAAGCCCGGGCCATTGTCGCGAATGTAAACAGTGACGCCTTCTGCCGTGGATTGGGCACTTAGCCACAAGCGTCTGGGCGGGCCTTTTTCCGTCAGGGCATCGAGGGCGTTGGCCAGCAGGTTGCCCAGCACCTGACGCAAGCGGGTTTCACCGGCTTCGACCCACAGCGTGGCGGCGGGCAAGTCGCGGATCAATTCGACTTCCATGCTGCGTCGACGCTTGGCCAGCAATGCCAGCGCATCGTCCAGCGCCGGTTGCAGGGCAACGCTTTCCGGTGCATGGCGATCGCGCCGGGCGAACGCGCGCAGGTGGGCGATGATCGAGGACATGCGCCCGGTCAGTTCGTTGATCAGCTTGAGATTGCCGCGTGCGTCTTCGATGCGCTGGTGATCGAGCAACACTTCAGCGTTTTCGGCGTAAGTGCGGATGGCCGCGAGCGGCTGGTTGAGTTCATGGCTGATGCTGGCCGACATGGTGCCCAGCGCCGACAGTTTGCCGGCTTGCACCAGATCGTCCTGGGCGCGAACCAGTTCCTGTTGCGCATGCTCGCGCTCCAGCACCTCTTCACGCAGCAGCCGGTTGAGCCCCTCCAGGTCGCTGGTGCGTTCTGCCACACGCATTTCCAGTTCACGGCGGGCCTTGGCCTCAAACGCAATCCGGTCCAGGTAGTGGCGCCGGCGTTGCATCATTAAGCCTATCAACAGCATGACCACCAGCAAGGTGGCGCCACCGATGGCCAGCACTGTGCGCACCGAACGGTCGATCAGCGTGCGCGGGGCAAGAATGTTGACGCTCCAGCCGGTCTCGTCGATTTTTTGCGTTTGCACCAGCCAGGCATTCAGGTCGAGGTCCAGCGGCTGCGGGTCGCGGGTCGGGTAGGGCAAGATGGCGAAAATGGCCTGGCGCTCTTCCTCCGACAGCTGGCGGGTCGCTCTGAAGCGCCACTCCGGCCGTGAGGTGAGGATGACCACGCCGTTGTTGTCGGTCGCCAGCAGTTGCTCGGGTGTGTTGCCCCACAACTGCTCGGTATGGTCCAGATCGACCTTGACCACCAGTACGCCGAGTTTTTTATCGCCCTCGAGTATCGGTGCGGCGAAGTAATAGCCGCGCTTGCCGGAGGTGGTGCCCAGCCCGAAAAAACGCCCCAGTTTGCCTTCCATCGCCTCGCTGAAATACGGGCGAAAGGCGAAGTTGCGCCCGATAAAACTGTCGCTTTTATCCCAGTTCGACGTGGCCAGGGTATCGCCATGGGTATCGAGCAGGTACATGACCACCGCGCCGGTCTGGGAGCTGATGCTATCGAGCAACTGGTTGGCCTTGGCTTGGGCCCGGGTATCTTCGGGGTTGGCCAGTACGTCGCGCAGGTCTGGCAGCTCGCCAAGAATCTGCGGCAATACTTCATAACGATGCAGCGTACCCAGCAGGTTGGCGACGTACAGGTCGAGGGTCTGGCGGTTTTGACCGGCCAGTTCGCTGCGGTAATAGCTCTCGGCCAGGTGTTGCAGCGGCCACAACAAAGGCGCCAGGCACAACGCCAATAAGGCCAGGCTGCGCCAGCGGGGTCTGCGAGGAACTGAGGGGGTCGTGATCATCGGTGGGAGCTGCGCCGCAAGAGTACGTCGCAGTATACCCAACGAACCCCGTGGGAGCGGGCTTGCTCGCGATGCAAACGCCGCGGTCTTTGAAGCAGGCCGCGGTGATGCCTTCGCGAGCAAGCCCGCTCCCACAAGGGGTGTTGGCGTTAGTGTGGCTGCTCGGCCAGGCAGTCGCGCAATGCGGTTTGCCAGTCGGGCTGGGTGACGTTCCACTCGCGGGCAAGACGGCTGCAATCAAGGCGCGAGTTCTGTGGTCGCGCTGCGGGCGTCGGGTAGGCGCTGGCAGGGATGGGTTCGAGCGTTGCGCACGACTTGCCTTGGGCACTCAGGTGTTCGGCAATGGCCTGGGTAAAGCCAAACCATGAGGTTTCGCCTTGGGCGGTCAGGTGGTATGTGCCCCAGGCCCCGGCTTCGCCGGCTTGCCAGCGTTCGATCAAGGCGCGGGTGCTGCGGGCAATGGTGCCGGCCCAGGTCGGCGCGCCGATCTGGTCTGCAACCACGCGCAGTTCCGGGCGCTCCTGAAGCAAGCGCTGCATGGTCAGCAGGAAGTTTTTGCCATGGGTCGAGTACACCCAGCTGGTGCGCAGGATCAGGTGACGGGCACCCGTCGCCGCGATGGCCTGTTCGCCGGCCAGCTTGCTTTTGCCGTAGACGCCCAGTGGGTTGGGTGCGTCGTCTTCGGTATAGGGTGCCGGCTTGCTGCCATCGAATACGTAGTCGGTGGAGTAGTGGATCAGCGGGATGCCCAGAGCTGCGGCTTCTTCAGCCAGCACGCCGGGTGAGGTGGCATTGATCGCAAAGGCCAGCCCGGGCTCGTTTTCGGCCTGGTCCACGGCAGTGTGGGCTGCGGCATTGATGATCAGGTCGGGCTTGTGCGCCCGCACCCGGGCCCGGATATTCTCGGGCTGGCTCAGGTCCAGCTGGTCACGGCCAAGCACAATCAGCTCGCCCAGACCGGCAAGGTGCTTTTGCAGCTCGATCGCCACTTGGCCGGTTTTGCCGCTGATAAGTATTTTCAACGGTGCTGTCGGCCGGGTCATGCAATCAGGTCCCTGGCATCTGTGGAGCCCAGACGCTCGCCTTGATAGCTGCCGTCTTGAACGCGGTGGCACCATTGCAGGTTGTCCAGGTACCACTGCACGGTTTTGCGCAGGCCGGTTTCGAATGTTTCTTCGGGCACCCAGCCCAGCTCGCGCTCGATTTTGCTGGCGTCGATGGCGTAGCGCTGGTCGTGGCCCGGGCGGTCCTTGACGAAGGTAATCAGGTCGGCAAATCGGGCGACGCCCGCCGGGTGTGCTGGCGCGAGTTCTTCAAGCAGTGCGCAGATGCTGCGTACCACATCGATGTTGGTTTGTTCGTTGTGCCCGCCGATGTTGTAAGTCTCACCGACCACGCCTTCGGTCACGACTTTAAGCAGGGCACGGGCATGATCTTCGACGAACAGCCAGTCACGCACTTGCAGGCCATTGCCGTACACCGGCAGTGGCTTACCGGCCAGGGCGTTGAGAATCACCAGCGGGATCAGTTTTTCCGGGAAGTGGAAGGGGCCGTAGTTGTTCGAGCAGTTGGTCAGCAACACCGGCAAACCGTAAGTGCGGTTCCAGGCGCGTACCAGGTGGTCGGACGCGGCCTTGCTGGCCGAGTATGGCGAGCTTGGTGCATAAGGCGTGGTTTCGGTGAACAGGTCGTCGACGCCGTGCAGGTCGCCATACACTTCATCGGTCGAAATATGGTGGAAGCGGAACGCGCTTTTTTCCGGCTCAGGCAGGGTCAGCCAGTAAGCGCGGGCGGCTTCAAGCAGGCTATAGGTGCCCACGATGTTGGTCTGGATAAAATCCGACGGGCCGTCGATGGAGCGGTCTACGTGGGATTCGGCTGCCAGGTGCATGATGGCCTGGGGCTGGAAGCGCGCAATAACGGTGCTGACGGCGGCCTGGTCGACGATATCGGCCTGGACGAACTCGTAGCGGGTATCGGTGGCGATGCTTTGCAGCGATTCAAGGTTACCGGCGTAGGTCAACTTGTCGAGGTTGAGGACTTCATGCCCGGTATTTTTGATCAGGTGACGGATCAGCGCTGAACCAATAAAACCGGCACCGCCGGTGACTAAAATGCGCATTGAGATATTCCTTGTTCCCTGGAGGGCTTTAATCGACTGGCGCATAGCTTGTGGGGATGTGCGGGGCGGTGCAAGTGTGGGTGGTCAGGAAAATACTGATGCAGCTATAAAGGCAGATTTATATCCGTGTTATGTGGTTTTTATCAGTATTTGATTCTTGAATTTAATTTAATTGCAGATATTTATCGGCTATAAAGGCACTCATCGTTGACGTGACACAGACCTGCGTTCACTGTCTTCTATCTATACGAATCAAAAACCCGATGCTTTCCAGGAGTCCAGATGACCACTTTGCACAGTTCGCCACGCGCTGACGGCTTTTACATGCCGGCTGAATGGGCTCCGCAGACCCAGACCTGGATGATCTGGCCCGAGCGTCCGGACAACTGGCGTCTGGGCGGCAAGCCTGCCCAGGCGGCGCATGCCGCGGTGGCCAAGGCTATTGCACGCTTTGAGCCGGTGACGGTCGGTGTCTCGGCTGCTCAATACGAAAATGCCCGGGCGCAACTGGATGTGCCGAATATCCGTGTGGTCGAGATGTCCAGCGACGACGCCTGGGTTCGTGACAGCGGGCCGACCTTTGTCATCAATGACAGCGGTGAAGTGCGCGGCGTGAACTGGGATTTCAATGCATGGGGCGGCTTTGACGGTGGTTTGTACTACCCGTGGAACCGCGATCAGCAAGTCGCCAGCAAGGTGCTGGAAATCGAGCGAAGCCCGCGTTACTACACCGAAGGTTTTGTGCTTGAAGGCGGCTCGATCCACGTCGACGGCGAAGGCACGTTGATCACCACGGCCGAGTGCCTGATGAACCGCAACCGTAACCCGCACCTGTCCCGCGAAGAGATCGAGGGCGTGCTGCGTGCGCAACTGGCTGTGGACAAGATCATCTGGCTGCCCGATGGCCTGTTCAACGATGAAACCGACGGCCATGTGGATAACTTCTGCTGCTACGTGCGCCCGGGTGAAGTGCTGTTGGCCTGGACTGACGATGAACGCGATCCTAACTATGCGCGCTGTCATGCGGCGATGAACGTATTGGCAACCAGTACCGACGCCAAGGGCCGGCCTTTTGTTGTGCACAAAATGCCGATTCCGGGGCCGATGTACGCGACCCAGGAAGAATGCGACGGCGTCGACAAAGTGGCGGGTAGCCAGGACCGTAACCCCTCAGAGCGCCTGGCCGGCTCCTACGTGAACTTCCTGATCGTCAACGGCGGCATTATCGCGCCGAGCTTTGACGACCCGATGGATGCGCAGGCCAAAGGCATCCTGCAAAACCTTTTCCCGCAACACGAAGTGGTGATGGTGCCGGGCCGTGAATTGCTGCTGGGTGGTGGCAACATTCACTGCCTGACCCAGCAACAGCCTGCGCCGCACAAGGCATAACCCCGCGGCCTGCGTAGCAGCTGCCGAAGGAACGAGGCTGCGTCCGAGGACGCAGTCCTCGTAAACCCGGTAGTCGCGGTATATCGGAATGACCGGCTTGTATGGTTTTACGACTGCTTCGCAGCCGGACGCAGCCTCGTTCCTACGGCAGCTGCTACGAGGGTTTATGTAGCGGGTTTAAAACTTGTACGTCCCCGTCATCACCAAACTGCGCGGCTCGCCCGGCATGATCTGGGAGGCACTGGTCGCCGAGGCGTAGTAATAGCGGTCTGTCAGGTTGGTCAGAGCACCGCTGACATCCCAGTCTTTTTCACGGTACCCCGCCAGCGCATCCCAACGCCCGTAACCCGCCAATGTCACGGTGTTCTGGTTGTCGGCATAACGCTGCCCCACCAGGGTCAGGCCCGTTTCGGCGTACCAGCCCATTTCCGGTTTCCAGGTCAGGTACAGGCTGCCATTGTGCTTGGCCACGCCATTGATGCGTTTACCTTCGAGGCCGTTGTTGTCCTTGACCACCGTTGCGTCCTGCAAGCCAATGCCACCGCGCATGTACCAGTTGCCACCCAGCTTGCCGCTGGCCGTCAGCTCAATACCGCGTGAGCGTTGCAGGCCGGAAAGCAGGGTGATCGTCGGGTCATCCGGGTCTTTGGTGCGACGGTTATAAAGTTCGAGCTCGTACACCGCCAGCGTGGTGCTCAGGCGGTCATCCAGCCAGTCGCTTTTTACGCCGATTTCTTTCTGCTTGGTCAGCTCCGGGCTCAGGTCGTTGGTATTGCCTGCGGCACCCGGCGTGATGCCGATCAGGCCGCCGCCCACCGGCGAGAACGTTTTGGTCCAGGACGCGTAAAACGAGTGGTTCTCCAGCGGGGTCCAGACCACGCCCAGACGCGGGCTGGTGCTGTGGCTTTGGCGGTCTTCAGTACGGTCGGTTTTTTTCAGGTAGTTGGTGGACTCGATATCAAAGCGGTCATAACGCACACCGGCCAGTACCTGCCATTGATCGTTGAAGCGAATCTGGTCCTGAACATACAGGCCCTGGCTTTCGACTTCGGTATGGCTGTCGCTGAAGATCGGCATCGCTCCGGCCGGGCGCAGGGTGCGGTCCGGGTTGTACAGATCAACCGCGGGTACGCTCGCGGCTTTGTAGAGCTTCGGGTCGCGACGCTGACTGCCGATTTCCAGACCGGTCAGCAGGCGGTGCTCAAGGCCAAAAGTGTCAAAGCCGCCTTCAATCTCGATGTTGTTGAAAATGTTGCGGGTGGTCATGTCCTGCTGCCAGCTCTGGCGGTTGACCTTGTTGATTTTTGGGTCGTAGCCGGTCAGGTAGGTGTTTTCGAACTCACTGTCGAGTTTGAACACGCCGAGGGTATGACGCAGTTGCCAGTTTTCGCTCAACTCATAACTCAGGCGTGAGCGCAGGTTCTGGGTTTTGTCATTGATGTAATCGTTTTTCCCGCCGTACGACGTGCCGCGACTGACGTCGGCCGGGCGCCCGTTGATGCTCGGGATACCGCGATCAGGGGTACGGTTGTAGCGGCTGTATTCGTACTGCACCAGCCAGTTCAGATCCGGGGTGATTTGCCAGCTCATCGACGGCGCGAACAGTTGGCGGTTACCGCTGACGTTATCTCGAAAGCTGTTTTTGTCTTCATTGCCCATGTTCAGGCGCAGGCTGATGGTGTCGCTCGGGTCAGTACTCAGGTCGGCGTACAGGCTGCGCAAATCCTCGCTGCCCCCCTGGGCCTGAATGCTCGATTGGCGACCAAACTGCGGCATTTTGCTGACGCGGTTGATGATCCCGCCCTGGCTGCCACGGCCGTAAAGCACCGCCGCCGGGCCTTTGAGCACTTCAATGCGTTCGATGTTGTGCAGGTCGCGCACGTATTGGCTGTCGTCGCGAATACCGTCCAGATAAAAGTCGTTGCTGGCGTCAAAACCGCGGATGCGCAGGCTGTCAAAACGGGTGTCGGCAGTGCTGCTGACGTTGGGGATGCCGCTTAAGGCTTCGCCGATGCTGTTGATCCCGTAATCCAGCAGGTTGGCGGTCTTCACCGAGTCGATTGCTTGGGGCACATAACGCGCAGGCGTCGAAGTGCGAGTGGCGGTGGTTACATCTTTCACACGCGGGTCATCGGCCTCGGCCTCGCTGGCGCTGATCGACAGTTCGGGGAGCGTGGTGGCAGCGTTGCCAAATCCGGCGTACAGCAAGGCACAAAACCCCAGATTCAGGGGTGTTAAACGGCGGGGGGAAAGCATGGTTGAGGAGTGTCCGGGCGGTGGAATAGGGTTATATTTTTTAGGGTGCGAATGGTAATGGTTGATGTTACTAAATGTTAATCATTGCTATTCATGTAGCCCGTTATTTTGTATCTATATGTTTCGCTGCCCTGCAGGCCTTGCCGCGCCTGATTCGCCCGGTTCCCGAAACAGACTAGAAGCCATACCGGCGTTTTTCCCTTCCAGGCAGAAGGCTAGGCTGGCGCTCTGTTTTTTTGATCATTCGGAGCGAACCATGACCACTGGACCTGTCCTGCATTACATCTACGACCCCCTGTGCGGCTGGTGCTACGGCGCCAAGCCGCTGATTGACGTAGCACGCGGCATTTTGCCGGTGGTGGCCCATGGCGGCGGGATGATGACTGGTGCGCAACGTCGCCCTGTGTCGGCGCAACTGCGTGACTATGTGATGCCCCACGATATGCGGATCGCGCAATACACCGGGCAGCCGTTTGGCGAGGCCTATTTTGAAGGTTTGCTGCGCGACACCACGGCGGTGTTTGATTCGGCGCCGCCGACCAGTGCAGTGCTGGCCGCTGAACAGTTGGCCGGACGCGGGCTGGAGCTGTTGGGCCGTTTGCAAACGGCGCACTACGTCGAAGGGCGGCGGATTGCCGATGATGACGTGCTGATGGCCGTGGCGGCTGAAATGGGCCTGGCGGCCGACGGGTTTCGGGATGCTTGCGAGGCGGCAAGTGGCGAGGTGACTCAGGCGCATTTCAAGGCCAGCCGCCAGTTGTTGTCACGGGTCGGTGGGCAGGGCTTTCCGACCCTGGTTTTAGAGCAGTCCGGTCAGTACCAAGTGATTGACCTGGGGCCATACCTGGGCAAGCCGCAAGCCTTTGGTGACTGGTTGCGTCAGCTTGATGCCTTGCCCGGGCAAGACTCAAACGGTTCAGCTCCAGCCTGTGGCCTGGATGGTTGCCAGTAACATTTTTTGACACTTCTCCCTGAATGAAAAATAAATTGCTCAATTAACAAATTTTTCACGAAATTGACACTTCGCCATCACGGCAGCTAGGATTCCCGCCAACGCCTGTGGCGATAAGCCTTACACCAACTTTCTAAAAGTCCTGCACTGAACTGTCGTGCAGGTTTTTTTTGTTTATGTGAAGCAACCACCACTCAATGTTTCAGCTTGATACCCACAGCGCGCCTCTATTCAGAAATAAGGAAAATAATATGTTGAACAAACGGATAGGTCTGCTCGCTTTGGGCGTACTCAGTGCTACCCAGGCCATGGCTAACGATCAAGCTGACGCAAAAGGTTTTGTAGAAGACAGTCACCTCAATGTATTGGCGCGCAACGCCTACATCAGCCGTGACTACAAAAATGGCAAGCAGGATAAAGCTGAATGGGGCCAAGGCTTCCTGGGTACTTTCAGCTCCGGCTTCACCCAGGGCACCGTGGGCGTGGGTGTGGATGCTTTCGGCATTTACGCACTGCGTCTGGACGGCGGGCGCGGTAAAAGCGGCGCGGGCGGTATCGACTTCTTCAAGCAGGATGCAGACGGCAAAGCGGCTGACGACATCTCCAAGGCCGGTGCTGCGGTGAAGGTTCGCGTGTCCAACACCGTGCTCAAGTACGGCGATCAAATGCCTGCTCTGCCGGTACTGATGTACGACAATTCGCGTCTGATGCCAGAAAGCTTCACCGGCACTCTGTTGACCTCCAAGGAGATCAACGGTCTGGAGCTGAACGTCGGTCGTTTCACCGCCGAGTCGCGTAAAAGTGCCGATGGCCGTGACAGCGGCGATCTGAAAAACATCAACGTGTTTGGCGGCAGCTACAAGTTCAACGAAAGCCTGTCGGCATCGTTGTACGGCTCCGAGATGGAAGACGAGCTGCGCAAGCAATACCTGGGCGTGACCTACGCGATCCCGCTGCAAGACAAACAGTCCCTGACGTTTGACTTCAACGGCTACCGCACTCACGTTAATAAAGAGTACGCCCGTGACGTACTTGAGGTTGACGGCCAGGACAACAAGATCTGGAGCCTGGCAACCACCTACGCCTTTGGCGCGCACTCGCTCGTCCTGGCTTACCAGAGCAGCACCGGCGAAATCGGCTACCCGTATGGCGGCTACCGCAACGCAAACGGCGTGGGCGATGGCGGCAACACCATCTTGCTGGCCAACTCCTACTGGTCCGACTTCAACGCCAAGGACGAACGTTCGTGGCAGTTGGGTTATGGCTTCGACTTCGGCGCCGTTGGCATTCCGGGTCTGACCTACAACATCGCTTACGTGCGTGGCACCAACATTGACGACGGTTCAGGCCGTGGTCGTGGTACCGAGCGCGAAATCTTCAACCAGGCCAAGTACGTCGTACAAAGCGGCCCGGTCAAAGACTTGAGCGTGCGTCTGCGCGGTTCGTGGTTGCGCGTTTCCAACAACGCCAGCGAATACAACGTCGGCGGTAACGAAGTACGTGTATTTGTTGATTACCCGATCAGCATCTTCTGATGCCACCGGCCTGCCAGCCAGGCCGGACATCTGAACAAAAAACGCCCCGACTGGTTCGCAATGCTGTTCATTTATAGAGCAACGCTACTCAATTGTGGGAGCGAGCTTGCTCGCGATGGTCTTCAGAGCGACGCATTTACTCAGTAAATACGCGTCATCGTTTACGACCATCGCGAGCAAGTCGAACCGTCGCACCGCCGCGCCCACAGAGTTAGAGATCGCTTAAGTGAACAACATTGCCGACTGGTTCGGGGCGTTTTTGCAGGTGCAGCGTTCAATCGAACGGCTTTGTTTAGCCACTTCTACTCAAGCGTCTTCTCCTGCTGCGCACACTCGTGCAACCAGTTCATAAACACTTGCAAGCGCTTGGGCACAACGCTTAGCGGTGAGTGAACCAGGTAATAGTCGTAGTGGCCGCAACGGCTGAAACCGCCAAAAGGCAAAATCAGCTCGCCGCGATCAACACGCTTTTGCACCAATTGCTGACGCCCGATGGCGATTCCGGCGTGGTTCATGGCGGCCGTCACGCAGAGGTCCGAGCGGTCGAAGGTCAAGGTGTGTTTGGGCAGTGCCGCCAGCAGGTTGTGCTGCTCGGCCCACAGGGTCCACTCGGCGTCATAGGCGGCATGATCCCAGGCCAGGGAGTCGTGCAGGGTGGTGCAATGGCGCACGTTTTCCGGGTTTTCATTCAGGCGATGGCGTTGTGCATATTCAGGGCTGCACACCGGCGCCATTTGCTCGCGCATCAATCGATGGCTCGTCAGCCCGGGGAATTCGCCATTGGCGTAGTACAAGGCCAGGTCGATTTTGCGGGTGCGAAAGTCGACATTGTCATTGCCCACTCGCAGGTCCAGTGAGACCAGTGGGTAGCGTTCCATAAAGTCGGCCAACCGGGGCACCAGCCAGCACTGGGCGACCGAAGGCCTGGCATAGAGTGCAATGGAACCGGCGATTTCTGCCTGGGATGACTGCTCAAGCGCCTCGGACAATTCGCCCATCGCACCCTGGAGGATTTCGAAGATTCGCTCGCCTTCGTCAGTCAGGCTGACTTGCCGGGTCAGGCGCTGGAACAGCTTCATGTTCAGCGCAGCTTCCAGCCGGCTGATGCGGTGGCTCACGGCGCTGGCCGTCAGGCACAGTTCCTGCGCCGCACGGGCGAAGCTCAGATGTCGGGCGGCTACCAAAAAAGTGTGAAGGTTGGCGAACTGGCTACTGTTGAGCCGGGAGCTGATACGGGGAGGAAGATTAAGCACGGTTTTTTTCCTCAAGCCAAAGGCTGACTTCTGGCGTAATACTGCTCGCGACGCGTTGAAACCTTCGCGAGCAGGCTCGCTCCCACTGTGGGGGTCATAGCATTACGGCGTGTGGCGGGATGTGGCAATGCGTGCATCTTGCCACATCCGCTTTGTGCTTGAATCAGCCCAGCAACTCACGGCCCTTGGTCAGATAAGCGTCCATCTCGTCGGCAGGCACCATATTGCCGCCGGTTGCCCAAACCAGATGGGTGGCGTTGGCCATGGCCTGTTGGTCCAGACCTGTACGGGCCAGGTAGCCTTGCTGGTCGGCCAGGACCCTGGCAATGCCGGGCACGCCAGCCAGCGCGGAAGGCTCAAGGCGCAGACCTTCACTGCTTTCCATCAGTGCCAGCAAGCTGTACATTTCTTCGTCGCTGACGGTGTAGAAACCGTCCAGCAAGCGCTGCATGGCCTTGCCGACAAAACCGGAAGCGCGGCCTACAGCCAAACCGTCTGCGGCAGTGACGTTATCAATACCGAAATCCTGCACGCTGACTTCGTCGTGCAGCCCGGTATAGACACCGAGCATCATGCACGGCGAGTGGGTGGGTTCGGCGAAGATGCAGTGCACCGCGTCGCCAAAGGCCAGCTTCAGGCCAAATGCCACGCCACCGGGGGCGCCACCCACACCGCAGGGCAGGTACACGAACAGGGGGTGCTGCGCATCCACGGTGATCTGCGCCGCTGCCAATTGCTGCTTCAAACGCTCGCCGGCCACTGCGTAACCGAGGAACAGGTTGACCGAGTTTTCATCGTCCACGAAATGGCAGGCCGGGTCGGACTCTGCTTGCTGGCGACCCTGAGCCACGGCCACGCTGTAATCGCTGGCGTACTCGATCACCGTCACGCCGTGGGAGCGCAGTTTGTCTTTCTTCCATTGCCGTGCATCTGCCGACATATGCACGGTCACTTCAAAGCCCAGCGCGGCGCCCATGATGCCGATCGACATGCCCAGATTGCCGGTGGAACCGACGGCTATTTTGTACTGGCCGAAAAAGGCCCGCGCCTTGTCGCTGTGCAGCAGTGCGTAGTCATCGTCGAGGGTCAGCAGGCCACCGGCCAGAGCCAGGTCCTCGGCATGCTTGAGCACTTCATAAATGCCGCCGCGGGCCTTGATCGAACCCGAAATGGGCAGATGGCTGTCGCGCTTGAGCCACAGCGCGCCGTTCAGGGTTTGCCCGTAACGTTCGCCGAGCAGTGGCTGCAGATGCGCCACGGGCACAATGTCGGACTCGATAATGCCGGCGCTGCACTCGGTTTCAGGGAACGCACGGCGCAGGTAAGAAGCAAACCGCGCCAGTCGGGCGCTGGCATCGGCGACATCTACGGCAGTCAGCCCTACATCGCCAATGGCTTGCGCGACCGGCGCCACGCCCGGGTTGAACCAAGTGGTTTCTTGCAGCGCGACCAGATCGCGAATCAGCGGGTAGCTGGTGTACCAGCTTTCAAGTGTTCTGCCCAAAATCATGACGGGGTCCCTTTAAACGATAAGGCTGAAAATACGGGTTGGATCAAACAAAATTCGCCAGCAGCAGGGTCAGCCCCAGTGCGACTGTAGAAGCCAGTACGGTGGCGGTGGTGAATGTTTTCAAGGCGTCGGTCAGTGAGACGCCCAGGTATTCCTTGACCACCCAGAAGGCCGAGTCCGTGACGTGGGTCCAGCCCATGGCGCCGGCGCCGATGGCGATACAGATGATTTCTTTGCTCACGGCTGGATGAGCTCCCAGCATAGGCAAGACCATGCCTGCGGCGCTGATCATCGCGACCGTTGCCGAGCCGACGGCGAAGTGCATCAGGCCGGCCACCAGCCACGCCAGAACGATGGGGTTCATATTCAATTGCGTCAAAGAGGCGGATAGCGCGCTACCCACGCCACTGTCGACCAGAATGCCGTTGAATGCCCCGCCGGCACCGATAATCAGCAGGATGCTGGCCAGTGGAGGAAAGCTTTTTTGAGTGTAAGCGAGCAAATCCGGCATGGATAAACCGCGACGCAAACCCAGTGCCCAGTAAGCGAACACCACGGCAATCGACAGTGCGATCAGCGGCGTGCCCAGGAACGAAACAACGCTGAAGGCCATGGAGTCATGGGGCAGGCCCGCGGTGAAGCTTTTGCCGACCATCAGGATCAGCGGCAACAGGATGGTGAACAGTGTCACCCCAAGGCCTGGCAAGTCCCGGGTTTTGCTGTCATCACAATGCTCGTTCAGAAAGGCTTCCTGAGCTTCTGGCGCTTGGGGTTTGCATACCAGCTTGACCCACAGCGGCCCGGCAATGATGGCGGTCGGCAGTGCGACGATCAGCCCGTACACAATCACCTTGCCGACATCGGCGCCCAGCATCCCGGTGATCGCCATCGCGGCTGGGTGCGGCGGCAACATGCAGTGGACCGCCATCAGCGACACGGCCAGGGGCACGCCCAGATACAGCAGATTGATTTTGGTTTCTTTGGCGACCACATAAATCAGCGGAATCAGCAGAACGAAACCCACCTCGAAAAACACCGGAATGCCGGCGATAAAGCCGACCAGCATCATGGCCCACGAGGCGCGCTCTTTACCCAGCGCGCTCAACAGCGTCTGGGCAATGCGCTCTGCGCCACCTGACTCTTCCAGCATCTTGCCCAGAATCCCGCCCAGGCCAATGATCGTTGCCAGAAACCCCAGGGTTCCTCCGACACCGGCTTCATACGAAGAAGCAATTTTCACCAATGGCATGCCTGACCCGATCCCCACCACAAAGCTTGCAGCGGTCAGTGCCAAAAAGGCATGGACGCGAACTTTGACGATAAGAAAAACAATCAGGGCTATGGCGCAAAACAACACCAGCAATAGAGTGGGACCGCTGTGCATGAGGGTAGCTCCGGGAAGCGCTTTTATTGTTGAAATAAGTGATCGGCGTCACTTTGCTTTCGGCAATTAGAGGGCACGGCTGCGGGGCTGACAAAGGATGGTTTTTCACGGGACAGATGATGTGGGGTCATCTGTCGGAGGGCTGAGCCTGTGTGGGAGCGAGCCTGCTCGCGAAGTTTTACAGCCCTTCGCGAGCAGGATCGTTCCTGCAGTTGAAGTTAAAAGGCTCAGAAATCCCAGCGGGTGGTCAGCATAAAGTTGCGGGGTTCGCCATAAATCGCGGAGTTATAGAACCCGATGTTGGTGAAGTAGTACTTGTCGAAGACGTTGTTGACGTTAAGCGTGGTCGACAGGTTTTCAGTGAATTGGTAGCGGGTCATCAGGTCCACCACCCAGTAGGGTTTTTGCGAGAAGTCTTCGTACCTGTCCTTGGGGCTGTTGTACATCTCTTGCCAGGCAGTGCTCTGCCAGCGTGCGCCACCGCCCACGGAGACTTTGTTCAAATCCCCCTTGAGTTTGTAGATGGTGTAGAAACTCAGCTGGTCTTCAGGCTCAAAGGTCGAGATCTTTTTGCCGGTGTCATCACGGACCACCTTGTGGGTGTATCCGCCCTGCAGGCTCCAGCCCGGGCTCAGCTCACCGGATATTTCCAGCTCGTAGCCCTTGGTTTTCGCTGAAGTGCCCTTGAAAGCGTAGTTGGGCGGGGTGGGCGACAGGTTGTTCCACGCATCGTCGGGGATGGGGCGATTGCTTTCCTTGACTTCAAAGTACGCCAGACTGGCGTTCAGACGGCCATCGAAAAACTCGCTCTTGAGGCCGATCTCATAGTTTTCACCCTCGTCCGGATCAAGCATCTTGCTGTTGCGGTCAAGGTTGTAGAACTCCTGAGGCATGAACACATCGGTGTAGCTGGCGTACGCCGTAAGGTAGTCGTTCAGGTCATAGGTGACGCCCGCGTAGGGAATCAAGCGCCCCGACTCGCGGTAAGTATTGGTAGTGCCGGTGAGGGTGTAGTTGACTACCCGGCCGCCCAGAAAGACTTTCAAGTCATCGGTGACATTCAGGCGTGTGGTCGCGTACATGCCGGTCTGACGCACTGTGTCATCGCTGATTTGCGATGCATTGCCCCAGTCGGGTTTGGCCAGGTGCCCGTTCCAGTTGAAGTAGTCGACGATGTTCGGCGTGCCGAAGGTTACGTCCCAATAGCCTTTGCCTTTCCAGTTCGCGGTACTGATCGAACCGCCCAGCACCAGCTCATGTTCACGGCCCAGAAAATCGTAGGGGCCGCTGACATAGAGGTCGGCCGCATCACTGGTGGTTTCGCCCTTGTAGCGTTGTGCGTTGATCTTGGCAGTGCCATCCGCCGCAGGCTGGTTGAACTGGATGGCCCCCAATTGGGCATCGTAGCCATTGATCTTGTGGTCCAGTTGCAGCTTGCCCACCCAGCCACTGCCCAGGTCCTGTTCCAGGGTCGCGAACACGGTGCGGGTGTATTGCTGCCAACTGCTCCAGTCGGTGGCGTTGCTGAACGAGCGTTTGGCGCTGTTGATCTCGCCCGCGTAGTTGTACAGCGGAAAACTGCCCGACCAGGTAGAACCCTGGGGTTTGTTGTCCTGATAGTCGGCGCCCACGGTCAGCAAGGTGTCTGGCGTCAGGTCGACTTCGAGGATGCCGTAGAACACCGAACTCTGGTTGGAGTAGCGGTCGATATACGACTGCCTGTCCTGATAGGCCGCGACCGCGCGACCACGCACATTGCCGGTTTCGGTCAATGGCCCGCTGAGGTCCACTTCAGTGCGGTAGTTGTCCCACGAGCCTGCACCCGTGGTGATATGGCCGTGAAAGTCGTGGGTGGGTTTTTTGCGCACCAGGTTGATGGTGCCCCCCAGGGAACCTGCCCCGCTGAGCAGGCCGGAGGCGCCCTTGAGCACCTCGATGCGGTCATAGATCGCCATGTCGCTCAGGGTGTTGCCCGCCGAATAGGCAACGTTGCGCACGGCAGAGGGAATGCCGTCGTACTGGAAGTTGTTGATCGAGAAACCGCGGGAGTAGTAGTTGGTCCGGTCAGTGTCGTAGGCCGACACGGTGATGCCCGGTGTATGGCGCATCACGTCGTCGACATTGTCGAGCGCGAAGTCATCCATGTGCTGACGGGTGATTACGCTGATCGATTGCGGCGTCTCCCGGGGTGTCAGCACCAGGCGGGTGGCCGTGGCAATGGCGCCCGGCGTGTAGGAGCCGGTGCCCTCGGTCACTGTGCCCAACTGGTTGGTGATGACCTGGGTGGCCCCCAGTTCCAGCATGTCGCCGGTGTTGCTGGCGACCAGAACATAGCCTCCGTTGCTCTGACGCTGAGCCTGCAACCCGCTGTTGGCGAGCAAGCGGTCCAGGCCTTCCTCGATGCTGTATGAGCCTTCAAGCCCGCCGGTGCTGAGGTGGCGAGCCTGTTCAGTGTCGAACGAAATCGTGACCCCCGCTTGCACACCGAATTGAGTCAGGGCCTTGCCCAGCGGGCCTGCGCCGATCTGATAAACCGTCTGGCTTTGCGCAGCTGCCTGAGTGGGCATCAGTGCCAGACCGGACAGGCTGGCGAGGGACGCGCCAAATACTGCCAGGCGAACAGCGCGGGTTATTTTTGTGGTGGCATTGAGGGGGAGCGGGGGCATTCGGTGATCCTTGCGTGGTCATGGCACAAACGCGCTGTAGTCGCGGCTTATGTCATTGACGGATGAGAATCGAAATCAGCAAGGTTAAAGTTCAAACCATTTGAGCCTGAACTTATGCCGGTTCGATGCTGGCCCAGTACCGGGTCAGGTAACGAACCTTCACCGGCAAGGTTTTGCTCAGGTTCTCCAGCACTGTCTCGGTGTCATCGAGACGAAATGCCCCAGAAATACTCAGGTTCCGAACCGATGTTGCACAGCGCAGCACCCCTGGGCGATAGCGCCCCAACTCCTCGATAAAGTCGCCCAGCCGCCAGTCGTCCACGCTCAACATCCCCTGTACCCAGGCGGTTGAACCCGAAGGTAGCGGCTGAATGTCATCGACGTTATCGCGATCGAAAGTGACTTGTTGCCCGGCTTCCAGGCGCATGGGCTGGTCGATGTACCCGAAGGGCCGTATTTCAACAGCCGATTGCAGCACGCCGACCCGCGTGTGCTCAGGTAACTGACGCACGCTGAAGCGGGTGCCGAGTGCGCGTACGCTGCCATCCTCGGTGTGCACGATGAACGGGCGCTGGGCGGGGTCCCGGGCGGTCTGCACAAGAATTTCGCCACGGTGCAGGCGGATCAGCCGCTGTTTTGAGTCGAAGTGAATATCCAGCGCAGTGCCGGCGTTGAGTTCCAGTTGTGAGCCATCGTCCAGGTGCAGCGAGCGCCGCTCACGGATGCCGGTACGTTCCCCGGCGAGCATCGAGCGATACGGAACTTGCTCGGCCGCCAGCCAGGTACCGCTGCCAACGGCCAGCAGCATGGCCAGAATTTTCAGCACATCACGGCGTTGAGCTTTCGCAGCATCAAGGCTGCGCAGGGCCGCTTTTGGCGGGATCGTTGCCCATTGGCGTTGAAATTTTTCGACGCGGGCCCAGGCCGCCGCGTGCTGTGGGCAGGCCTTGAGCCAGGCCTGCCAGGCCCGTGTCCGTGGCTCGCTGACAGTTCCGTCATTGAGCTGCACGTACCAGGTGGCGGCGGCTTCAAGTGTCTTGAAGTCCGGGGAGGAGGGCATCAATTTTCGACCAGCAACAGGCAGCGGGTCATGGCGCGAATCAAATGATTTTTGACCGTAGTGACCGACACACCGAAACGTTCAGCCGCGGCCACGTAGCTCAGCCCTTCAAGCTGCACCGCCAGGAAAATCTCCCGAGTCCTGGTGCCGAGTTCATCGAGCATGCAGTCGATCGAAATCAGCGTTTCGATGATCGACAGACGTATCTCCGGCGAAATATCCACGGGTTCAGGTCTCAGGGCCAAAGCCTGTAAATACGCCTGCTCGATGGTGCGGCGACGGACTTTGTCGATCAAAAGCGCGCGTGCAATGGCACTGAGATAACCTCGCGGCTCGCGGATTGGAGTGTCATGGCGGGCGGTCATGACCCTCAGGAACGTGTCCTGAGCCAGGTCAGAAGCATCGGCAGCATTGCCCAGCCGGACTCGCAACCAGCCTTTTAGCCAACTGTTGTGTTCACGGTACAACCGATGAACCACTGAATGATCGAGCGCCGACATGATAGTGCCACCATGGTGTAAATGGTAATCGATCTCATTATTGTGATGATGGCATTTTTATGCAAGGAGGTTTTCGCTGGCAGTCGATAGCCGACAGGCTTGAAGTCCCGCCTGGGGAGTTACTTGGGGCTGACCCGCTCGGGTTTTCTGGCGACAGCCGCTTTGCGCGAGCTGAGCGA
Source organism: Pseudomonas sp. B424 (assembly GCF_055408345.1). Lineage (NCBI taxonomy): Bacteria > Pseudomonadati > Pseudomonadota > Gammaproteobacteria > Pseudomonadales > Pseudomonadaceae > Pseudomonas > Pseudomonas sp. B424. Next base: position 411,750 of record NZ_JBUZTL010000001.1, on the reverse strand, counting down.
GGGCGCTGTTGAGGAGCTCTTCGGCCCTTTCAAACCCCGGAAACAAAAAAGGCCCACCTTACGGTGAGCCTCTTTCGGTATTGCGTATGGTGCGGCACCAGGAGTCGAGTTCATATTTAATCATATGATAAGTAAGTGATTTTTTCTGAGTGTAGCGTTCGCTACCTCTTAGATTATCCTAATAGGTGAGCTTGAGGTTTGTCATCGCTTTGTAAGGAAAAGACTATTTAGTTAGTCCACTGTTTAAGTTCCTTGTGTCAGCGATGTTTTGGGCTAAAGATTTTTACTCAAGTCGAATTTTAAACAGAGCTGTTTTTATTGTTTGCCTTTGTTGATGGCTTTGCTAATCAATTTGAACGCATCTGAGTTGCTAACAACGTTAAGCCTGTCGCTACTATATGCTTTGGTAAGATGAAGTAAGGCCATAGTTTGAAGATTTAAAATCTCGACTTCAGAAATTATTTTTCGAGATTTTGATTTGTCATGCATTCGTCTATAAAGAACGTCGGCAGGGCTTGCGTTAATAAAGAAAATTAAATCCGGCTTGAGTTGCCTTAAAGCCTCAATCGGCACCCAGAATTCTGTATTTTCGGTCTCGATCACAGCATGGAATTCGACGATGGTATTCTTGTTGATCTTTTTTAATGAGGTGTAGGCTGTAATTAACTGTCGTTGATTGATTGATAAGGAATCGCTTCCGATTTTAGAGATTTCAATAGGGCGCCCTATTTGTTTCAGTAATGTCGATGCTGATAGTCCGACGTATTCTGGGTTGGTCGAAACCAGCTCTTTAGTTAGTGTGGATTTTCCTGATCCGGCTACCCCAAATAATGCGATATGCATTTAAAAGTCTCGCTTGATTAGGTCGAAGATTATGTCTTGTGCGACATAGCAGTATGACTGAGGGGGGGTAATTCCCGCCGCTCGAAGGCTATCTAGTGGTACCTTGCTGTTATACTCGATAACGTTGTCTAAGTGAATAGCGAAAGCTTCGTTGCTGTTGAAGAAATAGCTGTCGAAATTTTCTTTAGAGATGCAGGCTTTTTCAAACGCTATCTGCTCTATTGCTGACGGCGAGCTAAGCTGAATGCTGGCGATTGTTGCTTCGCCTGCGAGCATCTTTACTGGAGAGCTTGAATAGATGTATATTCTCCTGCCTGGCTTGAAAAGTACCCCGATTTTTTTTCGTAGCTCGACAGTTTTAGCGCCACTAAAAATCATTGAGCTATACTGTGGCTTAATGCTAATTATGATTTCTGGCATGATGTATTAGGTTCTAAGGAAAGTTTTATGGCTAAAAGCTTAGCGTTTTGGCTCGAAGGAATCAACACTGAGGACCATGAAATTGACCTGCATGTCAATTACTGGTTGTTGCATCAGAATACTGATAGCGAGCTTAGTTACCTAGATATTGGTGTAAAGTTTTCCGGGTTACATGATCCTAGTAATGTGGACGGGAATATTAACGTTTACTTCCCGTTCAAGATTACTAATGATAATTATCATCCTAGTCTAGGTGAGTTGGTATGTTCGCGTACAGATCTCATCCAAACAATATTTAACGCTAGGCATAAGTCTACATCCAATAGTTCCAATACATCAGTTGATATTGAGTTCGAAAGCAAAAAAGAAGACATCCTTAGAGTGTTTACTCAGATATCTTGTAGCCCTGAAAATGGAGGGGTAAGAATAGTAGATACGGATGAAGGGTCCACGCTGTTGTTTCCGCTGAAACTACTCAGCGTAACAAAGAAAACAGATCCCCAGTTGCCCGAGCAGGGGGATGAAAAGGGTAAAATATTACCTGGATATATCCGTTTTCGAATAAAGCTTGGTGCGCAAGAGACTAAGGTTTTGTCTCAAAGCTACAAGCATAGTGATAGCTTCATATTGAGTCGTCTGGAGTCAACCGAGATCGTGGACTTTAGACTGAATGAGGTTCGAGATCTGCCTGGTATTGTGCAATCTAAGAACTTGATTGGTGCGGGAATCAAGAATATTCATTTTTTCCTGATACGTGAAGTTGACTCGGAGTATAAGCAGGCTCACGCAAATTTTCACAGATGTAGGCTTTTGGAGAAAGAGCTGTGGAATGAGTATTTAAGCTTGCAGCCTAAAGACAAAATGGCTCCAAAGCAAATGCTTATTTATCACTGGAAAGAGTCCGGTAAGATTGACAAAGACTCAAGTGAAAAACTACAAGCGCCCATTGAGAAGTTCACTGCGTTTGCGAAGTTTAGCAAGATTACGGTTACATACAAAAACTTGTTTTTGTTTTTGTTCTTTGCACTTGTGATAGGTGCGGTGTCTGGGGCTATGGGAAATGTGCTATTTAATTTCGTTGGAGATGTAGGCAGCGCGGTAATTGATAAGGCTGTTTACTTGCATGATGTACATTCTAAGAAATAAGTTGAGATATATAAAGTTCTTGCAAAAAACAGTGGAAATGCTAAAATGCTTGTCATAACGCTATTTGAAGTGTAGGGAGAGGAAAATGATTGCAACTACTGTGAGGCCGGTCATACGCTATGATTATCTTAGCGCAATGAGCGTTGACTTCATGTTCATTGCAAACCATCTCTCAGCGATTTCCCATCTTTATCCTGGGTTTAAAGAATGGCTTTACTTCAAGTTTAAGCCAGAATTTTTAAATGGGTCTAGGGATATACTGGTTGCGTACGATGGCAATAATATCGCTGGATTGTCGTTGTTGAAGTTCAGTGATTTTGAACATAAAATTTGTACTTTTTATGTTATGCCAGCATACCGTGGCTTGAGCATTGGACACGAGCTTATGAATAGGTCTCTTTCGTTCCTGTGCAAACGAAATGTTTCGATATCTGTCTCTCAAGAAAGAGAGACTGAGTTGTACCCTGTTCTGAAAAATTCAGGTTTCAGGCTAGATCGTAAAGTTGAAGGCGCTTACCGCTCCGGAGTGGTCGAAAGTTTTTACTCCGTCTAGCTTTTAGCTTTTTACCGAAAGCCCATCGCATATAAATGCCTTGGGCTTTTTATTTGGTCTGGATTTTAATACTTAATTTTGAATTATATTGGGAAATATTTAGATTCCGCGCTAACCCTCTTTGTCTTACCCTAATGCGTTATCCTAGATATCTCCTCTTTCATTCACATCGCTTTCCCAAAATCTAAGATTTAAAATCCCCACGTCATCCCGCCAAGAATGCTGAGTGTTATCAGGGATCAAGGCCCCTGCGACCTGTGGGGGTGTCCTCTAACGCGGGACTGGCGGCTCCTTACGACCGGCAAGGGCATCTCATGATCTGGCCTCCTGAACACTTCCGAGGAAGTGGGCGGGTGGTGGCTGCATCGGCTGACGAATCCAACGCCGCGAGATCCTGAGTCAGGTGAAGGCAGTGATGCGATGACCGGGGCATGCCTGACTGTCAGTCAGGTGCAGTCCATTCCGTGGGCTGCGGCACCATCATCTGCATCGCTGTTGCTGGTGACTTCGGTGTTTGTCACGCCGATTGTCGCGAGGGGAAATGCCGCAAAGCCTTGTACGAGTTGGGCTGCAGCAGCGGTAGGAGCGCCCGTCTCTTTCCGGAAGAAAGAGACGGGCGCAGGTTGGCGCAAGGAAATGGCCAAGCGGATAGGTTGCTGCAGGGCAGCTATGAAAGGGGATGAGTTGCCGCAGTGGGCACACTGGTAAAAGTAGGCATCCATCACATCGCTGTGACCGTGCGAGCCGCCGGACGCTAATCGCACTTTGGGAGAACCACCACGGTGTGGCGTAGCCTTAAAGGTTCTGGCTACCTGGGTGCTGTCAACGACAGCGCTTTGCCCGATCTTTTCTACGCCTGTGGATAATTCGGGTCAAGACTCCAATTTTCGGGAGTTCTGCGGCTGTGGATGAAATTATCCACCGGTGGAAATCAGTGGTTTTCCACAGACAGTTGCGTGGGCTTTGGATTTTTTAAGTGAGGTCCATCCAAACAGGGCGGCTTTGCAGCCCTGTTTGGATGGACCCGCGTGGCAGAGCAGATTGCGAGAGTCTTACGGATGTACGCTTGCTTTACGGCGGCACTTTGAAAGCCAAAGCAGTGTCAGCACCGTCGGCCAAAACAACGTGTTGAGAATGTCGTGAGCGCTTGCCTGCCAACGCCAGTATCCGAAGCTTCCAATATCGTCTCGCCGATCTACCCACTCGCCAGCACACGCAATGATGAAAACAACCAGCCAGCCAATGTATGGCCTGAATCGTCGGGTGCCGACGATCAACGTTAAATAGACCACCATGCCCACATAGATATGCAGCGCGTCTTTTGACAGCCCGGTTGCCGACACGATGGCGAGCTTGATGCTTTGTGCGGTTGAGATATCCATGTCAATTCTTCCTTTCTGCGCCAGTGCCAGACTTCGCCTTCATCCGAGTAACGTTAACCCCAATCTGGTTGGCGAATTCGTGTGGAGTGACATGCTCTTGCCGGTTGGCCTCCAGATACCGGCTCCACCAGTTCATGATCAGCCTGCGTTCCTCGATGAACTCAGCCTTGTGGATGTAAGCGGCGCGGACGTTGTTGCGCTCCTTGTGGCTCATCTGCCGTTCAATAGCTGTCTCCGACCACAGTCCTGACTCGATCAGTGCGCTGCAGGCCATCGAACGAAACCCATGTCCGCAGATATCGGTTTTGGTGTCGTATCCCATCGTCCGTAGCGCGTTGTTCACGGTATTTTCGGACATGGGTTTCCAGGGTTTGGCATCACCTGCGAAGACCAATGCGAATTTACCTGTGAGTGCATGGGTTTTTTCGAGTAGCTCCACGGCTTGCGGCGATAAGGGTACTAAATGGATATCCCCTGCCATCTTCGTGCCCCTTGTGGAAAAGGGTACTCCCTCCAACGCTGGCCGAGTGTCGATCCGCTCCTGCAGTTCCGGCAGTCGCGATAAGGGTAGAGCGGGGCGATGTACCACCCGCGGGGCTTTGATCGAGCCTTCGAGGTCGTAAGCAGGGTTTATGGTGATAAGCCGGAGGCGCTTTGCCTCGCGCATGATGCTCTGCAGGTAGTTTTGTACCCTTAAAGCAACGTCGATCGTTCCGCGCTTCTTGATCGCTTCCAAGGGCTGCATGAGGTCATGGGTATCGAGATCAACAATGGCGCGTGCGCCAATCAGTGGGAATACGTGGGTTTTGAGGCGGCTCATCACAGTCTTGGAGTGGCCTGGTGCCCACTTGGCCGACATTTCCGTGTGCCAGTCCAGGGCAACGCTTTCAAAGGTTCTGCCTTTGATCACGGCTTCCGCCTTGGCTTGGTGCTTGGTCTCTATGGGATCAATACCATCCGCCAGCATTCGCTTGACGTCCAAGCGCTTGCGGCGAGCATCGGCAAGGCCAATGACGGGGTAGTTGCCGAACGAGGTCAGTCCTTCCCGTCCGTCATGTTTGACGTAACGGAGCCGCCAGCCTTTGCGGCCATTGGGTTGGACTAGGAGGTAGAGGCCATCGCCGTCGAAAAGCTTGTAGGCGCGGTCTGTAGGTTTTGCCAAGCGGCAAGCTGCGTCGGAGAGCGGAGCTGTGGTGCGCGACATAAGGGTACTCCCTTTTATCGAAGTGACCTGTATCCCAAACTCTACCCTTAAAACGGTTGGAATCCACCAGTTTCTGACGGAAACCGATGGAACCCCAAAACGAAAAAACCCGCCAGAAGGCGGGTTTTTCGGGGGTTCCAGAGATTTTGAAAGCCTTCTCTGGAACTTTGTATGGTGCCGGCACCAAGAGTCGAACTCGGGACCTACTGATTACAAGTCAGTTGCTCTACCAACTGAGCTATACCGGCGTTATGGGCGACGAGTATACCCGGATGTTTTTAGTTGTAAACCCCTGATAACTGACTATTTTCACGAATACTGCAGCAGCTCAGGCGGGCCGGGGTGGCGCTCGTTGAAAAAATGCTCGGGGACTCGCTGGCAAGCGCGGTTTACCGCGAATAATTGCACTAAAACGGCTTGCGTCACCTTATTCGTCCAGCGTGTCGAGCTGATATCCGACGCCACGCACGGTGTGGATAAGTTTTGGCACGTAGGGTTCGTCGATCTTGGCGCGCAGGCGGCGCACTGTCAGCTCGACCATGTCACTGTCGACACCTGCACCCCATACGTGTGCGGCGATCAGGCTGCGTGACAACACTTCGCCCTGGCGACTGGCCAGTAATTGCAACAGGTCGAACTCCTGGTCGGTCAGGCTGATGCGCTGATTGCTGCGGCTGACACGGCGATTGAGTACGTCGATCTCCAGGTCGGCGATGCTGTACCACTCGGCCTCAGGTGCGGGGCCACGGCGCAGCAGGGTGCGCACGCGGTTCAGCAGCTCAGGAAGGGCAAAAGGTTTGAGCAGGTAATCGTCGGCACCCAGTTCAAGGCCGCGCAGGCGATCTTCGATGGCGTCCTTGGCGGTCAGGAACAACACCGGGGTAGCGCCGCGCTGGCGAATCAGTTGCAGCAGTTGCCAGCCGTTGAGCCCCGGCAACATCACATCCAGGATGATCAGGTCGTATTCTTGCTGCTCAATAAAGTAGCGACCGTCCAGGCCATTGAGTGCAACATCCACGGTAAAACCTGACGCCATCAGGCTGTTGGCCAGTATTTCTGCTGTCTGGGCTTCGTCTTCAACCAGTAACAAACGCATCGCACACCTCGATCAATCGTCTGTACAGGCTAAGCGCCTTTGCGAGCATTGCCTATTACTAACGCGCTTGAGCTCAAGTTATCCACAGCGCTGCGCAAGCACCATCAAATTACGAGGTGTCAGCTGGCTGTCGCAAAACTCGCCGACCTGCACTTCGTAGCCGTTTTCCTTCAGGTACAGCGCGCGATCCAGCACCAGCCACACCTCCAGCGGACGACGGAACAGACCTCGCACCAGTTCCAGATTGCGCACTTGCGCCAGCCGTTCCCAGCCTGCGGCCTCAAGCGCGGGCCAGTCTTCGTCGCCGCTTGTGGATAAGTTCTTCAGCGTTGCCAGATCCGCGCAGTACTCGGCAAATGGCTTGTTCAGCCAGGTTCCGGGCAGCGAGGGTGTGGATAAGTACTCATCGCACTGACGGCGCTGGCGTTGCCACACATCGAAACCCAAACGGCGTGCCATGGATTCGTCGCGCTGGCGCCGTACACGGTTGCCGGCGGTCACGGTTTCGCTCATGGGCAAGCTCAGGTCTTCCAGCGACAACTGCAAGGGGGATGCCTTGGCCGCTGTGGATAACGGCTGATAGTGCGGCGTGCTGATGCGGTTGTAGCAGCAGGGCGACACGGCAAGTTGTCCACAGCCCGCCGCGCTTGCCAGTTGCAGCAGGCGCACGTGCAAATCGCCGCAGGCGTGTAGCGCCACGGGTGTCATCCGGGGGGTGAGCTGCAAGGCGGCTTCGGGGGCGAGCACATCTTGCTGAATATGACGGGCGGGCACGTTATTGCGCAGGCTCAATTGCTGCCCGGATGCGATCAATGCCGGGTCATATTCCAGGCACGTGAGTTGCTGCTCGTGGCCCGACAGTCGACGCCCCAGGTGGCCTTTGCCCGCACACCAGTCCAGCCAGTGGGTGGGGGGGTGCCTGAAGTTGAGGCTTTGGGCGAAGGCTTCAATCTGTTGCCATTTGCGCCCTGGTACGTCCACTTTCAAGCGCGGGTTCGCAGGCGCAAGGGCCTGTGTCGGCAGCCGTTCAACCGTGCTCAGGGCGAGGGAAGTCGCCGCCAGTTCAGGGAACGGCGCGGGGGCGGGCAGGTGTTGGGGATGGTTGTGGCTGGCTTCGGCATCTTGCAGCGAACGCTGGCGCAACCACTGCGCCAGTTCGGGGTGTTGCGCTTCCCACGGCATGTTCAGGTGAGTGAAAGGCCGTGGGCGCCACAAGTGCTGGTGGTCACGCAAAAACCTGTCCAGCGCTTCAAAGCGGGCGAGCAGCGGCTCGCCCCCATGGTCAACGGCCTTGGCAGGCATCGACGCGCAACCAGCGCTCCAGCAGCTTGAACCCCTGGATCAGCACGAACGACATCACCAGATAAATCGCGCCTGCGGTCAGGAACATGTCCACCGTCAGGTAGTTGCGAGCAATGATGGTGCGGGTCATGCCGGTCAGTTCCAGCAGGGTCACGGTACTCGCCAGCGAGCTGGCCTTGAGCATCAGGATCACTTCGTTGCTGTACGCCGGGAGGCCGATGCGCGTGGCGCGGGGCATGACGATGTGCACCAGGGTTTTGAAGCGCGACATGCCCAGGGCCCGCGCCGCTTCGATTTCACCCGGTGGTATGGCCTGTATCGCGCCACGCAGGATCTCGGCGATGTAGGCGGCGGTGTGCAGGGTCATGGTGATGATCGCGCACCAGAACGGGCTGCGCAGGTAAGGCCACAACGCGCTTTCACGCACCACATCGAACTGGGCCAGGCCGTAATAGACCAGAAACAGCTGGATCAGCAGCGGCGTACCACGGAAGAAAAAGATGTAGGCATAAGGCAGCGAGCGCACATACCAAAGTTTGGATGAGCGGGCGATGCCCAGCGGGATGGCCACGATCAGACCGGCGATGACCGAAATGGCGGTCAGCTCCAGGGTAAGGGTCGCGCCCTGCATCAGCTTGGGCAGCCACTTGAGGATTACTTCCCACTCCATTACGTCCTCCTCACGAAGCCGCGCGCTGCGCGTTTTTCAAGCACGTGCATGGTGCCCATGGCCAGTACGGTCAGGCCCAGGTACATCACGGCAGCCACCATGTAGAAGGTGAACGGGTGTTTGGCGAAGGTCACAGCGTTTTGCGCCTGACGCATGATTTCTTCCAGGCCGATGACTGACACCAGTGCGGTGTCTTTCATCAGGATCATGAACAGGTTGCCCAGGCCGGGCAGTGCAATACGCCACATTTGCGGCAGGATCAGCCGGGTGAAGATCCGTGGCTTGGACAAACCCAGCGCCATGCCCGCTTCGCGGTGACCTTTGGGGATGGCCAGGATGGCGCCACGAAAAACCTCAGTGGCATAAGCACCAAAGCACAGGCCCAAAGCGATCACACCCGCGGCGAATGCGCTGAGGGTGAGTTCGGGCATGCCGATGTATTCGCCGATGGCGCGCACCAGATTCACGCTGCCGAAGTAAATCAGCAACACCCAGAGCAGTTCGGGAACGCCGCGAACCAGGGTCGAATAGGCGCCGCCCAACCATCTAAGCGGTTTGTAGGGGGATGTTTTGGCCAAGGCACCGAGCAATCCGAGCACCAGGCCCAGACACAGCGCAGTGAGTGCCAGTTTGACGGTCATCAGCGCGCCAGCGGCAAGCGCCGGGCCGAATCCGTATAGATCGATAGTCATGGGGTAGGCAGGCTTTGCTAGGGACCGGCGCGCCCGCAGGCGCACCGGTCAGGCAGGTCAGTAGATGCTGAACGGGAAGTACTTGTCGTTGATCTTCTTGTAGGTGCCGTCTTCAACGATTTCCTTGAGGGCCAGGTTCAGCTTGGCGCGCAGTTCGTTGTCGCCTTTACGCAGAGCGATGCCGACCTTGTCGTCCTCGTTGACCGGTTCACCCTTGAACTCGTAAGCCTGGCCCGCCGGGCTTTTGAGCCAGTCGTAGTTGGCGTACTTGTCAGCCAGCAGCGCGTCAACACGGCCCGAAGTCAAGTCGAGGTAGGCGTTTTCCTGGGTGTCATACAAGGAGATGGTCGCGTCTGTGCCCAGGTTGTCATCCAGCCAGGTAGCGGCCTGGGTTGAACGCTGGGTGCCCAGGGCCTTGCCCTTGAGCGAAGCGAGGTCGGTTTTGAAATCGACTTTTTTCGGAGCAATGAACTGCTGCTTGTTGGAATAGTACGGGTCGGTGAAATCGACCGCTTGCTTGCGCTCGTCAGTGATCGACAGCGACGACACAATGAAATCGTACTTTTTGGCGTTAAGCGCCGGGATGATGCCGTCCCAGTCGGAGGTCACGATCTCGCACTCGGCCTTCATCTTGGCGCACAGGGCCATGGCGATGTCCGGGTCGAAGCCGACGACTTCACCACTGGCGTTTTTGTTATTGAACGGTGGGTAAGCACCTTCAATCCCCACTTTGTACTTATCCACAGCCAAGGCATTGGCGCTGAAAACCAGTGTGGCGGCAGCGGCCAGGAGAAGCTTTTTATAGTTCTGCATTCGTATTGCTCCGTTAGCGGTTGCTGGACATGAATTGTTTACAACGCGCCGAAACCGGGTTGTCGAACACCTGTTCTGGCGACCCTTGCTCTTCGATCAGGCCTTGGTGCAAAAACACTACTTCGGTGGACACCTGACGGGCAAAGCCCATCTCATGGGTGACCAGCAGCATAGTGCGACCTTCTTCGGCGAGTGCGCGGATCACACTAAGTACTTCTTGAACCATTTCCGGGTCAAGTGCCGATGTCGGCTCGTCGAACAGAATGACTTTGGGTTGCATGGCCAGGGTGCGGGCAATCGCTGCACGCTGTTGCTGACCGCCAGACAACTCGGACGGGTAGGCATGGCGCTTTTCGGCAATGCCAACCTTGGCCAGCAATGCTTCGGCCACTTCGATCGCCTCGGCCTTGCTTTGCCCCAGTACCCGACGTGGTGCCTCGATAATGTTGTCGAGGATGGTCATGTGCGGCCACAGGTTAAAGTTTTGAAACACAAAACCCAGTTCACTGCGCATGCGATTGATCTGCTTGCCATCGGCCGCGACCAGTTCGCCATTTTTGGCTTTCTTGAGTTTGAGCTCTTCCCCGGCGACCACGATCTGGCCTTCGTGGGGGTTTTCCAGCAGGTTGATGCAGCGCAACAGGGTGGACTTGCCGGAACCGGAAGAACCCAGGATCGAGATCACGTCGCCGTCGCGTGCGGTCAGCGAGATACCTTTAAGTACCTCAAGCTCGCCGTAGCGTTTGTGCAAGTTGCGGATTTCAAGCGCGGGCGTGGCCAAAGCCATGTGCGTTCCTCATTGTGTTCGGGTGCGACCCTGCTGTTGGGCGGCCTTCCTGGCGATGGCCAAGCTAGCATAGGGTCGCAGTGGCAACCAACCGCCCTGACGGCACAAAAAAGCGAGGGGGTGGTCATGTGTCGCATCGCTACAGCAGACTGTCGCGCCGACAACAACCGACCCCTTGTTTCGCCGTTTGGCCAGACAGGTGTCGCGTAAAAAAGGTCGCGATGGTGCCAGTTTTGGCCCGGTGTTGGAAGCGCGAACCTACTAAAGGTCAAAGATGCGCACCGCTTTTGGGCCATATGGGCAGTTTTGGGTATTATTGGTGCGTCGTGGGCCGTGTAACTGAGTGTTACGGTAACGAATTGGCAAAAAGCCATTGCGCTCAATGGGTTGCAATGTCTGTTGCAAATCGTTGCAGCCCGCGCAAACCGTGCCTTTGTCACATTCTGGCTCAGTTATTGCGTCAAAGATTCTAAACGCCCCGTTGGTTACTTTTTACGAAAGTCAACGCGGGTGCTCGGAATGGCTTCAATGAAAGGTAGTCCCAATGAGCAATACGCAATCCTCTAACGGCCTGGAACAAGGGCTCAAGCCACGGCACGTGACCATGCTGTCGATTGCCGGGGTCATCGGTGCCGGCTTGTTTGTCGGCTCCGGACACGCGATTGCCCAAGCGGGTCCTGCGGTACTGCTGGCTTACGCGGCAGCCGGTACGCTGGTGGTGTTGGTGATGCGCATGCTGGCCGAAATGGCCGTCGCATCCCCAGACACCGGTTCGTTCTCCACCTACGCCGACCGTGCCATCGGGCATTGGGCCGGTTTTACCATTGGCTGGCTGTACTGGTGGTTCTGGGTGCTGGTTATCCCGCTGGAAGCTGTCGCGGCCGGCACCATCCTGCATGCCTGGTTCCCCGGCACGGCGATCTGGGTGTTCACCCTGGTCATCACCCTGTTGCTGACGGCCACCAACCTGTTCAGCGTCAAGAACTACGGCGAGTTCGAGTTCTGGTTTGCGCTGGTCAAGGTACTGGCGATCATTGGCTTCATTATCCTGGGCATGCTGGCGATTTTCGGCTTGCTGCCTACCAGCCAGGTCAGCGGCGTCTCGCATCTGGTCGACACCATCGGCTTTATGCCGAACGGCATGGGCGCCGTACTGGCCGCCATGCTGACCACCATGTTCTCGTTTATGGGTACTGAAATCGTCACCATCGCGGCGGCGGAGTCCAAAGACCCAAGCAAACAGATCACCAAGGCCACCAACTCGGTGATCTGGCGGATTGGCTTGTTCTACCTGGTATCGATCTTCATCGTTGTGGCCCTGGTGCCGTGGAACGATCCGGGCCTGGCCCAGTTCGGCTCCTACCAGACCGTACTTGATCGCATGGGCATCCCGAATGCCAAGCTGATCGTGGATATCGTGGTATTGATCGCGGTAACCAGCTGCCTGAACTCGGCGCTCTACACCTCCTCGCGGATGCTGTACTCGTTGAGCAAGCGCGGTGACGCACCGGCTGCGGCCAAGCGCACCAACGCAGCGGGCACGCCTTACTGGGCAGTGATGATGTCCACCGGCGCAGCCTTTGTGGCTGTATTTGCCAACTACGTGGCCCCGGCTGCGGTGTTCGAATTCCTGCTGGCCAGCTCTGGCGCCATTGCGTTGCTGGTGTACCTGGTGATTGCCATATCGCAACTGCGCATGCGTCAAAAACGTACGGCGCTGGGTGAGGAAATCTCGTTCAAAATGTGGCTGTTCCCGGGCCTGACCTGGGCGGTGATCGTATTCATCGTGGCCATTTTGACGCTCATGCTGTTCCAGGAAGCGCACCGCGTTGAAATCATGACCACCGGTTTGCTGAGCATTCTGGTGGTGTCGGCTGGCCTGCTTGTGGCTCGCCGTCGACGTATTGAGAAGTTGGGGGCAACGGTACTCAACTGAGGCCAGGAAGGCTTTCACTGTTGAGTCCACAATCAAGGCCGCCATCCTCAGGGATGGCGGCCTTTTTTGTGGGGCAAAGAACGCGAACAAGTGACCGCTGATCGTTATCTGCGTATTTTTTCCCACTCAGTGGGAATCGAGTTTCAGCTAATGGGAAACTCGGTGCACCATGCCCGCAAGAGCATGAGGCCGATATGAACTACAACACGCCCACTGATCGCTTGCTGCAAATCCTCGTCACCCTGGGGCAATCCGGCGAGGCGATCTCCGCCAAAGAACTGTCCGAGCAACTGGCACAGCCGCTCAGCAGCACCTATCGCCATCTCAAGACCCTGCTGCGCTGGGGGCTTGCCGAAGAGAACGGTCAGGGTCGCTATTTGCCGGGGCCAACCTGTTTGCAACTGGCCAAGAAATTCGACCGCGAAGCCGTGCTGGTGACCCTCGCCAAGCCGGAACTCAAGCGCCTGGCCGAGCAAAGCCAGGAAAGCGTGGCGTTGATGGTGCCCAGCAATGGTCAGGCGATTTGCATCGAGCTGGTCGACAGCCCGCAACCGCTGCGTTGCTGCTACCAAAAAGGGCTGGCCCAGCCGCTATTGGTCGGTGCGTCTGCGAGAGTGCTGTTGGCCTATATGGATGAGGCGCAAAGCCTGTCGGCTCTTTTGGCGCAAGGCGTCGAAAGCGAGGAAGTCGCCACGTACCAACGCAGTTTTGCCGAGATCCGCGCTGCCGGTTATGCCGTGAGTGTGAGTGAAATCGACGACGGCATTTGGGGTATCAGCGCGCCGTTGCTCGACAGCCGCAATCGCCTGCAAGGCGCCATCAGCCTCATGGCTCCTGCCTCCCGGGCGCACACCCGCAGTGAACGCCTGATCCGCTGGACCCAGGACGTGGCCCTGCGCCTGAGCGCCCGGCTCGACTGAATTTGACTGGAGTTTCAAGCATGACTGCTGTTTCTGACATGCCCCTGTGGACAGGTCGTATCGACGCTGGCGAAGGGCAGGGTGCGCTGCGCTGGCATCAATGGGTCAAGCCCTTCTGCGAGGGTCAGTCTGCTGGCGCAGCACTGATTGGACTGGCCTGTGATGAAGGGGTCAAACGTAATCAAGGACGCACCGGCGCCCGCCTTGGGCCGTCAGCACTGCGCAAGGCGCTGGCCAACCTGGCGTGGCACGGCCGTGCGCCGCTGTATGACGCGGGCGATGTGAGCTGCACCGACAGCAACCTCGAAGGCGCGCAGCAGATTTACGCTCACCACGTCAGCTATCTGCTCGACCAGGGGCATTTGCCGTTGGGGTTGGGTGGCGGCCATGAAATCGCCTTTGCCAGCTTTAGCGGCCTGGCCGATCACTTGCGCAAGGCCACCCCGCATACGCGGATCGGTGTTCTCAACTTTGATGCCCACTTTGATCTGCGCCAGGGCGAACAAAGCAGTTCGGGCACCCCTTTTCGCCAGATAGCCGAGTACTGCCAGCGTGCACAGATGCCGTTCACCTATTGCTGCCTGGGTGTCAGCCAGCTGAACAACACCCAGGCGCTGTTTGAGCAGGCGCAGCGACTGAATGTGCGTTACCGCCTCGACCGGCAAATGAACAGCTGGGACATACCCGCCTGCGAAGCGCTGATCGATGAGTTTTTGCAAGACGTCGATCACCTCTACATGACCATCTGCCTTGATGTCCTGCCCGCCAGCCAGGCGCCCGGTGTCAGTGCGCCGTCTGCCCATGGCGTGGACATGCAGATCGTCGAGCACCTGATACGCCATGCCAAGGCCAGCGGCAAATTGCGCATGGCCGACATCGCCGAGCTCAACCCCGGCCTGGATATCGACAACCGAACCGCCCGCATTGGCGCGCGTCTGCTCGCCAGCCTGATTGATTGAGTTTTTCCGTAAATCCCTGAAACCGCTTGTTGAATCATAAGAAAAAGAGAAATTCGCCATGCTGACATTCGAACTGGATGCGCTGAGCACCCTCGCTCTCGCGCTGCTCCTGCTGGGCCTGGGTGCCCAACTGAAAAAACGTAGCTACTGGCTGCGTCAACTGTGTGTTCCTGCACCGGTGATTGGTGGTTTTGGTTTTGCCTTGGTGATCTGGCTGTTACGTGATCAGCAACTGCTCAACCTGACCCTCGACACCAGCCTGCAAACCCCACTGATGGTGGCGTTTTTCACCACTGTCGGTCTGGGCGGTAGCCTGGGTTTGCTGCGCAAGGGCGGCAAATTGCTGTTTATCTACCTGGGTGCGTGCTGGGGCCTGGCGCTGGTGCAAAACGTGGTGGGTGTCAGTGTCGCCAAGCTGCTGGGCATCGACCCGTTGCTGGGGATCATGGCCGGCGCGGTGTCACTGGAAGGCGGTTTTGGTGCGGCGGCAGCTTTCGGGCCGATTGCTGAAAACCTCGGTGCGGTCGGTGCGACCACTGCAGCGCTGGCAGCTGCAACCTTTGGCATGGTGGCAGGCGGCTTGCTGGGTAGCCCGCTGGCGCGCTGGTTGATCGAGCGCAACAAACTCGTGGTCAAGGCCGAAGCCGTTGGCAACCTCAAGGCGTTCGAAGAAGTGGTCCACACCCCGCCGTCCGCGCTGGATGCCGCCACCTTGTTGCGCTTGTTGACCTGCATTGTGGTGATCATGGTTCTGGGGTTCTGGCTGGGCTCCAGCTTGCAACAGCATCTGGGTATCGTATTGCCGAGCTATGTGGGCGCCATGTTCGTCGCGATCATCCTGCGCAACCTCAATGACCGTGCTCAGGTTATCGAGATGCCCGACCATGCCGTCAGCACTATCGG
The DNA here is from genome assembly GCF_055408345.1 of Pseudomonas sp. B424. Lineage (NCBI taxonomy): Bacteria > Pseudomonadati > Pseudomonadota > Gammaproteobacteria > Pseudomonadales > Pseudomonadaceae > Pseudomonas > Pseudomonas sp. B424. The sequence continues at coordinate 396,124 of NZ_JBUZTL010000001.1, read as the reverse complement.
CGATGTATGCCTGGGCATGTTCCTGACCATGGCAATGATGAGTCTGAAGTTTTGGGAGCTGGAGAAGCTCGGCTTGCCGCTGCTGGTGATTCTGGTGGTGCAGGTAGTGATCATGATTTTGCTGTGCGTGTTCGTCCTGTTCCGCCTGTTTGGCCGCAACTACGACGCGGCAGTCTTGTGCGCGGGCTTCATGGGTCACGGGCTGGGCGCGACGCCCAATGCCGTGGCCAACATGGGCGCCATTTGTGACCATTACAAAGTGTTCTCGTACAAAGCCTTCATCATCGTGCCGCTGTGCGGCGCCGTGCTGATCGACATTGTGGCCATCCCGATGATCACCTGGTTTATCAACGCATTCAGCTAATGATCACCTGGCGTTTTTTCTGCCCAATCGCTTTGACGCCATCGCCGGCAAGCCGGTTCCTGCACTGTGGGGGCCAGCTTGTCGGCGATGGCGTTTGTGCGCATTCAAATTGGTCGTGGGATTTTGAGCTCTCCCAAGGCCGCAGCATCGCAGTCAGTAAATTAGCGGTTGGTTTTTTGTGGGAAGCGGCTTAAATGCAATGAAGGAAAGTTTTCCTGTTGCCAATGAGGTGCCCATGCTCGAATTACGCCCCAACTGTGAATGTTGTGATTGCGACCTGCCACCAGACACCTCTCAGGCCCGGATCTGCTCGTTTGAGTGCACCTTTTGCGCGACGTGCGTGGAGCAGAAGCTGGGAGGGCTTTGCCCTAACTGCGGCGGAGAACTGCTGGCGCGCCCGCGTCGGCCGGTGAACAAACTGGCGAATAACCCGCCGTCGCGTGCGCGGGTGTACAAGCCTGAGGGCTGTACTGTCCGCTGACGTGCCCGGCGGCAGGCTTAGCCTGTGCAAGCCTCGACCAGCGCTTGCTCGCGGTCGAGTTCGGCCCGTAACTCGTCCTCGGTGGGCAAAATGAGCGTGTATTTGCTGGCAAACAGCTGCTCATTGCCATTGAGCACTGAGTAACGCACCACCGAGGCATCTTTTTGTGCGCACAGAATGATGCCCACAGTGGGGTTGTCTTCGGGGCCGCGCTTGAGGTCGTCGTACAGACGCACATACATGTCCATCTGGCCGATGTCCTGGTGGGTCAGCTCACCTCGTTTCAGATCGAAAATGACAAAGCACTTGAGCAGGTAGTTGTAGAACACGAGGTCGACGTAAAAATCTTTGCTTTCGGTGCTGATGCGCTGCTGTCGGGCGACGAAGGCGAAGCCTTTGCCCAGCTCCAGCAGGAACCCGTGCAGATGATCAATCAACGCCTGTTCCAGCCCTGTCTCGAAAAGCCCGGCGGCGGTCGGCATGCCCAAAAACTCCAGCAACACCGGATCGCGTACGAATTCCCGTGGGCTCTTGTTCAGGGAGGCGAGGTTGGTTGCGGCTTCTTGTTTGATGGCCGGGCGGTCTTGGCTGACCAGTAAACGCTCGTAATACAGCGTGCCGATTTGCCGTTCCAGTGCCCGGGTTGACCAGTTCAGCGTAGCGGCTTCGTCCATGTACCACTGGCGTGCGCTGTTGCTTTCGACCCGTAGCAGAGTGCGGTAATGGGTCCAGCTCAATTCGGTACGCACTGCGTTCCAAATTGGGAATGCCTGATAAAAACTACGCATGTGCCGCAGGTTGCGCTCATCAAACCCTTTCCCGAATTCAGCCGTCAGGGCTTTGGCCAGTGTCGGCAATAGCTGTTTGCCGTAGGCGGCTCGTGCGGCGCCGGCCTGCTCGTATTCGATGATGTGCCGGCCCATGTTCCAGCAGGTTTGCACTTGCAGTGTGTCGACCGCGCGCAGGGTTTTTTGTCGGGCGGTACGGATCAGTTCACTCAAGGAGCCCAGCAAGGGCGCCAGGTCGGAATCGGAAGGTGCAGGGAGCGATGGGGTCATGGTGAGTGCCGCGCATTGGCCAGAGGGGCCAATGAGAATGTCACTGCCATTTTGTATTTGCTGGTGGTTTTATCGTGGGAAGTGTCTTGGATGGCATGATGAAAACTACCCGTTTATGGTGAGGTGCCCATGCTCGATGCGCGCCGACCCCAAGCTCTCAAGCATGTGAAAAATGGCTTTGAGTTGGAGAAATACAGGTGCGGGCGTATCGCCTGCGATCTTTAGCCGACGCAGATGCTCCAGTGCGCTCAGCACATCGACCAAGCTCGACTCAAATGCTGGATTCAGCAGCTCAAGTGCATGGTGTTCAAACCTGGGCGTGAGAGTTTTTTGTTATTTATAAAAAACATAGCTGAAGTATTAGTAAATAAAGGCTTTCATGGTTTTTTCAGGAAGACATTATCTTAAAAGCGACGATGTGATAAGTGAACGGATCAGCCCTGGAGGTGTGGCTGGGCTCTGGTGACTGTAGGGCGCTTGCTGATCTGTTTAGGTACGCGGCATCGCTAGGTCTACCGCGTCGTCAGCATGCTGTTGTGTGCTCAGCCAGTGGGTTCGAGGTTTTGGTTCAGGGCGTCAACCGTGGCTTTGGCCGCGCGCAGGGCGTGGCATAGCAGGAAGGCTTGGTGGGCGTCGATGCAGGTGGTGCCGGTTGCGGCGGCGTCCAGTGTGCAGGCGACGGCCGACAAGAGTTCCGAGGCGCTGTGCAGGGCGTTTGTAGCGGGGATGTTGGGCGTGACACTGAACAGCAGATGGTTGTGCTGGGCGGGGCCGGTTTCGTGGACGGCGAGGGGAGTTGTGAGGTGAGGCATGATTGACGCTCCGTTTACGAGTTGGAGCTGCCACGTTCGTTTCCAAGCGAGTGGGTGGCAGCTGTACGCAGGTTGGAAAACCGGGGTAAACGGAACCCGGCAGGCACGAAGCCTCCCGCGCACAGCCGCCATAAAGTTATCTTTCAGGCATAAAAAAACGCCTGAAAAACTGACTTTGGCGCTGTGGCACCGTTTACGATTCGGGTTTCCAAGCCCGGCCACGGGATTGACCGCGACGTTGCGGACTCTAGCGCTCACGCGATGACTTGGCAACAGAATCAAACTCCCCTCAGGGCGCTTTGAAAGAGACTGTCTGCCCCGGCACATCCGCCGCCAATTCCCCTGCTAGCAACCATTGCAAAGCAATCGGCCACAAGGTGGTTTGAAAGCGACTATGGAAAAAAGCGAAATGGCCGATCGATGTTTCGCCAATTTCTTCAGGTTTTATCCGTAGATGCGTACGCGCGCTGGTGTTGAAGTGGCTTAGCAGGCGCTCGATGGCGGCCACGGTGCCGAAAGGATCATCGCTAAGGCTGATAGCGAGGATTTTGGCGGTCACGGATGAAAAGGGCGGGGCCGCAAGGTGGCGTGCGCTGGGGAGCTTCTCGTAGCGCGTACTGGAAGCCCCCCAGTCCTTGACCACGCCTGCGGGGGTGTCTTCGAGCCAGCCCAGGCGTTTGCCCGGAAAGTAACCGCACAGGCGTGTGAGCAGGGGCATGACCCCGTGCCATTTTGCAAGCATCTGCCAGCGCTGTTCAGGCGCGTAGTCGCGCCAGTGGGCAAATTGCGCGCCCACGGTCACCAGGTGGCGAATGGCCGCGCCAGAGGCCGCCAGCCCTGCGGCACAGCCACCGAAGCTGTGGCCGACCACGTCGACCGGCTGGCCGGGGTATTCGCGCTGTGCGCGCTTGAGGAGCGCTTCAAAGTCCAGCGCGCCCCAATCCGACCATGTGGCCTCCAAACTGCGCAGCGAGCCGGCCCGTGAGGCGCCGATGCCGCGATAGTCGAACAGCATCACGTCCAGGCCATGGCTGAACAGGTATTGGGCAAAACGGGAGTAGTACTGGCAGCGCACCGAGGTGGCGGCGTTGATGATGACCACGGCGCGGGTGGTGTCCGGCGTGCGTTGGCGCCATTCAAAACCGCCCAGCAGGTAACCGTCAGCAGCGGGCTCGGTGAACGCCCGGCTGACAGGGTCGAGCACCTGTGCTGTCAGTGCGTGCTCCGGGCGTTGCGCTCCATCAGCAGGCGCGAAGCTTCGACGTAGGCTTTCTGGAAGGCCGGGGTCTCGATCCAGGCCACGGCGCTGTCTTCATCGTCGCCATGGATGGCGATGCGGTATTCGATCAGCAGGCCCATCAGGAAGTCGGTAGCAGGCTCTTCTTCCTCTTCCGAGATCACCAGCTCCAGTACCGGATATTGCAGGAACACCGTGCACAGGGTTTGCAGGTTGACGGCTTCGGCGACTTTCATGGCCTGGAACAGATCGTCGTAATCGGCCGGGTCAAAGCCGTTGTCGAGGATGTCCTGGAAGTTGAACGTGCTCAGGTCGATCTTCACGTCATCGAACGGGTTGTCGATCAGTGCACCGGCCGACGCTTTGGCCGGTTTGCCGACGCGGTTCTGTCTGGCTTTGTCTTTGGCCCGTTGCGCGTGCTTCTGCTGTTTCTTTGGCGTTGCCATGAACGTGTGTCCTTTGCAGGCTGAGGAGAGGATTGAACCCCATCTCTTTGCAATCGCCAAGAGAGGTGGCGTCGCCGGGTATAAATCACGGCCAAAAAAAAACCCGCACTAGGCGGGTTTTTCTTTGCTTTGAGGTGATGTGTACACCACATCAAAGCTGAATGTGGTGCCCAGAGACGGAATCGAACCGCCGACACGGGGATTTTCAATCCCCTGCTCTACCGACTGAGCTATCTGGGCAACGGGGCGCATTAGAAGCCTTTTTCGATTACCCGTCAAACACTTTTTTGAAAAATATTTAATTATTACCGTCGCTTACGGACCAAAGCCTTTAAAACCGGGATTTATTCGGTTGGCGGAACGTAGCCTTCAGCTTGTGCGTATTCTTCGCCGCTGAAGAATTTATCCATTTCGCCCTGCAAATATTTTCGATCTTCGGCGTTCATCATGTTCAAACGCTTCTCGTTGATCAGCAAGGTCTGGTGTTTTTGCCAGTCAGCCCAGGCTTTGGCCGAAACATGATCAAAAATATCCTGACCTTTGGCACCCGGAAACGGAGCGCGTTCAAGGGCGGGCAATTCTTCTTTGTACTTGCGGCAGATGATGGTGCGGGTCATGAGGACTCTCCAGCGTTCAATAGGTCGGCTGCGCGTTTGAGCAGCTTCTTGACCGGGGCAGCAAGGCCCAGGCGCGGCGGGGTGGCGAGGTTATACCAGAGCCAGTCGGCCTCGGCCACGTGATGGCCGGACTCCTTGACGTGGATCAGCCAGGGTTCGATGGCCAGTTGGAAGTGGCTAAAGGTGTGGGTCAGGCCGCTCAGTTCGTGCTGCGCGCCCAGGGCCAGCGAGTGTTGCAGCGCCAGGTGCTCGATGTCTTTGAGGTCATCGAGTTCGGGCAGGCTCCACAGTCCGCCCCACAAACCGGTCGACGGACGGCGGTAAAGCAGGATCGCACCGTCGGCATTGGCCAGCATTGGCATCAGCGTGCGCCTTTGCGGGATGGTCTTGCGCGGCTTGGGGATCGGGTAGCGCGTCTCAAGGCCGAGCAGGTGCGCTTCACAGCCGCTTTCGAGCGGGCATAGCAGGCAACTGGGTTTGCTGCGGGTGCAGAGCGTGGCGCCCATGTCCATCATCGCCTGGGTGTAGGCGTTGACGCGGTCGTGGGGGGTGAAGCGCTCTGCGGTGGCCCACAGTTCTTTGGCGACCTTGGGTTCGCCGGGGTAGCCCTCTTGCGCGGTATAGCGTGCCAGTACCCGTTTGACGTTGCCGTCCAGGATGGGTGCACGCAGGCCCATGCTCAGGCTGGCAATCGCACCTGCGGTGGATAAACCGATGCCGGGCAGCTCGACCAGTTGTTCTACATTGCGCGGAAATTCGCCGCCATGTTCGGCAACGACGATTTTCGCGGTCTTCTGCAAATTGCGTGCACGGGTGTAGTAGCCCAGACCTGTCCACAGGTGCAGCACTTCGTCTTCCGGTGCTGCGGCCAGGGCCTGGACCGTTGGCAGGGATGCCATGAAGCGGTCGAAGTAGTTCAGCACGGTGCTGACCTGGGTTTGCTGCAGCATGATTTCTGAAACCCACACCCGGTACGGGGTGATGCCCTGTTGCCAGGGCAGGTCATGGCGGCCGTGGCGGTCATACCAGTTGAGGACCGCCGCTGAAAATTGCTCGTCTCTCATCGGTTGAACAGCCCCTTGAGGGCGTTTTTGAGTTCCGGGCTGACCTTGTCTCCGAGTTTTTCTTCAAGCTTGTCAGTGAGCTTGTTGCCCGCCACCTTGGCGGCAACTTTGCCCAGCCCTTCCTTGTCCAGACGGCAGGCCTTGGCACCCAGTTCAAGCGGGCCACGGCAGCGCAACGGCAGTTCGACGCCGACAAAGTTCTTGCCGACCTGACACGCCGGGTCCGGCATGGCACGGGTGTCGCCTTCGACGACGATGCCGATACGGTAGTCCATGCCCAGTACACGCAGGTCGATGTCGCCATCACCTTTTACGCTCAGGCCAGGCATGCGCACGATCATGTCCGGATTGCTGGCCACGCCGTTGCGAAACACCAGGCTGCCCTTGAGCTCCTTGAACGGAGTGTCTTTGGCCAGCGGGGCGCCGCTCAGGGTTTTGCGATTGAGGGTGGAGATGCCCTTGCACAGCTGCTGTTCCAGGTTGGCATTGAGCAGTACGCCGTTGGTGAGCGCAAAGCTGGCGGTGCCGTTGAGGCTGGAAATCAGCGCGCTTTGGCTATTGCCGCTGCCCGTGACGTTGCTGTTGAGGGTCAGCAGGCCGGTTACCGGAGGTTTTTGACCCTGGCTTTGCAGGATTTTTTCGACCGGGACGTTCGTGATGCGGGTTTGCAATTTGACCACCGGGAACATGGGTTGCACGTCCAGGCTGCCGTTGGCCGCAAAGTTGCCTTTGTAGAGGTCGCCGCTCAGGTTTTCGAGGGTCAGCAGGCCTGCCTTGCTGTTGGCCTTGAGCGCAGCATTCTGGATCGGCAGCTGGCTGAGGGTCAGTTGGCCAAAGCTGATGTCGGCAGTCAGGTCCAGCGTCTTGAGGCGAGTCACTGGAATGATTTTGGCTGTGCTCCAGCCGCTTTTGGTCGGTGCGTCCGGCAGCGGCGTATCGCCCGATGCAGCCAGTGCGTTGGCTTCGGTGCCCTGTACTTCGGCCTTGCGGGCAACGCTGGCGCTGTTGGCTTCGGCCGATTTTGGCGGCAGGTAGCGATCAGCATCGAACGTGTCGCCTTTAAGCTGGATACGCACGGCTTGCTTGGCGAAGTCCTCAATAGCAATGCGCCCGGTAAAGGTGCTGGCATCGACTTTAAGGTTGAGGTCGTCAAAGGTCACGCTGGTGGGGGTACCCGACAGGCGACTGACCAGCTCTACTTTGCTCAGGCTGTCCGGTGCCATCGCTGGCAGCGGGTGGCCGATGCTGTCGAGGAACCTGGCCAGGTCTAGCTGGGCAATCGACAGGCCGCCGCTGATTTGTGGGTTGTCGTTGAGGTTGTTGGCCTTGAGTTCACCCAGGGCCCGCAGCTGGTTGGCGGAGATTTTCAAACTGCTCCATTCGGCAACGTTGGCAGCCAGATCAACCAGGATTTGCCCTTGCGCAGCGAAGGTCATGGTTTTGCCTTGCAGCGGTTCGCCCGATGCTTCGCCCGTGACTTTCATGTCTTCGAGCTGGTAGCGCTTGAGCACACGGTCAAATCGCAGCTTGCCGTCGACTTCGGTCTTGACCCGCATTACGGGCTGGTTGGTGCCCAAAAAGGCCGTTAACTTGACCGGGATGCTGGTGGCTTCGTGTACAGGGCCGGTGCTCAGCTGGATGCTCTCGGCGCTGAATTGCTTGCCACTTTGCTCGTCGTTGTACTCAACCCGCGCGTTGTTCACGGTCAGGCTGTCGATATCGAGCTTGAGCGGCTGGCTGGCGTTGTCCGGCTTGGCAGTCGGCACGGGATCGGTGCTGGTGCTGGTGCTGGTGGCGGTGCTCGCGTCCACCGTGGCCGGCTTGCCGATGTCTTCCCAGTTACCGTGACCGTTCTTGTCGCGGGTCAGGCGCAGGTTCAGGCCTTCGACACGGACATCGCTCATTTGCACTTCTTTGCGCAGCAGCGGCAGTACGCGTACGGACAGACCGAGCATTTGCAGGTCGGCGAAAGGCTGGGTCGGCGCGGCGAGGGTTGCGACGCTGGCGTCGTGCAGCTCCAGGCCGAGCCAGGGGAAGAGGCTCCAGCCGATGTCGCCATTGAGGGTCAACTCAATGTGGGCTTTGTCACGGGCTATCTGGCGGATCTCGTCTTTATAGTCGTTGGGATCGAACAGATGGCTCAGGGCAAAGCCCAGGGCCACGATGATCAGCAACAATCCGAGAAGCACCAGACCCAGGATTTTGCCGAACGCTTTCATGGGCGAGTCCTTGTAAGTCTGAGTGAAAGGGAGTTTTAAATTTAGCCGCAGAGTATAGCCCCACGCGCTGGCTGACTGGGGGCGGATAGTGCCGGATCAGTTTGCTGCTCAAAGACCACATCAGCTTAGGCTTTTACCTACTCCCCAATGGTAATCTGCGACTGTTTTTCAGGTCTTCTGCGGCGCATTGTCGCGCCACGAACTTGCTCCGACAAAAACGACTGTGTGCCGCAAGGTGCCAAAGTCGGGGGGTTGAGCGCATCTGGAGAATTACTTCATTACCTGGGGGAAACACCAATGAGTATCAGCATCGCTGCGGGCAGCCCTGCCTCACAGCCTGCGTTCCTGTCCAAGGAACGCATCATCGCCAAACCCGGCTTCAACCGCTGGCTGGTTCCGCCAGCCGCCCTGGCCATTCACCTGTGCATTGGCATGGCCTATGGCTTTTCGGTGTTCTGGCTGCCGCTGTCCAAGGCCCTGGGCGTCACAGCCCCCGTGGCTTGCGCGCCGGACATGAGCTTTATGGCCCAGGTGTTTTCGTCGCAATGCGACTGGCCGATTTCGATGCTCGGCTGGATCTACACCTTGTTTTTCATCTTCCTGGGCTGCTCGGCAGCCGTGTGGGGTGGCTGGCTTGAACATGCCGGGCCGCGCAAGGCCGGTGTGGTGTCGGCGCTGTGCTGGTGCGGTGGCCTGCTGATCTCGGCGCTAGGCATTTATACCCATCAAATCTGGCTGATGTGGCTGGGTTCGGGGGTGATTGGCGGTATCGGGCTGGGTCTGGGTTATATCTCGCCGGTGTCGACGCTGATCAAGTGGTTCCCGGACAAGCGCGGCATGGCCACGGGCATGGCGATCATGGGTTTTGGCGGCGGGGCAATGGTGGGTGCACCACTGGCTGCGGCGCTGATGAACCATTTTGCCGGGCCGGACGGTGTGGGCGTGTGGCAGAGCTTTGTGGCGATGGCGGCGATTTACTTCGTGTTCATGATCGGCGGCGCATTGTCGTACCGTGTGCCACCGACCGGCTGGAAGCCTGAAGGCTGGACGGCGCCGGCGAAAAAAGCGGCCAACGCGATGATTACTCAGCGCCATGTACATGTGAGCGTGGCCTGGAAAACGCCGCAGTTCGCACTGGTGTGGCTGGTGTTGTGCCTGAACGTATCGGCCGGTATCGGCATTCTGGGCATGGCTTCGCCGTTGTTGCAGGAAGTGTTCGCAGGAAAATTGCTGGGCAATGACCTGACATTCAGCCAGCTGGATGCTGCGCAACTGGCGCAAATCGCGGCCATTGCTGCCGGCTTCACCGGTTTGCTGAGCCTGTTCAACATTGGCGGGCGGTTTTTCTGGGCGTCGTTCTCGGATTATCTGGGCCGTAAAAACACCTACTTTGTGTTCTTTGCCCTGGGTTTTGCGTTGTACGCGATGATTCCAAACCTCGGCCATCTGGGTAACGTGTCGCTGTTTGTGGCTGCGTTTTGCATCATCCTGTCGATGTACGGCGGCGGCTTTGCCACGGTGCCGGCGTATCTGGCGGACCTGTTCGGTACACAGATGGTAGGCGCGATTCACGGCCGCCTGCTGACAGCATGGGCGGCGGCGGGTGTGCTGGGGCCGGTACTGGTCAACTACTTGCGCGAGTATCAGCTGAGCATCGGCGTTGAGCGTGCGGCGGCGTATGACATCACGCTGTATATCCTCGCAGGCCTGTTGGTACTGGGTTTTGTCTGCAATTTGCTGGTGCGTCCGGTGGCCGACAAATACTTCATGACCGACGCTGAACTGGCGGCCGAACAGGCGCTGGGCCATGACAAGGGGGCGGATGCCAGCACTTCGCTGGAGTGGAAAGCCGCTCCGGGTAGCCAGCCTTTGGTCATTGCCGCCTGGCTGGCGGTGGGTATTCCGCTGCTGTGGGGTGTGTGGGTGACGGTGCAGAAGACGGCGGTGTTGTTTAACTGATTGATGTGTTGAATCTGCGCTGACGCCATCGCGAGCAAGCCCGCTCCCACAGACTGATTACGGTTGTGTGGGAGCGGGCTTGCTCGCGATTCAGGCAGCGCGGGCTGTGAGTCAGCGCGCATTACGTCAGCCTCTCACCCCAAAATGTTTCTGTTTGCCAGACCCGTGCCTATAATGGCCACCTTTTTCGCCCAATGATTTTGCGGAGCTGGTGATGGCCGAACGTAAGGCGTCAGTCGAGCGCGATACTCTGGAAACCCAGATTAAAGCCTCGATCAACTTGGATGGTACCGGTAAGGCCCGATTTGATATCGGTGTTCCTTTTCTTGAGCACATGCTCGACCAGATCGCCCGACATGGGCTGATCGACCTGGACATCGAGTGCAAAGGCGACCTGCATATCGACGACCACCATACCGTCGAGGATGTCGGCATTACCCTCGGCAAGGCCTTCAGCCAGGCGGTTGGTGATAAAAAAGGCATGACCCGCTACGGTCACGCCTACGTCCCGCTGGATGAAGCGCTGTCGCGTGTGGTCATCGACTTTTCGGGCCGTCCAGGCCTGCAAATGCACGTGCCATACACCCGCGCCACTGTGGGCGGCTTCGATGTCGACCTGTTTCAGGAGTTCTTCCAGGGCTTCGTGAACCACGCCAACGTCAGCCTGCACATCGACAACTTGCGCGGCACCAACACCCACCACCAGATCGAAACCGTGTTCAAGGCCTTCGGCCGCGCGTTGCGTATGGCTGTCGCGCTTGATGAGCGCATGGCCGGGCAAATGCCATCGACCAAGGGCGTGCTCTGATGCAGACAGTGGCGGTTATCGATTACGGCATGGGTAACTTGCACTCGGTGGCCAAGGCGCTGGAGCACGTTGGCGCCGGTCGGGTGCTGATTACCAGCGACGCCGACGTGATTCGCGAAGCTGATCGCGTGGTGTTCCCGGGTGTGGGTGCGATTCGCGACTGCATGGCGGAGATCCGTCGCCTGGGTTTTGATTCGCTGGTACGCGAAGTCAGTCAGGATCGTCCGTTTCTCGGTATCTGCGTCGGGATGCAAGCGTTGCTCGACCACAGTGAAGAGAACGGCGGCGTTGATTGCATCGGCCTGTTCCCGGGCCAGGTGAAGTTTTTCGGCAAGGATCTGCACGAAGACGGCGAGCACCTCAAGGTGCCGCACATGGGCTGGAACCAGGTGCAGCAAAAGGTGGATCACCCGCTGTGGCACGGTATCCCGGACCTGGCGCGCTTCTACTTTGTACACAGCTACTACATTGCGGCGGGCAATCCTCGCCAGGTAGTGGGGGGCGGGCATTACGGTGTCGACTTCGCGGCCGCGCTGGCCGAAGGGTCGCGCTTCGCAGTGCAGTTCCACCCCGAAAAAAGCCATACCCACGGCTTGCAGCTGCTGGAAAACTTCGTGGCCTGGGACGGTCGCTGGTAATGGCGCCTCGCAAGAAGCCGCCGATTCTCACGCTCACCCCCGAGCAAGAGAACGAAGCCAACAGCAAGATCAAACGCTTTATGCAAGACCGCTTCGAACTGGACCTCGGTTCGTTTGAAGCGGCCGAGATCCTTGAGCTGTTCACCCGCGAAATCGCGCCGCATTACTACAATCGCGCGATTTTCGATGTGCAGGCGCACCTCAAAGAGAGGTTCGAAAGCATCGAAAGTGATGTGTGGGCGCTTGAAAAGAACTGATTTCCGAGTCGCTGACTCCCGAATTTGAAGGTTTGCCAGATGCTGATTATCCCCGCTATCGATCTTAAAGACGGTGCCTGTGTACGTCTGCGCCAGGGCCGTATGGAAGACTCCACGGTGTTCTCCGATGACCCGGTGGCCATGGCCGCCAAATGGGTAGAGGGCGGTTGCCGCCGTCTGCACCTGGTTGACCTGAACGGCGCCTTCGAAGGCCAGCCGGTCAACGGTGAAGTAGTGACGGCCATCGCCAGACGCTATCCGCATCTGCCGATCCAGATCGGCGGCGGGATTCGCTCGCTGGAAACCATCGAGCACTACGTCAAGGCGGGCGTGAGCTACGTGATTCTAGGCACCAAAGCGGTGAAAAACCCTGAGTTCGTGGCCGAGGCGTGCCGTGCTTTTCCTGGCAAGATCATTGTCGGCATGGACGCCAAAGACGGCTTCGTGGCCACCGATGGCTGGGCTGAAGTCAGCACCGTACAGGTCATCGACCTGGCCAAGCGCTTTGAAGCGGACGGCGTGTCGGCCATCGTTTATACCGACATCGCCAAAGACGGCATGATGCAGGGCTGCAACGTGAGCTACACCGCCGCGCTGGCCGCTGCGACCAGCATTCCGGTGATCGCTTCGGGCGGCATCCACAACCTGGGTGACATCAAGGCCCTGATGGACGCCAGGGCTCCGGGCATCGTGGGCGCCATCACCGGCCGTGCAATCTATGAGGGCACGCTGGATGTAGCCGAGGCGCAAGCCTTCTGCGACAGCTACAAGGCCTGAGGAGAAACCCATGGCGCTGGCCAAACGCATCATCCCTTGCCTGGACGTGGATAACGGCCGGGTTGTAAAGGGCGTCAAGTTCGAGAACATTCGCGATGCTGGCGACCCGGTAGAAATCGCCCGTCGTTACGACGAGCAGGGTGCTGACGAGATTACGTTTCTCGACATCACCGCCAGCGTCGATGGCCGCGACACTACGTTGCATACCGTCGAGCGCATGGCCAGCCAGGTGTTTATCCCGCTGACCGTGGGCGGCGGGGTGCGTTGCATCCAGGACATTCGCAACCTGCTCAATGCCGGCGCGGACAAGGTGTCGATCAATACGGCAGCGGTGTTCAACCCGGAGTTTGTGGGTGAAGCGGCGCAGCATTTTGGTTCGCAGTGCATCGTGGTAGCGATTGATGCAAAAAAGGTCTCACTGCCGGGCGAGACTCCGCGCTGGGAGATCTTCACCCACGGCGGGCGCAAGCCTACCGGGCTCGATGCTGTCGAGTGGGCCATGAAGATGGAAGGCCTGGGGGCCGGCGAAATTTTGCTGACCAGCATGGATCAGGACGGCATGAAAAACGGCTTTGACCTGGGTGTGACCCGTGCCATCAGCGATGCGCTGGGCATTCCGGTGATCGCCTCGGGCGGCGTCGGCAACCTGCAGCATCTGGCCGACGGCATTCTGGAAGGTCACGCCAGTGCGGTACTGGCTGCGAGCATTTTCCACTTTGGCGAGTACTCCGTGCCAGAGGCCAAGGCGTACATGGCAGAGCGTGGAATCGTGGTCCGCTAAACCCAAAGGCTACTGGACAGCATGGCGTGCCCACGGCACTCTTGAGCACGCCATGGATTTAGGTCGCCTGTCATGTTTAAACGCTTTTTGCCTGTTCTCGCCGGTTCCACGATGTGGCTGGCGAGTGCCGCTTTTGCGGCCGATGCCTCTCACCCCTCGATGGTATTGCTGACTGAAAATTTCCCGCCGTACAACATGGCGAAAAACGGCAAAAACTTTGCGCAAAACGAGAACATTGAAGGTATCGCCGTCGATATTCTGCGTGAAACCTTTAAACGTGCCGGTATCTCTTACAGCATGACCTTGCGCTTCCCTTGGGAGCGTATCTATCACCTTGCCCTCGAAAATCCCGGATACGGCGTGTTTGTGACTGCCCGTGTGCCCGAGCGTGAAAAGCTGTTCAAGTGGGTTGGCCCGATTGGTCCGGATGACTGGGTGCTCCTTGCGCGGGCCAATAGCCCGATTGTCCTGACATCCCTTGAGCAAGCCCGTTCATACCGCATAGGCGCTTATAAGGGCGATGCGATTGCCCTGGCCCTCGAAAAACAGGGGCTGGCGCCGGTGATTGTGTTGCGCGATCAGGACAACGCCAGAAAGCTGCTGGCGGGGCAAATCGACCTCTGGGCCACAGGCGATCCTGCGGGGCAATTTTTAGCACGCCAGGTGGGGATTTCCGGGTTCAAGACGGTGTTGCGCTTTAATCAGGCCGAGTTGTATTTGGCGTTGAATAAAGAAGTGCCGGATGAGGTGGTGAACAAGTTGCAGAAGGCGCTGGACGAGCTGCGGGCTGAAGGCGTGGTGGACAAGATCAGAGCAAGATATCTCTAACCACAATCTGCGGATGTGGGGGCGAGCTTGCTCGCGATAGCATCACCGCGTAGCTGCGCAAATACCGCGTTGTGAGTTTTGTGGGTGGCGCAAAACCTGTGGGAGCGAGCCTGCTCGCGAAGGCATCACCGTGGTTTGCCAGACAGACCGCGCCGACTGCATCGCGAGCAGGCCCGCTCCCACAAGAGCGGAGCCCGTATGGGCTAGCGATAAACCCCATCCTTCCCGTGCCCGGCCATGGCCTTGTTACCGCGCACGCCGATCATTTGTTTGATATCGATCCATTCGATCCCCTGCGCCTTGAGCTTGGGTAATTCACGTTCAAGCACGGCGAGGGTTTGCGGATAAGGGTGGCCGATCATCACCGCCGAGCCTTGCTTGTGGGCCAGCTTGATGGCGGTTTCGAGTTGCGTGGCGATAGCTTGTTCGGTGCGCACATCATCGAGGAACACATCCCGAGAGACGCTGGCCAGCCCGATTTTTTGCGCCTGGGCTGCAGCAACGGTCTGTGCGCTGGTGCGACTGTCGACAAAGAATTTGTGGCGCTGCTGCAAGGTGCCCATCAGCCAGGCCATTGCTTGTGGCTGTGAGGTCATGCGGCTGCCCATGTGGTTGTTGATGCCACTGGTGTAGGGCACGGCCTTGAACGCGGCGTTGAGGCGTTTTTCAAGTTCGTCGACGGGCAGTTCCGGGTGCCAGGCAAAGGGGCCGGTGGCCGGGTCCATTGGCATGTGCAAAATGACGATTTTGCCGGCCTTGTGGGCTTCGCGGGCAAACTCGGCGGCGTGAGGGGTGTCGGGCATCACGGCGGCAGTGACCGGCCCGGGCAAGGCCAGCACGCGGCGGTCCCGGGGCAGGTTTTGCCCAAGGTCATCGATGATCAGGCTCAGGTAAGCCTTGTGCGCAGTAGCCGGGTGGCTGACCGGTGTCGCATGGGCGACACCGGTCAGGCAGCAGAGCAGGGCCAAGGCCAGAGTAAAGCGCACCTCAGTTACCGCGCGTAATGCTCAAGCCTTTGAGCAGGCTCAGAGCCTGGCTCAGCTGGAAGTCATCGTCCTGAGGCATCGGTTTGGCTTTAGGGTTGGAACCGGTCGGTTTGTCGGCACCGCCGTTGCCATTGCCAAGGTGACCTTGCAGGTCGGCCTCTTTGTAGTACTCGGTGTCTTGCTCGCGGGTGATCTTGGCGCGGTTGACTTCGATGTCCGGCACGATGCCCTGGGCCTGAATCGAGCGCCCGTTCGGTGTGAAGTACAGCGCAGTGGTGATTTTCAGCGCGCGGTCATTGTTCAGTGGCAGCACGGTTTGCACCGAGCCCTTGCCGAAGCTGGTGGTGCCCATCACGACGCCGCGTTTTTGATCCTGCAAGGCACCGGCGACGATTTCCGAGGCCGAAGCGCTGCCGCCGTTGATCAGTACCACCAGCGGGACGTTTTCGCTCAGGTCCTTGCCTGTGGCCGAGAAGCGCAGTTCGGAGTTGGCGATGCGGCCCTTGGTGTAGACGATCAGGCCTTTGGTGATGAAGTGATCGACCACTTCAACGGCCGATTGCAGCACGCCACCCGGGTTGTTACGCAGGTCGAGGATGATGCCCTTGAGCCTTTTGTTGCCGTTTTCTCTGCGCAGCTTGGACAGGGCGGCGGCCACTTCTTCGCCGGTCTTGACCTGGAACTGGGTAATGCGGATGTAGCCGTAGCCGTCTTCAAGCAGCTGGGCCTTGACGCTTTTGACCTGGATATTGGCGCGGGTCAGGGTCACGTCAAACGGAGCACCGCCGTTGCGTACCAGGGTCAGGGTGATTTTCTGGCCGATCTTGCCGCGCATTTTGTCCACGGCTTCGGTCATGCTCAGGCCGCGGGTGGGCTGCCCGTTGATCTTGACGATAAAGTCGCCCGCCTGGATCCCGGCCTTGCTGGCAGGGGTGTCGTCGATCGGTGAGACGATCTTGATATTGCCGTCTTCGGCGCCGACTTCGATGCCCAGCCCGCCAAACTCGCCGCTGGTGCTTTCTTGCAGCTCGGCGAAATCTTCGGGGCCCAGATAGGCGGAGTGCGGGTCGAGGTTGCTGAGCATGCCTTTGATGGCATTCTCCAGCAGGGTTTTGTCGTCCACGGGTTCAACATACGCGGCCTTGATCCGGTCCATGACCTCGGCAAATGTGCGCAACTCTTCCAGTGGCAGCGGGGCTTTTGCACTGGAAGCAGCACCTGCCGGCGCAATGGCCGGCTCGGCAGCAAATGCCATCGGCGAGCCGATCACCAGGGCGATCGTCAGGGCCAGCGAGTTGAGGCGGGGCAAGTGCGGCATGTTGAGCGAACTCCTACGTATTAAAGGTGATGGACTCATCCCTGAGTGCGACACCATTGTGCAGGGTCGCTCGGGCGGCCCTGCTGACGAATAGCGAAATACAGTGCTGGCGTGGCTTGGCCACCGCTGTTGCCTACGGTGGAAATCACCTCGCCGGCTTTAACGATGTCTCCGGCAGACTTGAGCAACGTCTGGTTGTGGCCATACAAGCTTAAGTAACCATTACCGTGATCCAGGATCACAAGTTGGCCTGCGCCGCGCAACCAGTCGGCAAACACCACGCGGCCACCGTGAACAGCGTGTACCTGGCTACCGGCGGCGGCGCTGATCATCACGCCGTCCCACTTGGTGCGCGAATCATCGCCACGGGTTTCACCGAAGCGCGCAAGCAATCGACCATCAACCGGCCATGGAAGTTTTCCCCGGGCCTGAGAAAAAACGCCGCCGTAGGAAGCGCCCGCACTGGAGACCAGTGCGCCCGGTGTTGACTTGACCGCTTTGCGGGGGGCGTCGGTGGCGACCGCTTCAGCCTCGCGCTGGCGTTTTTTCTCGGCTTCCTGCTGCGCGATCAGAGCTTTTTGGCGCGCCTGTTCGGCTTCGCGGGCCTGGCGGGCCAGGGTTTCTTCAATGGTCTTGAGGACTTTGGCCAGATCAGCCTGATCCTGCTCGCGAGCTTGCAGCTTTTGATCGCGATCCTTTACGTCGGTATTGAGTTTGGCCAGAACTTGCTGGCGCTGCGCACGTACCTTGTCGAGTTCGGCGCGCTGGGTGTCCAGGCTGCTTTTTTGTGTCAGCAGCTGAGCCTGTTGCAGGTTGATGTCTGCTTCGACATTGGCCAGTTGGCGCAGGGTTTCATTGAAACCCTTGAGCTGCGCCAGGCGGGCCTGGCTCAGGTAATCATAATAGGTGAGAGTTCGGGCGAACTTCTCGGGGTTTTGCTGGTTGAGCAGCATCTTCAGGTATTCCTGACGTCCGCCCTGATAGGCGGCACGGGCCTGAATGGCGATCAGGCGTTGCTGTTCAAGTTTTGCGCTGTGGAGATCTTTTTTCTCGCTATCTAGGCGCAGCAGCTCGCCTTCACTCTTTTTTAGTTCTTGTTGCAGGGTTTCTACCTGCTTCTCCAGTTTGCCGATTTCGGTTTCGGTACCGCGCAGGTCTTTCTGCACGCCGGATTTTTCTTCCTGGAGCTTGCCGAGGAGCTTTTTCAGCTCGCCGATATCCTGGCGCGTAGCCTCCAGCTGCTGTTGGGTTTGCGCGCGCTCGTCGGCAAACGCCGGTTGGAGCAGGCATGCGAGGGTCAGGGCTATAAGGGCGCGAAGCATGGGGCGGGCGACACCTGGGGAACGGGACGGCCTAGTATGCCCGCCATCGTTACCTATAAGAAATGGATGAAGGTGAAATTGTAGCCGTTGATCCTGTGGGAGCGGGCTTGCTCGCGATAGCATCACCACGCACTGCCTGATGCACCACGTCGCCTGTATCGCGAGCAAGCCCGCTCCCACAGGCATTGCGTTGTTTTAAGCGTCGACCAGGATCGATTTGCCGGTCATTTCTTCAGGCTGTGGCAGCCCCAGCAGCTTGAGCATGGTCGGCGCCACATCGGCCAGCACACCGCCTTCGCGGACCTTGAGCGGGCGCTTGCCCACATAGATGAACGGCACGGGCTCGCAGGTGTGGGCGGTATGGGCTTGACCTGTGGTGTCGTCGGACATCTGCTCAACGTTGCCGTGGTCGGCCGTGATCAGGGCTTCGCCGCCGACTTTATCCAGCGCTTGAACAATACGGCCCACGCAAGCGTCCAGGCATTCAACCGCTTTGACGGCAGCGTCGAACACGCCGCTGTGGCCGACCATGTCGCCGTTGGCGTAGTTGACGACAATCACGTCGTAACGCTGGTTTTCGATGGCATCGACGATGTGGTCGGTGACTTCGGGGGCGCTCATTTCAGGCTGCAGGTCGTAGGTGGCGACCTTCGGCGAGGGCACCAGGATGCGCTCTTCACCCGGGAACGGTTCTTCGCGTCCGCCCGAGAAGAAGAAGGTCACGTGAGCGTATTTTTCGGTCTCGGCGATGCGCAGCTGGGTTTTGCCGTTTTTGGCGAGGTAGTCACCGAGCACGTTTTCCAGGCTGCCTGGTGCAAATGCGCTAGGAGCCGGGATGCTGGCCGCGTATTGGGTCAGCATCACAAAACCGGCCAGTTTTGGCTGGCGGGCGCGTTCGAACGCGTTGAAGTCGTCTTCAACGAACACGCGGGTCAGCTCGCGGGCACGGTCGGCACGGAAGTTCATAAACACCACGGCGTCGCCGTCTTCAACCTTGACCGGCTCGCCGAGGGTGGTGGCTTTGACGAACTCGTCGCTTTCACCGCGGGCGTAAGCGGCGTCCAGACCCTCCTGGGCGGTGGCGGCGTTGAACTGGCCCTTGCCGTCGACGATCAGGTTATAGGCTTGCTCCACACGGTCCCAGCGGTTGTCGCGGTCCATGGCGAAGTACCGGCCAATCAGGCTGGCGATACGGCCCTTGCCGAGGTCCTTGAACGCTTCGTCCAGCAGCTCAATGGAGGATGCAGCGCTTTTCGGCGGTGTATCGCGGCCATCCAGGAAGGCGTGCAGGTAGATTTTTTCCGCGCCGCGTTTGAATGCCAGTTCGGCCATCGCGATCAGGTGGTCCTGGTGGCTGTGAACACCGCCGTCAGACAGCAGGCCCAGGATATGCACGGCCTTGCCTGCACTCACCGCCTTGTCGACAGCGGCACAAATGGTCGGGTTCTCGAAGAACTCGCCATCGCGGATCGACTTGGTGACGCGGGTGAAATCCTGATACACCACGCGGCCGGCGCCAAGGTTCATGTGGCCGACCTCGGAGTTGCCCATCTGGCCGTCAGGCAGACCGACGTCCATGCCCGAGCCTGAGATCAGGCCGTTTGGCATGCTCGCGCAAAGACGATCTAGCACCGGTTTCTTGGCCGAGTAGACGGCGTTGTATTCGTGGCTTTCACTGTGACCGAAGCCATCCAGGATGATCAGGACCAAAGGTTTAGGCGTGGTAGTCATAGATCCCACTCGCGGCTGGTTTAATGAGGACGCGCAGTTTAAAGCGAAGTTCATGTGGCGTCACCGCCGGGCGGGGTTTGGCCGACCAAGGTGGCTGTGTATACTGGCCCACATTTTACGACCCTGGAACCTTCTGATGGTTGAGCACCTGATTGCATTTGCGACTTCTCACTACCTGCTTGTAGGCGCGTTTGTCATCCTGCTGGCGTTGTTGATCACCCACGAAATAAGCCGTGGCGGTCGCAGCATCAGCACGGGCGAACTGACCGGCCTGGTCAACCGCGACGAAGGTGTGGTGATTGATATTCGCCCGGCCAAGGACTTTGCTGCCGGCCACATCGTGGGTGCACTGAACATCCCGCAAGACAAGCTGATGGCGCGCATTGCCGAGCTGGACAAGCACAAGGGCAAAACCATTATTCTGGTTGACGCTCAGGGCCAGCATTCGGGCTCCCACGCCCGTGAACTGCTCAAGGCCGGTTACAATGCGGCGAAGCTGTCTGGCGGCATCTCCAGCTGGCGCGCAGACAACCTGCCAGTGGTGAAGTAAGTATGTCCAAGGTCATCGTTTACTCCAGCGACTACTGCCCTTACTGCATGCGGGCCAAGGCTCTGCTTGAGAAGAAGGGGGTTGCCTTTGACGAAATCAAGGTCGACGGCAAGCCTCAGGTACGGGCCGAGATGGCTCAAAAGGCAGGTCGTACGTCGGTCCCGCAAATCTGGATTGGCGAAACCCATGTTGGCGGGTGCGATGACCTGTTTGCTTTGGAACGCGCAGGTAAATTGGATGCGCTGCTGAACGTCTGACTCTCATTCTCTATAAGCCCCAAGATCAACAAGGATCTGTGATGACTGACCAACAGAACACCGCTGCTGTTAGCGATGAAGACACCGCTCCACAATTCTCCCTGCAACGCATCTACGTGCGTGACCTGTCGTTCGAGGCCCCAAAAAGCCCGGCGATCTTCCGCCAGCAGTGGGAACCGAGCGTTGGCCTGGACCTGAACACCCGTCAAAAGCCGCTGGAAGGCGACTTCCACGAAGTGGTTCTGACCCTGTCGGTTACCGTGAAAAACGGTGATGAAGTGGCGTTTATTGCTGAAGTTCAACAGGCTGGCATCTTCCTGATCAAAAACCTTGATCCAGCGTCGATGAACCACACCCTGGGCGCGTTCTGCCCGAACATCCTGTTCCCGTATGCCCGTGAAACCCTGGACAGCCTGGTTACCCGTGGCTCGTTCCCTGCGTTGATGCTGGCTCCGGTGAACTTCGATGCCCTGTACGCGCAAGAATTGCAGCGCATGCAGGAAGAAGGCCCCCCGACTGTTCAATAAACAGTCGTTGCTGCATAAAAAAAGCGCCTGAGGGCGCTTTTTTTGTGTGTGGGAGCGGGCTTGCTCGCGATTGAATCGCTGCGGTGCAACAGGTACACCGCGTAGCTTTCATCGCGGGCAAGCCCGCTCCCACAGGGTGTGTGTTTACTTGAAACCCAGTTGCCGCCAGGCTTCGTATACCGCCACGGCGACGGTGTTGGACAGGTTCAGGCTGCGGCAGCCTTCGCGCATTGGCAGGCGCAGGCGATGGTCGCCGTCCAGAGCGTCGAGCACCTCCGGCGGCAGGCCACGGCTTTCAGGGCCGAAGATAAATGCATCACCTTCGGCAAATTGCGCGTCGTGAAACGGCCGCGAGCCTTTGGTGGTGAAGGCGAAGAGCCGGGGGTGGCCCAGGCTCTCAAGGCAACTGGCCAGGTCGGCATGGCGCTTGAGCGGTGCGTACTCGTGGTAATCGAGCCCTGCGCGGCGCAGGCGCTTGTCGTCCAGCTCAAAACCGATAGGCTCGATCAAATGCAGGTGGCAGCCGCTGTTGGCGCACAGCCTGATAATGTTGCCGGTATTCGGCGGAATTTCTGGTTGAAAAAGGATGACGTGAAACATGCACGGCTCCGAACTTAAAGATGGGCAGCATTCTACGCCTGAAGAGGACCCGCGACCGAAACTATGGCCACGGGTTTTAGGTTCTTTGGCGATAGTCGGTGTGATGGTGGGGATGATGATCGGGCGTTTGACGGCGCCAGAGCCGATTGAGCTGCAACAGGTGGATGTGCTGGAGGATGGCCTGGTGGTGTGGTTCAACGATGAACCCAAGCTGCATGGCGAGTTGGTCGACGGCACGCTGGGCTTGCTGTTTGATGCCAAGGGCAAGGCGCAGAGCGGCCAGTTAAAGCTCAACGGCAAGAATGTGAACTGGCGGGTACGTGCGACTGACGGTGGTTTGCTGCTGACGCTGGTGGCGGCCCGTGCCCTGCAGGGCGACTGGGCCGGTGCGCCGCAGGATGGGCGCTGGCGATTGCAGGTGAACCTGCGGGAGTAATAAAAGAGGGAATTCCAGCCTGCCTGTACCGGGTTCCCCAAAAGCGGTGTGCGCGCTGATGCAAAAGACATCAAGGCTGCGGGTGTAAAAGTGGGGAGTCTTGACCTGCCTGTATCAAGGTCCCCTAAAGCGTTGTTGCGTGTTGTAGGTATTGCAGGGCGCGTGCCAGTTTTCTATTTTTTGTAAA
Source organism: Pseudomonas sp. B424 (assembly GCF_055408345.1). Taxonomy (NCBI): domain Bacteria; kingdom Pseudomonadati; phylum Pseudomonadota; class Gammaproteobacteria; order Pseudomonadales; family Pseudomonadaceae; genus Pseudomonas; species Pseudomonas sp. B424. The sequence goes on along the minus strand of NZ_JBUZTL010000001.1, from coordinate 373,864 downwards.
AAATGCTTGATACAAACGCCAAAGCCCCGGGATTCGGGGCTTTGGCGTTTGGTGTGGCTGGTTTCTCGGGTGGAGTGGCTGTAACCATTGATTTAGAGCGGTGCACGTTAATGGTGCGCGTTGCTTGAGGGTGGTGCGATCTTGCCTGAAAGCCCCCTCTCTCGAAGGGAGAGGGGGCTTTGATCTGCTTTAAGCCTCGTCGCTGTCATCCTCGTCGCCATCGATCTTCATGCCCAGTTCCTTGATCTTGCGGGTCAAGGTGTTGCGGCCCCAGCCCAGCAGCACGGCGGCGTCACGGCGCCGGCCAGCGGTGTGCTTGAGCGCAGTCTCGATCATGATCCGCTCAAAGGTGGGCACCGCACTGTCCAGCAAGTTGGACTGGCCACGGCCCAGGGCCTGGTCGGCCCATTGGCGCAAGGCTTGTTCCCAGTTGGTAACCGGGGACGCGTCCTGCTGCAGGTTCAGCAGTTCGGGCGGCAAGTCGGTGATATGCACTTCACGGCCCGAAGCCATAACCGTGATCCAGCGGCAGGTGTTTTCAAGCTGGCGCACGTTGCCCGGCCACGGCAGGTTTTTCAGGTACTGCTCGGTTTCGGCCTTCAGCAGCTTGGGCTCCACCGACAGCTCTTGCGCAGCGCTGCTTAGGAAGTGCCGCGTCAGGGTCGGGATGTCTTCACGACGGTCCGACAGGCGCGGGATGTGAATGCGGATCACGTTCAGGCGGTGGAACAGGTCTTCGCGAAACTTGCCGGCCTGGACCAGGGTTTCGAGGTTCTGGTGGGTGGCCGCGATGATGCGCACGTCGACTTTGACCGGCGTATGCCCGCCAACACGGTAGAACTCTCCATCGGCCAGGACACGCAACAGACGGGTTTGGGTGTCGGCGGGCATGTCGCCGATTTCGTCCAGGAACAGGGTCCCGCCATCTGCCTGCTCAAAGCGGCCCCGGCGCAGGTTCGCCGCGCCGGTAAAGGCGCCCTTTTCGTGGCCGAACAACTCGGACTCCATCAAGTCCTTGGGGATCGCGGCCATGTTCAGTGCGATAAACGGAGATGCAGCTCGTGGGCTGTGGCGGTGCAGGGCGTGGGCTACCAGCTCTTTGCCCGTGCCCGACTCGCCGTTGATCAGCACCGTGATGTTGGAGTGGCTCAGGCGGCCAATGGCGCGAAACACCTCTTGCATCGCCGGCGCTTCGCCGATGATTTCCGGGGTTCTGGCCAGGGTAGGGGTTACGGCCAGGCCTTGTTGCTCCTGGGCGTGCTGATTGGCGCGCTTGACCAGTGACACGGCTTCATCGACGTCAAATGGCTTGGGCAGGTATTCGAAAGCCCCCCCTTGATAGGAGGCCACCGCACTGTCCAGGTCCGAGTGGGCGGTCATGATGATCACGGGCAGGCGCGGGTGCTGTTCGCGAATCTTGGCCAGCAAGTCCAGGCCACTGGAGCCGGGCATGCGGATATCGGAAATGATTACATCAGGCTGCTGGCGAGCCAGGCGGCTCATCACCCCATCGGCGCTGTCGAAACTTTGTGTGGTCATGCCTTCCTGTTGCAAGGCTTTTTCCAGGACCCAGCGGATAGAACGGTCGTCGTCGACGATCCACACGGTTTCACTTCGGCTCATGTCGATGCGGCTCCTTGTTCCAGGGGTAGGAAGATCGAGAAAAGGGTGTGGCCGGGGTGGCTTTCACACTCGATCAACCCTTGGTGCTGACTGATGATGTTCTGCGTAATGGCCAGGCCTAGCCCGGTGCCGTCAGGGCGGCCGCTGACCATCGGGAAAAACAGGGTGTCTTGCAGCTCGGCCGGGATGCCCGGGCCGTTATCGATAATTTCGATTTTGGTGACCAGCCGATGGCGCACATGACCAATGGTGAACTGGCGCATGGCGCGGGTGCGCAGGCTGATGCGGCCCAAGCGCAGCTCGTTCTGGCTGCCGATGGCCTGCATCGCGTTGCGTACGATATTGAGTACGGCCTGGATCATTTGTTCGCGATCGATCAGCAGGTCGGGCAGGCTTGGGTCGTAGTCGCGCACCAATGTGATGCTGCCCTGTGTTTCGGCCTCCACCAGGTTGCATACGCGTTCGAGGACTTCGTGGACATTGGTCATGGCCAGCGAGGGGAGTTTGTTGGAGCCCAGCATGCGGTCGACCAGATTACGCAGGCGGTCGGCTTCTTCGATGATGACATTGGTGTAGTCGCGAAGGCTTTCGTCGGGCAGCTGGCGGGCCAATAACTGGGCCGCGCCGCGAATCCCGCCCAGCGGGTTCTTGATTTCGTGGGCCAGGCCGCGCACCAGCATCTTGCTGGTTTCCTGTTTTGACAGCTGGGCTTCTTCTTTGGTGATGCGCAGCAAACGGTCGCGGGGGTGCACCTCAAGCAGCAGCATCGTGCCGCTGTTGCTCAAAATGGGCGTCACGGCGTAATCCACCGTCAGGGTCTGGCCCGTCAGCGAGGTCAGCATTGCTTCGCGCTTGGTGAACGGGTGGGCCTGCTCGACGGCCTGGCGCAACGAGTGCAGGGCTTCGGTGGATTCGGTGAACAGCTCGCTGATGAATTGGCCATGACTGCGTTGACCGCTGATTGCCAGCAGCATTTCCGCCGCCGGGTTCATGTACTCAAGGCGTAAATCCGCATTGAGTAAAAGCGTGGCGGTGGTCAGGTTATCGAGTAACAGTCGGTGCAGGGCGTCACTGATGGTCATGGGCCGATCCCGGATTGCGTGCGCGGGTGAGGCGCTGGTGCAAGGAAAATGCAAAAACCAAACCAAGGCTCCGAAAAGAAGCGCTAATTGCCTGAAATAAGGCTTTGGAACGCGTTTGAACAGCACAGCGGCCCGGCGGCAGGGGCTTTTTGACCCAATTTGGGCTGATTAATGCGCAGATCATGTATCAATGCACCAATATAGTGCATATCAGGTGAATGGTTTCAGTTGTTCTCAAATATGAGCTGAGCGGTCTGCTTTCGGGTAGCAGGTCGCTCAGAAAAGCGTGCGCGAGGTGCTTACTGGGAGAGGGGCATGCCAGGGCTGCCTGCGTAGAACACAATCAGCTCCACGGGTTTGTCGGTGCTTACGCCGCGGTGAACGGTGTTGATCACTTCGGGCAATACCTGGCCTGCCTGTACGGTGGTGGTGTGCTTGCCGTCCCGGGTTTCGATCCGCAGCTCTCCCGACACTACATAGACGATATTGGGCATGGGGTGGCTGTGCCAGTTGAGTGCGGTTTTGGCGGGGATGGTGATTTTGAGTACGGTTAATTCAGGTTGGCCGGCCGGGTATGGGGCGTAAGTTGCGCCATCCCAGGTTTTGTCGGCCTTGAGCAGTTGTTCGACCCGTACGCCGGGAGGGTTGTTGCTGCATCCGGGCAATGTGGGGCAGGCAAGCGGCAGGAGAGGGGCTTTGATGGTATTTGAAAGTGTCATGGCAACGTCCGTTTAATGAGTCGGCTCAAGCTACAGATCACACTTTAGGAGGGATGTGGGGTTGGGGAGATTAATTGGCCGGGAATTGCCGAGGGGGGTAAGACGTCGCGCATAAAAAAGGCCTCCCGAAGGAGGCCTTTTTAAATCACGCCGCTTGCGCGGGTGACTCTGGATTAGCAGCTGTAGTACAGCTCGTATTCCAGTGGGTGTACAAAGGTACGAACCTGGATTTCTTCTTCGCTTTTCAGGGCGATGTAAGCGTCGATGAAGTCGTCGCTGAAAACGCCGCCTTTGGTCAGGAACGCACGACCTTTGTCCAGCTCTTCCAGGGCTTCCTTCAGGCTGCCGCAAACTTGTGGGATCTCTTTGGCCTCTTCAGGCGGCAGGTCATACAGGTTTTTGTCAGCTGCGTCGCCAGGGTGGATCTTGTTCTGGATACCGTCCAGGCCAGCCATCATCAGTGCTGCGAAGCACAGGTACGGGTTGGCTGCCGGGTCCGGGAAGCGTGCTTCGATACGGCGAGCCTTAGGGCTGGACACGTAAGGAATACGGATCGATGCGGAGCGGTTACGAGCCGAGTAGGCCAGCATTACCGGGGCTTCGAAACCTGGTACCAGACGCTTGTAGGAGTTGGTAGCCGGGTTGGTGAAGCCGTTCAGCGCCTTACCGTGCTTGATGATGCCGCCGATGAAGTACAGGGCAGTATCGGACAGGCCGGCATAGCCTTCGCCTGCGAAGGTGTTCTTGCCATCTTTGGAGATGGACATGTGAACGTGCATACCCGAGCCGTTGTCGCCGTACAGAGGCTTGGGCATGAAAGTAGCGGTACGGCCGTAGGCGTCTGCCACGTTGTGTACGCAGTACTTCAGGGTCTGAACTTCGTCAGCCTTTTTCACCAGGGTGTTGAACTGCACGCCGATTTCGTTCTGGCCGGCAGTTGCCACTTCGTGGTGGTGCACTTCGATAACCAGGCCCATCTCTTCCATGGCGTTGCACATGGAGGTACGGATTTCGTGGTCATGGTCGAACGGCGGAACCGGGAAATAGCCGCCTTTGACGCCTGGACGGTGGCCTTTGTTGCCGCCTTCCACGTCCTGGTCGGACATCCACGAACCTTGTTCGGAGTAGATCTTGAACATGGAACCGGAGATATCGGACTTGAACTTCACTTGGTCGAAGATGAAGAACTCAGGCTCAGGGCCGACGAAAACGGTGTCACCGATACCGGTGGACTTCAGGTATTCCTCGGCACGGGTAGCGATGGCGCGCGGGTCGCGGTCATAGCCTTGCATGGTCGAAGGTTCGATGATGTCGCACACCAGGATCAGCGTAGGCTGCTCGGTGAACGGGTCCAGAACGGCAGTGCTGTCGTCTGGCAGCAGGATCATGTCGGATGCTTCGATGCCTTTCCAGCCGGCAATGGAGGAGCCGTCGAACATTTTGCCGTCGATGAAGAAGTTTTCATCCAGCGCATCACGGGCCGGCATGGTCACGTGGTGCTGAGTGCCTTTGGTGTCAGTGAAGCGCAGATCAATCCACTTGACGTCATGATCTTTGATGAGTTGAACCGACTTCGACATAGTGTCCTCCGGGGTGGCTTAGGGCTGTTGGTTACGTGCCCTTAATAAGTGGTTGATGCCGGCGCGAATACTCTGCCAAGGCAACCTGCCTCACAAGGGAGCAAATTGCATGCCAGTGCCCTGACTTGGGTGTAATGCGCCAATCTTAAGCATTTAAGAGGCGCAGACTACCGACTGGCGGCATTTATCGCACCCAAATGAAGCGAAATCTGGCGTTTGTGTTCCATTTTGGTGCGATGAAAACCGTTTGTACGATAACTGGTTAAACCTTGAGCAATTTCCGCTATAATCCGCGCCCCCCTTTTTTGGCAGGCTGCTCGCGCGCTGTTTTCATGAAACTAATCGTTAAAGTCTTCCCAGAAATCACTATCAAGAGCCGTCCGGTTCGGATGCGTTTCGTCCGTCAATTGGCCAAAAACATCCGCACTGTGCTCCGCGATCTGGACCCTGCTGTGGTGGTGACGGGCGTGTGGGACAACATCGAGCTGCAAACGCGCGTAAGTGACCCCAAAGCCTTGAAGGAAATGACCGAGCGCCTGAGTTGCATGCCGGGCATCGCGCATTTTCTGCAGGTTGACGAGTACCCGTTGGGTGACTTTGATGACGTGACCGAGAAGTGCAAATTGCACTTCGGTGATGCGTTGGCGGGCAAGATCTTTTCCGTGCGTTGCAAGCGCGGTGGCAAGCACTCATTTACCTCGATGGAAATCGAAAAATACGTCGGCAGCAAGCTGCGTCGTGAGTGCGGGGCGGCTGGAATTGATCTGAAAAAGCCGGAAATTGAAGTGCGTTTCGAAATACGCGACCAACGGTTGTTTGTGATTCACAGCCAGCACAACAGCATAGGCGGCTTCCCGCTGGGCTCGCTGGAACAGACCCTGGTGTTGATGTCCGGTGGTTTCGACTCCACGGTCGCGGCTTACCAGATCATGCGACGCGGCCTGATGAGCCATTTCTGCTTCTTCAACCTCGGCGGGCGTGCCCACGAGCTGGGCGTGATGGAAGTCGCGCACTATATATGGAAGAAGTACGGCAGCTCGCAGCGCGTGCTGTTTGTCAGCGTTCCGTTCGAAGAAGTTTTGGGCGAAATTCTCGGCAAAGTCGATAACAGTCATATGGGCGTCATTTTGAAGCGTATGATGTTGCGCGCTGCAACCCGTATCGCTGAACGGCTCGACATCGAAGTGCTGGTGACCGGAGAAGCGATTTCCCAGGTCTCGAGCCAGACGCTGCCCAACTTGTCGCTGATCGACTCGGCTACTGACAAGCTGGTATTGCGTCCGCTGATCGCGAGCCACAAGCAGGACATCATTGATCAGGCGGTTGAAATCGGTACGGCCGATTTTGCCAAGCACATGCCTGAATATTGCGGGGTGATTTCGGTCAACCCCAAGACCCACGCCAAACGCAACCGCGTGGAGTACGAAGAACAACAGTTCGATATGGCCGTGCTTGAGCGAGCGCTTGAGCGGGCCAAACTGGTGCCGATTGATCGGGTGATCGATGAATTGGGCCAGGACTTGCAAGTCGAAGAAGTCAGCGAAGTGCTGGCGGGCCAGATCGTGATAGACATCCGTCACCCGGATGCTCAGGAAGATCAACCGCTGGAACTGGCTGGCATCGAAGTACAAGCGATGCCGTTCTATGCACTGAACAGCCGCTTCAAGGAACTGGATGACACCCGTCAGTACCTGTTGTATTGCGACAAAGGCGTGATGAGTCGCCTGCATGCTCACCATTTGCTCAGTGAGGGACATGCCAATGTGCGCGTTTATCGACCGAGCTAAGAGCCCGGGGCTGTATGCCTGTGGCCTGCGTCACCGGCCCCCCGACGCCGCCGTCAAGCTGTAACGGCTTGCACGGACTCTACTGTTAATCGCTGCCTGGACTCAGTCAGCACACCGAATCCTCTGATCGAGATACACAAGTGATCGAAAATCTACGTAACATCGCCATCATTGCTCACGTTGACCACGGTAAAACCACCCTGGTAGACAAACTCTTGCGTCAATCCGGCACTCTGGAGCGCGGCGAGCTCAACGACGAGCGCGTGATGGACTCCAACGACCAGGAGAAAGAGCGCGGTATTACCATTCTGGCGAAGAACACTGCCATCAACTGGAACGGCTACCACATCAACATCGTGGATACCCCGGGCCACGCCGACTTCGGCGGCGAAGTAGAACGCGTAATGTCGATGGTCGACTCCGTTCTGCTGCTGGTTGACGCTCAAGACGGCCCTATGCCGCAAACCCGCTTTGTGACCAAGAAGGCTTTCGAAGCCGGCCTGCGTCCAATCGTGGTTATCAACAAGGTTGACCGTCCAGGCGCGCGTCCGGACTGGGTTCTGGATCAGATCTTCGACCTGTTCGACAACCTGGGTGCTACCGAAGAACAGCTGGACTTCAAAGTGGTTTACGCCTCGGCCCTGAACGGTATTGCCGGTCTGGATCACACCGACATGGCTGAAGACATGACCCCGCTGTACCAGGCGATTGTTGACCACGTTCCTGCTCCACAAGTTGACCGTGACGGCCCGTTCCAGATGCAAATCTCGGCACTGGACTACAACAGCTTCCTGGGCATCATCGGCGTTGGCCGTATTGCTCGCGGTCGCGTCAAGCCGAACACCCAGGTTGTGGCTATCGATGCCGACGGCAAGCGCCGCACCGGTCGTATCCTGAAGCTGATGGGTCACCACGGTCTGCACCGTATCGACGTTGAAGAAGCTTCGGCAGGCGACATCGTTTGCATCAGCGGTATGGATTCGCTGTTCATCTCCGACACTCTGTGCGACCCACTGAATGTTGAAGCGATGAAGCCGCTGACCGTTGACGAACCAACCGTTTCGATGACCTTCCAGGTTAACGACTCGCCGTTCTGCGGCCGTGAAGGCAAGTTCGTAACCAGCCGTAACATCAAAGAGCGTCTGGACAAAGAACTGCTGTACAACGTTGCTCTGCGCGTTGAAGAAGGCGACACCGCTGACAAGTTCAAAGTGTCTGGCCGTGGTGAGCTGCACTTGTCGGTACTGATCGAAACCATGCGTCGCGAAGGCTTCGAAATGGGTGTTGGTCGTCCGGAAGTGATCATCCGCATGGTTGACGGCGTTAAGCACGAACCGTACGAAAACGTAACCATCGACCTGCCAGAAGAATCGCAGGGCGCAATCATGGAACAGATCGGTATCCGTAAAGGCGATCTGACCAACATGGTTCCGGATGGCAAAGGCCGTGTTCGCCTTGAGTACAACATCCCGGCACGTGGCTTGATCGGTTTCCGTAACGAGTTCCTGACTCTGACTTCGGGCGCTGGCATCCTGACCTCGATCTTCGACCGTTACGACGTGATGAAGTCGGGCGACATGTCCGGCCGTCAGAACGGCGTTCTGGTTTCGGTTGCTACCGGTAAGGCTCTGACTTACTCGCTGGAAACCCTGCAGGCTCGCGGCAAACTGTTCCTGGGTCACGGTGAAGACGTGTACGAAGGTCAAATCGTCGGCATCAACAGCCGCGACAACGATCTGGGCGTTAACCCAACCAAAGGCAAGAAGCTCGACAACATGCGTGCTTCGGGTAAAGACGAAACCATCGCTTTGGTTCCGCCTATCCGCTTCACTCTGGAGCAAGCTCTGGAATTCGTACAAGAAGATGAACTGTGCGAAGTAACGCCTAAGTCCATCCGTCTTCGTAAGAAGATCCTGGGCGAAAGCGAGCGTACCCGCGCTAGCAAAAAAAGCAGCAAGTAATTGATTTAGCTGCTGAATAAAAAACGCCCCCGGCCTTGCGGCCGGGGGCGTTTTTTTGTGTCCGGGTTTTTGATGAAAAACACCTGTCGAAAGCTTGACCGGCAACAGAGTATTTACAGGAAAACGGCAGCTGTGGGAGCGAGCCTGCTCGCGAAGGTCGTTCGCGAGCAGGCTCGCTCCCACAATACGGCCTGACCTACAACAGAGGATCTACAGGTGGTGTCTTAGAACACCATCAACTTCTCGCTGCTGTTCTTGCGCTCGACGGCTTTGGGTACGTATGCGCAATAACCGGGGCGCGGGCCCACTCGCGGGTGGTTGCGGCAGGTGTCCGGGCGTATGTCGTAGATGGTGCACATGCGCGACTTGCGATCCAGGTACAGGCAGTCGTTATTGCTCATGCGCTGCAGGGTGAAGATGCCGGACTTCTGGTTGAAGCGCTCCACGATCCCTTCTTTTTGCAGGCGCTTGGCGATGTTCTTCGGCGGGTCGCCCATCTCGAACTCATCGACAATGCCGATGCGGATCAGGTCTTTGATCTTGACCTCGACCGGCAGCGTGCAGCAGCTGGAAACACAGGAGCCGCACATGGGCGCGGAGTATTTGGCCCAGGTATCGAGACGGTCGATTTCCGCGGCGGCGATCAGGTTGGACTTCATCAGACTTGTATTCCAGCGTGCATCAGGGCGCGCGATCATACCGGTGTTGGTGAATGTGTGAACAACCATTTGCCGGTTTTTCGATCAGGGCCATGTTTTAAAGCATTTGGCTGCGTATGCGCCTCGTTTTGGGGCAGCGCTCATTTCGTCAGGTTTTTTCAAGAAACCGCCCAAATGAGCCCGAATCAATGCACTTTGTTTCTGTTCAAGCGTCTAGGCTGACACCATTCGTTCTTCAAATCGCCCCATCTCGATTGAGGTTGTATCGATGCCCCAGGAACCGCTTGTTCGTGACGCACAGGTGGCGGCTTTTCGTGCCGCTGTAGTAGCCAAACTGACTTACGCGGTGGGTAAGGACCCGGAACACGCGTTTGACCATGACTGGTTTGAGGCTATTGCTCTGGCCGCCCGCGACCATATGGTCGAGCACTGGATGGACAGCACACGGCAGATTTATCGCAAGGACCAGAAGCGGGTGTACTACCTCTCGCTGGAATTTCTGATCGGGCGCTTGTTGTACGACAGCCTGAGCAACCTGGGGCTGCTGGAGGTGGCGCGTGAGGCACTGACCGGCCTTGGGGTCGATCTGGAGCGCATCCGCCTGCTTGAGCCTGATGCGGCGCTTGGCAACGGCGGGCTGGGGCGTTTGGCGGCGTGCTTCATGGAAAGCATGTCGACCCTGGGCATTGCGGCCCATGGTTACGGCATTCGCTATGAACACGGGTTGTTCCGCCAGAGCATTGTCGACGGCTGGCAACAGGAGCAGACCGAGAACTGGCTGGACTTCGGCAACCCCTGGGAGTTCGAGCGTGCCGAAGTGCTGTATTCGGTCGGGTTTGGTGGCTCGGTTGAAACCAAGCAGAACGAACAGGGCCTGATACGGCAAGTCTGGTGGCCTGGCGAGACAGTACGCGCCATTGCTTATGACACGCCCGTCGTGGGTTGGCGCGGCGCCAGTGTCAACACCTTGCGCCTGTGGCGGGCGAGGGCGTTGCATGATCTGAACCTGGGGCGTTTCAACGCGGGTGACCATCTGGGTGCGGTGGCCGAAGTGGTGCGTGCTGAAAGCATCTCCCGGGTGCTGTACCCGGCGGACAGCAATGAAGCCGGGCAGGAATTGCGCCTGCGTCAGGAGTACTTCTTTGTGTCGGCTTCGCTGCAGGACCTGCTGCGCCGTCACCTGCATGTCCACGATACGCTGCTGAACCTGGCCGATCATGTGTCGATCCAGCTCAATGACACCCACCCCTCGATTGCCGTTGCGGAGTTGATGCGCATCCTGGTCGACGAGCACTGCATCGAGTGGCCTACCGCGTGGCAAGTCACCGTCGCTACCCTGTCTTACACCAACCACACGCTGCTGCCCGAAGCGCTCGAAACATGGCCCGTTGGCTTGATGGAGCGCATGTTGCCGCGCCATATGCAGATTATTTATCTGATCAACTCGCACCATATCGATGCGCTGCGAGCCAAGGGTATTCACGATTTTGACGTGCTGCGTGCGGTATCGCTGATTGAGGAGGACCACGGCCGCCACGTGCGCATGGGTAACCTGGCATTTTTGGGCTCCCACAGCGTGAACGGGGTTTCCGGGTTGCACACGCAGTTGATGCGCAGCACCGTGTTTGCCGAGCTGCACAAGCTTTACCCGGACCGGATCAACAACAAGACCAACGGCGTTACCTTCCGCCGCTGGCTGTTCCAGGCCAACCCGCCGCTGACCGCAATGCTGGAGGATGTGCTGGGGGCCGATATTCTTGATGAGACTGAACACAAACTGATCAAGCTGGAGCCTTTTGCCGAGCGCGCCGATTTTCGCATGCGTTTCGCCGAGCAGCGCCTGCAAAGCAAATGCACCCTGGCCGCGCTGATTTATGAGCGCCTGGGCATCGTGGTCAATCCTGAAGCCATGTTCGACGTGCAGGTCAAACGGATTCACGAGTACAAGCGCCAGTTGCTCAACCTGATGCACACCGTGGCGTTGTACCAGGCCATTCGTGCCGAGCCGGGCAGCCCATGGGTGCCGCGGGTGAAGATTTTTGCCGGCAAGTCGGCGGCCAGTTATGAACAGGCCAAGCTCATCATCAAACTGGCCAATGACATTGCCCGTACCATCAACAACGACCCGACCGTTCGTGGCCTGCTCAAAGTGGTGTTTATCCCCAACTACAACGTCAGCCTGGCCGAAAGCATCATTCCGGCGGCGGACTTGTCCGAGCAGATATCCACCGCCGGCTACGAAGCGTCCGGCACCAGCAACATGAAGTTTGGCCTTAACGGCGCCCTGACCATCGGCACGATGGACGGGGCCAACGTCGAGATGTGCGAGCGGGTGGGCGCCGACAACATGTTTATCTTCGGCCTCAGCTCGCAACAGGTTGAGGCGCGCAAGCGCAATGGCGAGTTCCATGCCGCACCGGATGTGGCGGCTTCCGATCGGCTCAATGATGTATTGCAGGCGATTCGCGGCGGGGTTTTCTCCCACGATGACCCGGCGCGTTACACCGGGATGGTGGATTCACTGATCGAATACGACCGGTTTTTGGTCTGTGCCGACTTCGATGCGTATTGGGATGCGCAGATGCGGGTCGAGCATTTGTGGCACGACAAGGACGCCTGGTGGCGCGCGGCGGTACTCAACACTGCGCGCATGGGGTGGTTCTCGTCAGACCGGACCATTCGCGAATACGCCACTGATATCTGGAAAGCGCTGTAGGACATATCAGCTCTGTGGGCGCGGGCTTGCTCGCGATGCAGACGACGTGGTCTGAAGTTAAAACCGTGTTGCTGCAATCGCGAGCAAGCCCGCGCCCACGGGCACTGCGCAGTTGATTTAAGGATTCAGCTGAACCCGCTTGGCCGGTTCTGAGTCTGATTAGAAGATTTGCACGGCAACACGCGTTAAACTGCGCGGGTTTTTCGCCCCCTCCCCCTTGTTCGGAGCCTTACATGTCCCGCGTTACCCTGAGTCGCTATTTGATCGAGCAGACCCGCAGCAACAACACGCCTGCTGATTTGCGTTTCCTCATCGAAGTGGTGGCGCGTGCTTGCAAAGAGATCAGCCACGCCGTGTCCAAAGGCGCCCTGGGTGGTGTTCTGGGCAGCATGGGCACCGAAAACGTGCAAGGTGAAGTGCAGAAGAAGCTGGATGTAATTTCCAACGAGATCCTGCTCGAAGCCAACGAATGGGGTGGTCACCTGGCCGGTATGGCGTCCGAAGAAATGGACAACGCCTACCAGATCCCGGGCAAATACCCGAAAGGTGCCTACCTGCTGGTGTTTGACCCGCTGGACGGTTCGTCGAACATCGATATCAACGCGCCGGTCGGCACGATCTTCTCGGTGCTGCGTTGCCCGAATGAGTACCTGACCCAGAACGAGCCTTTGAATGAAAAGGCCTTCATGCAGCCAGGTACCCAGCAGGTAGCTGCCGGTTATGCGATCTACGGCCCTCAGACCATGCTGGTGCTGACCCTGGGCGACGGCGTCAAGGGCTTCACCCTGGATCGTGAAATGGGCAGCTTCGTACTGACCCACGAAGACATCACCATTCCTGAAACCACTCAGGAGTTCGCCATCAACATGTCCAACCAGCGTCACTGGGAAGCTCCGGTACAACGCTACGTGGGTGAATTGCTGGCTGGCGAAGAAGGCCCGCTGAAAAAGAACTACAACATGCGTTGGGTTGCAGCGATGGTTGCTGATGTACACCGCATCCTGACCCGTGGTGGTCTGTTCATGTACCCACGTGACAGCCGCGAGCCGTCCAAGCCGGGCAAGCTGCGCCTGATGTACGAAGCCAACCCGATGTCGTTCCTCGTGGAGCAGGCTGGCGGTGCATCCACCGACGGCCACCAGCGCATTCTTGACATCCAGCCAGAAGGCCTGCACCAGCGTGTAGCCGTGTACCTGGGTTCGAAAGAAGAAGTAGCGCGCGTCACCTCGTACCACAAAGCCTAAGCACGCCTCACTGCCCCCTCCTGTGGGAGCGGGCTTGCTCGCGATAGCATCGATACGGTCAATCAGTTGAACCGGGGTGCATGCATCGCGAGCAAGCTCGCTCCCACAGCTGTTTCAGATAACTGTCTTTACCTGACTTATCCCCCCACCAAACAAATCCCTGCGCCCTGCGGGAACCACCCCGCGCTTTTCTCTTCTAAGCTTGCATCAGGCAGTCATGCCGACTTTCCCATGCAGGAGCTTTCCATGAAATTGCGTACTTTGGCGTTGTTGTCGTTCTGTGTGTTGCTGGCGGCTTGCAGCAAGATCAACCAGCAAAACTTCTCGAAACTGTCGACGGGGATGCCCAAGGCCGAGGTTGAAAAACTGCTGGGCAGCCCAACCGATTGCTCGGGCGCGCTGGGGATGTCGAGTTGCACGTGGGGCGATAAGAACAGCTTTATCAGCGTGCAATATGCCGGCGACAAAGTGCTGATGTTTTCCGGACAGGGCCTGAAGTAATACGGATCAGGAGCGTTTGCAATGAAACGTCTTTTAATCGGCCTTGGGGCCGCCCTGTGTTTGGCCGGATGCGCCAGTTCCGGCATCGATTCGCTGGCACCGAAAACGGTCGAGCATGTCGACCTCAAGCGCTACCAGGGCACATGGTACGAACAGGCGCGCTTGCCGATGTTCTTCCAGCGCAACTGTGCGCAATCCGAAGCCCATTACCGCCTCAAGCCTGACGGCGACGTGGCGGTACTGAACCGCTGCCGGACCGCAGAGGGCAAGTGGGAAGAGGCCAAGGGCACTGCGACCCCGCAGATAGAGGGTAAAACCGACAAGCTGTGGGTCGAGTTCGACAATTGGGTCTCGGCAGTGCTGCCGGGTGTGACCAAGGGCGATTATTGGGTGTTGTACCTAGGGGACGACTACAGCACGGCGTTGGTGGGTAACCCCGACCGCCGCTATTTGTGGCTGTTGTCACGCAAGCCGCAGCTCGATCAGCAAACCCGTGAGGAGCTGCTCAGCAAGGCTCAGCAACAGGGCTATGACACCACGCGCCTGATCTGGCGAACGCCGGATGCGAAGATGCCCAAAGCCACGAAATAAAAAAACGCCCCCTGGCAAGCACCAGGGGGCGTTGGCTGTACGCTTAAGCGCGCAGCAGGGTCTTCCAGGCGCGGTTCTGGTACACGGCGATTGCTTGCTGCTTGCGGGCGTTGAGCAGTTCGTCGTTGTGCTCGGCGTCGTCAGTGATTGGCAAGTTGGCCAATTCCTGCAGCTTGTTCATCTCCCCGTACAAACGGTCCAGTTCCGGAATTTCCAGCACGTTACGCGCCAGGCGCAACCATGCCTGAATGCGCTCAATGCGCGGCAGTTGCTCGGCCAGATCTTCGGGTTGCTGCTGGTAGCGGTTCAAGCGCAGGGCAATGGCTTCATCCGACAGCAAGCGCGGCAACCAGCTGTGCAGCTGTGCAGCGCCCTGACGATTGCCACGGGTGGTGCCACGATCAACAGTCCAGCTGCGATCCATCAACCAGCGCGAAGTGCTCAGCGAGAACTGGCCCCAGCGCGGGTCTTCCAGCTCTTCAAGGAACTGCTCAGGTGCGGCTTTACGGACGTCTTCGTCGTCCTGACCGATTTGCACCAGCGGGCGCCAGTCTTCAAGCAGGGCGTCCAGAGAGGCACGCAAGGATTGCGTCGATGGGCGTGGAGCGGCTTGGCCAAGGCTGCTGACCAAAGCACGCAAGTCGATCAACTGCTGTACCCAGTCTTGCAGCAAACGCCAGTGGCCATTGAAACGGTACTGCTCGGCCAGACGCTGGCTGCTGCCCAACAAATGCCAGGCCAATGCGGCAAAGGCATCATCCAGTGGCGTCTCAGGGGTCAATACCGGCGCAGGCAGGCTCACGGCGTAGCTGTTGGCATCGAACAGGCGATAGCCACGCTCGGCCTTGCTGATGTCACACGGCATCAGGGCCAGCTTCTCGGCCAGTTCAGCGGCCAGTTCCAGCAAGGCAGACGGCTCGCCTTCGCGCAGTTCGAGTTCCAGTTCGCAGATTTCTTCTTTCTGCTTGCCAGCGATGACGTGGCCCAGATCCAGCGCCGCTTCGATCACGACTTTGGCCTTGCCGCGACCCCAGGAGATTTCAGCGCGTTCGCGCACGAAATCCGTGGTGAAGATCGGTTTCAGGGTTTTCTTGTCCAGCTCGGCCAACTCTTCAGGCCAGCATTCGCCGTCGAGTTTTTTGATGTCGAGCTTGGCTTTCGGCAGGTTCCAGTCGTACTCGTTACGCACCGACAGCCCGGCAATGCTTTGACCGCGGGTCTTGAGGGTCTGGATCACTTCTTCGCCGTCGCGGCGCAGGCGCAGGGCAACCTTGGCCTTGGCCAGGTCGCGCTCAGGCGTGTCGAAATACTGGTTCAACAACTCACGGCTTTCCCAGCCACTTTTGTTGCGCTTTTTCAGCAAAGGGTGCTCGCGCAAGGCGGCGAGGGTTTCGCGGCTGACGCGCAGTTTAATTTCGGTTTCTTTTTGCATGGCCGGAAAATCCAGGAACGGTTGCGCAGCCGGGAAAAAGTGTGGCTGCCAAGGCCGTGCAGTGTACAGGACAAGCCGCCCTGGCGCGTCGCGCGGGTTTATTCTGCAGTTCAGATGGCTCTATGATGGGCCTCGCCCAGCCAACAGGAAGTCAGCGCATGCCTTTACCTTCCATGAAAGAGCAATTCGCGGCTTTGATCGCCACACCGTCGGTCAGTTGTACCCAGCCTTCTTTGGATCAAACCAACCGCGGCGTGATCGATTTGCTGGCCACCTGGCTTGCCGAGCTGGGTTTCAGCTGCGATATCCAGCAGGTCAACCCCGGCAAATTCAACTTGCTCGCGAGCTTCGGCAGCGGCCCCGGAGGGCTGGTGCTGGCGGGGCACAGCGACACGGTGCCCTACGACGAGGCGCTATGGCAGACCGACCCGCTCAAGCTCACCGAGGTCGATAACCGCTGGGTTGGCCTGGGCAGCTGCGACATGAAGGGTTTTTTCGCGCTGGTCATCGAAGCTGTCCGGCCACTGCTCGATCAACCGTTCAAGCAGCCGCTGCTGATTTTGGCCACGTGCGACGAAGAAACCTCAATGGCAGGTGCCCGCGCGTTGGTGGAAGCCGGGCGGCCGCTGGGCCGCGCTGCCGTGATTGGCGAACCCACCGGGCTCAAGCCGATCCGCATGCACAAAGGCGTGATGATGGAGCGCATCGATATTCTGGGGCGCAGCGGCCATTCATCCGACCCAAGCCTGGGCCACAGCGCGCTGGAGGCCATGCACGACGCGATCAGCGAGCTTAAAGGCCTGCGCCAGCAGTGGCTCAACGAATACCGCAACCCGCAGTTCAGCGTGCCGCAGCCGACCCTGAACTTTGGCTGTATTCATGGGGGCGACAACCCGAACCGGATTTGTGGCCAGTGCTCACTGGAGTTTGATCTGCGACCGCTGCCGGGCATGGATCCCAACGAGCTGCGATCAATCATTCGCGGCAAGCTGCAGCCCTTGGCCGAGCGGCATCAGGTGAAGATTGATTTCGCGCCCATTGCCGCCGGTGTACCGCCATTTGAACAAGCGGCCGATGCCGAGCTGGTGCAGGTTGCCGAGCGACTCACCGGGCATCGTGCCCAAGCAGTAGCGTTTGGCACAGAAGCGCCTTATCTTCAGCAACTTGGCTGCGAAACGCTGGTGCTGGGCCCGGGAGACATCGCCTGTGCGCATCAGCCGGGGGAATACCTGGAAATGTCACGTTTGCAGCCGACAGTGCGTCTACTGACTCAATTGATCGAACACTATTGCCTGAAATAGTGAAGCCCCCCCCATGCATTACACACAAGGAGATCACGCGTGTTGCCAACCCTGTTTCGACGATAACCATCAGCCCGTTGTGCGCTTGCTGTTTCAGCCCTTTTTAGGCGACTTATTTTTTACAGGCTTTGGTTATGCACGATTACGTTAACTGGCTGCGTCACGCGTCCCCTTACATCAATGCCCACCGCGATTGCACATTCGTCGTCATGCTCCCCGGCGACGGTGTGGCACATCCCAATTTTGGCAATATCGTCCACGACCTGGTGCTGTTGCACAGCCTGGGGGTACGCCTGGTGCTGGTTCACGGCTCGCGTCCGCAAATCGACAGTCGCCTTGAGTCCCGCGGTCTGGTGCCGTATTACCACAACGGCATGCGCGTCACCGACGCATCTACCCTGGAGTGCGTGATCGACGCCGTAGGGCAGTTGCGCATTGCGATTGAGGCGCGCTTGTCCATGGACATGGCGTCTTCACCCATGCAGGGCTCGCGCCTGCGGGTGGCAAGCGGCAACCTGGTCACCGCACGGCCGATTGGCGTGCTCGACGGCGTGGACTTCCACCACACCGGCGAAGTCCGTCGGGTCGACCGCAAGGGTATCAACCGTCTGCTCGATGAGCGCTCGATTGTGCTGTTGTCGCCTTTGGGCTACTCGCCGACCGGTGAGATTTTCAACCTGGCCTGTGAGGACGTCGCCACCCGTGCGGCTATCGATCTGGCTGCTGACAAGCTGCTGCTGTTCGGCGCCGAGTCGGGCTTGCTCGACGCAGAAGGGCGATTGGTCCGCGAACTGCGCCCACAGCAAGTACCTGCGCACATGAAGCGCCTGGGCAGCGACTATCAGGCCGAACTGCTGGAAGCTGCTGCCGAGGCCTGTAGTGGCGGTGTGGCTCGTAGCCATATCGTGAGCTATGCCGAAGATGGCGCTTTGCTGACGGAGCTGTTCACCCGTCATGGTGGCGGTACGCTGGTGGCCCAGGAGCAATTCGAACTGATCCGCGAAGCGGCGATTGAAGACGTCGGCGGCTTGCTGGACCTGATCAGCCCGCTGGAAGAGCAGGGCATTCTGGTACGACGCTCGCGCGAAGTGCTGGAGCGCGAGATCGAGCAGTTCAGTGTGGTTGAGCGCGAAGGCATGATCATCGCCTGTGCGGCGCTGTACCAGATTGCAGATTCGGATGCGGGGGAGCTGGCGTGTCTGGCGGTGAACCCGGAGTACCGTCATGGTCGTCGTGGGGATGAGCTGCTGGAACGCATCGAAAACCGTGCCCGGGCCCAGGGGTTGAAAACGCTGTTCGTCTTAACTACGCGCACTGCGCACTGGTTCCGCGAGCGCGGGTTTGTACCTAGTGGTGTTGAGCGTCTGCCTGCGGCGCGAGCGTCGCTGTACAACTATCAGCGTAACTCCAAGATCTTCGAGAAGACGCTGTAACCGCTGACGAGGAACCATTCAACTGTGGGAGCGAGCCTGCTCGCGATGACTTTCGCGAGCAGGGCTCAACAAACCCCGTCAAAACTCCCGCAAACACACATCATCAATCACCGCCTTGCCCATGTCGCACAAGTAATGCGAAGCCCAGGCATGGTGCTGACAGTTCTTGTCCAGCGCGGCATCCAGCGCCAGTTTTTTTGCGCAATACAGCAAGGCCGACACCTGCTCCAGCGCCTGGCGCAACGGTATGTCGGGGTTAACGCGGAACAGCTCGTGGTTGTCCTGGCCGCAGGGGCCGAGGGTTTTGATTGGGGGACGATCAGTCATTGAGTGCGCTCCTATGGGACTAAGAGCTGCCACTTTTTGTTCTCAGGCAAATGGTGGCAGCCGTGCGCGGGCTGAGAATCGGGACAATAGGAACCCCGGCAGGCACAAAGGCCTCCCGCGCACAGCCGCCATAACACGTTGGACTGTACACAATGAATGCCATCTTGCGATGGCGTTCAGTTCGATATTGTTCATCGGATTCTCATGCCCGGTCACTGTTTTTTTCAGTGACGGTGCACAGTACGCTTCGCTTCAAAACGCGGAAGCCGTCCATTGCCTCAGTGGGCGTAGGAACTGACCGCCCGCGCTCGCACGAACACCACCGATCAGTCCCCTCGCCCTCCGGGAGAGGGCTAGGGTGAGGGTTTATTTAGTTACTGATCGCCAGAATACTTGCCTGATACGAGGCCACGAATAAATCGAAATCGCCCTCTTCAATCTTCTCTGTCTCGGCTTGCTCGAGCAGTGACTTGCGGGCTTTCTCTTCGAATGCAGCCTGGTCTTCAGGGCTCAAGGGCTCGCTGCGGAAGAACTCGGCATGGGCCTGGCTTTGACGCATCGAGAACTGGGCGAAACTTTCCTTGTGCTCAACCATGCTGGCCAACACTTTGGCCGACGGCGTCAGTGAAGCGTCCCTGATTTTGGCCAACTGGTCGTCGAGCGCTTTGCTGTGGCTGTCGCCGCCATGGCTCTGGTCGAGCAGGGCCGCCAGCGGGGCGATCTGCTCCAGCAGCTCTGCCGCCCATTCTTTCATGTCGACTGCAGCGCCATCACGCTGCAATTGCAGGCCCGGACGGCGACCTTCCTTGACCACGCTCAGGAAGTTCGATGTGCAGCTGCCGCATTCCGGGCTATCGAATTCCGGGCTCTCTTGCAGCGCGCAATAGAGCAGGAAGGCATCCAGGAAACGGGCCTCCGGCAGGTCGATGCCCACTGGCAGGAACGGGTTGATGTCGAGCAAGCGCACTTCAACGTACTGCACGCCACGGGACACCAGCGCCTGAATCGGCCGTTCGCCGGTGTAGGTCACGCGCTTGGGGCGGATGTTGGAGTAGTACTCGTTTTCGATTTGCAGAATGTTGGTGTTCAGTTGCACCCATTCGCCATCTTTGTGCGTACCGATTTCGACATAGGGCGCGTAAGGCGTGGCCACTGCCTTGCGCAGGCTGTCGGTGTAGCTGTCGAGGTTGTTGTAGCACGGCGTCAGGCCGGCCTGGGCGTTGCTCTGGTAACCCAGGTCGCTCATGCGCAGGCTGGTGGCGTACGGCAGGTAGAGCGTGTCGGCGTCCAGTTGCTCCAACTGGTGCGAACGGCCGCGCAGGAAACCTGCATCCAGCGCGGGCGAAGCGCCGAACAGGTACATCAGCAGCCAGCTGTAACGACGGAAGTTACGAATCAGGGCGATGTAGGCGTTCGATTGATAGTCGCGTTCGGTACCGACAAAGCCTTCAGCCTGCATCAGCACAGGCCACAGGGCCTCGGGCAGTGAGAAGTTGTAGTGGATACCGGCGATGCACTGCATGGTCTTGCCGTAACGCAGGGCCAGGCCCTTGCGATACACGTACTTGAGCTGCCCGATGTTGGACGTGCCGTAGTAGGCAATCGGGATGTCTTCTTCGGCCGGCAGCGGACACGGCATCGAAGGGCTCCACAGGAACTCGTTGCCGAGCTTGCTGTAGGCAAAGCGGTGAATCTTGTCGAGGCTGGCCAGCGTCTCTGCCGGGTCGGGCAGGGCCGGGGTGATGAACTCCAGCAGCGACTCGGAATAGTCGGTGGTGATTTGATCGTTGGTGAGGGCCGAGCCCAGTTCTTCGGGGTGCGGAGTCTGCGCCAGGCGAGCATCGGCCGTGACGCGCAGGCATTCGCGCTCGATGCCGTGCAGGCACTGCTCAAGCAGAGTGAGGTTAGTGCGCTCGCTGAGCAGAGCCAGGCGGCGGTTGAGAAGTTGGCTCAAGTTGGATTCCTTCACGCGTCAGTCGCCCCAATATGGGGGTGGTCAGGACGGTCTACAAGGGTGAAGTTGAAACCGGCGTGGTCGCCTGGCTTTTGTTGATACCGCTTTGGCCCCGTCCCTGTTTTGGCCCTTGAGCGCTCCAAGCGCATTTCGGCACCGTATTAGCGTGCCGAAATTAACTCAAAATGCCCGGTGTCGGCTACAGGACAGCGAAGGTGCCTTGTGCTTTTGCGACCAGTTTGTCGCCCTGGAATACATCCGCTTCGACGACCAGTGTGCGTCGCCCGGGGTGGATGACTTTGGCGATGCACAGCACCTCGCCCTCCGACACCGCCCGGATGTAGTTGATTTTGCACTCGATGGTCACGCTCTGTTGATCGAAACCATGAGCGCTGGAGCACGCCAGCCCCATGCTGATATCCACCAGGCTGAACAGCACGCCACCATGCAGCTTGCCACCCCGGTTGCGCAGTTGGGGTTCCAGGCTGAGCGCTACGTGCGCCACGCCGTCTTCCACCGACTGCACGCGGCAACCGATCAACTCGCTGAAAGCGCTTTGGGTCAGGCCGTCCGGGAGCGCCATTAGCGTTTCTTCAGCTGTTTGGCGTTGGCGAACAGCGAGGCCATCGCATTATTGCTCGGCGCTGCGGCCACGCTTTCCTTGCGTGGTGCAGTGCTTTGCTGGCGCGGTGCCGAGCCCGGACGGGCACCGCGAGCGCCGTCGATTTTCTCGCCGGGGGTATCGCTCATGCGCATCGACAGGCCTACGCGTTTGCGCGGGATGTCGATTTCCATGACCTTGACCTTGACCACGTCTCCGGCTTTCACCGCTTCACGCGGGTCCTTGATGAACTTCTCGGACAATGCCGAAATATGCACCAGACCGTCCTGATGCACGCCGATATCGACGAAAGCACCGAAGTTGGTCACGTTAGTGACAACACCTTCCAGAATCATGCCCAGTTGCAAGTCCTTGAGGTCTTCAACGCCTTCCTGGAACTCGGCGGTCTTGAACTCGGGACGCGGGTCGCGGCCAGGTTTTTCCAGCTCTTGCAGAATGTCGGTGACGGTCGGCAGGCCGAAGGTTTCGTCGGTGAATTTCTTTGGGTCAAGACGTTTGAGGAAGCTTGCGTCGCCGATCAGCGAACGAATGTCGCGGTCGGTGTCTGCCGCAATACGCTTGACCAGCGGGTAGGCTTCGGGGTGAACCGCCGAGCTGTCCAGCGGGTTGTCGCCATTCATGACGCGCAAAAAGCCGGCGGCCTGTTCAAAGGTTTTTTCGCCCAGGCGGCTGACTTTTTTCAGTGCAGCACGGGTTTTGAAAGCGCCGTTTTCATCGCGATGGTTCACGATGTTTTGCGCCAGCGTGGCATTGAGGCCCGAGATGCGGGCCAGCAGGGCTACGGACGCGGTGTTTACGTCCACGCCCACGGCGTTTACGCAGTCTTCCACCACCGCGTCCAGGCCGCGTGCCAGCTTGAGCTGGGACACGTCGTGCTGGTACTGGCCGACACCGATGGATTTAGGGTCGATTTTCACCAGCTCGGCCAGCGGGTCTTGCAGGCGGCGGGCGATCGATACTGCGCCACGGATCGATACATCCAGATCCGGGAATTCCTTGGCGGCCAGTTCCGAGGCCGAATACACCGAAGCACCTGCTTCGGACACCATCACCTTGGTGACTTTCAGCGCCGGGTATTTCTTGATCAGGTCGGCGACCAGCTTGTCGCTTTCGCGGCTGGCAGTACCGTTACCGATGGCAATCAGCTCGACCGAGTGCTTGGCGCACAGGGCGGCCATGACGGCGATGGTCTGATCCCACTTGTTGTGCGGCACGTGCGGGTAAACGGTGGCGTATTCCAGCATTTTGCCGGTGGCATCAACCACGGCAAGTTTGCAGCCGGTACGCAGGCCCGGGTCCAGGCCCAGTGTGGCCCGCGGACCGGCAGGTGCAGCCAGCAGCAGGTCATGCAGGTTGTGGGCGAATACGTTGATCGCTTCGGTCTCGGCGCCGTCGCGCAACTCACCCAGCAAGTCGGTTTCGAGGTGGGTATAGAGCTTGACCTTCCAGGTCCAGCGCACCACTTCGCTCAGCCACTTGTCGGCCGGGCGGTTCTGGTTTTGCAGGCCGAAACGCTCGGCAATCATCATCTCGCCGGGGTGCATGGTGCCGGGCAATTCTTCACCGACCTTGAGCGAAGAGCTGAGAATGCCCTCGTTGCGGCCACGGAAAATCGCCAGCGCACGGTGTGACGGCATGCTCTTGAGCGGTTCATCGTGCTCGAAATAGTCGCGAAACTTCGAGCCTTCCTCTTCTTTGCCAGGAATTACGCGGGCGCTGAGGATGGCTTCCTGCTTGAGGAAACTGCGCAGTTTATCCAGCAGGCTGGCGTCTTCGGCGAAGCGCTCCATGAGGATGTACTTGGCGCCATCGAGGGCAGCCTTGACGTCGGCCACGCCTTTTTCGGCGTCGACAAAACGGGCAGCTTCGGTTTCAGGATTGAGTGTCGGGTCGTTGAACAGGCCGTCAGCCAGTTCGCCGAGGCCGGCTTCCAGGGCGATCTGACCCTTGGTGCGGCGCTTTTGTTTGTACGGCAGGTACAAGTCTTCGAGGCGGGTTTTGGTCTCGGCGAGTTTGATGTCGCGAGCCAGCTCCGGGGTCAGCTTGCCTTGCTCTTCGATGCTGGCGAGGATGCTCAGGCGCCGTTCGTCGAGTTCACGCAGATAGCGCAGGCGTTCTTCCAGATGACGTAACTGGGTGTCATCCAGGCTGCCGGTCACTTCCTTACGGTAGCGAGAGATGAAGGGTACGGTGGAGCCTTCATCCAGAAGAGCGACGGCCGCTTCGACCTGCTGCGGGCGCACGCCGAGTTCTTCGGCGATGCGGCTGTTGATGCTGTCCATAAAACCACCTGACAAATTGTGATGCAGGCTCGCATGCCCGGGCTTGAAGGCTTGCGAGGCTGGTTGAGCGGCCTGGAGGGCGCCGCTACCTGGGCCAAAAGGGCAGCCTGTTGACCCGTGAAGTCAGCTGATTACGCCGGGCGTTGAAAAAATAAATCCTGGCGCAATCATTGAAAATTCGAGGTTGCCTGACACAAAAGGCGGCGCATTATAACCAGCGTTCCCGGATTCAGGGGACTGCAGGCTGCGGCCTCATTGATTGGTCTGCTGTTTGTAGAGGAAAAATCTGCTAACAATGCACACCATGCGTATGACAGCAGCTAAGCCATAATGCGCGCCGAGATCACAGGAGCATCTAATGAGCAGCATTGCACAAACGGCTGAAGGCGAAAAAATTCTTATCGTTGATGACGACCCGGGGCTGAGCAGCCTGCTGGAACGTTTCTTCGTCAGCAAGGGCTATCGGGCCCGCGCTGTGCCGAACGTCGAGCAAATGGATCGTTTGCTGGCTCGTGAGGTATTCAATCTGGTGGTACTGGACTTGATGCTGCCCGGCGAAGACGGCTTGTCCGCCTGCCGCCGTTTGCGTGCAGCGGGCAATCGGGTACCAATCATCATGCTCACCGCCAAGGGCGATGAGCTGAGCCGTATCAAGGGCCTGGAACTGGGCGCTGACGACTACCTGGCCAAGCCGTTCAACCCGGATGAGTTGATGGCGCGAGTACGCGCCGTGCTGCGCCGCCAGTCGGCTCCGGTACCGGGTGCGCCGGGCAGTGAAGATGAAAGCGTGACGTTCGGTGATTACGAACTGAGCCTGGCGACTCGCGAGCTGAAGCGTGGCGATGAAGTCCACATGCTCACCACGGGTGAGTTTGCGGTGCTTAAAGCCCTGGTGATGCATGCGCGCGAGCCGTTGACCCGCGACAAGCTGATGAACCTGGCCCGTGGTCGCGAGTGGGATGCTCTGGAGCGTTCCATTGACGTCCAGATCTCGCGTTTGCGCCGCATGATTGAGCCTGACCCGTCCAAGCCGCGTTATATCCAGACCGTCTGGGGCGTAGGTTATGTGTTCGTGCCAGATGGTAACGCCACCAAGTAACAGATCACTTGTAGGAGCGAGCCATGCGGGTGCCTTCCGGTACCTGAATGGCTCGCGATTCATTTTTGTGCGGGCCTCAGGGCTCGCTCCTGCAAAGTGTTAAAGCGGCTACCTATGAAAACCCCTCTCTGGTTTCCCCAAAGTTTCTTCTCCCGCACGCTCTGGCTTGTCCTGATTGTCGTTCTGTTTTCAAAGGCGCTGACGCTGGTCTATCTGCTAATGAACGAGGACGTGTTGGTCGACCGCCAATACAGCCACGGTGTGGCACTGACCCTGCGCGCTTACTGGGCGGTGGATGAAGAAAATCGCAATAAAATTATCGACGCTGTCGACCTGGTACGCGTAGTGGGCGGCGGTGTGCCCGAGGGTGAGCAACACTGGCCTTACAGCGAAATTTATCAGCGCCAGATGCAGGCCGAACTTGGTCCTGACACTGAAGTCCGCTTGCGCATGCATACTTCCCCTGCGCTCTGGGTGCGTGCCCCGAGCCTGGGCGATGGCTGGCTGAAAGTGCCACTGTATCCGCACCCGCTTCGCGGGCAGAAAATCTGGAACGTACTGGGCTGGTTCCTGGCTATCGGGTTGCTATCGACCGCGTCTGCGTGGATTTTCGTCAGTCAGCTCAATCAGCCGCTCAAGCGTCTGGTGTATGCGGCGCGCCAGCTGGGGCAGGGGCGCAGCGTGCGCTTGCCGATCAGCGACACGCCCAGCGAGATGACCGAGGTATACAGCGCGTTCAATCAGATGGCTGAAGACGTGGAGCAGGCAGGCCGTGAGCGTGAGCTGATGCTCGCGGGCGTGTCCCATGACCTGCGAACACCGCTGACCCGGTTGCGCCTCTCTCTGGAGCTCATGGGCAACCACACCGACCTTACGGACGATATGGTGCGTGACATTGAAGACATGGACGCGATCCTCGATCAGTTCCTGGCCTTTATTCGTGACGGTCGCGATGAGCCGGTCGAAGAAGTTGATCTGTGTGATCTGATCCGCGAAGTGGTGGCGCCCTATAACCAGAACGGGGAGCAGGTGCGCTTGCGCTTGCAGCCGATCCAGCCGTTTGCGTTGCGTCGGGTGTCGATGAAGCGCCTGCTCAATAACCTGATCGGCAATGCTTTGCACCATGCGGGTGAAGACGTGGAAGTCGCGGCCTACGTGTCTGGAGATGTCAGTGCGCCGTACGTGGTGCTGAGTGTGATGGACAGGGGAGCAGGGATTGACCCTTCGGAGCTTGAAGACATCTTCAATCCGTTCATACGCGGTGACCGCGCCCGCGGCGGCAAAGGGACGGGATTGGGTCTTGCGATCGTCAAGCGAATTGCCTCCATGCATGGCGGCAATGTCGAGTTGCGTAACCGCAGCGGTGGCGGCCTGGAAGCCCGTGTACGCCTGCCGCTGGGGTTGATGCTACCAAGAGGGGCGGTGTAGCAAACCCCTGTAGCCGCTGCCGGGCAGCGGCTACACAGGTTTTTAGCCTTTGCCTTTGGTCCGCGTCATATGCGGGCTGCTGTTTTTCTCCAGATGCTGAATGATGATCCCGGCCACGTCCTTGCCTGTGGTGGTTTCAATGCCTTCCAGCCCTGGTGACGAGTTGACCTCCAGCACCAGCGGGCCGTGGTTGGAGCGCAGGATATCGACACCCGCCACGCTCAACCCCATGACTTTGGCCGCGCGAATGGCGGTCATGCGTTCTTCGGGGGTGATCTTGATCAGGCTGGCGCTGCCGCCCCGATGCAGGTTGGAGCGGAACTCTCCCGGTTTGGCCTGACGCTTCATGGCCGCGATAACCTTGTCCCCGACCACGAAGCAGCGAATATCGGCCCCGCCGGCTTCCTTGATGTACTCCTGCACCATGATGTTTTGCTTGAGCCCCATAAAGGCCTCGATCACCGACTCGGCGGCGGTGGCGGTTTCACACAGCACCACGCCGATACCTTGCGTACCTTCCAGCACCTTGATCACCAGCGGGGCACCGTTGACCATCTCGATCAGGTCGGGGATGTCATCCGGCGAATGGGCAAAACCCGTTACGGGCAAACCCAGGCCCCGTCGCGACAACAGCTGCAGCGAGCGCAGCTTGTCCCGTGAGCGGGCAATTGCCACCGATTCGTTGAGCGGGAAAACCCCCATCATTTCGAACTGGCGCAACACCGCACAGCCGTAGAAAGTGACCGAGGCTCCAATACGCGGGATCACGGCGTCGAAACCTTCGAGCGGCTTGCCGCGGTAGTGAATCTGCGGCTTATGACTGGCAATGTTCATATAGGCGCGCAGGGTATCGATCACTACCATTTCATGGCCACGCTCAGTACCGGCTTCAACCAGACGACGAGTGGAATACAGACGCGGGTTACGCGACAGCACAGCGATCTTCATGCAACACCTGTGGCAGAGGTAGTAGTGACCGGAAAAACCGGCTTGTCTTGTATATATTTTAGTGCCGGATTGACGACCAGCTGGCCGTGAACCAGGGCTTTTGAACCCAGCAACAGGCGATAACGCATCGATTTTCGGCAAGCAAGCGTGAACTCGACCTGCCATACCCGATCACCCAGCGCCAGGCCGGTGCGGATCACATAACGAACCTGCGTGTGGCCGTTGGAGCTTTTGATGGTTTTAATTGCCACCAAAGGGGCTTCACAGCGACGATGACGCAGTTGCACCAACGTGCCCAGATGGGCATTGAAACGTACCCACTCGACACCATCGCGCTCAAACGGCTCGATTTCGGTGGCGTGCAGGCTGGAAGTACTGGCGCCGGTGTCGATTTTCGCCCGCAGGCCCGCGACTCCCAAATCGGGAAGCGCCACCCACTCGCGCAGACCGACAACGGCCAAGTGATCAAAAGTCTTCAATATAAGTAACCAGCGATTAACGTATTCAGGCCGCAGGAGGAACCCTGCAGGTAAAGCAATCGGCGAAGCCGATGTGACAGCGTACTGGGGGCTGTTGACGTTTCGTTGTGAGCCGCGTCGTCAACAGACCTGTGGGCATTCACGCAGAATATCCGGCAAATGGCGACAGTTATCTGTGTGTACGCTATTTGGCAGGCGGGCATTCTATCGGGCCAATTGCTTCAGTTGTTCATCGCTAGTAGTAGTACTGTTCTGACTATTTAAGTGAAGAGGAATTCCAGTGGCGCAAAAGCACGAAGAGGACGACAAGGTTCGCCTGGACAAGTGGCTCTGGGCCGCGCGTTTTTACAAAACCCGTGCACTGGCGAAAGCCGCGATTGAAAGCGGCAAGGTGCATTGCCGTGGCGAGCGTTGTAAGCCGAGCAAAGAGCCGCGTCTGGGCGACGAGCTGCAAATTCGTGTGGGCCTTGAAGAGCGTACGGTAGAAGTTAAAGCGCTGTCTGTGGTGCGCCGTGGCGCCCCGCAAGCCCAGTTGCTGTACGCCGAAACCGAACAAAGCATCGCCAAGCGCGAAAATGCGGCGGCCATGCGCAAGTCCGGAGCCATGGGCATCAGCACCGATGGCAAGCCAACCAAGAAACAACGACGCCAACTGCATCAGTTCCATGACGCCAGTGGCGGGGAGTGATCAGGCTGATTCGCGTAAACCGTACGTCGAGTCTGTGGGCACATAGCTTGTAATCGTTGAATCATGACGCCATATAAGCTCATTAGATTTGTACGATATTTAAAGACTCGAACACATTTTGTCACCAATTCAGAACTCTATTCTTATGTCCGACTTACTCAAAACAGATGCCACACAACGCTTTATGTTCGACACCAGCGATGCGCGCGGCGAGCTGGCTTCGCTGGAGCACAGCTACGCTGATGTGTTGGCCAAGCATGCCTACCCGCAGCCGGTTCAGCAGTTGCTGGGCGAGCTGATGGCAGCGGCGGCGTTGCTGGTGGGCAACCAGAAAATCGATGGTTTGCTGAGCCTGCAGGCGCGTTCCGAAGGCCCGGTGCCGCTGCTGATGATCGAATGCACCAGCGACCGTGAAATACGCGGCCTGGCACGTTTTGACGCCGACAAGATTGCTGCGGATGCCACTCTGGCGGACCTGCTGCCTAACGGCGTACTGGCCATTACAATCGATCCTACGGTTGGCAAACGCTACCAGGGCATTGTGGATCTGAACGGCGAGACACTGGCTGACTGTTTCACCAACTACTTCGTCATGTCCGAGCAAGTGCCGACCCGTTTCTGGCTTGTGGCTGACGGCCAGCGCGCGCGCGGCATGTTCTTGCAGCAATTGCCTGCCGACGTGGTCAAGGATGAAGACGAGCGTGTGGACAGCTGGGACCGGTTGCTGATGCTGGGCGATACGCTCAAGGCTGAAGAGCTGCTGGGCCTGGACAACGAAACCATCCTGCATCGCCTGTATCACGAAGAAACAGTGCGTTTGTTTGACAACCAGGCCATTGAATTCAAATGCAGCTGCTCGCGTGAGCGTTCGGGTAATGCCTTGACCAGCCTGGGCCATGAAGACGCGCTGACGCTGGTGACCGAACATGGCGGCCATATCGAAATTGACTGCCAATTTTGTAACGAGCGCTACCTGTTCGATGCGGCGGATGTCGATCAATTGTTCGCTGGTGCGGGTGTTGAATCCCCTTCTGACACTCATCACTAAAACGTTTCAGCCTAGGTAAAACACCTGTCAAAGCCCGTTCTTGCGCGGTTCTGACAGGTGGGCCCTACTCTTTTTGGGGTTTTCTGGCATAATCCGGCCCACTTTTTTCGCGGTAGTAGTGCAAACTTTTCTACTACAAAACGTTTGGCGCACTCGGCCAATGGCCGACGGGGAACCTCATGACGCAAGCTAATAACGCCGTGTACACCGATCTGAGCATCGACGATCTGGTCAAAGAAGCCCTGAGCCGTGGTGAAGGCGAGCTTGCCGACAATGGCGCACTGGTTGTCAAAACTGGCCACCGTACAGGCCGTTCGCCGGCTGACCGCTTCATTGTTGAAGAACCGTCCACTCAGGCAGCCATTGCCTGGGGCCCGATCAACCGCAAGTTCCCGGCTGACAAGTTCGACGCCTTGTGGGACCGCGTTGCAGCTTACCTGGGCGAGCGTGAGCGTTTCGTTTCCCACGTACATGTAGGTTCTGATCCGGCGCACTACCTGCCAGTCAAAATGACCACCGAAACTGCGTGGCACAACCTGTTTGGCCGTTGCCTGTTCATCAACCCTGAACAGTACAACCCGGCGGGCAAAGACGAGTGGCAAGTGATCAACGCACCGAACTTCGTGTGCGAGCCAGAGCGTGATGGCACCAACTCCGACGGTTGCGTGATCATCAACTTTGCAGCCAAAAAAGTCCTGATCGCTGGCATGCGTTACGCCGGCGAGATGAAAAAAGCTCTGTTCTCGGTACAGAACTTTCTGCTGCCAGCAGTTGACGTTCTGCCGATGCACTGTGCAGCCAACATGGGCGAAGAGGGCGATGTGACCCTGTTCTTCGGCCTGTCCGGCACCGGTAAAACCACTCTGTCGGCTGATGAAAGCCGTTACCTGATCGGTGACGACGAACACGGCTGGGGCGTGGGCGTGGTGTTCAACATCGAAGGCGGTTGCTATGCCAAGTGCATCGACTTGTCCGAGAAGAACGAGCCGGTAATCTGGAAAGCCATCCAACATGGCGCAGTACTGGAAAACGTCGTACTGGACCCGGTTACCAAAAAACCGGATTACGCAGACGACAGCCTGACCCAGAACAGCCGTGCGGCTTACCCGCGTGAACTGATCGAAAAACGCGCACCGTTGAACCTGGGCGGCGAGCCAAACGCTGTGATCTTCCTGACCTGCGATCTGACTGGCGTGCTGCCACCTGTGTCGATCCTCAGCGAAGAACAAGCGGCCTACCACTTCCTGTCTGGCTACACCGCTCTGGTGGGCTCGACTGAAATGGGTTCGGGCAGCGGCATCAAGTCGACCTTCTCCACCTGCTTCGGCGCACCGTTCTTCCCGCGTCCTGCTGGCGAATACGCAGAGCTGCTGATCAAGCGCATCCGCGGCTTCGGCTCCAAGGTGTACCTGGTTAACACCGGCTGGACCGGCGGTGGCTACGGCGTTGGCAAGCGTTTCAACATCCCGACTACTCGTGGCGTGATTGCAGCGATCCAGAGCGGTGCTCTGATCGGCGCAGAAACCGAGCACCTGGACACCATCAACCTCGACGTGCCATTGAGCGTGCCGGGCGTTGACACTGTTCTGCTCAACCCGCGCAACACCTGGGCTGATAAAGCTGCCTATGACGAAGCTGCCAAGGCATTGGCCGGCCTGTTCGTAGAGAACTTCAAGAAGTTCGACGTCAGCGACGCGATCAAGGCTGCTGGCCCGAAGGCGTAAGCATTCGGTCAGTGTGTTGATCCACAAAAAAGCCGCCTGAGAGGGCGGCTTTTTTGTGCCTGAAATTTAACCTTCCAGCGCTTGCGTATCCCAATGGCCGGCCTTGATGGCCTCATACAACATGCCAATGGTCAGCGGCACCTTGCTGCCCCGGCCTTTGGCGTTGCGCTTGAAGTGCGGGTCGTTGCCTGCTGGCTGGAAGTAGCGATAGGCATCATAGTCCGCCAACTCCAGGCCGAAACGTTCTTCAAGGGCTTCCATCAGATGCTGGGCATCCGTGCCGTTGCAACCCAGGTCGATATTGATCGACGTTTTCAGGCTGATGGTCTTGTGGTCCGGCAGGCCGATTTCTTCATGCAGCAATTGCATCAGCTCGCGCAAGGTGTGGGTGTCAGGCAGATCGGTGGCGAGTTTCATCATGGAGGTCCAGCTCTTTGGGCCTGAACTTTAACGTTGTTTCTGATGGCAGGGTACTCGACAGCCACTACAAGCCCGACCCTGTATCATCCCTTCTCAATTTGCCTCCGACCTTTTCTCGATCGGCTGTATTTCTCGCGATAAAGTTTTGCGCTTTGCAGCGGTCAATGGAGTGACAGTAATGCACAACACCCTGGAACAGGTTTTCGGTTATCCACAATTTCGAGCAGGCCAGGAGGCAGCCATCAGTGCTGTATTGGCCGGTCGGTCGGCGGCGGCGATTTTTCCGACGGGGTCGGGCAAGTCGTTGTGCTACCAATTGCCGGCTTTGCTGTTGCCTCACCTGACGTTGGTGGTGTCCCCCTTGCTGGCCCTGATGCAGGATCAGTTGGCGTTTTTGCAGCGCCACGGGATTGCGGCTGCCAGCATTGATTCGGCGCAAAGCCGTGAGGACGCCAGCGCAGTCATGGCCCGGGCCAGGTCTGGCGAATTGAAGATTCTGATGATTTCGGTCGAGCGCCTGAAGAACGAGCGCTTCCGTAATTTTTTGCAGCAGGTACCGATTTCGCTGCTGGTGGTAGACGAGGCGCACTGTATTTCCGAGTGGGGGCATAACTTTCGCCCGGACTACTTGAAGCTCCCGGACTACCAGCGCCAGTTCAATATCCCTCAAGCCTTGCTGTTGACGGCGACGGCTACGCCGAATGTTATCGCGGACATGCAGACCAAATTCGCGATTGCCGAATCGGACGTCATCACGACCGGTTTCTATCGTGCCAACCTCAATTTATGGGTCGAGCCGGTCAGCGGTGCGGCCAAGCGTCAGCGTCTGGTGCAGTGGATGGGCGAGCGCATCGGCCAGCCGAGCATTGTCTACGTCACGCTGCAAAAGACCGCCGAACAGATCGCTCAGCATCTCAGTCAGCACGGTATCAGCGCCAACGCCTATCACGCCGGTTTGCCCCATGAGCAGCGTGAGGGCATTCAGCGCCAGTTCATGGGCGGCCAGTTGAACTGCATTGTCGCCACCATCGCCTTTGGGATGGGGATCGATAAAAGTGACATCCGCAATGTGGTGCATTTCGACTTGCCCAAGTCGATTGAAAACTACAGCCAGGAGATCGGTCGGGCCGGGCGTGATGGCCAGCCGTCGGAGTGTTTGGTGCTGGCCAACCGCGACAGCCTCAACGTGCTGGAAAACTTTGTCTACGGCGACACGCCTGAGCTGCAGGGTATTCGCTGTGTGCTGGATGAGTTGCGTGGGGCAATACCTGAAGGGCAGTGGGAGTTCATGCTCCTGCCGTTGTCCGATCAGAGCAATATTCGTCAGCTACCGCTCAAGACCTTGTTGGTTCAGCTGGAACTGCGCGGCCTGATTGCCCCGCGTTACGCCTATTTTGCCGAATACCGGTTCAAGTTCCTGATCGAGCCCGAGGTGCTGCTGGCAAGGTTCGAAGGCGAGCGGCAGCAGTTTGTCTCGGCCATCATTCAGACCTCCACGCGCGCCAGAACCTGGGCCACGGTGAATTTCGACGCGTTGTACAGCCAGCATCAGGCTGACCGCAATCGTGTGGTCAAAGCGCTGGATTACTTTCAGGAGAAGGGCTGGATCGAGCTGGAAAGCAAACAGATGACCGAGGTCTACAGCCTGTTGGTGAGCGATTTTGATGCCCGGGCTTTAAGTCAGGAACTGCATGCTTACTTTACGGCCCATGAGCGCGGCGAGATTGTGCGCATTCACGCGATGCTGGCGTTGTTTGCCAGTGACACTTGCCTGAGCCATCGACTGGCGCAGTACTTTGGCGACGGGCAGGCCCCGCAGCAGTGCGGGCATTGTTCGGTATGTGCAGGGCAGGTCGCTCACTTGCCGGAGCCTCCCGCGCTGGCGCCGCTTGTGGATAAAAACTTTGAAGCACTGTGCGGTGCTTTTATCCACAGGCATCAGGAGTACACGGGCAGTTATCCCCCGGCAGAACGTCTGACCCGATTTTTATGCGGGATCAGCGTGCCGATGTTCACCAAGATGAAAGCGCGGGCCATTCCGGGTTTTGCGGCATTGGAGTACTACCCCTATGCCGAGGTCCGGGAATGGGCGGCGAAACATCTGCTTTCCTTGTAGATACTCTGCGCCCGATCAAGCCCCCCTGTGGGAGCGAGCCTGCTCGCGAACGGCCTTCGCGAGCAGGCTCGCTCCCACTGATGAAGTTTTCCTGCAGCCGCAGGCTGCGGTTAAAAATTACCCCAGCAACTCGCGCAGCACACGGGTGAAGTCGCGGCAACTGGCTTCCTCATCAGCGTGATGACCATCGCGTACTACCCACTGGCCATTGACCAGCACATCGCGTACCTGGCGGTCGCCGCCGGCAAACAACCACCGGTTGAGAATGGCATCGTCCCGGGCGGTGGCCAGGTACGGGTCGTTGCCGTCCAGTACCAGCCAGTCGGCGCGCTGGCCCACGGCCAGTCCGGCCACGGGTTGCCCCATCGCCTGTGCGCCGCCTGCGAGGGCTGCGTCGTACAGCGTGCGGCCGACCATCGGCTGATCGCTGCGGTACATCCGGTTGCGGCGCTGATCGCGCAAGCGCTGGCCGTATTCCAGCCAGCGCAGTTCCTCAACCACACTCAGTGACACATGGCTGTCTGAACCGATGCCCATGCGCCCGCCCTGGGCCAGATAGTCCACGGCCGGGAAGATACCGTCGCCCAGGTTGGCTTCAGTGGTCAGGCACAACCCGGCCACGGCCTGGCTTTGCGCCATAAGCCGCACTTCGTCTGCATTGGCGTGGGTCGCGTGCACCAGGCACCAGCGCTGGTCTACCTCAACGTTGTCATACAGCCACTGGATCGGACGTTTACCGCTCCAGCTCAGGCAGTCGTCGACTTCCTTTTGCTGCTCGGCGATATGGATATGCACCGGGCAAGCCTTGTCACTGGGCTGCATGACTTCGTGGATTTGCTCGGGGGTGACGGCGCGCAACGAGTGGAAGCACAAGCCCAGCGCTTGTGCGGGTTGTTGAGCCAGCAGCGGCTGCAACTGTTGCTGCAATTTCAGGTATTGCTCGGTGCTGTTGATAAAGCGTCGCTGGCCTTCATTGGGTGTCTGGCCGCCAAAACCTGCGTGGCTGTACAGCACTGGCAGCAGGGTCAGGCCAATACCGGTCGAGCGGGCCGCCTCGCTGATGCGCAACGCCAGCTCTGCCGGGTTGGCATAGGGCTGGCCCGACAGGTCGTGGTGCACGTAATGGAATTCGGCCACCGAGGTGTAACCGGCCTTGAGCATTTCGATGTACAGCTGGCGGGCGATGATGCCGAGCTGTTCCGGGCTGATTTTTCCGACCAGCCGATACATCAAGTCGCGCCAGGTCCAGAAGCTGTCGTTGGGGTTGCCCGCCACTTCGGCCAAACCGGCCATGGCCCGCTGGAACGCGTGGGAGTGCAGGTTGGGCATGCCCGGCAGCAGGGGACCGCTCAGGCGTTCGGCGCCGTGCGCGTCGGCATTGGCTTGAATTCGGGTCAGGCAGCCATCGGCGCCGACCTCGATTCGGACATTGGTCGCCCAGCCTGTAGGTAACAGCGCGCGCTCGGCAAAGAAGACGGACATCGGTTAGGCACCCCATGGTTTGTTATTTGTATATACATATACAGACGTTTGCCTGCTCGGTAAACTCCGGCAAGCTACGCCCCTTAACTCATGAACAAGGATTGCCTGTGTCGACTCCGCCTGTCGTGTCCCCGCTGGCCGCCCACATGGGCGACAGTCCGGCCCCGCTATATGCCCGTGTAAAGCAGATGATCACTGCGCAAATCCAGAGCGGGAACTGGCCGCCGCATTACCGTGTGCCTTCTGAAAGCGAACTGGTCAGCCAGTTGGGCTTCAGCCGCATGACCATCAACCGTGCGCTGCGTGAAATGACCGCCGACGGTTTACTGGTGCGCATGCAGGGCGTCGGCACCTTTGTGGCTGAGCCCAAGACCCAGTCTGCGCTGTTTCAAGTCAACAACATCGCCGATGAAATCGCCGCGCGTGGGCATAAGCACACCTGCAAAGTGATCAGTCTGGGTGAAGAAATGGCCGGCTCCGAACGCGCCGCCGTGCTCGACATGCGTGAAGGGCAGAAAGTCTTTCATTCACTGATCGTGCACTACGAGAACGGAATTGCCGTGCAAATTGAGGACCGTTTCGTAAATGCCCAGGTGGCGCCGGACTACCTCAAGCAAGACTTCACCCTGCAAACGCCCTACGCCTATTTGTCTCAGGTCGCTCCGCTGACCGAAGGCGAGCACGTGGTCGAAGCGATTCTGGCTGACCCCAAAGAGTGCAAGTTGCTGCAAATCGAGCCCGGCGAGCCGTGCCTTCTGATTCGCCGCCGCACCTGGTCGGGGCGTCAGCCCGTTACCGCTGCTCGTTTGATTCACCCCGGTTCCCGTCACCGCCTCGAAGGACGTTTCAGTAAATGAATGAGCTGAGAGTTTTACGCGCCGCCGATTACCCGCGCATGCCATGGAAAAACGGCGGGGGCAGCACCGAAGAAATTACCCGCGACGCTGGCGAGGGCCTGGAAGGCTTTGGCTGGCGCCTGTCGATTGCCGACATTGGCGAGTCAGGCGGTTTTTCGCGCTTCGACGGCTATCAGCGGATTATCAGCGTGCTGCAAGGCGCGGGCATGAACCTGCAAGTCGACGGCCTGAGTACCCGGGCCTTGCTGCCGTTCGATGCGTTCGCGTTTAAAGGCGAAAGCACCGTCAGCTGCACCCTGATTGATGGGCCGATCCGCGACTTCAACCTGATCTACGCCCCGCAACGCTACACCGCCCGGCTGCAATGGCTGGACGCGACAACCCCGCAGCGGTTGTTCAGTTCGGCACACACCCTGGTGATTTTCAGCGCTGGTGAACACGTGCATGTGGGCTTGGGTAAAACCTGCCACGAACACTTGGGACGTTACGATTGCCTGCAACTGAGCGCCAATCGCGAGTTGCTGGAAGTCACGGTCACAGGCCGTTGCTGCGTGATTGAGTTGAGTGCGGTCTGAAGCAAAGGTTGCGCCCGTGGAAGCTGGTCAGCCAGCTTCCACCCTTGAACAGTAAGCAGTGCCCCAGCTTGTTACTTAACGCCCCAGAAAGAAGCAAAACCCCGATTCAGTAACATCCCTTCGTCTTATCTTTCATCATTTAAAGACAATTCCTACCTCCTTCATCGTCCTTATTTTCGGGACTTTCAGCGGCGTTTGAACAATTTCGCCCGCTGAAATCTCATCTTGGCCGCTTACTTGCATATGCTTGTATGTACAAGTACATGACTGTACATCGAGTACTGACGTACACCCCCTGATTTGCCACGCCTTTAGCCACATCGAGAGGGAGCATTACTGAGCTGATTGACCCACTGCGCAGGGACCCGCTGAAAGCTCCTGGAAACCGTATGCCGTAGCCAGCCTTAGCCTTTTAATGATTAGGAGCGTCACTCAATGAACATCCACAAGACTCTGCTGACCCCTTTACTGTCCATCAGCCTGTTACTTGGTGCCGGTACTGCTCAGGCGGCCACATGGTGCGAGTCAGGCAAGCCGGTGAAATTCGCCGGGCTTAACTGGGAAAGCGCGATGTTGCTCACAGACCTGATGCAGTTCGTTCTGGCAAAGGGCTACGACTGTAAGGTTGATGCTTTGCCGGGCAACTCCATTTCCATGGAGAACGCGCTGGGCAGCAACGATATTCAGGTGTTTGCCGAGGAGTGGGTGGGGCGCAGCAAAGTGTGGTCCAAGGCTGAGGCAGCGGGCAAGGTGGTAGGCATCGGGGCTCCGGTGGTGGGTGCCGTTGAAGGCTGGTATGTGCCACGTTACGTGATTGAAGGCGATGCCAGCCGCAATATTGAAGCCAAGGCGCCGAACCTCAAATCCATCGCCGACCTGGCGCAGTACACCGCATTGTTCAAGGATCAGGAAGAACCGTCCAAGGGGCGTTTCTACAACTGCCCGGCCGGCTGGACCTGCGAGCTTGAAAACAGCGAAATGCTCAAGAGCTACGGGCTGGAAAACAGCTTTACCAACTTCCGCCCGGGTACCGGTCCGGCACTGGATATCGCCGTGTTGTCGAGCTACAAGCGCGGCGAGCCGATTCTGTTCTATTACTGGTCGCCGACCCCGCTGATGGGCAAGCTTGATCTGGTCAAACTGGAAGAGAAGCCCGGTGTCGACAAGAGCCTGACGATCAAAGTGGGCGTGTCGAGCGTCTTCAACGAGCAAGCGCCAGAGCTGATCAGCGTCCTGGAAAAGGTCAACCTGCCGATCGATCTGCTCAATCAGAACCTGGCCCGCATGACCCATGAAAATATCAAGTCGCCGCAACTGGCCGTGTTGTTCCTCAAGGAGCATCCAGAGGTCTGGCACGCATGGGTAGACGAAGCTGGCGCGAAGAAAATTGAGGCTGCACTCTGAATACGGACGCTCTGCCTGTCGCGTACGTCCCTTTCATTTGATCGAGAGTTCTTATGTTTCCCGACCGTTTTACATTCTCAATTGCCGACTGGGTCAACAGTTGGGTCGACGCGCTGGTGACCAACTATGGCGATATTTTCCGGCATATTTCCGACACCATGCTGTGGGCCATCGTCAATCTTGAGACCGTGCTGCGCATGGCTCCCTGGTGGCTGGTGCTGGCCATCGTTGCAGGTGTCACCTGGCACGCCACCCGCAAGCTGGTGACCACGGCAGTTATCGTCGGCTTGTTGTTTCTGGTGGGGGCTGTTGGCTTGTGGGACAAGCTGATGCAAACGCTGGCCTTGATGATGGTCGCCACGGTGATTTCGGTGCTGATCGGCATCCCGCTGGGGATTCTCGCGGCCCGCAGCGATCGCTTGCGCGCCGTGTTGATGCCGATGCTGGACATCATGCAAACCATGCCCAGCTTCGTGTACCTGATTCCGGTGTTGATGCTGTTTGGCCTGGGCAAAGTCCCGGCGATCTTCGCCACGGTTATCTACTCTGCGCCACCGCTGATTCGCTTGACCGATCTGGGCATTCGGCAGGTCAACGCAGAAGTGATGGAAGCCATCAACGCCTTTGGTGCCAACCGCTGGCAACAGCTGTTTGGTGTGCAGTTGCCGCTGGCGATGCCGAGCATCATGGCAGGGATCAACCAAACCACCATGATGGCGCTGTCGATGGTGGTGATCGCCTCGATGATTGGTGCGCGGGGTCTGGGTGAGGACGTACTGGTGGGTATCCAGACGCTGAACGTCGGTCGCGGGCTTGAGGCCGGTCTGGCGATTGTGATTCTGGCAGTGGTTATCGACCGCATCACCCAGGCCTATGGCCGCCCACGGCACGAGGTGAGCAAATGAGCATGCCCCCTAAAATCGAAGTAAAGAACGTGTTCAAGATCTTTGGCAGCCGTGCCAAGGAAGCGCTGGCCATGATCCAGCAAGAGAAAACCAAGGATCAGGTCTTGTCCCAGACCGGCTGTGTCGTCGGGGTCAATGACTTGTCATTGAGTATCGGCACCGGTGAAATCTTCGTCATCATGGGTTTGTCCGGGTCGGGCAAATCGACGCTGGTACGCCACTTCAATCGCCTGATCGACCCCACCAGCGGAGCGATCCTGGTAGACGGTGAAGACATCCTGCAATACGACATGGAAGCCTTGCGCCAATTCCGCCGGCACAAGATCAGCATGGTGTTCCAGAGTTTCGGTCTTTTGCCCCACAGAACCGTGATCGACAACGTGGCCTACGGTCTGAAAGTGCGTGGCGAAAGCAAAGCCTTGTGCGCCGAGCGTGCCATGCACTGGATCAATACCGTGGGCCTCAAAGGGTACGAAAACAAATACCCGCACCAGCTGTCTGGCGGCATGCGCCAGCGTGTGGGTCTGGCGCGGGCCCTGGCCAGCGACACCGACATCATCCTGATGGATGAGGCCTTCAGCGCCCTGGATCCGCTGATCCGCGCCGAGATGCAGGATCAACTGCTTGAACTGCAAAAGACCCTGCATAAAACCATTGTCTTCATTACCCATGACCTTGATGAAGCGGTGCGCATCGGCAACCGGATTGCGATCCTCAAGGATGGCCGGTTGATTCAAGTGGGCACCCCCAAGGACATTCTTCACTCGCCGGCTGACGATTACGTGGATCGCTTTGTTCAGCGCCGTGCTGTGACGGTTTAGATTTAGACAGATTGAGGTCGAATGTGAATAACGTGCAGATTGAAGCAGTGGTTATAGACAACACCCGCATGGGTTGGATGGACGTCGTGGCTGTCGCCCGGCATGGTGCACTGCTGACGTTGTCGGATCAGGCCTGGGCCCGGATCGACAATGCGCAGGCCATCGTGCAGCGCATTGTGCGCAGTGGTGAGCGTGCGTATGGCATCAATACCGGTCTGGGCGGGTTGAGCAACGTCTCGTTACAGGACGAGCAGCTGAGCGCGCTGTCACGCAACACCCTGCTCAGCCATGCCTGCGGCGTGGGTCCTGTACTCAGCAATGAGCAAACCCGGGCCATCATTTGCGCAGCCGTTATCCAGTACAGCCAGGGCAAGTCGGGTTTGCACCGCCAAGTGGTTGAAGGGCTGCTGGCTTTGCTCAATCACCAGATCACTCCGCAAGTGCCTTCCCAGGGCTCTGTGGGTTATTTGACCCACATGGCGCATATCGGCATCACCCTTCTGGGCGTTGGCGACGTCAGCTATCGCGGGCAGGTTGTCCCTGCGCAGCAGGCACTGGCAGCCGAAGGCCTGAGCCCGGTGGTACTGGGTGCCAAGGATGGCTTGTGCCTGGTCAACGGCACGCCGTGCATGACCGGCCTGAGCTGCCTGGCCCTGGCCGATGCCACGCATTTGTTGCAGTGGGCTGACGTGACGGGGGCCATGAGTTTTGAAGCGTTGCGCGGTCAGCTGGATGCTTTTGACCCCGAAATCCTGGCACTCAAGC
Organism: Pseudomonas sp. B424; assembly: GCF_055408345.1. Taxonomy (NCBI): domain Bacteria; kingdom Pseudomonadati; phylum Pseudomonadota; class Gammaproteobacteria; order Pseudomonadales; family Pseudomonadaceae; genus Pseudomonas; species Pseudomonas sp. B424. The sequence goes on along the minus strand of NZ_JBUZTL010000001.1, from coordinate 333,291 downwards.
CTCATTCCGGCATGCAGCGTGTGGGTGCGAACCTGCGGGACTTGCTGGCAGACAGCGAAGTCATTGCCAGCAGCAAAGGGGTGCGTACCCAGGATGCACTGAGCTTGCGCTCGATCCCGCAGGTACATGGCGCCGCGCGTGACCAGTTGCACCATGGCGCGCTGCAAATCGAAACCGAGCTCAATTCGGTCAATGACAACCCGATGGTCCTGGGCACGCCTGAAGCCTATCGCGTGGTGAGCCAGGCCAACCCCCATGGTCAGTCGGTGGCCCTGGCTGCCGATATGCTGGCCATTGCGATGGCCGAGATCGGCTCGATCGCCGAACGCCGTCTGGATCGTCTGATCAACCCGCATGTGAGCGGTCTGCCCGCGTTTCTGGTCAGCCAGCCCGGGGTCAACTCGGGAATGATGATCGTGCAATACGTCGCGGCGTCCCTCTGTGCGCAAAATCGCCAGTTGGCCCAACCGGCAGTACTGGATAACTACGTGACTTCAGGGCTGCAGGAAGATCACCTGAGCCTGGGCACCAACTCGGCGCTCAAACTGCTGCAATTACTCGAAAACTGTACGCAGATTCTGGCCATCGAATACCTGTTGGCGGCCCAGGCGTTTGAGTTTCTCAAACCGCAGCGTTTTGGCAGCGGTACCCAAAAAGCCTTGAACCTGCTGCGTGAGCGCGTGGCCCCGTATGATCAGGATCGCTGGCTGGCGCCGGACATTGCCAGCAGCGCTGCGATCCTCAAGGATCAACGCGTGTTACGTGAGTTGTTGCCGCATCTGGCTTGAATCAATGATGGAGTGACTGAATGAAAACCCTTTGGCAGCACTGCAATGTCGCAACCATGGCCAATGGCACGTACTCGATTATCGAGGATGCCGCCCTTGTTACCCGTGACGGCTTCATTGAGTGGATTGGCCCGCGTCAGCAGTTGCCTGCCGGCGAGTACGGCCAAACCCACGGCCTGGAAGGCGCGTGGGTTACGCCGGGACTGATCGATTGCCACACCCACACGGTGTTTGGCGGTAATCGCAGCGGTGAGTTCGAGCAGCGCTTGCAGGGCGTGAGCTATGCCGAAATCGCTGCCGCCGGTGGCGGCATTGCCAGCACTGTGCGTGCGACCCGTGCTGCCAGCGAAGAGGAATTGTTCGCCAGTGCCCGTCAGCGTTTGATCTGCTTGCTGCGCGATGGCGTTACCAGCGTCGAGATCAAGTCCGGCTATGGCCTGAGCCTTGAGAGCGAACGCAAAATCCTGCGGGTGATTCGTCGCCTTGGCCAGGAGTTGCCAGTCACGGTGCGCAGCACCTGCCTGGCGGCCCACGCCTTGCCACCGGAGTACAAGGATCGCGCCGACGACTACATCGACCACATCTGCAACGAGATGCTGCCCGCGCTGGCGGACGAAGGGCTGGTAGACGCAGTGGATGCCTTCTGCGAATACCTGGCCTTCTCGCCGGCCCAGGTTGAGCGCGTATTCAAAGTGGCGCAGCAACTGGGCCTGCCGGTCAAACTGCACGCCGAGCAGCTGTCCTCCCTGCATGGTTCAAGCCTGGCGGCGCGTTATCAGGCGTTGTCGGCCGACCACCTGGAATTCATGACCGAAGAAGACGCCATCGCCATGGCCCGATCCGGTACCGTGGCCGTGCTGTTGCCCGGTGCGTTTTACTTTTTGCGTGAAACCCAGCTGCCGCCGATGGAGGCCCTGCGCAAGCACGGGGTGAAAATCGCCATCGCCAGCGACCTCAACCCGGGCACTTCGCCGGGCCTGTCGCTGCGCCTGATGCTGAACATGGCCTGTACCCTGTTCCGCATGACCCCCGAAGAAGCCTTGGCCGGTGTTACCCAGCATGCCGCCACGGCGCTGGGCATGGGTGAGACCCATGGCTCGCTGGAACCTGGCAAAGTGGCCGACTTCGTGGCCTGGAATATTGATCGCCCGGCAGACCTGGCCTATTGGCTGGGCGGTGATCTGGATAAACGCGTCGTGCGCAATGGCGTTGACGTAGCGCTAGGGTCTGTTGCCGTTTCATTGCGGCCGCGACGATAGTTCACGTGACGCAGGGTAAGGCGCGAGCAGCGTAGTTTGGTTGTTCCCAATAAGCTGCGAGCAACGCCGCCCTGCGTCACGTGAGCTATCGTCCCTCCGGGTCGCGTGTCACATTTCGCCAGGCTGCGTTGCAGGGCTTGGGAAGGGAACAACCATTTCCGGCGCCCTGCGCCTTGCCTGGCAAAATTTGACCCAGCGACGCGGCTCGTAATGAAATGGCAACAGACCCTAGGAGAAAAGTTTGTGGATAAGGTTCTGACATTCAAACAAGGCCGTGTGCCATTGCTGATCAGCATGCCCCACGCAGGCTTGAAACTGACGCCGGCGGTCAAGGCCGGCCTGATCCCCGAGGCACAAAGCCTGCCGGACACCGACTGGCACATCCCGCAGCTTTACGATTTTGCTGCTGAACTGGGTGCCAGCACCCTGGCTGGCGAGTACTCGCGCTTCGTGATTGACCTCAATCGCCCCGAAGACGACGCACCGATGTACGTGGGCGCGACCACGGGGCTGTTCCCGGCCACGCTGTTTGATGGCGTGCCCCTGTTCCGCGAAGGGCAAGTGCCTTCGGCGCAAGAGCGTGCGACGTACCTGGAGCAGATCTGGAAACCCTACCACCAGACCTTGCAGCAGGAGCTCAAGCGCCTCAAGGACGAGTTTGGCTATGCCTTGCTGTTCGATGCGCACTCCATCCGTTCTTGCGTGCCGCACCTGTTTGACGGGCGTTTGCCGGACTTCAACCTGGGCACGTTCAATGGCGCCAGCTGCGACCCGGCACTTGCCCGCGATCTGGAAGCCATTTGCGCCGAGCACCCGGCGTACAGCCACGTGCTGAACGGGCGCTTCAAGGGCGGCCATATCACCCGCCATTACGGCAGCCCGGCCGACAACATCCATGCGGTGCAACTGGAGCTGGCGCAGTGCACCTATATGGAAGAGTTCGAACCGTTCAACTATCGCCAGGACCTGGCGGCACCGACCCAAGTGGTGCTCAAGCAATTGCTGGCGCGGATTATTGAGTGGGGGCAACAGCGTTACGCAAAGTAATGGCTCAATACACCCCGTGGGCGCTGGGGGCAGCGGCCACGGGGTGACGCGATCAGCCCCCTTCCTGTTACCGAACGCCCCAAAAAGACGCAAAACCCCCTCCCAGTAACATTCCCGCGCTTTGCCCTTCATCTGTCAAAGAGACTACCTGCGTAGATTTAAGCCTTTATTTACGGGGCCTGTAGCGGCGTTTAAACAATTTCATCTGCTGAAATATGACTTTGGCCGCTTACTTGCATATGCTTGTATGTACAAGTACATAAGTGTGCGTCGATCCTCTTCTCACACCCGACGCATCTGCCCATCGCTGAGGAGTTACCCGTGACTTCAACTACCCCTAAATCGCCTGCTTCGTTCACCCGTCACCGTGATGGTGAAATTCGCGCCGCCCGTGGCACCCAGCTCACGGCTAAAAGCTGGATGACAGAAGCCCCGCTGCGGATGCTGATGAACAACCTCGACCCGCAAGTGGCCGAGAACCCTACCGAGCTGGTGGTGTATGGCGGTATTGGCCGGGCAGCGCGTAACTGGGAGTGCTACGACAAAATCGTCGAAAGCCTGACCAACCTCAACGATGACGAAACCCTGCTGGTGCAATCGGGCAAGCCGGTTGGCGTGTTCAAAACCCACAGCAACGCGCCGCGGGTACTGATCGCCAACTCCAACCTGGTTCCGCATTGGGCCACGTGGGAACACTTCAACGAACTCGACGCCAAAGGCCTGGCCATGTACGGCCAGATGACCGCCGGCAGCTGGATCTATATCGGCAGCCAGGGCATCGTTCAGGGCACCTACGAAACCTTCGTTGAAGCCGGTCGCCAGCATTACAACGGTAGCCTGGTCGGAAAATGGGTACTGACTGCAGGTTTGGGCGGCATGGGCGGTGCACAACCGCTGGCCGCTACCCTGGCCGGTGCCTGCTCGCTGAACATTGAGTGTCAGCAAAGCCGTATCGATTTCCGCCTGGCCACTCGTTATGTCGACGAGCAAGCCGTGGATCTGGATGACGCGCTGGCCCGTATCGCCAAATACACCGCCGAAGGCAAAGCAATTTCCATCGCCCTGTGTGGCAACGCTGCTGAATTGCTGCCAGAAATGGTTCGTCGTGGCGTGCGCCCGGACATGGTTACCGACCAGACCAGCGCCCACGACCCACTGAATGGCTATCTGCCAAAAGGCTGGACCTGGGAGCAGTACCGCGACCGTGCCGTGACCGATCCCGCGGCCGTGGTCAAAGCCGCCAAAGCCTCGATGGGCGAACACGTTGAAGCCATGCTGGCGTTCCAGAAGGCTGGCGTTCCGACTTTCGACTACGGCAACAACATTCGTCAGATGGCCAAAGAAGTTGGCGTTGAAAACGCATTCGACTTCCCGGGTTTCGTTCCGGCTTACATCCGCCCGTTGTTCTGCCGCGGTGTAGGTCCATTCCGTTGGGTCGCGCTGTCGGGCGATCCGGAAGACATCTACAAAACCGACGCCAAGGTCAAAGAACTGATCGCTGACGACGCCCACCTGCACAACTGGCTGGACATGGCTCGCGAGCGCATCAGCTTCCAGGGCTTGCCGGCCCGTATTTGCTGGGTGGGTCTGGGCCAGCGCGCCAAGCTGGGCCTGGCGTTCAACGAAATGGTGCGCAGCGGCGAGCTCAAAGCCCCGATCGTGATCGGCCGTGACCACCTGGACTCCGGTTCGGTATCCAGCCCGAACCGCGAAACCGAATCGATGAAAGACGGATCCGACGCCGTGTCCGACTGGCCACTGCTCAACGCCTTGCTCAACACCGCGAGCGGCGCGACCTGGGTCTCGTTGCACCACGGCGGCGGCGTTGGCATGGGCTTCTCGCAACACTCGGGCATGGTGATTGTGTGTGACGGTACCGACGAAGCGGCAGAGCGCATTGCCCGCGTACTGCACAACGACCCGGCTACCGGCGTGATGCGCCATGCCGATGCCGGTTACGACATCGCTATCGATTGCGCCAACGAGCAGGGCCTGAACCTGCCGATGATCAACGGCTGACCCACGGGCACGAATCCTGTGGGAGCGGGCTTGCTCGCGATGCAGACGCCTCGGTGCTTCAGGCAGTACGAGGTGATGCAATCGCGGGCAAGCCCGGCTCCCACAAGGTTGCTACAGATTTCTATAATTTTGGTTACACGTGTGAAGGAGTATTAACGTGCTTGAGCTAAACCTGATCCCCGGCCAACTGAGCCTTGCCCAGCTGCGTGACATTTATCAGCAGCCGGTAACTCTCAGCCTGGACGAGAGCGCCTCGGCGCAGATCGATGCCAGTGTGGCGTGCGTTGAGCAGATCCTTGCCGAAAATCGCACCACCTACGGCATCAACACAGGTTTCGGTTTGTTGGCTTCGACCAAAATCGCCAGCGAAGACCTGGAAAACCTTCAGCGTTCCCTGGTGCTGTCCCACGCAGCCGGTATCGGCGAGCCGATCAGCGATGATCTGGTACGCCTGATCATGGTGCTTAAGGTCAACAGCCTGAGCCGCGGTTTCTCCGGGATTCGGCGTGTGGTTATCGACGCATTGATCGCGCTGATCAATGCCGAGGTTTACCCGCACATCCCGCTTAAAGGTTCGGTGGGCGCATCGGGCGACCTGGCGCCGTTGGCGCATATGTCACTGGTGCTGCTGGGCGAAGGCAAGGCACGTTACAAAGGCGAGTGGCTGGACGCCGTAAGCGCCTTGAAACAAGCCGGTCTTGAACCGCTGACCCTGGCCGCGAAAGAAGGCCTGGCGCTGCTCAACGGTACTCAGGTGTCGACGGCCTACGCCTTGCGCGGTCTGTTCGAAGGCGAAGACCTGTTCGCTGCTGCCATGGCGTGTGGCGGCCTGACGGTTGAAGCCGTGCTGGGTTCGCGCTCACCGTTTGATCCACGTATCCATGCAGCACGCGGTCAACGCGGGCAGATCGATGCCGCCGCGATTTATCGCGACCTGCTGGGCGCGAGCAGTGCCGTCAGCGAGTCGCACAAAAACTGCGACAAGGTACAAGACCCGTACTCCCTGCGTTGCCAGCCACAAGTGATGGGCGCCTGCCTGACCCAGTTCCGTCAGGCCGCCGAAGTGCTGGGCATTGAAGCCAACGCGGTATCGGATAACCCGCTGGTATTTGCCGAGCAGGGCGACGTGATCTCCGGCGGCAACTTCCACGCCGAGCCGGTTGCGATGGCCGCAGACAACATGGCCTTGGCAATTGCCGAAATCGGCTCGCTGAGCGAACGCCGCATTTCGTTGATGATGGACAAGCACATGTCGCAATTGCCGCCGTTCCTGGTGGCCAATGGCGGCGTGAACTCCGGCTTTATGATCGCTCAGGTGACGGCTGCGGCCCTCGCCAGCGAGAACAAGGCTTTGTCGCACCCGCACAGCGTCGACAGCATCCCAACCTCGGCCAACCAGGAAGACCACGTGTCGATGGCGCCTTCTGCTGGCAAGCGTCTGTGGGAAATGGCTGAAAACGTACGTGGCGTATTGGCGATTGAGTGGCTGGCCGCGTGCCAGGGGCTGGATTTGCGTGATGGCCTGAAAACCTCACCCAAGCTTGAAATCGCTCGTACGACCCTGCGTAGCAAGGTCGCTCACTATGAAAAAGACCGCTTCTTCGCTCCGGACATCGAAATTGCCATGAAGCTGTTGGCAACCCGTTGCCTGAACGATCTGCTGCCTGCTCACGTTCTGCCAAGCCTGTAACCCCAAAAAAACGCAGAGAGCCTTCCGGGCTCTCTGCGTCTCTGTTTTCGCCGACAATAATAATCAAGGACGCGAAATGCAAAACCAGACTCAAGGTTTGAAACGCGGGCTATCGGCCCGTCACATCCGTTTTATGGCGCTGGGTTCAGCGATCGGAACGGGTCTTTTTTATGGTTCAGCCGCTGCCATCCAAATGGCTGGGCCTGCTGTGTTGCTGGCGTACCTGATTGGTGGCGCTGCGGTGTTCATGGTGATGCGCGCACTGGGCGAAATGGCCGTGCACAACCCGGTGTCCGGCTCGTTCGGCCACTACGCCAGTACCTACCTGGGCCCGATGTCGGGCTTTATCCTGGGCTGGACCTATGCCTTCGAGATGATCATCGTGTGCCTGGCCGATGTCACCGCCTTCGGTATCTACATGGGCTTCTGGTTCCCTGAAGTGGCGCGCTGGATCTGGGTTTTGGGCATCGTGCTGCTGATAGGCGGGCTTAACCTGTGCAGCGTCAAAGTCTTCGGTGAAATGGAGTTCTGGCTGTCGCTGCTTAAGGTTGCCGCCATCGTGGCCATGATTCTGGCCGGTTTCGGCATCATGCTGTTCGGCATCGGTACTTCTGGCAGCTCTGACGCTGTCGCTACCGGCATCAGCAACCTGTGGTCGTTCGGCGGGTTTATGCCTAATGGCGTGGGCGGCTTGATCGCTTCGTTTGCGGTAGTGATGTTTGCCTTTGGCGGCATTGAAATCATCGGCATCACTGCCGGTGAAGCCAAAGACCCGCAGCGCGTTATCCCTAAAGCGATCAACGCGGTGCCGTTGCGCATTCTGCTGTTCTATGTGCTGACCCTGTTTGTGCTGATGGCTATTTACCCGTGGACCCAGATCGGCAGCCAGGGCAGCCCGTTCGTGCAGATTTTTGACAGCCTGGGTATCAGCTCGGCGGCCACCATTCTGAACATCGTGGTGATCTCGGCGGCGGTGTCGGCCATCAACAGCGACATCTTCGGCGCAGGCCGCATGATGTACGGTCTGGCACAGCAAGGGCAGGCGCCTAAAGGCTTCGCCAAAATCTCCCGCCATGGCGTGCCGTGGATGACCGTCCTGGTGATGGGCGCTACGTTGTTGGGCGGTGTGGTGCTTAACTACCTGATCCCGGAAAACATCTTCCTGGTGATCGCCTCGATTGCCACCTTTGCCACGGTGTGGGTGTGGTTGATGATTCTGGTGACCCAGGTTGCCATGCGTCGCTCCATGACCCGCGAGCAAGTGGCCGAGCTCAAGTTCCCGGTGCCGTTCTGGCCGTATGCACCGATGGCCGCCATTGCGTTCATGGTGTTCATCTTCGGCGTACTGGGTTACTTCCCCGAGACTCAAGCGGCGCTGATGGTCGGCGGGGTCTGGATTGCATTCCTGGTGGTGGCTTACCTGCTGTGGGTAAAGCCGGCAGCAGGTCGGGCGGTTGAAGTGGCTCCCGAGCTTTCCTGAGTTCTCCACCTTTTGGGAGCTGGCAAGCCGGCTCTTAAAGGGTTGCGTGTAAGGACATGCTCATTGCACTCAATCGGGTTTATGATGCCAGACGGCAACATTTTCCAGCCCCCCCTCGGAGTGCGTAATGCAGACCTTGTTCCCGCAGATCAAACCCTACGCCAGGCATGAACTGGCGGTTGACGGGCCGCATGTACTTTACGTTGACGAGAGCGGTTCACCAGACGGCCTGCCCGTGGTGTTTGTCCACGGCGGGCCGGGTTCGGGCTGCGACGCCAACAGTCGCTGTTATTTTGATCCGGGCCTGTACCGGATCATCACCTTCGATCAGCGCGGTTGTGGGCGTTCGACGCCACATGCCAGCCTGGACAGCAACACCACGTGGGATCTGGTCGCTGACATGGAACGGATTCGTCTGTTCCTCGGCATCGACAAGTGGGTGGTGTTCGGCGGTTCGTGGGGTTCGACCCTGTCACTGGCGTACGCACAAAGCCACCCGGAGCGGGTACACGGCCTGATCCTGCGCGGGATCTTCCTGGCCCGTCCTCAAGAAATCGAATGGTTCTATCAGAAAGGTGCCAGCCGGATCTTCCCGGACTATTGGCAAGAATACGTGGCGCCAATCCCACAGGAAGAACGACACGATCTGATGGGGGCTTTCCACAGGCGTCTGACAGGCAATGATCAGATTGCCCAAATGCACGCGGCCAAGGCCTGGTCGACCTGGGAAGGACGTGCCGCGACCCTGCGGCCCAACCCGCAAGTAGTTGAACGCTTCTGCGAACCGCATCGGGCGTTATCCATCGCCCGTATCGAATGCCATTACTTCATGAACAACGCGTTCCTGGAGCCCAACCAGTTGTTGCGCGACATGTACAAGATCGCTCACCTGCCGTGCGTGATCGTCCATGGTCGCTACGACATGATTTGCCCGCTGGACAACGCCTGGGAGCTGCATCAGGCCTGGCCCGGCAGCGAGCTGCAAGTGATTCGCGAAGCTGGCCATGTGGCCTCCGAGCCCGGAATCACCGATGCCCTGGTGCGTGCCACCGAGCAAATGGCCCGCCTGCTGCTCAAATTGCAGCCGGACGAAGCATGAAGGGCCTGCTGCAGCGCGTCAGGGGTGCGCGGGTAGAAGTGGCAGGGGAGATTGTCGGTTCAATCGATCAGGGCTTGCTGGTGCTTGTCGCCGTCGAGCCCGGCGATACCGAGGCGAGCGTCACCAAGTTATTGCACAAGTTGCTCAACTACCGGGTGTTCAGCGATGCCGAAGGCAAAATGAACCTGTCACTGGCCGATATCGGTGGCGGCTTGTTGCTGGTTTCGCAATTTACCCTGGCGGCCGACACCAAAAATGGCCTGCGCCCGAGTTTTTCCACGGCAGCTCCCCCTGCGTTGGCCGAGGAGTTGTTCACTCACCTGCTGAGCGAGGCAAAACGTCTTCACCCGACGGTGGAGTCAGGGCGTTTTGGGGCCGATATGCAGGTGCATTTGATCAATGATGGCCCTGTGACATTTCTGTTACAAATCTAAAACCCTGAAAATCGGTGTTTTCGTCCGAAAACAGGGGGTTTTAGCGAGAAATACTTGCTGACAGTAGATGCGTTGTAACGCGGGCTACTAGATAATCCCGCGCTACACAGAGGCTAATCCGACACAGCAGGGGAATTAATACCTCTACCAATTGTCGGAACAGTGCTCGCCAACCTGGCATTTAGATCGCTGGTGGTTGGTTTCATCATCTGTATTCGGCGAGGTTTGCTCGTGATTGTTAGTCCATTAAATGCACCAAAAATGTCTGCCAAGCGGTTACGCAACGCACTGGTGACGGGCTCTGCGCTCTTTTGCTTGTTCGGTGCGGGTCAACTGTGGGCATTCAGTCTGGATGACGTGGCGGCTGAGGCTAAAACCCTCGCCGAACAGAAATACCAAGCGCCACGCAGCAATTTGCCAAAAGAGTTCCGCGACATGAAGTTCGCGGACTACCAGAAAATTCAGTTCAATCGTGAAAAGGCGCAGTGGGCGGGCGATAAAACCCCGTTCAAATTGTCCTTCTATCACCAGGGCATGCATTTCGACACGCCGGTGAAAATCAACGAAGTGACCGCCACCACCGTCGAAGAAATCAAGTACGACTCCAGTCGTTTCGATTTCGGCGACGTCACGTTTGACCCTAAAGCGACCGAAAACCTCGGTTGGGCGGGTTTCCGCGTGCTGTACCCGATCAACAAGGGGGATAAGCAGGACGAAATCATGACCATGCTCGGCGCGAGTTACTTCCGCGTTGTGGGCAAAGGCCAGATCTACGGCCTGTCGGCCCGTGGCATGGCGATCGACACCGCATTGCCGTCGGGCGAAGAGTTCCCGCGCTTCACCGAATTCTGGATCGAAAAACCCAAGCCCAACGACAAGCACCTGGTGATCTTCGCCTTGCTGGACTCGCCACGGGCTACCGGTGCTTACCGCTTTACCCTGCGCCCGGGCGTAGACACGGTGGTGGACGTCAAAGCGCAAATGTTCCTGCGTGACAAGGTAGGCAAGCTGGGCATCGCTCCGTTGACCAGCATGTTCCTGTTCGGCGCCAACCAGCCGTCCAAAGTGCTCAACTACCGTCGCGAGCTGCACGATTCGTCGGGTCTGGCCATTCATGCCGGCAACGGCGAGTGGATCTGGCGCCCGCTGAACAACCCGAAACACTTGTCCGTGAGCAACTTCTCGGTTGAAAACCCGCGTGGCTTTGGTTTGCTGCAACGTGGCCGTGACTTCAGCCACTACGAAGACCTCGATGACCGCTACGACAAGCGCCCAAGCGCCTGGATCGAACCGCAGGGCGACTGGGGCAAAGGCTCCGTTGACCTGGTAGAAATCCCGACGGCTGACGAAACCAACGACAACATCGTTGCGTTCTGGAGCCCGGACACTCTGCCTGAGCCTCTCAAACCGTTCGATTTCGCTTACCGCATGCACTGGACCCTGGACGAAGCAGCCCTGCACCCGGGTGACAGCGCCTGGGTCAAGCAAACCCTGCGTTCGACCGGTGACGTCAAGCAATCCAACCTGATCCGCCAGCCAGACGGCAGCGTGGCTTACCTGGTTGATTTTGAAGGCCCGTCGCTCAAGGGCCTGGCGGAAGATGCCGCTGTACGCAGCCAGGTCAGTGTCGGTGACAACGCCGAACTGGTTGAGAACAACGTGCGTTACAACCCTGAAACCAAGGGCTGGCGCTTGACCCTGCGGATGAAAATCAAGGATCCGAGCAAGTCCACGGAAATGCGTGCAGCGCTGGTCCAGGACGTCGAGCAAGCACCTGCGGCCAAGCCGGCAGCGCCTGTGACCAAAGCTGAAAAAGCGGCGGCCAAGGCGCAAGAGAAGAAAGAACACGCAGCAGCCAAGGACGCCAAGACCCCTTCGGCCGACGCTACCCCAGCCACTCCAGAGCCGGTGAAGACTGAAAAAGTACTGACCGAGACCTGGAGCTACCAGTTGCCAGCCGATGAGTAATGCCCAGCCCCAACCGGCCTCGCTCAGCGAGTACCTGGCGCATTTGCCTCTGAGCGATGAGCAGCGCGCCGAACTGGCAAGCTGCACCTCGTTCGCCGAGTTGCATGCGCGCTTGTCGGCGCAGGCTGACGTAGAACCTGTCGAGGCCGCGCAGGCCTCGGTGGGTACGCGTCTTAACCTGACGTCGGCCGCTGAACTCGAGGAAGCAGAAATGCTCGCCCTCGACGCCAGCGGCCGGGTGATGCTCAAGGCTACGCCGCCGATTCGCCGCACCAAGGTGGTGCCAGAGCCATGGCGCACCAACATTCTGGTTCGCGGCTGGCGGCGCCTGACCGGGCGCAGCAACCCGCCCGCACCGAAGATCGATGAGCGCGTATTGCCCCATGCGCGATGGCGCACGGTGGGTTCTATCCGCCGTTACATCCTGCTGGTGTTGATGCTTGGCCAGACCATCGTGGCCGGCTGGTACATGAAAGGCATCATGCCGTACCAGGGCTGGGCGTTCGTCGACCTTGAAGAAGTGCTGCACCAGCCGTTGATGCAAACGGCCCAGCAAGTGCTGCCGTATGCCTTGCAGACCAGCATCCTGATCCTGTTCGGGATTCTGTTTTGCTGGGTGTCGGCGGGTTTCTGGACGGCCTTGATGGGCTTTCTGGAACTGCTGACCGGGCACGACAAATACCGCATTTCCGGCGCCAGCGCCGGCAATGAGCCGATCCCGGAGCAGGCGCGTACTGCACTGGTAATGCCGATCTGTAACGAAGACGTGACCCGCGTATTTGCCGGTTTGCGGGCAACGTACGAGTCGGTGGCGGCCACAGGTGATCTGGACCGCTTCGATTTCTTCGTCCTCAGCGACAGTAACGACCCTGATATCTGCGTCGCCGAGCAACAGGCCTGGCTGGATGTGTGCCGCGAAACAGAAGGCTTCGGGCGGATTTTCTATCGCCGTCGCCGCCGTCGTGTGAAACGTAAAAGTGGCAACCTCGACGACTTTTGCCGTCGCTGGGGCGGCGATTACACCTACATGGTGGTTTTGGACGCGGACAGCGTCATGAGCGGTGAATGCCTGACCAGCCTGGTGCGCCTGATGGAAGCCACGCCAGATGCGGGCATCATCCAGACTGCGCCGCGTGCATCGGGCATGGACACGCTGTATGCACGCATGCAGCAATTTGCGACGCGGGTATACGGGCCGCTGTTCACCGCCGGTCTGCACTTCTGGCAGCTGGGTGAATCCCACTACTGGGGTCACAACGCAATCATCCGCATGAAGCCGTTTATCGAGCACTGCGCCTTGGCGCCGTTGCCGGGCAAAGGCGCTTTTGCGGGCGCGATCCTGTCTCACGACTTCGTTGAAGCCGCGCTGATGCGCCGTGCCGGTTGGGGCGTATGGATTGCCTACGACTTGCCGGGCAGCTACGAAGAACTGCCGCCCAACCTGCTGGACGAACTCAAGCGTGACCGTCGCTGGTGCCACGGCAACTTGATGAACTTCCGCCTGTTTCTGGTTAAAGGCATGCACCCGGTTCACCGTGCGGTGTTCCTCACGGGCGTGATGTCGTACCTGTCAGCACCTTTGTGGTTCTTCTTCCTGTTGCTGTCGACGGCCTTGCTGGCGGTCAACACGCTGATGGAGCCGCAGTACTTCATGGAACCGCGCCAGTTGTATCCACTGTGGCCGCAATGGCACCCTGATAAAGCCGTGGCACTGTTCTCGACCACGATCGTGCTGTTGTTCCTGCCCAAGCTGCTGAGCATCATCCTGATCTGGGCCAAGGGCGCCAAAGCATTCGGCGGCAGGTTCAAGGTTACGCTGTCGATGTTGCTGGAAATGCTGTTCTCGATGCTGCTGGCACCGGTACGCATGATCTTCCACACCCGCTTTGTTCTGGCCGCGTTCCTGGGCTGGGAAGCGACCTGGAACTCGCCACAGCGTGACGACGACTCCACGCCGTGGGGTGAAGCCGTACGCCGTCATGGTCCGCAAACCCTGCTGGGTGCGGCCTGGGCCGGGCTGGTGTTGTGGTTGAACCCGAGCTTCTTGTGGTGGCTGGTGCCGATTGTCGGTTCGCTGATGCTGTCGATCCCGGTTTCGGTGATCTCCAGCCGGGTCAAGCTGGGCCTCAAGACGCGTGACGAAAGCCTGTTCCTGATTCCTGAGGAATACGCGCCGCCGCGTGAATTGTCGGCCACTGCCGAATACACCCACGAGAACCGCTACCACGCACTGCACGATGGTTTTGTGCGAGCGGTGGTTGATCCGCAACAGAACGCCCTGGCTTGTGCCCTGGCGACGTCGCGTCACCGTGAAGCCGAGCCGATTGAGTGGCTGCGTATCGAACGTGTGCGCCACGCCCTCAAGGTTGGCCCGCAGGGCGTGACCAACAAGGAGCGCATGGAGCTGTTGAGCGACCCTGTGGCCCTTGCCCGCCTGCATGCACTGGTGTGGAACGAAGGTCATGAAGGCTGGCTGAACGCCTGGCGTGAATCGGTAACTGGCGACCCTCACGCACCGTTGTTGCCGTTGCAACCTGCTGCCTGATCCCTCGCGAGCAACCCGTTACCCCTAGTGGGAGCGGGCTTGCCCGCGATTGCATCACCCCGCAAGCCCTGTTACACCGCGTTGCTCGTATCGCGAGCAAGCCCGCTCCCACAGGATTTCCTCAGTCCTGCCTGTCGTCCTTTTCTCTCTCAGAACTCGTCTCATCCCCCTTGCGTGAGTTAGCATCCGTCCCCGAATCGGTGAGTGCCCGGCTTTATTGGCTTTTTGAATCGAGCCTGCCGCAGGCCAACACCTTAATTGAGCAGGTGAGGGGGAGTTGATGATGAAGAAGTTTCTGTCGAAACTGATGTTCGGTGTCACTGCACTACTGGCGGTCAGCGCAGCCCATGCAGGCGCCATAGATGACGCGGTCAAGCGCGGCACCTTGAAGGTGGGCATGGACCCGACCTACATGCCGTTCGAAATGACCAACAAGCGCGGCCAGATCATTGGTTTCGAAGTTGACCTGCTCAAAGCCATGGCCAAGTCCATGGGCGTCAAGCTGGAGCTGGTTTCCACCGGTTACGACGGCATCATCCCGGCCCTGATGACCAACAAGTTCGACATGATCGGCAGCGGCATGACCCTGACCCAGGAGCGCAACCTGCGCCTGAACTTCAGCGAACCCTTTATCGTTGTGGGCCAGACCCTGCTCATTCGCAAAGAGCTTGAAGACAAGATCAAATCCTACAAAGACCTCAACGACCCGCAATACCGCCTGACGTCCAAGATCGGTACCACGGGTGAAATCGTGGCTCGCAAGCTGATCTCCAAAGCCCAGTACCACGGCTACGACAATGAGCCCGAAGGTGTTCTGGACGTGGTTAACGGCAAGGCTGATGCCTTCATCTACGACGCGCCGTACAACGTTGTAGCGGTTAACAAGTTCGGTAACGGCAAGCTGGTGTTCCTCGACAAGCCATTCACCTATGAGCCTCTGGCTTTCGGCCTGAAGAAAGGCGACTACGACAGCATCAACTACATCAACAACTTCCTGCACCAGATCCACGAAGACGGCACCTACGATCGCATCCATGACAAGTGGTTCAAAGACACCGCCTGGCTCAAAGACATGGAATAAGGCTGATTGATCAATCGCGGGCAAGCCCGCTCCCGCACCGTTTGCGGGAGCGGGCTTGCCTGCGATGATGGCCTCCCTAGCGACACAAAACGTGGAACCTGAAAGTGATCAAACAAAAAAAAGCCCAGTGGCCCTGGCACGTATTGACCGTGCTGGTGCTCATCGGTCTGGCGGGTGCGTTGTATTACGCCACCTCATTGATGTCCTACGAGTGGCGCTGGAACCGGGTGCCGCAGTACTTCGCCTATCAGGCCGAAGAAGCCCAGCGGGCCGCTGAAACCTCGACCGTTATCGAACTGGTGCGCAAAGGCGATGCTGCCGAAGTGGTGTTGCGTGGCGACGATGGCAAAGAACAGCGTGTAACCGTTGCCGACAACAGCCTGCAAGTGGCTGAGGGCGACGATGTGGCCGAAGGCGACGTGATTGGCGTTAACCGCCATTGGGCTGCAGGGCCGCTGCTCTGGGGCCTGTGGACCACGGTCTGGTTGTCGCTGGTGTCTGGTGTATTGGGTTTGATCATCGGGCTGGCCACCGGCCTGTGCCGTTTGTCGAATAACCCGACCCTGCGCGACCTCTCGACGCTGTACGTCGAACTGGTGCGCGGCACGCCGCTGCTGGTACAGATTTTTATCTTCTACTTCTTTATTGGCACCGTACTCAATCTGTCCCGCGAGTTTGCCGGTATTGCCGCGCTATCGTTGTTCACCGGCGCTTACGTGGCTGAAATCGTGCGTTCGGGTGTGCAGTCCATCGCCCGCGGGCAAAACGAAGCCGCCCGCTCGCTGGGGCTCAACAGCAGCCAGTCGATGCGCTACGTCGTGTTGCCACAAGCGTTCAAGCGTGTGCTGCCGCCGCTTGCCGGGCAATTTATCAGCCTGGTCAAAGACACCTCGCTGGTATCGGTGATCGCCATTACCGAGCTGCTCAAAAGCGGCCGTGAAGTCATCACCACCTCGTTTTCGCCGTTCGAAATCCTGTTCTGCGTTGCGGGCCTGTACCTGTTGATCAACCTGCCGCTGTCGCATTTCGCCAGCCGGCTTGAGCGGAGGCTCGCGCAAAGTGATTGAAGTTCGCGAACTGGTAAAAGTCTTCGACACCCGCGGGCACATTGTTCGCGCGGTAGACAACGTCAGCACCACCGTCGCCCAGGGCGAAGTACTGGTGGTGATCGGTCCGTCGGGTTCTGGCAAGTCGACCTTTCTGCGCTGCCTCAATGGCCTGGAAGACTTCGACTCCGGTTCCGTCAGCATTGACGGTCTGGACCTGGCCAACCCCAAAACCGATGTCAATGCCTACCGGCGTGAAGTCGGCATGGTGTTCCAGCATTTCAACCTGTTCCCGCACATGACCGTGCTCGAAAATCTGTGCCTGGCGCAGAAGGTCGTGCGCAAGCGTGGCAAGGCCGAGCGCGAAGCCAAGGCCCGTGCGCTGTTGGAGAAGGTCGGTATCGGGCAGAAGGCCAATGAGTTCCCGTCACGCCTTTCAGGCGGCCAGCAACAGCGCGTGGCGATTGCCCGTGCGCTGGCGATGGAACCCAAGGTGATGTTGTTTGACGAACCCACCTCGGCGCTGGACCCGGAGATGGTCGGCGAAGTGCTGGATGTCATGAAGACCCTGGCCCGCGAAGGCATGACCATGGTCTGCGTGACCCACGAAATGGGCTTTGCCCGCGAAGTGGCCAACCGCGTGTTGTTCTTTGACCATGGCAAGTTGCTGGAAGACTCCAACCCGCAAGACTTCTTCAATTCGCCCAAAGACCTGCGCGCCCAGGCGTTTTTGCGGCAGGTGCTTTAAAAGCAGCCCTCTGCTGCTCTTGTGGGAGCGAGCTTGCTCGCGATACAGGCGACGCGGTGTAACTGTAAAACCGCAGCGATCCAATCGCGGGCAAGCCCGCTCCCGCAGAGGGTGTGGGGGCTGTCAGACCTTGAATCGCCCCACCAATGTCTGCAGATGCGTACCCAGTCGCGCCAGTTCAACGCTGGACGCTGCAGTCTCTTCGCTCGCGGCAGCGGTCTGCTCTGACACATCACGCACATTCAACACGCTGCGGTTGATCTCATCGGCCACAGCGCTTTGCTGCTCGGCCGCGGCCGCGATCTGCTGGTTCATGCCCTGAATCGTCGACACCGTGCGGGTGATATTGCCCAGTGACTCGCCTGCGCGACGGGTCAGCTCAACGCTGTTGTCGGTCAGGGCGCGGCTGCTGTCCATGCTGCTGGACACTTGCTGGGTACCGCTTTGCAGGCCCTCAATCAGTTCTTCGATCTCCTCGGTGGATTTTTGCGTGCGCTGCGCCAGGCTGCGCACCTCGTCCGCGACCACCGCAAACCCGCGACCGGCCTCACCGGCCCGTGCTGCCTCGATGGCGGCGTTGAGGGCCAGCAGGTTGGTTTGCTGGGCGACCGACTTGATCACGTCCAGCACGCTGCCGATCTTGTCACTCTCGCGCTTGAGATGGCCCATGGCCTCGGTGGAGTGACCGACCTCGATCGCGAGCTTCTCTATCTGGGCGAGGGCTTGCGCGACCACTTTGTCGCCTTCGCGGGCCTGCTGGTCGGCAGCAACCGCAGCTTCACTGGCTTCTTCGGCATTGCGTGCCACTTCCTGAACTGTTGCTGCCATTTCATGCATGGCGGTGGCGACCTGATCGGTTTCGACTTTCTGGCTGTTGACCCCGGCGCTGGTCTGCTCTGTTACCGCCGAGAGTTCTTCGGCCGCGCTGGCGATTTGCGTCACACCGTCGCTGATGCCGCCAATCAACTCGCGCAGACCTGTGGTCATGCGTTGAATGGCTTGCTGTAGCTGGCCCAGTTCGTCGCGGCGGTTGGTCACGTGGTCATGGGTCAGGTCGCCGGACGCGATCTGCTCAACGGTTCTTAGTGTGCGCTGCAGCGGGATAACAATCTGGCGGGTAATGACCCAGGCGGCAATGAACCCCAGCACCAGGGCCAGCAGTGCACAACCGATCAGCAGGCTTGTGGCCTTGCGGCTTTCGGCGTCGCGTTTGGCCGCCTGCAGTGCCGAAAGCTTCTGGCTCTGTTCGATCAGGGTATTGCCCTGCTGGTGCATGCGCTCAATGGCCTGGTCTGCGGGTTGTGAGCCCTGAATGAGGTCGGCGAAGGCGCGTTTGTACTCGGTCACGGCGTTGAGTTGCTGCTCGACCAGAATAAGGTCATCTGGAGATACCAGCTGTGCGCGGGACAGCTCCAGCGCGTTGTCCAGTTCGGTCAGCTGGCGGGTGACGCCGGCAAGGGTGCTTTCCCCGGGGTGGCGCTCATATTCAAGGCGTGCAATACGCAGGTCTTTGGTCAGCCCGATAATTTTCGAGATGTTGGCCAGCTTGTCGCCCCGGTCAATCACGGACACCAGGCCATTCCAGCCGGTAGCGGCAATCAACAAGGTCAACACCAGTACCAGACCGAAGCCCAGGCTGAGTTTACGTTTGACGCTTATGTTGCCGAGCAGTTGGGCCAGCCGATGGTACATGGTGATACTCCTTTACTGACCGAGACTCGTGGAGGTCTTTGCGGGTTGTAAGGGCATCGGCGCGCGGGTGGAGAACTGAAGGGCAGAGGTTGGATGTGTGACGAACGTCGCAGGTGCTACCCCTGTGGGAGCGGGCTTGCTCGCGATGCAAACTGCGCGGTATGTGTGAGCTACCCCGTTGATGCCATCGCGAGCAAGCCCGCACCCACAAGCTGGAGGTCAGAACAACCGGGCGAGCAGGGCGGTAACGGCGGTTTCGACCCGCAGGATGCGTGCTCCCAGTTGTACCGGTTGCAGGCCGGCCTTGGCCAGCAAGTCGATTTCGTAAGGGATCCAGCCACCTTCCGGGCCGATGGCCAGTGTGACCGGCTCATCCAGCCCGCGCGGGCAGGCCGGGTAATCACCCGGATGGCCAACCAGGCCCAGGGTGCCTTCGACCAGTGCCGGCAGGCGGTCTTCGACGAAGGGCTTGAAGCGCTTTTCGATAATGATTTCGGGCAAGACGCTGTCGCGTGATTGCTCAAGGCCAAGAATCAGTTGCTCACGAATCGCTTCGGGCTCCAGAAACGGGGTCTGCCAGAAGCTTTTTTCAACCCGGTAACTGTTGACCAGAACTACTGTGGGCACGCCCATCGAGGCCACGGTTTGCAGCACCCGGCGCAGCATTTTCGGGCGTGGCAGGGCCAGCAACAGGGTCAGCGGCAGTTTGGCCGGGGGCGGCAGGTCGAGGCTGTGGATAACCAGTTCGGCTTCCTTGGCTTCAAGGCGCACCAGCTCGGCGCTGCCCATCAATCCGCCAATCCGCCCGACGCGCAGGCTGTCGCCGACAGCGGCACGGTGAACTTCCTGCATGTGAGTCAGGCGCCGATCGCGCAGGATCACACGGTCGGCGGCAATGAAATCAGCCTCTTCGAGGAGCAGCAGGTTCACGCTTGTGGCGCTGGCGGCTGGGCGTCGTTGTCCGCCGGTTGTTCGTCCGGGTCTTCACCGCGCTTGTTCTTGCTGATCAGGCTGCCAAACAGAATGCCGATTTCAAACAGCATCCACATCGGGATCGCCAGCAAGGTTTGCGAGAAGATGTCCGGCGGGGTCAGGATCATGCCGACCACGAAGCAGCCGATGATTACGTACGGGCGGATCCTGCGCAGGTATTTGACGTCGACGATGCCGATCCATACCAGCAGCACCACGGCCACCGGGATTTCAAAGGCCACGCCAAAGGCAAAGAACAGCGTCATGACGAAATCTAGGTAGCTGCTGATGTCGGTCATCATCGCTACGCCTTCGGGGGTGGCGGCGGCGAAGAACTTGAACACCAGCGGGAACACCAGGAAGTAGGCGAACGCCATGCCGGCATAAAACAGGAAGATGCTGGAGACCAGCAGCGGTACGGCGATGCGCTTTTCGTGCTTGTACAGACCGGGTGCGATAAAGCCCCAGATCTGGTGCAGGATCACCGGTATCGCAATAAACAGCGAGACCATCATGGTCAGCTTGAGCGGCGTGAGGAACGGCGAGGCCACGTCAGTGGCGATCATTGTCGCGCCCACCGGCAGGTATTCACGCAATGGCGTGGAGACCAGGGTGTAGATCTGCTGCGTGAAGGCGAACAACCCGGCAAAGATGATGAAAATCGCCGCGATGCAGCGCAGCAGGCGGGTGCGCAGCTCGGTCAGGTGCGAAACCAGCGGCATTGGCTGGTCGTGTTCAGGCTTATCGCTCATGCGCTTAAGGGGCTCGCGGTGGCAGGGTAGGGTCGTGTGGCGTTGCCGGTTGAGGCGCAGGGTCGGACGCGGTTTTGCTCAGGCTCACGGGCGCGGGGCTCGCAGGCTCGACAGTTGCTGCGGTCACAGGGGGCTCGGTCGGCGTCAGGGGCTTCACGGCGTCCTGCAGGGGCGCCAGAATCTTCTTGGCTTCCTCTTCCATCGACAGAATGTGTTCGTTGTGCAGCTGCCGACGAATTTCGTCGGCGCCGATTTCACGTTCAACTTCCTGTTTGATCGCATTGAAACTGCGTTTCAGGCGCCCGATCCACAGGCCCGCCGTGCGCGCTGCACCCGGCAGCCGCTCGGGGCCGAGCACCAGCAGGGCCACCAGGCCAACGAGCAGCAGTTCACTGAAGCTGATACCGAACATTAGTTTTGGCTCACACGTCTTTGCGGGTCGGCTCTTCGACTTTCTGCGCCTGCACGTCAATGGTGTGCGGCTCGTTCAGGGTCGAAGTGGTGTGTGGCTGCGGCGCGGCAGTTGGCTGTGCAGGAGGAACCACAGGCTCGGCAGGTTTTTCGTCGTCGTTCATGGCTTTGCGAAAGCCCTTGATCGATTCGCCGACATCGGTGCCCAGGTTTTTGAGTTTTTTGGTGCCGAAGACGAGGACTACGACTACCAGAATGACGATCCAGTGTTTCCAGTCAAAAATGCCCATGATGTGTTCCTTTGCAAAGTGATTTAGGCGGACGGCCGCGAGGCTTTTTCTACGTGGCCGGAGGTGCCGATGCGACGTTCCAGTTCATCCAGTACGGCCTGAGGATGCTGCCCCAGCTGGGCCAGCATGATCATGCTGTGGAACCAGAGGTCGGCCGTTTCGTAGATCACATCGCTGCAATCACCGCTGATGGCGGCATCTTTGGCGGCGATGATGGTTTCAATCGACTCTTCGCCGACTTTTTCCAGAATCTTGTTCAGACCCTTGTGGTACAGGCTGGCGACATAGGAGCTGTCGGGCGTTGCGCCTTTGCGTGCTTCAAGCACCTGGGCAACGCGGCTCAAGGTGTCAGTCATGGGAGTGCCCTGCGTGGTAAATGGCGTGGGGGTCTTTGAGCACCGGGTCGACGGTCTTCCACTCGGCATTTTCGTATACGCGGTAGAAGCAGCTCTGGCGGCCGGTATGGCAGGCGATGTCACCGATTTGCTCAACCATCAGGATGATTACATCGGCATCACAGTCCAGGCGCATTTCATGCAGCTTTTGCACGTGACCGGACTCTTCGCCCTTGCGCCACAGCTTGCCACGGGAACGTGACCAGTAAATGGCACGGTTTTCGGCCGCGGTCAGGCTCAGCGCCTCGCGGTTCATCCAGGCCATCATCAGCACGCGCCCGGTTTTGTGGTCCTGGGCAATCGCCGGCACCAGGCCGTCGCTGTCCCATTTGATCTCGTCCAGCCAGTCTTTCATGTTCGACTCCGACAACCGGCCTCAACCCTGTGGTCAAGGCCTGGTGAATTCACAGTTTGCCAGCCTCGCCCGGGGCTGGCTATCGGCGCACGATCAGATACAAGCCTACGGCCAGCATGATTCCGGCAGGCCAATAGCCCGCAGTGTGCAGTGGCCCGATACTGGCCAGCAAGGCACCTGCGGCCAAATGCCCGGCACCGATCAGACGCAGGAACCAGCCGTCGCGGGATTCGCGCACGATCAATGGCGGATTATTGGCATGGGGCTGCGACATGCGCTCCAGCAGGTCGCGGGTCATTCCGGCCAGATGCGGGATCTGCTCGACCTGGCTGTGCAGGTTGCGCAGCAAGGTCTTGGGGCTGACGCGCTCACGCATCCAGCGTTCCAGGAACGGCTGGGCGGTGTTCCACAGATCGAGGTCGGGGTACAGCTGACGCCCCAGGCCTTCGATATTGAGCAGGGTTTTTTGCAGCAACACCAACTGCGGCTGGACTTCCATATTGAAGCGTCGAGCCGTCTGGAACAGGCGCATCAGCACCTGGCCAAAGGAAATCTCCTTGAGCGGTTTTTCGAAGATCGGCTCGCACACGGTACGGATCGCCGCTTCAAACTCGTTGAGTTTGGTGTGCGCCGGTACCCAGCCCGAATCAATGTGCAACTGTGCCACGCGGCGATAGTCGCGCTTGAAGAAGGCGAACAGGTTGCGCGCCAGGTAGTCCTGGTCCTCGGGGGTCAGGCTGCCGACGATACCGCAGTCGATGGCGATGTATTGCGGGGCCCACGGGTTGACGGTGCTGACAAAGATGTTGCCGGGGTGCATGTCGGCGTGGAAGAAGCTGTCGCGGAACACTTGGGTGAAGAAAATCTCGACCCCGCGCTCGGCCAGCATCTTCATGTCGGTGCGCTGATCGGCAAGCGCTTGCAGGTCGGTGACCTGAATCCCGTAGATACGCTCCATCACCAGCACTTTGGGGCGACACCAGTCCCAGTAGATCTGCGGGACGTACATCAGCGGCGAGCCTTCGAAGTTGCGCTTGAGCTGGCTGGCGTTGGCCGCCTCGCGCAGCAGGTCGAGTTCGTCGTAAATGGTTTTTTCGTAGTCCGTGACCACGTCCACCGGGTGCAACAGGCGGGCGTCGGCGCTCAGGCGTTCGGCGGTTTTGGCCAGGATGTACAGCCAGGCCAGGTCAGAACCGATGATCGGCTTGAGGCCGGGGCGCACAACCTTGACCACCACCTCTTCGCCCGTCTTGAGCTTGGCCGAATGCACCTGGGCCACCGAGGCCGAGGCCAGCGGTTCGATGTCGAAACGGCTGAAGACTTCGCTGATCTTGGCACCAAGCTGCTCTTCAATCAGCTTGACCGCCACTTGCGGGTCGAACGGCGGCACCCGGTCTTGCAGCAGCATCAGCTCATCGGCGATGTCGGCGGGCAGCAGATCGCGGCGAGTCGAGAGAATCTGGCCGAACTTGATAAAGATCGGGCCCAAATCCTGTAAGGCCAGACGCAGGGCTGCACCCCGGCTCAGCTCCAGCTTTTTGCGCGGGAACCAGCGCCACGGCAGTGCGTAGCGCAGTGACAGCATCCACCACGGCAAAGGCAGGGCGAACAGCAGGTCATCCAGTCGGTAGCGAATGACGACGCGCTGGATACGAAACAAACGGCGTATGGCAAGCAGCTTCATGCGTTATCGCTGGAATTGTGGGATCGGGAAAGGCGCTCAAAGCGCGCCTCAAGGCGATCCAGGTCGAGTTTGAGTTGGTCGAGTTCGTCAAAGCGCGCTTGCGCTTCACGTTCGCCGACCAAGGTGCGGGCTTCTTCGCTCAGGTATTCGGCAAGGTTCTGATTGAGGCTGGCGAACCCTTGCTGATACCAGTTGGCGCGGCTGCGCAGGTGACCACCGATCAATGCCGTGGCCACCGGCCCGATCCAGTTCGAGAGTTCGTACTCCCAATCCAGCTCCAGGTCTTGCAGCACTGCCGCCAGTTCCATCAGCACCGCGCTGTCGCCTTCGAGCTCGACGTCAGGGCCGTGCAGGATGGCGCTTTTGTCCTTGCTCAGCGCAAGGCGCAGCAGGCTTGTGGCGGGCGCACGCAGGGTGCAGTCGGGATCGGCTGCCCACTGGGTAGCCAGCAGCAGGCCTTCATCGCTGGGCAGGATAAACAGGTTCAGCGAGGGGCTTGCGCATTCGACGGCAATCAACTTGCCGGTCAGGGGGCGCAAGCGCGCCAGGGCCGTGCTGTCCAGCCGCAAAACGCGGTTGATGCCGTTTTCGACGCTGGCGAGAAGGCCGCGCAGCAACATCAGGGCTTGATGCCGCGATGCAGGGCGACGATGCCGGAGGTCATGTTGTGATAAGTCACGCGGTCAAAGCCGGCCTCGACCATCATCGACTTCAGCGTCTCCTGGTTGGGGTGCATGCGGATCGATTCGGCCAGGTAGCGATAGCTTTCCGGGTCGTTGAGGATCAGCTTGCCCACCATCGGCATGAAGGCGAACGAGTAAGCGTCGTAGACCTTGGACATCAACGCGTTGGTCGGCTTGGAGAACTCCAGCACCAACAGGCGGCCACCCGGTTTGAGCACGCGCAGCATGGAACGCAGGGCGTCTTCCTTGTGGGTCACGTTGCGCAGGCCGAAAGCGATGGTTACGCAATCGAAGTAGTTGTCCGGGAACGGCAGCTTTTCAGCATCGGCCTGAACGAACTCGATATTGCCGGCCACACCCTTGTCCAGCAGGCGGTCACGGCCGACCTTGAGCATGGAGGCGTTAATGTCGGCCAGCACCACTTGGCCGGTCGGGCCAACCAGGTGCGAAAACTTGCGGGCCAGATCACCTGTACCGCCGGCGATGTCCAGCACCTTGTTGCCTGGGCGCACGCCCGACAGCTCGATGGTGAAACGCTTCCACAGACGGTGCATGCCGCCCGACAGAACGTCGTTCATCAGGTCATATTTACCGGCTACGGAGTGGAAAACCTCGGCGACTTTTTCGGCCTTTTGGCTTTCGGGTACGTTTTTGAAGCCGAAGTGAGTGGTGGGTTCGGCATCGCTGCCTTTGCGCTGATCAGTCATATCGCTGTCACCAAAAGAGAATGCTGGCCATTCTAATCCCGGTGGCCGGCTTTGTCTTGGCGAGGGTGAATGTATAGTGGCGGCTTTATTTATCAGGAGTGACGCCATGGCGCGTATCAGCGTTGAACGTACCCACAGTCTGGGCCTTGAGGCCGCACGCGAAAAAGCCCAGCCTCTGGTCGAGAAACTGGCCAGCCAGTATGGCCTGACCCCTACCTGGGCCGGCGACACCGTAAAACTGAAACGCTCCGGCGTGAATGGCACCCTCCAGATCAGCGAAAAAACCGTCAAGGTCGATGTGGAGCTGGGCCTGCTGATGTCAGCGATGAGCGGCATGATCCAGTCAGAAATCGAACGGTCGCTGGACAAAGCGCTGTCGTGATCGCAACCGCCAGCCCGTCGTGATGAATGGCGGCGGGTGTGTGCCGAGTTATGCAGGCACAAGAATTTCTTGTGTGAGAATGTTCTATACAGCGCGCTGTAATATTAAACTTTGCATAAGCGAATATATTTTAGTAGTTGATATAGAAGATTTTTTTATTTGCTGAGTGGTTTTTGCTGTTTTTGATTTATAGGGGGATCTACCTATTGTTGTTTTTGCAAACTTAAACAACAAGGTGCCCAAATATGAATTATCACGTGTGTTCCATCTCTTATAAAACAACACTGCCTGAGGCCGTAATGGCAGACAGAGTCAGGCGTGTTGCACAATCTTTTGCCTCTTCGCGCGATTATCAAGTTGTCGCTGGGGGAGAGGGCGAACGCTATGTATTGCAAACAGCGTGTTCGCAACGAATGGGTTTTGCGACGGTCAGCCCCGGACTGGTCCAGTTCTTTGTCTATGTGTTTGGCGAGCAGGAAACGTTGGCTCAAGCCCATGTTGTAGAGGCTGAGATGAAGGTGTTAATGCAGGCAGAGTTCGACGACTCGGAGCCGATCCCGGGCACGCTGCTAAAGCCACTCAGAATCGTGAAAGATATCGAGTTTCCTAACATCGACGAAGCACTGCTTAAAATGGATTTGTCTGAAATCCAGGCTGGCTCGATCAAGCTCGGTTACTAAGGCGCTAAACCGTGGTGCTCACCTTGAAACAAGGCTGTTTAGCGTCTAAACCTGATGCAGGTGAGCACCTTTGTTCATCTTGATGATTCGACGATCCTGCTCACTGACGTCGCGACTTAACATTAAGGGGAACACGATGGCTGTTAAAAAAACGACCGCAAAAGATAGTCATTCATGGGCCGGGAAGGTTGAAGAGTATTCACGCAAAATCTGGCTGGCAGGTTTGGGGGTGTATTCGAAGATCGATGCAGACGGCAGCAAGCTGTTCGACAGCTTGGTCAAGGATGGCGAAAAAGCCGAAAAACTGGCCAAGAATGCGGGTCATAAAGTGGCTGAGGGCGTAAAGGCGTCGACGTCATCCGCTCGTTCCCGGGTTGAAGATGTTAAAGATTTGGCCTTGGAGAAATGGGGCGAGTTTGAAGAGGCTTTCGATAAGCGTCTTAACAGTGCAATCACCCGTTTGGGTGTGCCCAGCCGTGAAGAAGTCAAAGCGCTGCATGCCAAGGTCGAGACCCTGACCAAACATATAGAGAAGCTCACCGCGGCAGCAGCCAAAGTCACGGCCACCAAGGCCCCGGCTGCGAGTAAACCTGTAGCGGCAAAACCTGCGGTAAAGGCTGCGGCAAAACCGGCGGTTGCGAAATCTGCGGCTAAACCTGCTGCAAAACCCGCTGCAAAACCCGCGGCAAAAGTGGCTGCCAAGCCCACCGTCAAGGCACCTGCGTCGGCCAGCAAGCCGGCACCTGCCAAAGCCGCAGCAGCCAAACCGGCAGCGGCCAAAACCGTCGCCAAAAAGCCAGCGGCCAAGAAGCCCGCAGCGGCTGCTAAAACGCCTGCGGTTGAGCCGCCAGCAACGCCACCCACAACGACAGCTTGATTGCAGGTACACAAAACCCTGTAGCTGCCGCAGGAACGAGGCTGCTACAGGGGCATGTGCAATTGGATCAAAGCATCAACTTGACTAC
The DNA here is from genome assembly GCF_055408345.1 of Pseudomonas sp. B424. Classification (NCBI taxonomy): domain Bacteria; kingdom Pseudomonadati; phylum Pseudomonadota; class Gammaproteobacteria; order Pseudomonadales; family Pseudomonadaceae; genus Pseudomonas; species Pseudomonas sp. B424. The sequence continues at coordinate 306,119 of NZ_JBUZTL010000001.1, read as the reverse complement.
CGATACCGACGGATCGCGAGACTTGCCGGCTTTTTTCAGTTCTTGCAGGTAATCAGCCCACAGTTCTTCCTGGCGAACCCCCAGTTGATAGAGGTACTCCCAGGTGAACAGGCCGCTGTCGTGTCCGTCATCGAAGGTCAGTTTTAGCGCGTACTGGCCGGCGGGCTCGATTTTGCTCAGGCCCACGTTGATTTTGCCAAATTGCAGTATCGGGTTGCCGTGGCCTTGAACCTCGGCAGAAGGGGAGTGCACGCGCAGAAATTCGGCAGGCAGATGATGCTCTTCGCCAGACGGGTATTTCAGGGTGAGGGTTTTTGAAGCTTTGTGCAGGTTGATGGCGCTGGGGATCATGGTCCTAACCTTCGGTCATTGCACAAACAGTGTAGCCGCTGCCGCAGGCTGCGATCGCCAACTGAGTTGGCGCAGGATCCCGGGATCACTGAAGGCGTGTGGCCTTATCGCAGCCTTCGGCCGCGGCTACAGGTGCTGAGGGCTTACAAGATGTAGCGCGAGAGGTCTTCGTTCTCGGCCAGTTCGCCCAGATGGCTGTTCACGTATTCAGCGTCGATGCGTATAGGCTCGTCGTTTTGTGCACTGGCGATATCACCGGCACTGAAAGACACCTCTTCCAGCAAGCGCTCAAGCAGTGTATGCAAGCGACGAGCACCGATGTTTTCGGTTTTCTCGTTTACCTGCCAGGCGATTTCCGCCAGACGCTTGATGCCTTCGGGCAGGAACTCGATGTTCAGGCCTTCGGTTTTCAGCAATTCGCGATATTGCTCGGTCAACGAAGCGTGTGGCTCGCTGAGGATGCGCTCGAAGTCTTCTGGTGTCAGTGCCTTGAGTTCGACACGGATCGGCAGGCGGCCTTGCAGCTCAGGTACCAGATCGCTCGGCTTGCTCAGGTGGAACGCGCCAGAAGCGATAAACAGGATGTGGTCGGTTTTGACCATGCCCAGCTTGGTATTGACGGTGCAACCTTCGATCAGTGGCAGCAGGTCGCGCTGAACACCTTCGCGGGACACATCGGCGCCGCCGACATTGCCGCGCTTGGCAACCTTGTCGATCTCGTCGATAAACACAATGCCGTGCTGCTCGACAGCTTCAAGCGCCTTGGCCTTGAGTTCTTCGTCATTGACCAGACGGCCGGCTTCTTCGTCACGCACCATTTTCAGTGCTTCTTTGACTTTCAGCTTGCGGTTCTTGCGCTTGCCTTTGCCCATGTTGGCAAACAGGCTTTGCAGCTGGTTGGTCATTTCTTCCATGCCTGGCGGCGCGGAAATATCGACGCCGGCAATGTCGGCAACTTCGATTTCGATCTCTTTGTCGTCCAGCTGACCTTCACGCAGACGCTTGCGGAAAAGCTGGCGGGTGTTGGAGTCCTGCGGTACGGCAGCTTCTTCGCCGAACGTGCGGGCAGGTGGCAGCAGTGCGTCGAGGATGCGCTCTTCGGCGGCATCTTCGGCACGGTGGCGAACCTTGACGATTTCCTGTTCGCGCAGCAGTTTGATCGCTGCATCAGCCAGATCACGAATGATCGATTCGACGTCGCGGCCTACATAGCCGACTTCGGTGAACTTGGTGGCTTCAACCTTGATGAACGGAGCGTTGGCCAGCTTGGCCAGACGACGGGCGATTTCGGTTTTACCGACACCCGTTGGGCCGATCATCAGAATGTTTTTAGGCGTCACTTCAACGCGCAGTTCTTCGGGCAGTTGCATCCGGCGCCAGCGGTTGCGCAGTGCGATGGCAACGGCGCGCTTGGCGTCGTCCTGGCCGATGATGTGGCGATTGAGTTCGTGGACAATTTCGCGGGGAGTCATGGACATGGTATTTGGCGTTCCTCTAGCTAAAGTAAGGTTCACAAACGGGCTGGCTGGCCGGCCCGACAGGCGTCTTATTCAGCGAGGTCCTGCTCCTCAATAGTGATGTTGTGGTTGGTGAACACGCAGATATCGCCAGCAATGCCGAGTGCTGTCTCTGCGATCTCGCGGGCCGACAGATCGGTTTTCATCAGCAGGGCACGGGCCGCGGCCTGGGCAAATGCACCGCCCGAACCCATTGCGATCAAGCCGTCCTCCGGCTCAACCACGTCACCGTTACCGGTGATGATCAAGGATGCGTCTTTGTTGGCAACTGCCAGCATGGCTTCCAGGCGGCTCAGCGAGCGGTCGGTACGCCATTCTTTGGCCAACTCGACAGCGGCGCGAACCAGATGGCCTTGATGCTTTTCAAGCTGGCCTTCAAAACGTTCGAACAGGGTAAATGCATCAGCGGTAGCACCGGCGAAACCGGCGATTACCTGGCCGTGATAGAGACGGCGGACTTTTTTCGCGTTGCCTTTCATCACGGTGTTGCCAAGAGAAACCTGGCCGTCGCCAGCCATAACGACTTTGCCGTGACGGCGTACTGAAACGATGGTGGTCAAGGGAGAGTCTCCACGCAGCGGGGCGAAAATGCCTGATGGAAATACATATGGGGGTTGTAGCGGATTTTTCAACAGCGAGGAGGGAATGGGGATGAACGGGGAGGCAGAATTTGGCGAGGGTGTTGTGGGAGCGAGCCTGCTCGCGATGCAGGCGCTGCGGCTTTATTGGTGAGTCGCGGTGATTCCATCGCGAGCAGGCTCGCTCCCACAGAGATTGGGTTTCTCTGTGGGAGCGGCTGGTGTCAGCGACGCTGTTGCAACAACAAGTTATTGAAGCCGCCGCCCGCCAATTGCTTTTGGGCCACGGTCAATTGGTCGCGATTGCTGAACGGGCCGACCAGCACCCGGTACCAGGTTTCGTCTTTTACCGTACCGGCTTCAACCGTAGCGGTCTGGCCCAGCAGGATGATTTGCGCCCGCACTTTTTCCGCATCCGCCTGTTTGCGGAACGAGCCCGCTTGCAGGAAGAACTTGGTCACCGGCGCTGCTTTGACAATCGGCGGCGCAGGTGGAGGGGTCAGGCCGTTCAGGGCGGCCTGGGCGCGCACGGTGTCGATTTTCGCAGCTTCGGCCGGCGTCACCGGCGTCAGCGGCGCGGTTTGCGGCGTTGGCAGGGTCTTTTCAGGTACGGCTTCTGGCGGCACGATCACTTCAGATTCGGGCAGCAACGTGTAGAAGTCGTACTTGGGTTTGACCGGCTGAGTCGGGCTCGGTGCTGTTTTATTGGCTTCAGCCGCTTTCGTGGCTTTGAGCTGCTCTTGTTTGACCCGTTTGACGTCATCGCCCTGGCCAGGTTCGAGCTTCATCAGGAACACGATGAACGCGCCCACGGTCAAGCCAATGGCCATCCATAGCCAGCCCGGAATCGGCTTTTTAGCGGGCGCCTGATACCGGCTGGCGCCGCGCTTGGGTGCAGGCTTTTTCTTGGCAGCCAACTTACATGCGCTCCAGAGTTTCCAGACCCAGCAGTTCCAGGCCTTGCTTGAGGGTGCGGCCTGCCAGAGCAGCCAGGCGCAGGCGGCTTTGTTTTTGAGCTTCGTCTTCTGCGTTCAGGATCGGGCAGTTCTCGTAGAAACTGGAGAACAGGCCGGCCACTTCGTACAGGTAGGTGCAGAGGGTGTGCGGGGTGCCTTTTTCAGCAACGTTGTTCAGCACTTCGCCGAACTGCGCCAGCTTGGCCGCCAGTTCTTGCTCTTGCGGTGCCTCAAGCACGATCTGGCCCTGCACTTCTTCGAAGCCCTTGCCCAGTTTGCGGAACACGCCCGCCACACGGGTGTAGGCATACAGCAGGTACGGTGCGGTATTGCCTTCGAAGTTCAGCATCAGGTCGAAGTTGAAGCTGTAGTCGCTGGTGCGGTGCTTGGACAGGTCCGCGTATTTCACGGCGCCAATCCCGACGACTTTGGCGATGGCACGCAGTTCGTCTTCCGCCAGCTCCGGGTTTTTCTCTTTAACCAGCGTGTAGGCACGCTCTTTGGCTTCGTTGAGCAAGTCGATCAGTTTTACCGTACCGCCATCACGGGTCTTGAATGGACGGCCATCGGCGCCGTTCATGGTGCCGAAGCCCATGTGTTCCATTTCCATCGGATGGGTGATGAAACCGGCCTTGCGGGCCACGGCAAACACTTGCTGGAAGTGCAGGGCCTGGCGCTGGTCGACGAAGTAAAGGGCGCGATCGGCTTTCAGCACGCCGCTGCGATAGCGGATGGCTGCCAGGTCGGTGGTGGCGTACAGATAGCCGCCGTCGGCCTTAACGATGATGACCGGCAGCGGCTCGCCGTCGGCATTTTTGAACTCGTCGAGGAATACGCACTGGGCGCCATTGCTCTCGACCAGCATGCCTTTGGCCTTGAGGTCGTTAACCACATTGATCAGGTCGTCGTTGTAGGCGCTTTCACCCATTACGTCGGCCATGGTCAGTTTGACGTTCAACTGTTCGTAGATTTTCTGGCAGTGCGACAGCGAGATGTCCTTGAACTTGGTCCACAGCGCCAGGCAGTCCGGGTCGCCGGCTTGCAACTTGACCACCAGGCTACGGGCGCGATCGGCGAATTCCGGTGACTCGTCAAAGCGTTTTTTGGCCGCGCGGTAGAAGTTCTCGAGGTCAGACAGCTCGTCGCTGGTGATCGGGTTTTCTTCCAGGTAGGCCATCAGCATGCCGAACTGGGTACCCCAGTCGCCTACGTGGTTTTGACGAATCACGTCGTCACCCAGGAACTCCAGCACTCGGGCCACGCCATCGCCAATGATGGTGGAGCGCAAGTGGCCTACGTGCATCTCTTTGGCCAGGTTGGGCGCGGACATGTCGATCACGGTACGCATGGCCGGGGTGGCCTTGCGCACGCCGATTTTTGGATCGGCCAGTGCGGCGTCCAGACGCGAGGCCAGGGCCTTGGTGTTCTGGAAAAAGTTCAGGAAGCCGGGGCCGGCGATTTCAGTCTTGCTGATTTGCTCATCGGCCGGCAGGGCAGCGATGATCTTTTCAGCCAGATCCCGTGGCTTCATGCCGGCAGGCTTGGCCAGCATCATGGCGATGTTGCTGGCGAAGTCGCCGTGGGTTTTGTCACGGGCGTTTTCCACCTGAATCGCTGGCGTCAGGCCTTCAGGCAACACACCTTCTGTGACGAGTTGAGCTAGGGCTTGTTGAATCAGCTGGCGAATGGTGTCTTTCATGGTCTTCTCTTTCGACCGCAAGCGCGGTAGCGCTTCAGTGCGCAGGTGGAAAAACTGGGTATTATCCGTTGCCGGGCGGGCCTTGCCAACCTTAGCAGGCGGGTTATGGATATGTGGTGTACGGTTATTCCCTAATATTCTCCAAATCTGTGGGAGCGGGCTTGCTCGCGATAGCATCATCGCGGTCTTCCAGAGACAGCGCGTCTTCTGCATCGCGAGCAAGCCCGCTCCCACAGGGGATATTTGGTGCCTTAATAAAGGTCTACCGGGTCAACGTCCAGCGACCAACGTACCTGGCGACCGCTGGGCATTTGTTCAAGGACCAGCAACCATTGGCTGAGCAATCGATGCAGTGGCGCGCGGGCGTTGGCTTGCAGCAGCAGCTGAGCGCGGTAACGTCCCGCGCGGCGTTCCATCGGCGCGGGCACCGGGCCAAGCAGCTCGATGCCGCCCAGGTTCAATTCGCCCAGCAGGCGCTCAGCCTCGCTGCAGGCCTCATCCAGAAAACCTTCCGCCTGGCCGGGTTTGTGGGCCTCGGCGCGCAGCAGCGCCAGATGCGAGAAAGGCGGCAACCCCGCAGCCCGGCGCTCGCTCAAGGCCTGTTCGGCGAAGGCAAAGTAACCTTGCTCGGTCAGTTGAATCAGCAATGGATGGTCGGCCAGATGGGTCTGGATAATCACCTTGCCCGGTTCTTCGGCCCGGCCAGCGCGGCCAGCGACCTGAACGATCAGCTGGGCCATGCGCTCGCTGGCGCGGAAGTCGCCGGAGAACAGGCCGCCATCGGCGTCCAGGATCGATACCAGCGTCACCCGGGGGAAGTGATGGCCTTTGGCGAGCATTTGCGTGCCGATCAAAATGCACGGCTGGCCCTTTTGAATCGTGGCAAACAGCTGGTTCATCGCATCTTTGCGTGAAGTGCTGTCGCGGTCGACCCGCAGCACAGGGTAGTCAGGGAACAAAATCCCCAAACGCTCTTCGGCGCGCTCAGTGCCGGCGCCGACCGGGCGTAAATCAACTTTGCCGCATTGCGGGCAATTGCGCGGTACGCGTTCGACGTAGCCGCAGTGATGGCAGCGCAATTCGCCTGAACGCTGATGGACGGTCATGCGCGCATCGCAGCGCTGGCACTCGGACATCCAGCCACAGTCGTGGCACAACAGGGTGGGCGCAAAGCCGCGACGGTTCAGAAATACCAGAACCTGTTGGCCCGCAGCGAGGGTCTGGCCGATGGCCTGTTGCATCGGCCCGGAAATCCCGCTGTCCAGGGGGCGGCTTTTAACATCCAGGCGCAGGAAACGCGGTTGTTTGGCTCCGCCGGCGCGCTCATTCAGGCGCAGCAAGCCGTAGCGGCCGGTGTAGGCGTTATGCAGGCTTTCGAGGGACGGTGTCGCGGAGCCGAGCACGATCGGGATGTTTTCCTGCCGTGCCCGCACCAGCGCCAGATCACGGGCGTGATAGCGCAGACCTTCCTGCTGTTTATAGGAGCCGTCGTGTTCTTCGTCGATGATGATCAGCCCCGGGTTTTTCATCGGGGTGAACAGCGCCGAGCGCGTACCAATAATAATGTCGGCTTCGCCGTCGCGGGCCGCCAGCCAGCTTTCGAGCCGTTCGCGGTCGTTGACCGCCGAATGCACCAGGGCGATGCGGGCGTTGAAGCGCTGTTCGAAACGGGCCAGGGTTTGCGGGCCCAGGTTGATCTCGGGGATCAGCACCAGCGCCTGCTTGCCCGCTTGAAGGGTTTCACGGATCAGCTGTAAATACACTTCGGTCTTGCCGCTGCCCGTCACGCCTGCCAATAAAAAGGCATGGAAGTGATCGAAGCCTGCGCGAATGGCTTCGTAGGCGGCCCGTTGCTCGCTGTTGAGCGGCAACTCGGGTTGGGCCAGCCAATGCTCGTGGCGCTCACTCGGTGCGTGACGGCGGATCTCGACGGTGACCAGCTCTTTGGCCAGCAGCAGGTCGAGGCTGTCTTTGCTCAGCATCAATTTGCTTAACAGTTGATGCGCCACACCGTGGGGGTGCTGGGCGAGGGTGGCCAGCGCTTCACGCTGACGAGGCGCGCGGGCGATGCGCGGGTCGTCCAGCCTGGCGCCGGGGGCAATCTGCCAGAACCGTTCCTGGCGGGTTTCGGCCAGTTCGCCCTGGCGCAGCAAGACGGGCAGCGCCCAGCTCAGCGTGTCGCCCAGGCTGTGCTGGTAATACTGCGAGGTCCACAGGCACAGCTTGAATAAGGAAGGCGGCAGCGGTGGGGTGGCGTCGAGTAGCGCGATGCCCGGCTTGAGCTTGTCGGCAGGCACTTCGCTGTGATCGACCACTTCTACCAATATGCCGATCATTTCGCGTCGGCCAAACGGCACCCGCAAGCGCATGCCAGGCTGTAGCTGACTGCGCAGCACGCCAGCAGGCGCCCGGTAATCGAACAGGCGGCGCAGGGGGGAAGGCAGGGCAAGGCGCAAAATGGCGTCGGGCACGCGGGGCTCTCAAGTGATGAACGGCAAAGATGGCCCGGAGCCTAGCAGACAACGTGGCCCGGGACTAAAAGGCAGGTCAATGAATAGTGAAAGAAATAGGGTGGAGCATGCTTGGCCGCTTGCGTCAATGCAAAGGTCTGGTATTATCGGCGCCCTAATTTTACGTGCGGTATTCAACAATGGTGTTGAGTGGCGGCACGCTAGCCCGAGGAATACCCCATGAAAGCCGATATCCATCCAGCGTACGAAACAATCCTGGTAACTTGCAGCTGCGGCAACAAGTTCGAAACTCGTTCGAACCTGTGCAAGCCACTGGGCACTGACGTATGCAACGAGTGCCACCCGTTCTACACCGGTAAGCAGAAGACTCTGGACATTGGCGGTCGTGTTGATCGCTTCAAGACTCGTTTTGGTGCTTTCGGCGCTAAAGCAGCAGCTCCAGCAGCAGAAGCAGAAGCAGAAAAAGCAGCCGAGTAAGGCTGATGACCTTGAGCAGCCTTTTTGGTCTGGTCAGGTTATTGAAAAAGGCGTCCCTTGCGGGCGCCTTTTTTATGCCTGCGATTTGGCTGGCAAGCGCGTCGGCCGCGCCGCTTTGCCCTGCGCCGGGTGCGCCGGGTGCGCTGACGTACGCTTGGGTGGAGCGTGTGTCCGATGGCGACACGCTACGACTCAAGGATGGACGCAGCGTGCGCCTGATCGGCCTCAACGCGCCGGAGACGGGCAAAAAAGGCCAGTCCGCCGAGCCCTTTGCCGATGCGGCGCGCAAACGCCTGCAAGAACTGGTGACGCGCAGTGATGGCCGTGTCGGCTTGCTTGTGGGCAAGCAGCCACAGGACCGTTACGGCCGCACCCTGGCCCATGTGTTTGGCGCCGATGGCAGCAATCTTGAAGCCCGCTTGCTGGCAGACGGACTGGGGTATCAGGTTGCGATAGCACCGAATGTCGAACTGCTCGACTGTCAGCAAGCTGCCGAGCACAACGCCCGGGTGGCCGGCCTGGGGCTTTGGCGGCAATCACCTGTGCTGGCGCCGCAGCAAATTACCCGTTCAGGCTTTGCCCTGATAGGCGGCAAGGTCAGCCAGGTACAACGTAATCGCGGCGGCCTCTGGATCGATCTGCAGGGTGGTTTGGTGTTGCACATTGCACCCAATCAACTGGCCAACTTCGATCAAAAAGCCCTCGAAAATCTGCACGGCGCGCAGGTCGAGGCCAGAGGCTGGGTGCTGGACCGCTCAAAACGAGGGGGGTTGAAGGCAGGCCAGGCACGCTGGATGTTGTCTTTGACTCATCCGGGGATGCTAAAAGTCGCGCCGCATTAAAAAGTGTAGACAATTTTAAATGTAAATTGTGAACACTATAACCCTTATGGGGCGCGGCTCTTGGCCCAAAGTCGTAAGGCAAAGCCCTTGACACTGCTGACTGGTCAGTCTTGTCGGGACTTTGCGACACGCGTATGCTCGGCGATTCGTCTGTCCAACAGCAAAAAAGCGGAATGCCCACATGTCTGATTTGAAAACCGCCGCTCTCGAATACCATGCCCAGCCCCGTCCAGGGAAACTGAGTGTCGAGCTCACCAAACCTACCGCTACAGCCCGCGATCTAGCGCTGGCTTACAGCCCGGGTGTAGCCGAACCAGTACGCGAAATCGCCCGCGACCCTGAACTTGCCTACAAATACACTGGCAAGGGCAACCTGGTAGCCGTGATCTCCGATGGCACCGCTATTCTGGGCCTGGGTAACCTCGGCCCATTGGCCTCCAAGCCTGTAATGGAAGGTAAAGGCGTGTTGTTCAAGCGCTTTGCCGGTATCGATGTTTTCGACATCGAAGTTGACTCCGAGAGCCCACAGGCTTTCATCGACACCGTAAAACGCATCTCTATTACCTTCGGCGGCATCAACCTCGAAGACATCAAGGCACCTGAGTGCTTTGAGATCGAACGTGCTCTGATCGAGCAGTGCGACATTCCTGTTTTCCACGATGACCAGCACGGCACCGCTATCGTGACCGCGGCCGGCATGATCAACGCCCTGGAAATCGCCGGCAAAACCCTGGCCGATGCCAAGATCGTTTGCCTGGGCGCCGGTGCTGCAGCCATCTCCTGCATGAAATTGCTGGTGAGCATGGGCGCAACCATCGAAAACATTTTCATGGTCGACCGTACCGGTGTTATCCACTCCGGCCGTGACGACCTGAACCAGTACAAGGCGGTCTTCGCCCACGCAACCGAGAAGCGCACCCTGGCTGACGCCATGGAAGGCGCAGACGTGTTCGTTGGCCTGTCGGGTCCGAACCTGCTGAGCGCTGAGAACCTGCTGCGCATGGCTCCTAACCCGATCGTGTTCGCGTGCTCCAACCCGGACCCGGAAATCTCCCCGGAACTGGCTCACGCCACCCGTAACGACGTGATCATGGCCACTGGCCGTTCGGACTACCCGAACCAGGTCAACAACGTACTGGGCTTCCCGTTCATCTTCCGCGGTGCTCTGGACGTTCGCGCCAAGCGCATCAACGAAGAGATGAAAATCGCAGCGGCCAACGCCTTGCGTGAACTGGCCAAACTGCCAGTGCCACAAGAAGTGTGCGACGCTTACGGCGGCATCAAGCTGGAATTCGGTCGTGAATACATCATCCCGAAACCAATGGACGTGCGCCTGATCACCCTGATCTCCGATGCAGTGGCCAAAGCTGCCATCGAGACCGGTGTTGCAACCCTGCCATACCCGAAGAACTACCCGCTCAAAAGCGTGGATGACGTGTTTAACGGCTAAACCCGTTTAGCGTCATACCGAGCCCCGGCGCTGAAAAGCGCCGGGGCTTTTTGGTTTCTGGGCAAGGGGGCGAAATAGCTCTATATCGGCTCAAGATAATTCATCGAGTATTATAGGACTTGTCCTACATCTGCTCCTGACACTTTCCGTTAGCGTCTGTCCTTTCCCAGGGGCACTGCGTTAAGACGTGTGCCCTGTGCGTCTATCAGGAATCACGGATGTCCAAACCTCCCCGCCATAACCGCTGTAGCCAGACCAGTTTTCAATTGATTGACGAGCATGGCGCAGGCGAGCCCTACGCAGGGTTGGCCTATGAAATGGTCGATCTGGAGGGGAGAACCTGCGGCGGTTATCTGGATGCTGCCGGGGTCGGCAGGCCGGGCAGTCATGTTTCGGGGCCGGTTGTCGTCATGTTCAGGCAGCCACATGACCGTAGTGATGCGGTCTATGCGCGATTAATGGACAGGCAGTACCGGCCCCTGGAGATCACTGAGTTGCAGGTCAGGGCCGAACAAACCCGCCGCCTGCATGACGATGGCGCCCGTACTCGGACCAAACCGGCTTGCGCCGGTGCCGACATTGACTACTACCAGGTTGAGGTCAGGCATCTGGTCGAGCATGCGGGGCATTTGCCTTCAGGGGTCGATAGCCATTACCCGCCGGATATCGAGCCTGGGCGGTCAATGGGGTTTGGGGTTGGTCTGGCCGCTGGCCGTCATACGGTGCTGGAGGTTCGCCCTCTGAGGGCCTTGCAGCCCACCTTTTCAACAGCCCCGCAGTTTTGCGCGCTCAACCTGTACCAACTGGCGTTGCTGGCTGACTTCAACGATTGTCCCTTCATTCAAAAAACTGATCACTGCGATGTTCTGCTGGTTAAAGACGTGGCGTACTCCCGGCGACTGGAAGTCGTGCCCTGCGGCCTGGACCAAGAGCACCCGGGTGATATTCATTTTTTCGACGATGCCGGGTTGGGTACCCAGGCCTTTGTTACCCATAACCATGAAGTCACCCTGATCACCGTGCGCAGCACCCGCACAATGCTTGATGCCATGCAGCCAAGCGATATGCAGCAGGTACCTTTCGAGGAAGGTGAGGGCAGAGTGCATCGCGGCTTTTACCGGGCTGCCAGGCAGGTTTATGGTTTTGTAACGGGCTATCTGGGCAAGTTTTACGCGGGGCAAAAACTGCTGATAAGCGGCCATGGTCCGGGCGGGGCAATCGCTTTGCTGCTCGCGCAAATGCTTCGTTGCAGGCAGGGTTTCAATCACGACATCGTGCTTTACACCTATGGCGCCCCTCGCGCTGCGGATGCGGGCTTTATCAAGGCGGCCGGGTCGCTGGTGCATCACCGTGTGGTTGATCACAACGATCCGGTGCCCAGCATGCCGGGCAGCTGGATGGACGTCAGGGCTTCTGAATTTGGCCTGGGGGTGGCCCCGGCCTTCGTTAATGTGCCAGCCGGGCTGGCGCTTTTTGTTGCGGGCATGACCCGTCTGACAGGCGAGCCCTATCAGCATCACGGCACGCTGCACTACTTGATGCCGGTGGAGTCCGGTCCGCGGGAGCAGTCGCATATCCTGTGGGAGCCGGTGTGCGAAACCGTTACCCAGCATGCGCTGTGCAGGCTCGCAATCGAGCAGCCCGGGCAATTGCTCGAGGCGGCCGGCCACTCGCCGCAAGTGCGGTATATCTCAGGTTGCCGGGAGGTTCTGCGGCGCTATCGGGAGGCGTTTGAGGCCAGCTCTTCGCGGGTGACCGAACGTGAGGTGATGTGTGTGGATCTGGCGTTTGAGCAGATATGCCAGCAGTTGCGCACCCGGTATCGCGAGGCCGTGACCCGACCAGGCAAGCCGGTTGCCCAGACCATCAACCAGTTGATGCGCGAGCTTGCCAAGGTCCAACGGACCCGCGAGCATTTGTACTGCCTGAGATCTAAAAAACTGAGCGAAGTCGATGTGTATGGTGCCTAGGGTCTGTTCCCGTTTCATTGCGAGCCGCGTCGCTGGGTCAAATTTAGCCAGGCAAGGCGCAGGGCGCCGAGAATGGTTGTTCCCTTCTCAAGCCCTGCAACGCAGCCTGGCTAAATTTGACACGCGCCCTGAAGGGCCGATAGCCCATGTGGCGCAGGGCGTCGTTGCTCGCAGCTTATCTGGAACAACCCAACCACGCTGCTCGCGCCTTGCCCTGCACCACATGGGCTATCGGCGCGGCCGCAATGAAACGGGAACAGACCCTCGAGCGGCAAGAGCTGCTTGCCGCTCTGCGCACTAGAACAGATCGATTGGCGCGCCGTCGTCGGCCGGCAGCGGGCTGCCCGGGGCGACGCTGTTGCCCAGTTCGCTGCTGGTCGGTGGCGTGTCTTCGCTTTTGAACAGCTCGAAGTAGGCGCCAGGCGTACCCGGTGAGGCGATACGGCCGCTCAGGGGGTCGATGCGCAGGCTGAGTATGCCTTCGGGCTCTGCCTGGGTATGAGCAGGTTTGCCTTTGAGGGCGCCGCCCATGTAGGTCATCCAGATCGGCAGGGCGACTGTGCCGCCATATTCGCGACGGCCAAGGCTTTCGGGTTGGTCGAAGCCGGTCCATACGGTGGTCACGTAATCGGCGTTGTAGCCGGAGAACCACGCGTCTTTGGATTCGTTGGTCGTACCGGTTTTACCTGCCAGATCGGTACGGCCCAGCGCCAGTGCGCGGCGCCCGGTACCCAGCTTGATCACGTCCTGCAGCATGCTGGTCAGGATATAAGCAGTGCGTCCATCGACGATGCGTTCGGCCACCGCTTGCGTCTCGACGGTAGGCAGGCCGGGCGCGGCGTTGATGGTGTCGATAGTCAGTGCTGCGGCTTCGGGTGGCACGTCCTTGGCGGCATTTTTAGGCACGCTTGGCGGATTGGCCACGAACAGGGTGTCGCCGTTGCGGCTTTCGATCTTGTCGATCAAATAAGGTGTGATTTTGTAACCGCCGTTGGCGAATACGCTCCAGCCGGTGGCAATCTCCATCGGGGTCAGGGTCGCAGTACCCAGGGCCAGCGACAGGTTGCGCGGCAGGTCGTCCTTGTTGAAGCCGAACTTGCTGATGTAGTCGATGGTGCGGTCCACGCCCAGGCTTTGCAGCAGACGGATCGACACCAGGTTGCGCGACTTGTAGAGCGCTTCACGTACACGGATTGGGCCGAGGAAGGTGTTGGTGTCGTTCTTCGGGCGCCAGACCTTGTCCAGATACTCGTCGACAAACACGATCGGAGCGTCGTTCACCAGGGTGGCGGCCGTGTAGCCGTTATCCAGCGCAGCGCTGTAAACGAAAGGCTTGAAGCTCGAGCCGGGTTGGCGTTTGGCCTGCATCGCACGGTTGTAGTTGCTCTGCTCGAATGCGAAGCCCCCTACCAGCGAACGAATGGCGCCGTTGTCCGGGTCCAGCGATACCAGTGCACCTTGCACCGTAGGCACCTGGCTGAACTTGTAGCTGCCATCTGTCTGCGGCTGTACGCGAATCAGATCACCGACCTGTGCGACATCGGAAGGCTGCTTGGGCATCGGGCCCATGCTGTTGGTGTTAAGGAACTTGCGCGCCCATTTCATGGTGTTCCAAGAAACGTGAGCCTCGCCGGTGCGGGTCAGTACGTTGATGCCGTCGTTTTCCACCTGGGTCACGATGGCGGGCTCGAGGCCGCTGATCGGGCGCTGCTTGGCGAGTTCTTGAGTCCACACGGCCAGGGTCTTGCCCGGGAAGCGCGACTCGGGGCCACGATAGCCATGGCGCTGATCGTAAGCAATCAGACCTTCATGCACGGCGGTGTTGGCCAGTTCCTGGAGGTTGCTTGGCACCGTGGTGGTGACGCGGAAACCTTCGGTGTAAGCCTCACTGCCGTAGCGCCCGACCATTTCGGCGCGGGCCATTTCAGCGATATAAGGCGCGCTCACTTCCGGAGTGGGCACGTGGTAGCTGGCGTTGACGGGCTCTGCGATGGCCGTTTCATAGCTGGCCTGATCGATTTTGCCCAGCTTGTACATACGGCCCAGGATCCAGTCGCGACGCTCTTTGCTGCGCACTGCGTTGGCCAGCGGGTTAAAGCGCGAAGGTGCCTTGGGCAGGCCAGCGATCATTGCCATCTGCGCCAGGCTGAGGTCGCGGATCGACTTGCCGTAGTAAACCTGCGCGGCGGCCTCAATGCCGTAAGCGCGGTTGCCCAAGTAGATCTTGTTCACATACAGCTCAAGGATTTCGTCCTTGGTCAGCTCGCGCTCAATCTCCAGGGCCAACAGGATTTCGTTGGTTTTGCGGGAAAAGCTCCGCTCACTGGATAGGAAATAGTTCTTCGCCACCTGCATGGTGATGGTGCTACCCCCTGATTGTATGTGTCCGCTTTTTACCAGCTGGGTAGCTGCGCGCATCAGGCTACTGGGGTCGACCCCGTAATGATTGGCGAAATTGTCATCTTCTGCAGAGAGCAGGGCATTAATGAAATCGGGGGGAATGTCGGCGAACTTGATCGGTGAACGGCGCATTTCGCCGAACTCTGCGATCAACTTGCCGTCGCTGGTGTAGACCCGCAAAGGAATCTGCAACTGGATGCTTCTCAACGACTCTACGGACGGCAAGCCAGGACTAAGATAGAGAAACGCGCCACTCAACACGAGCAATAGCCCGCAGAACACAGCAACGAATGACCACCCGAAAAACTTCAGCAGACGAATCAAGGCTTTTGGATTTCCAGATTAAGAAATGGTTTGCACGTCAGGGTAGTGCGCAGTTGCGCCGGGTCGACGATACGGAAAAAAACGCCCGGCATTATAAGCATTTTTCGCACATGGGCGTCATGGGCCGCATGTCAGAACAGGTTTTGAACGGAAGTCATTTTTTACCCTCCGTAAGTCACGGATAGCATTAGGGAAATCTACGGTGCCCGGATTATTCAGCAAAACTCGCCATCGATGTGCAGGTGTCGATATCACTGCTCAAGCAATAAAAATCGTCGAATTGAGCCGCTCGCAGCGTGAGTTCAGGCTGCAGGCTTACGCCATCGAGCCGCTGCCGGCAGGGCTTATGAATGATCTGACCTGCTCCGGGGCTGAAAGTGTCATACGGGTATTGCTCAAGGCGCTGGACAAAGCGGGCGTGATGGCACGCGATGCCGTGGTAGCGATGCCCGATGAACTGCTCATCAGTAAAATCCTCGAGGTGGAGACGGGCCTGAGCGAAGCCGATCTTGAGTTGCATGTACGGCTTGAAGCAGAGCAGTACGTCCCTTATGCGCTTGAAGACGTGGCGCTGGATTTCGAGGTTCAGGGCTACTCATCGAACCATGCCGGGCAGGTTGCAGTGCAAATGGTGGCGTGCCGCCAGGAGGCGCTTGAGTGGTATTGCTCGGTCTTGACCGGTGCCGGCCTGATCCCGCGAGTGGTGGAGGTGCAGGCCCACGCTCTGGCGCGCGGGGTTGAGGCATTGGTCCCTGATCTTTCGCAGCAAGAGGCAGTGGCCGTGGTCGATCTCGGGAGTCATATGACCTTGCTGAGCATTGTGCACCAGGGTCAGGTGATCTACTCCCGCGAGCTGCTGTTCGGGCAAGGGACGGCAGGGGAGCAGGGCTTCGAGGAGAGCGTCGTCCAGGGGCTTGAGCAGTTTTTCGAAGCCGGCGCAGCAGGGGCGGTCAGGATGATCGTATTGGCCGGCGCGGGAGCAACGACCCCGGGGTTGAGCCAGAGGTTTGAAGCCCGGCTCGGCACGTCAGTGCGCGTCGCCAATCCCTTTTCAGCCATGGACCTTAACCCCGCACTCGACCTTGAAACCTTGCTTTGCGATGCACCCATGCTGTTGACTGCCTGCGGTCTGGCCTTGAGGGGGAGTGATTAATGGCGAGAATCAATTTGTTGCCCTGGCGCGCGTTGTTGCGTGAAAAGCGGCGCAAACGTTTTTTGATTGCGCTGGCCGTTCTGTCTGCAGTGGCAGCTTGCGGGCTGATTGCCGCTGACCAATTTATCGACACCCTGGTAGAGCGTCAGCTGGAGCGCAACGACCTGATCAGAAGTGCCACGTTTCAGCTGGATGGTCGTGCCGAGCAAATCGACCAGTTGAAAGTGAGCCGGGAGCAATTGCTTGAGCGCATGCAAACGATAGATATGTTGCAGAGCAGCCGTTCGAGCAGCGGGATCATTCTGGAGCAATTGGCGCGCAGCTTGCCGGATGGCGTGTATTTCACCGACGTGAAAATGACGGAAGGCACCATCGTGATCACGGGCGTTGCCCAGGCCGGCAATCTGGTCTCGCAACTGATGCGCAATCTGGATGCTTCACACTGGCTGGAAACGCCTGAACTGAACGAAGTCAAAGCTGCTTCTGCCCACGACGGAGGGCATGAACGGCAGTTTCAGATGACAGTGCGCGAAGCCCGGCATGCGCCTGCTGGCGGCCAGCTGTGATGGCCGCAAACTGGCTGGCGAGCTTGCGCAGTGTCGACCTGCGGGAGCTGGACTTCGGGAGCCCGGGGACGTGGTCGCCAAGGCGCAAAATAGCCGTGGCATCGGCCTGGTTGGGCCTGGTGCTGGTGCTGGGGTACTCACTGCTCCTTGAGCCGCAGGTGGCCCGGCTGCAACAGGAGCAGGATGCTCAAGTCGCCCTGAAAACCGGATTTGAGTCCAGGGCCGCCCAGGTTGCAAATCTGGATGCCGAGGAGGCGCAGATGCGCGAACTGCAAGCCACGTTCAGCGCGCTGCTCAAGCAACTGCCTGCTCAGGCAGAGGTCCCCGGTCTGCTTGATGAAGTTTCGCGGTTGGGTATGGCCACTGGTCTGGTGATTGAGCATATCCAGTGGTTGCCTGAAGTCCTTCAGCCGTTTTATAGCGAATTGCCACTGCAGATGACCCTTGCCGGGGGGTATCACGACCTGGGGCTTTTCGTCAGCGCCCTGGCGAGTTTGCCGCGTATTGTCACCCTGCATGATTTCTCACTGGCGCCGCTCAACGGCGCAGATGGCGGCCAATTACGCATGACGTTGCTGGCCAGAACCTACCGCACCCACGATCAAGGATTGATCCCATGAGTGTTGGCTTTCGACTATTGGGTATTGGATTGCTGGCAGGGTTGGCCGGGTGCGACAGCGCACAGAGTACGGCAGAGCTTCACAGCTACTTGCAGGCCACCCGGGCGCGCCCGGGCAACACCATTCCTCTTGCCCCGACTGTTACGGCTCCTCGTCTATTCACGTATGACGCGATGACGTTGCGCAGCCCTTTTCAGGTTGTACCGGGAGGGCGGGCTGGTAGTTGGCAGGCAAGCCTTGCAGGTGACGGGCAGGACGCTAACCGGGCCAGGCAGTATCTGGAGAGCTTGGACCTTGAGCAAATGGAGATGGTCGGCACCCTGTCCAATGAGCTGGGCGCCAACGCCTTGTTGCGGGCCAATGGTGTTATCCATCGTTTGAAGGTGGGTGATTACCTGGGCCGCAATAATGGCCAGGTCGCTTCGATAGGGGAGGCGCATGTTGAAGTGTTTGAAGTGATTTCTGATGGTCAGGGCGGTTGGCTGGAGAGGTCCCTGACGATCCCTTTAAAACAGCAGTCTTAACGGATATACACCATGAAAAGGATTTTACCGGTCTGCGTACTGGCGCTATGGAGTGCGCTGAATTCGCAGTCAACTCAGGCGTTCGCTCCATCATCAGTCGCAAGCCCGCTGTATGTGGGCGAGAAAATGTCGCTGAACTTTCAGGATGTTGAAGTGCGTGCGGCGTTGCAACTGCTGGCTGATTTCACCGGGTTCAACCTCGTTGTCAGCGATGCAGTGCAGGGTAACGTGACGCTTAACCTGCAGGATGTACCGTGGGACCAGGCGCTGGATCTGGTGCTTGAAAGCAAGGGGCTGGGCAAGCGTCTTGCGGGCAATGTGCTGTCGATCGCGCCCTCTGACGAGATAGCCTCGCGTGAACGCCATGAGCTTGAGGCGCACAATCAACTGGCGGATTTGGCCCCCATGCGTCGAGAGCTGGTGCAGGTCAATTACGCCAAGGCGGCAGATATCGCCAGCTTGTTCCAGTCAGTGGCGGGTATGGACGAGCGAGGCTCGATTTCTGTGGATGAGCGCACCAATAGCATCATTGTCTTGCAGCCCGGTAAGCAGCTTGAAGAGCTACGGCGCATAGTGGCGCAACTGGATGTGCCGGTGCGTCAGGTGATGATAGAGGCGCGTATTGTCGAAGCCGGTGTGGATTTTGAAAAAAGTCTTGGAGTGCGCTGGGGCGGCGCCTTGCGTAATACGTCAGGTTGGAATGCGGGCGGTATGGGCGGGCCGGCAGCGTTCGCGCCAGATCCCGAGAAGGTTAGCGCACCCTTTGTGGACATGGGGTTGTCACGCGTCAACTCGGGGTTGGGCATCGCTTTTATCACCAACAATACCTTGCTGGACCTGGAGCTGACGGCCATGGAGAAAACCGGTAACGGTGAAATCATCTCCCAGCCCAAAGTTGTCACTTCGGACAAAGAAACCGCCAAAATCCTCAAAGGCACCCAGATTCCCTATCAGGAGACCAGCGGCAGTGGCGCGACCTCGGTGAGATTCAAGGAAGCTTCGCTGTCGCTGGAAGTGACCCCGCAAATTACCCCGGACAACAGCATCATCATGGAAGTTGTAGTGACCAAGGACGAGCCCGACTACATGAGCATGGTCAATGATGTGCCGCCCATCAAAAAGAATGAGGTCAGGGCCAAGGTGCTGGTCAAAGACACCGAAACCATCGTAATCGGAGGCGTGTTCTCAAATTCTCAAAGCAAAGTGGTAGATAAAGTGCCATTTTTAGGCGATCTGCCGTATGTTGGCCGACTTTTCCATAGAGACGTTGTCATGGAAAAAAAATCCGAACTGCTGGTGTTCCTGACTCCGCGTATCATGAACAACCAGGCGATTGCTGTGAGTCATTGATTCTGTGCGAAATTTGATTCTTGTTGGGCCAATGGGGGCTGGAAAAAGCACCATCGGACGTTTGCTGGCCAAAGAGTTGCACCTGCCGTTCAAAGATTCCGATAAGGAAATTGAAGTGCGCACGGGTGCCAATATCCCGTGGATCTTCGATAAAGAAGGTGAGCCGGGTTTCCGCGATCGCGAAACGGCCATGATTGTCGAGCTGTGCCATGAGAATGGCATTGTCCTGGCGACCGGAGGTGGTGCGGTCATGCGCCCTGAGAACCGGCTGGCGCTGCGCAATGGCGGGCGGGTGGTGTACCTGCATGCATCTATTGAGCAGCAGGTTGCACGTACCTCGCGCGACCGCAACAGACCTTTGCTGCGCAATGCGAACCCGGAAAAAATCCTGCGTGACCTTTTGGCGATCCGCGATCCGCTTTATCGGGAAATCGCCGACCTTGTCGTCGAAACCGATGAGCGGCCGCCGCGCATGGTTGTTCTGGATATTCTCGAGCGTCTGGCGCAACTGCCACCCCGGTAGCCGCACCCGGGCATTGAAGCTGCGATCAGTGCCCGACTTTACGACGGCTTCGTCGTCGATCGCAGCCGCGTACCTCGACAGCGACTACAAAGCCACTGCGCTGGACCATTAAAGTGCGATACGAAATGCGCTATTCTCGGCGCCGAGCATGCCCGTTTACGGTATGCCATCACTTGATAATTGCGAAGCAGGGCGCTGGCGTCCTGCTTCAACGCGGGGATTCATGCAGACAGTGAAGGTTGATCTAGGCGAGCGTAGCTATCCGATTCATATTGGCGAAGGTTTGTTGGATCAGCCTGAGTTGCTGGCCCCGCACATTGCCGGCCGCCAAGTGGCCATAGTGACCAATACCACGGTCGCGCCACTCTATCTTGAACGTCTGACCCGCAGCCTCGCGCAGTTCTCGGTAGTACCGATCATTCTGCCCGATGGCGAATCGTTCAAGACCTGGGAAACCCTGCAACTGATTTTTGACGGCCTGCTCACCGCGCGACATGACCGCCGCACGACCGTTATCGCCTTGGGTGGCGGTGTGATCGGCGACATGGCCGGTTTTGCAGCGGCCTGCTATCAGCGTGGTGTCGATTTCATTCAAGTGCCGACTACCTTGCTGTCCCAGGTCGATTCGTCGGTGGGCGGTAAAACCGGCATCAACCACCCGCTGGGCAAAAACATGGTCGGTGCTTTCTATCAGCCCAACCTGGTGTTGATTGATACCACGACCCTTAACACCCTCCCGGCCCGCGAGCTGTCTGCAGGGCTGGCTGAAGTCATCAAGTACGGCCTGATTTGCGACGAGCCGTTCCTGACCTGGCTTGAAGACAACATGGATGCGCTGCGTGAGCTGGATCAGGTCGCCCTGACTGCCGCGATTCAACGTTCGTGCGCCGCCAAGGCTGAAGTGGTCGGCGCCGATGAGCGCGAGGCAGGCGTGCGTGCCACCCTCAACCTCGGGCATACCTTTGGCCATGCCATCGAAACCCATATGGGTTACGGCGTATGGTTGCATGGCGAGGCCGTGGCAGCGGGTACCGTGATGGCGCTGGAAATGTCCGCCCGTCTGGGCTGGATCAGCGATGCAGAGCGTGACCGCGGCATTCGGGTATTTCAGCGCGCCGGCTTGCCAGTGGTGCCGCCCGCCGAAATGACCCCGGCCGACTTTATGCAACACATGGCAGTTGATAAAAAAGTGATCGACGGTCGTATGCGACTGGTGCTGTTACGTCGCATCGGTGAAGCCACAGTGACTGACGATTATCCACAAGAGGTTCTACAAGCCACGCTGGGTGCGGATTACCGCGCACTGGCTCAGCTTAAAGGTTAATAAGATCCCGATGACTAGTTTGCATGCCGACGAGGCGTTCCTCGGTCACTTCCAGCTCAACCATGATCCCTTTGCACCACGGGTTCCGGGCTTCAAGTTTTTCCCAGCCCAGCGCAAGCCGGTGCTTGGCCAGTTGCACCACCTTGCCCGCTACAGCCAGTTGCTTTTAGTGGTTGCCGGGCCTGAGGGCAGCGGCAAAACCTTGCTGCGCCAGGCGTTGGTCGCGAGCACCAACAAGCAGTCGGTGCAGAGTGTCGTCGTCTCGGCGCGGGGCGCTGGCGATGCCGCTGGCATCTTGCGTCAGGTGGCACAAACGCTGAACGTCGAGCGCCCCGATGTGGGTTCGATTCTCAAGCAAGTGGTGCAGTTGGCGCTCACAGGGCAGGAAGTCTACTTGCTGGTCGATGATGCCGAGCAGCTCGACGAGTCTGCGCTGGAAGCGTTGCTGGCGCTGGCAGCGGGTGCGCCCGAAGGCCGTCCGCATGTGTTCCTGTTCGGCGAACCATCGATGATCGACGGGCTTGAGCAGCTAAGCGCTGATGAAGAGCGCTTCCATGTCATTGAATTGCAGCCGTACACCCTGGATGAAACCCGCGAATATCTGGCCCAGCGCCTCGAAGGTGCCGGGGCCGGGATCGAACTCTTTAGCGCTCAGCAGATCTCAGATATACACGAGAGCTCCGAAGGCTGGCCTGGCACTATCAACCAGGTCGCCCGCGATGCAATGATCGAAGCCATGATTGCCAGCCGCTCCGCGGTCAAGCGTCCAAGTATGGGGTTCAAGATGCCTAAGAAACACGTATTGGCCATTGGTGCCGTAGTGGTAGTGGCTGTTGCCGCTGCCTTTTTGATTCCGGGTCGCAGCAAGGCGCCTGCCACGCCGGGTACCGAGCAGACTCAATTGGGTCAGGCCTCGCCGAATGGTGGTGCCCAGCCGTCGGTTGATTTCGCCGGTTCTTCGCAGCCGATGCCATTGCCTCTGGTCGGGCAGTCACAGCCGGTTATGCGAGGCCCGTTGGCTGAAGCGGCTGGCGGTATTGCAGAAGGCGACGATGGCGGTGTGCCGGCAGTCGATGGCGGCGTTGCTCAGCCACCGACCGTGACCACCACTGCGCCGCCGGTTGGCGTGCCATCGGGCCCAGCGCCAGTAGCGACGCCGCGACCAACCCCTGCGCCAACCGTGGCGGTGGCCAAGCCAGCGCCAGCACCGGTCGCCAAGCCTGCTCCAGCCCCGGCAGCCAAACCTGCGGTCAAGCCGGTCGAGAAGCCGGTCACCCTGGCCAAGGCGGCCCCGGGCGGTAGCTGGTATTCCAGCCAGCCAGCCAACAATTATGTCGTGCAGATCGTCGGCACCAGTTCTGAAGCGTCTGCGCAAAGTGTCGCTAAAGAACTGGGCGGTGATGCTCGTTACTTCAAGAAAACCTTGAACGGCAAGCCTCTGTTCGTTGTGACCTACGGCAACTTCCCAAGCCATGCTGCAGCAACTGCAGCAATCAAGAACTTGCCAGCCAAGACACAGGCTGGTAAACCTTGGCCTCGCACTGTCGCCAGCGTCCAAAAAGAGCTGGCTACAGCTCGCTGATGATCCGGCGACCTTACCCAGGTCGCCGTTCTAGTCCATCAAACATCCTGCTTGAGCATGCGGCTTATTAAGCCGCATGCCTTGTGGTGTCTGCGCCGTGTGGCGGTCAACATCAAAAATGTTTTGACTAGCACGACCAATCGCTTTAAACCTTCATAAATGCGACATGAATTTACGGTTAGTCGCCGCTTAATTTGTGGGCCTTTACGGCGGTGTGTAGAATGACCACCCTTTTGCTCCTGCCAAGCTGGCGTACGTTCAGCGCGGGAAGCAAGTGGTTGAATTAAAAGAAATTTGCCCCTTTTTGGGGCAGCCTGGTGAGAAAGTGTCTATGAAAGCAGGTCTGTACCACCCCGATGAGTTCAAGGATAACTGTGGTTTCGGCCTGATTGCCCATATGCAGGGCGAGCCCAGTCATACCCTATTGCAAACCGCCATTGAAGCCCTGACCTGCATGACCCACCGCGGTGGGATCAACGCAGACGGCAAGACCGGTGACGGTTGTGGCCTGCTGATCCAAAAGCCTGATCTGTTCTTGCGTGCAACTGCCAAAGAACAGTTCGGTGCTGATCTACCCAAGCAATACGCGGTCGGCATGGTGTTTTTCAACCAGGACCCGATCAAGGCCGAAGCGGCCCGCAACAACATGAATCGCGAAATCCTCGCGGCCGGCCTGCAACTGGTGGGCTGGCGCAAGGTCCCGATTGATACCAGCGTACTGGGCCGTCTGGCTCTGGAGCGTTTGCCGCAGATCGAGCAAGTGTTTATCGCAGGCGCTGGCCTGAGCGATCAGGACATGGCAATCAAACTGTTCAGCGCCCGCCGCCGTTCTTCGGTGAGCAACGCGGCTGACACCGATCACTACATCTGCAGTTTTTCCCACAAGACCATCATTTATAAAGGCCTGATGATGCCGGCGGACCTTACCGCCTTCTATCCGGACCTGAGCGATGAGCGTCTGCAAACCGCGATTTGCGTGTTCCACCAGCGCTTCTCCACCAATACCTTGCCGAAATGGCCGCTGGCTCAGCCATTCCGCTTTCTTGCCCACAACGGCGAGATCAATACCATTACCGGCAACCGCAACTGGGCCCAGGCCCGTCGCACCAAGTTTGCCAACGACCTGATCGGCGACCTCGACGAACTCGGCCCGCTGGTCAACCGCGTGGGATCGGACTCCTCCAGCATGGACAACATGCTGGAACTGATGGTCACCGGCGGCATCGACCTGTTCCGCGGCGTGCGCATGCTGATTCCACCTGCATGGCAAAACGTTGAAACCATGGACCCCGACCTTCGGGCGTTCTATGAGTACAACTCCATGCACATGGAACCGTGGGACGGCCCGGCCGGCGTGGTAATGACCGACGGTCGTTACGCAGTCTGCCTGCTCGACCGCAACGGCCTGCGCCCTGCGCGTTGGGTGACCACCACCAATGGCTATATCACCATCGCCTCGGAAATCGGCGTATGGGACTACAAGCCTGAAGAAGTGATCGCCAAAGGCCGTGTGGGCCCGGGTCAGATCCTGGCCGTCGACACCGAAACCGGTCAGGTGCTGGACACCGATTCCATCGACAACCGCTTGAAGTCGCGCCACCCGTACAAGCAGTGGCTGCGCAAGAATGCCCTGCGCATTCAGGCAACCATTGACGACCACGACCACGGTTCGGCGTTTTACGACGTCGATCAACTCAAGCAATACATGAAGATGTACCAGGTCACGTTTGAAGAGCGCGATCAGGTGTTGCGCCCACTGGGCGAACAAGGCTACGAAGCTGTGGGCTCGATGGGTGACGACACGCCAATGGCCGTGCTGTCCCAGCGTGTGCGCACGCCGTACGATTACTTCCGCCAGCAGTTCGCGCAGGTCACCAACCCGCCGATCGACCCGCTGCGTGAAGCCATCGTCATGTCGCTCGAGATCTGCCTCGGTGCCGAACGCAACATTTTCCAGGAATCACCAGAGCATGCCTCCCGCGTGATCCTCAGTTCGCCAGTGATCTCGCCAGCCAAATGGCGTTCGCTGATGAACCTCGACCTGCCGGGTTTTGAGCGTCAGATCATCGACCTCAACTACGACGAAAGCGTCGGTCTTGAAGCGGCAGTCCGCAACATTGCCGATCAGGCCGAAGAAGCTGCTCGTGCTGGCCGTACCCAGATCGTTCTGAGCGACCGTCATATCGCGCCGGGCAAGCTGCCGGTCCACGCCTCGTTGGCTGTGGGCGCTGTGCATCACCGCCTGACCGAAAAAGGCCTGCGTTGCGACAGCAACATCCTGGTCGAAACCGCGACCGCCCGGGACCCGCATCACTTTGCGGTGCTGATCGGTTTCGGTGCCTCGGCGGTGTACCCGTTCCTGGCGTACGAAGTCCTGGGTGATTTGATCCGTACCGGTGAAGTGCTGGGCGACCTCTATGAGGTGTTCAAGAACTACCGCAAAGGCATCACCAAGGGCTTGCTCAAGATCCTGTCGAAAATGGGCATCTCGACCATTGCTTCGTACCGTGGTGCGCAGCTGTTCGAAGCCATCGGCCTGTCCGAAGAAATCTGCGACCTGAGTTTCCGTGGCGTACCAAGCCGCATCAAGGGTGCACGCTTCATCGACCTGGAAGCCGAGCAAAAGCTGTTGGCGGCCGAAGCCTGGAGCGCGCGCAAGCCGATCCAGCAAGGTGGTCTGCTCAAGTACGTCCACGGTGGCGAATACCACGCCTACAACCCGGATGTGGTCGCCACTCTGCAAGCTGCTGTGCAGCAGGGCGACTACAGCAAGTTCAAGGAATACACCTCCCTGGTCGACAAGCGCCCGGTGTCGATGATCCGCGACCTGCTCAAGGTCAAGACCCTCGATACGCCGCTGTCCATCGACGAAATCGAACCCCTGGACTCGATCCTCAAGCGCTTCGATTCGGCCGGTATCTCGCTGGGTGCCCTGTCGCCAGAAGCCCACGAGGCCTTGGCCGAAGCCATGAACCGCTTGGGCGCTCGCTCCAACTCCGGTGAAGGTGGCGAAGACCCTGCACGCTACGGCACCATCAAAAGCTCGAAAATCAAGCAAGTGGCCACTGGTCGTTTCGGTGTGACCCCGGAATATCTGGTCAACGCCGAAGTGCTGCAAATCAAGGTGGCCCAAGGCGCCAAACCGGGTGAGGGCGGGCAACTGCCAGGCGGCAAAGTGAACGGCCTGATCGCCAAGCTGCGTTACGCAGTACCCGGCGTGACCCTGATTTCACCACCGCCGCACCACGACATCTATTCCATCGAAGACTTGTCGCAGCTGATTTTTGACTTGAAACAAGTCAACCCTAAAGCCCTGGTCTCGGTGAAGCTGGTAGCAGAGGCGGGTGTAGGCACCATCGCCGCTGGCGTGGCCAAGGCCTATGCCGACCTGATCACCATCTCCGGTTATGACGGCGGCACCGGCGCATCCCCGCTGACCTCCATCAAATACGCGGGCGCACCTTGGGAGCTGGGCCTGGCGGAAACCCACCAGACCCTGCGCGGTAACGATCTGCGCGGCAAAGTGCGGGTACAGACCGACGGCGGCCTGAAAACCGGCCTGGACGTGATCAAGGCAGCCATTCTGGGCGCAGAAAGCTTCGGCTTCGGCACCGCGCCGATGATCGCCCTGGGTTGCAAATACCTGCGTATTTGCCATCTGAACAACTGCGCCACCGGCGTTGCGACCCAGAATGAGTCGCTGCGCAAGAACCACTACATCGGCACCGTCGACATGGTGATCAACTTCTTCACCTACGTGGCTGAAGAGACCCGCGAGTGGCTGGCCAAACTGGGTGTGCGCACCCTGGAAGAGCTGATCGGTCGTACCGACCTGCTGGAAATCCTGCAGGGCGAGACTGCCAAGCAGCACAACCTGGACCTGACGCCACTGCTGGGCAGCGACCATATCCCGGCGGAAAAACCACAGTTCTGCCAGGTGGAACGCAACCCGCCGTTCGACAAAGGCCTGCTGGCCGAGAAGATGGTCGATCTGGCCACTTCAGCCATCAACGACATGAGCGGTGCCGAGTTCGATCTCGATATCTGCAACTGCGATCGCTCGATCGGTGCCCGTATCTCGGGTGAAATCGCCCGCGCTCACGGCAACCAGGGCATGGCCAAAGCCCCGATCACCTTCCGCTTCAAAGGCACTGCAGGTCAGAGCTTTGGTGTATGGAACGCCGGTGGTTTAAACATGTACCTGCAAGGTGATGCCAACGACTACGTAGGCAAAGGCATGACCGGCGGCAAGCTGGTGATAGTGCCGCCCGCAGGCAGCGTCTACAAAACCCAGGACAGCGCCATTGTCGGCAACACCTGCCTGTACGGCGCAACCGGCGGCAAGCTGTTTGCAGCGGGCACGGCTGGTGAGCGTTTCGCGGTGCGCAACTCCGGTGCTCACACCGTGGTTGAAGGCACAGGCGATCACTGCTGTGAATACATGACTGGCGGTTTCGTCTGCGTATTGGGCAAAACCGGTTACAACTTCGGCTCAGGCATGACGGGCGGTTTTGCCTACGTGCTGGATCAGGACAACACCTTCGTCGACCGGGTGAACCACGAACTGGTGGAAATTCAGCGGATCAGCGGCGAAGCGATGGAGGCATATCGCAACCATCTGCAACACGTGCTGGACGAATACGTTGAGGAAACCAACAGCGAGTGGGGTCGCAACCTCTCGGAAAACCTCGATGATTACCTGCGTCGTTTCTGGATGGTCAAGCCCAAGGCTGCCAGCTTGAAATCGCTGCTTTCCAGCATCCGTGCCAACCCGCAGTGATATGCGCCTGAAAAGTTTGATGAGGTTTTAACCATGGCTGAACGTCTGAGTAACGACTTCCAGTTCATCGATGTCGGGCGCAAAGATCCGAAGAAGAAACTGTTACGTCAACGCAAAAAAGAGTTCGTGGAAATCTACGAACCCTTCAAACCCCAGCAGTCGGCCGAGCAGGCCCACCGCTGCCTGGGGTGTGGCAACCCGTACTGTGAATGGAAATGCCCGGTGCATAACTTCATTCCCAACTGGCTCAAGCTGGTGGCCGAGGGCAACATCCTCGCCGCCGCCGAACTGTCGCACCAGACCAACACCCTGCCCGAAGTGTGTGGCCGGGTGTGCCCGCAAGACCGTCTGTGCGAGGGTGCCTGCACCCTGAACGACGGTTTCGGCGCCGTGACCATCGGTTCGGTGGAGAAGTACATCACCGACACCGCCTTCGCCATGGGCTGGCGCCCGGACATGTCCAAAGTCGTACCGACCGGCAAGCGTGTGGCAATCATCGGTGCCGGCCCTGCGGGCCTGGGCTGTGCCGACGTGCTGGTGCGTGGCGGCGTGACCCCGGTGGTCTTCGACAAGAACCCGGAAATCGGCGGTCTGCTGACCTTCGGCATCCCGGAATTCAAACTCGAAAAAACCGTACTGAGCCACCGCCGCGAAGTGTTTACCGGCATGGGTATCGAGTTCCGTCTCAATACCGAAATCGGCAAGGACATCAGCATGGAACAGCTGCTGGCCGAGTACGACGCCGTGTTCATGGGCATGGGCACCTACACCTACATGAAAGGCGGTTTTGCCGGTGAAGACCTGCCGGGCGTGCACGATGCGCTGGATTTCCTGATCGCCAACGTCAACCGCAACCTTGGCTTTGAAAAGTCGCCGGAAGACTTCGTCGACATGAAAGGCAAAAAAATAGTGGTACTGGGTGGCGGCGATACGGCCATGGACTGCAACCGCACTTCGATTCGTCAGGGCGCCAAATCGGTGACCTGTGCTTATCGTCGTGACGAGGCCAACATGCCCGGTTCGCGCAAAGAGGTGAAGAACGCCAAGGAAGAAGGTGTGAAGTTCCTCTACAACCGTCAGCCAATTGCCATTGTGGGTGAAGGCAAGGTTCAAGGCGTGAAGGTGGTCGAGACCCGTCTCGGCGAGCCGGATGCCCGTGGCCGTCGCAGCCCGGAACCTATTCCGGGTTCCGAAGAGATCGTTCCGGCAGACGCCGTGATCATCGCGTTTGGTTTCCGCCCGAGCCCGGCTTCGTGGTTCGACCAGTTCGAGATCCAGACCGACAGCCAGGGCCGCGTGATTGCGCCTGAACAGTCGCAGTTCAAGCACCAGACCAGCCACCCGAAGATTTTTGCCGGTGGTGACATGGTGCGCGGTTCTGACCTGGTGGTGACCGCGATCTTCGAAGGCCGTACTGCGGCTGAAGGGATCATGGATTACCTGGGCGTCTAGCCCAATCCCCCTGTGGGAGCAGGCTTGCCCGCGATGGGATCAACTCGGTCTGCTGATCAATCGAGTTATCTGTATCGCGAGCAAGCCCGCTCCCACAGTTGTTTCACGGTGTTGCCAAATACCGCGTTACACCGCGTCAAATCGCCCCGATAGATAAAAGGCACGGCACTTGCCGTGCCTTTTGCGTCCGTCTCTGAGAAAATGCCCTCACTTTTTTTCCGGATGCTGACATGACTGTTCTCAAGAATGACCGTTTCCTTCGCGCTTTGCTCAAGCAACCCGTAGACGTAACGCCTGTCTGGATGATGCGTCAGGCCGGCCGCTATCTGCCGGAGTACCGTGCCAGCCGCGCCAAGGCCGGCGATTTCATGAGCCTGTGCAAGAACGCCGAATTCGCCTGTGAAGTCACCATGCAGCCTCTGGACCGCTTCCCGCAGCTGGATGCGGCCATCTTGTTCTCCGATATCCTGACCATCCCTGATGCGATGGGCCAGGGCCTGTATTTCGAAACCGGCGAAGGTCCGCGCTTCAAAAAAGTGGTCAGCACCTTGGCTGACATCGAAGCGCTGCCTATTCCTGATCCGCAAAAAGATCTCGGTTATGTGATGAGCGCGGTCAGCACCATTCGCCGCGAGCTTAACGGCCGCGTACCGCTGATTGGCTTCTCCGGCAGCCCGTGGACCCTGGCCACCTACATGGTCGAAGGCGGCTCGTCCAAGGACTTCCGCAAAACCAAGGCCATGCTCTATGACACCCCGCAAGCCATGCACCTGCTGCTCGACAAGCTGGCGCAGTCGGTGACGTCCTACCTCAACGGTCAGATCCTGGCCGGTGCCCAGGCGGTACAGATCTTCGATACCTGGGGCGGCAACCTGTCGTCGGCGGCGTATCAGGAATTCTCCCTGGCTTACATGCGCAAAATCGTCAGCGGCCTGATCCGCGAACATGAAGGCCGCAAGGTGCCGGTGATCCTGTTCACCAAGAACGGCGGTCTGTGGCTCGAAAGCATTGCCGATGTTGGCGCTGATGCGCTGGGTCTGGACTGGACCTGCGACCTGGGCGAAGCCCGCCGTCGCGTTGGCAGCAAAGTGGCGCTGCAAGGCAACATGGACCCAACCGTGCTGTACGCCAACCCGGAAGCGATCCGCACCGAGGTCAAGCGCATCCTGGCCAGCTACGGCAACGGTTCGGGCCACGTGTTCAACCTGGGCCATGGCATCACCCCGGAAGTGAAACCTGAGCATGCTGGCGCCTTCATCAGTGCGGTACACGAGTTCTCGGGGCAATATCACGAGTAAGGTCAAACCCTTTTAAAAAACCCGGCAAATGCCGGGTTTTTTTATGCACATAAGTTATGTCAGTCCGTCTATGGGTTTGATTTAGACAAACTTTAAATTAAGAAGATTTATCCGCCTCACGTTGCAGATTTTTCCTACATACATGTCTTTTGCTGTCCGTAGAATTCGCTCGACATTTCTTTACGTTAATAAACAAAAAAGGGGCTGGTGCGGGGGTAGTACTTGGTGTGGTAGTTGGTTTTGGTCTGCTGCACAAGTGTAACCATAAGTTTCATTGCGGATGTTAGTAATAAAGTATGTACCTCTCTTTGTAATGCTGTGAACAGTATTTTAAATGGCTGTATCGAACGCAGTGGGCGGTACCAACCGCTCAATAATAATAAGTTAAGGAGTTATGTATGAAATTTGCACTTTCTAAGTCTTGGACTTCGATGAGGTGTGCATCTTCGGTGGCACTGATGGCTACTATGTTGGCGCCGCAGCAGGTGGCGGCACATGGCTATATGAACGAGCCGCCTTCGAGGGCGTATGCCTGCAGGCTGGCCCTTAATACCAACTGCGGGCCGGCTGAGTATGAGCCGCAAACAGTGGGTGAAGCGCCTAAAGGCTTCCCAGCATTTGGACCTGCCGATGGCAAGATCCCGAGCGGTGGCAATGCCATGTTTTCGGCTCTGGACGCCCAATCTGCAACGCGCTGGCATCTGACCGAAATCAAGGACCGCAACACCGAATTCAGCTGGTTCTACACGGCGGCCCATAAAAGTACCAAATGGGAATACTTCATCACCAAAACCGATTGGAACCCTAATCGGCCGCTCACCCGTGATGACTTTGACCTGACCCCGTTTTGTAGCGCTGAAGGCGGCGGCGGTGTGCCGATTGACGGTGCAGCGGGCGGCAATGGCCCGGCAGCCAAAAAGCACGCCTGTGTGATTCCGTCTGACCGTACTGGCCAACACGTGATATTGGGTGCCTGGACGGTCGATGATACCGCGGCAGCTTTCTACGACGTGGTTGATGTCAATATTACCGCTGAGGGGCCAACGCCTGATGGCTGGACCAAGGTGGGTGCGCTGACGCCGACTCACCCATTGCTGCCAGGCGATACCGTCAAGGCCCGGGCCTTTACCGGCAGCGCTGAAAGTGCTGAATACAGCTTCTCGATCGGTATCGACTCGGCGGAAGAAGGCCTGCCGGAAAACTGGTCCTACAAGTTGGCACAAACCGTTAACGCGGCAGACAAGTCAGTACGTGCCGGTGTTCGCAACGAAGAAGGCACCATTGAACCGATCAAAGGCGCCAACACCTTCTACGCCAAGGCTCAAACCGGCGTAACCAATTACCAGATGCAGACCAGCATGGTTCCGGACCCGTCGGCCTACATGCATGTGCATGATGTCGCCGCCGAGTACGTATTGGACAAAGGTCAGGGCAACGTCAGCCTCACCCTGATGACCAATAAAAACATCACGGTTGAAGCCACTGTTTACAACGAACGTAACAAACAAGTGGGTTACACCAAGCAGACCATCAATGCGACGACCGCGCCATTGAGCGTGGCGGTCAGCAGCGCGCCGGGTGCTCATTCTCTGAAGTTGATTGCCAGCAGTGCAGATGGTCGTGAAAACTTCCAGGACTTGAAAACCCTGAACTTGACCGGTGAAGGCGGTGGTCTGGAGTACGACGCGATCTACCCGGAAGGCTTCAATGCTTACAAAGCGGGCACCACAGTGTTGCAGCCAAAAACCGGCCTTGTGTACGAATGCAAGCCGTGGCCGGTTTCGGGTTACTGCGCACAATACTCGCCTACGGCCACTCAGTTCGAACCGGGTACCGGCTCGCACTGGAACATGGCGTGGATTGAGAAGTAAGCATTCCTGAGTAACACCGAACTGTTCGTTATGGACAGTTCGGTTTTATAAGCAGTCAGGGAATTGTCGTCGATGAACACTATTAACTATTCAATATTGCAAAAAGTACTGCATGCACTTTCTGCGCTGTTGATTATTTGGTTGGTTGTGTCGGGTTTTTATGTGGCGCTTGTCAGTGAAGCGGCCAGGTATAAACAAGTTATTGGCAATATTAATGTTTCGTTGAGTGTGCTGCTCATACCTGTTTTTATGCTCAGGCTTTATGTGTCCTTTGGTCGCGGTAGTCCGGCTGTTATAGACGTTAAAAATCTTACGCCATGGTTGGTTTTTTTTATTCATACGATGATGTATCTGATCGTTGTAACGGTTTTGATTTCTGGTGTGTTGATGATGGACAAGCCGATCAGTTTTTTTAATGTTGCCAGTGTTCCTCAACCGTTAAACACCCGTGAGACCCATGAATTTTTTGCGCGCATTCATCGGCTGGCCAGCGCGGTATTGGCATTGTTGGTCACCGTGCATGTGGCGGCGGTAATCAAACACCACTGTTCGGGCCGCCCCATTATCAAACGCATGTTCTCGTGAAACGTAACCGAACAATAGGGTTTACCGGGACGGCAAAGGCATCCAGATGAGACGGTTTTGAACAATCCGAGATTCGTGAAGAATCGCTATTGGCCATCAGCACTGGCATGGGTTTCGCTGACATCGCCCTTGGGTTATGCCGGCTATTTGGCGTGGCAAGAGCAGGTGTATCGCGAGTCTCTGCGGGCAGTGCCCGCGTTTGCGCCTATCAGTGCGGTGCCTGCGCGTAGCCCCGAGCTTTTTCAACCCCAGGCCATTGCCACTGTGCTTGGTCTGGGTGTTCAGGACGCCTGGGTAGCTAGCACTGAAGCCTTGCAGTTGCAGGCCAGTATTGTGTCGAGCCAGGGCGTGTCCCAAGCCCTATTGGCTGACGCCGAGGGCGCTCGGTTTTACGCGGTAGGTGAACGCTTGCCGGGTGGCAGCGCTTTACGCCGTATCGAGGCCAGCTACGTGGTGCTTTGGCGTAATGGCCGTGAAGAGCGCCTGACCCTCAAGCCCGCGAGCCAGCATCTGATCCCGGCGGCGGCCACCCACACCGGCCCGCCTGCCACTTCCCTTCATCTGCGGCCCCGTGCCGTAAACCCTCGAGAGACGCAATGATCAGTTCACGTGTGTTTTGCATCAGCTATCTAATGGCCTGCGCAGTGTTGTTTGCACATTCAGCGCTGGCCAGCGGGCAGTATTGGCGCTTGGCGATGAAAGATGCGCAACTGCGTGATGTGGTGCAGGAAATGTCCGCCGTGCTCGGTACAACCGTGGTGCTCGACCCTCGGGTGCAGGGCCGGATCACGGTTATCTCCGAGCAGGAACTGGATCGTGAAGGTGTGCGTCGACTGTTTTACTCAGTGCTGGATGCTCAGGGATTCTCCATCATCGACCAAGGCGATCGTTTATTGATCATTCCTGCGGGCGAAGCCAAAACCCAAGCAAGCCATGTCGATGCGCAGTCCGCCCCGGCTCAAGCATTCGTCACCCGGGTCATCGAACTCAATACCAGCGTTGCCGCCGACCTGGCGGGCCTGTTGCGACCACTGGTGTCCAGCAATGGTTATGTGGGGCCTTCAGCCTCGGCCAATGCGCTGATCATCACCGATACCGTCGCCAATACGCGGCGCATTAGCGAAATCGTTCGCCAGCTGGATGCCGGCACGCGTTATGGGCACTCGGTGGTCAAGCTCAAGCATGGCCTGGCCAGCGATATTGCCGCAGTCATGGAACAGTCGCTCGACAAAAAAACCACCGGGGCGAGCAGCCAGGTGATAGCGGACACGTCGAGCAGCCGTCTGGTGATTCTGGGCAGTGACGCGGTGCGCAAGCGACTGAGCACACTGGCCCGCTCGCTCGACACACCGGCCAATGCCCAGCAAGAAAACTCACGGGTTATTCGTCTGCGCCACAGTGATGCCAAGCAACTGGCCGATGTGCTCACGTCGGTAGGCCAAGGCATGAAACAAGAAACCGCCTTGGCCGGTGCGACTCAAAAAGTCTCGGCCCGCGAGGTCTTGGTGGCGGCCGATACCAGTCAAAACGCCTTGGTCCTGATGGCAGATCCCGCGCAAGTTCGAACCCTGGAAAACATCGTGCGCCAGCTCGATCAGCCGCGCTCGCAGGTGTTGATCCACGCTGCGATTGTCGAAATCTCCGGCGATATTGTCGAAGCCCTTGGCGTGCAATGGGGTATGAACACCGGGGGGGCCAAAGGCGGGGTTAACTTCCCTGGCACCAATATTCAAATCGGTGCGCTGTCCGGTAGCGAAGCCAAACTGCCTGAAGGGGCAGTGCTGCAACTGGGCGGTGATCGCTTCAACGCACTGATATCGGCCTTGGCCAGCGATACCAACAACAACGTGCTGTCTACACCGAGCCTGTTAACCCTGGACAATCAGGAGGCGCAAATTCTGGTGGGGCAAAACGTGCCATTGAAAACCAGTACTCAGCCCGGTGACGGTTACGGTTTAAACAACCCCTACACCACGTTTACCCGCCAAGACATCGGCATCAGTCTCAAAATCAAGCCGCACATCAACGAAGGCAGCTCGCTGCGCCTGGAAGTCGAGCAGGAGAACTCCGAGATAGCGCCTACGTTGCAAGGCGTCGACTCGACTGACCTGATCACCAACAAGCGCTCTTTAAAAAGCACCATTTTGGCCGAAGACGGTGAAATCATCGTGATAGGCGGATTGATCAAAGACAGCATCCGCACCCAGCAAAGCGGTGTGCCGTTACTGCGCAGCATTCCGTATTTGGGCGCCTTGTTTCGCTGGAACAAAGACACTCATACCAAAACCAATTTGATGGTTTTTTTGCGCCCGACCATTGTGCGCAGCAAACACGATATTCGCGAGATCAGCGAAAGCCGTTACAACGCATTGCGCAACCTTCGTCAGCCTGCCGCCAAAGGTAACAACTCGTTGTCGTTACCCGTCGATCCACAGCAAATGTTCGAAGGCAGCATGCAAGACCCGTCCACGGTCGACCTGCTCCAGCCCAAAGCAGCTCGCCCATGACACGCTTGCCTTTCGGCTTCGCTCGACGCTTAGGGGTGTTGCTGGACGCTACCACCACCCCGGCAACCTTGTGGATTCGCGCGGATACACCCTTGGCCGCACTGGCTGAATCGCAGCGCTGCGCAGGGCATGCAGTCGTGGTGCAGGGGCTGTCGGATACGCATTTCAGCGACTATCTGGCGCGCAGCTACAGCGCCGGGCAAAGCGCCGCCGAGCAGGTGGCCCAAGGGCTGGACGACGAACTCGACCTGATGAGCCTGGCCGAGCAAGTGCCGCAAACCGCAGACCTGCTGGAGCAAGAAGGTGACGCCCCGATCATTCGCCTGATCAACGCCTTATTGCGCGAAGCCATGCGCGAGAAAGCCTCGGACGTACACCTTGAAACCTTCGAGCATTACCTGTCGGTGCGCATGCGCATCGACGGTCAATTGCGCGAAGTGCTCAGGCCCAAGCGCGAACTGGCCAACTTGCTGGTGTCGCGGATCAAGGTCATGGCCAGGCTGGATATCGCTGAAAAACGCGTGCCCCAGGATGGCCGCATCAGCCTGCGGCTGGCCGGGCATGAAGTGGATGTGAGGGTTTCAACCTTGCCCTCGGCCCACGGCGAGCGCGTGGTCATGCGTTTGCTCGACAAGCAGGCCGGGCGCCTGGACCTCAAATGCCTGGGCATGCCCGCCGACACCCTGGGTCGCTTTGAACAGATCCTGGCGCGGCCCCACGGGATTTTCCTGGTAACCGGCCCCACGGGCTCGGGCAAAACCACCAGTCTGTATGCCGCGCTCAGCCATCTCAACCACCAAACCCGCAACATTTTGACCGTCGAAGACCCGGTGGAATATCACTTGCCGGGTATCGGTCAAACGCCGGTCAACACCAAGGCCGACATGACATTCGCCCGTGGTTTGCGAGCGATTTTGCGCCAGGACCCGGACGTGGTCATGGTCGGCGAAATCCGCGATCACGAAACCGCCGAAATCGCCGTGCAGGCCTCACTGACCGGGCACCTTGTGCTGTCGACCCTGCACACCAACAGCGCCATCGGCGCGGTCACCCGGCTGGTGGACATGGGCGTCGACGCCTACCTGTTGGCGTCCTCGCTGGTCGGTGTATTGGCTCAGCGCCTGCTGCGCACGTTGTGCGCCGACTGCAAAGCGCCGTACCCCGCCGACCTGTCCACCTGCGCTCGGCTCGGGCTCGACGCCCATGCCACTGCAACCCTGTTTCGTGCCCAGGGCTGCAGTCTCTGCCAGCAAGGCTACCGCGGGCGCACCGGGATCTACGAACTGATCAGCATCACCCCGACCCTGGCCGGCTTGATCCACCAGGGTGCCAGTGAGCCGGACCTGGCCCGGGAAGCGCGCCAACGATCAGCCAGTTTGTTTCAGGACGGTCAGCGCCTGGTACTTGAAGGCCTGACCAGTCTCGACGAATTGCTGCGCGTTACCCAGGAGGACTGAGCATGCCAGCCTTTGAGTACCGGGCTCAGGACGCCAATGGCCGCTGCTGTCGAGGGCTGCAAGAGGCGGAGAGTGCCCGTCATGCACGCCAGCTCCTGCGCGAGCGGGGCCTGCGTATTACTCGCTTGAGCGGGGCCAAAAACAGTCGCCAGGCCGGGCGTCACGCGCAGTCGGGGACGCGGATAGGGGGCACCGACCTGGCCCTGCTCACGCGCCAGCTGTCGACCCTGATTCATGCCGGTTTACCCCTTGAAGAAGCCTTGGGCGCGGTGGCGGCGCAAAGTGAAAAACGCGCGGTGAGCAACTTGTTGGCCGCCGTGCGCAGCCGAGTGATCGAGGGGCACGCGCTGGCCACGGCACTGGCGGCGTTTCCCCGGGCGTTCCCTGAACTGTTCCGCGCCACGGTCGCCGCCGGCGAGCGTAGTGGCCATCTGGGTCATGTGCTGGAGCAACTGGCCGACTACACCGAAGCCCGTCAGACCTCGCGCCAGAAAATTCAACTGGCACTGGTCTATCCGATGATCCTGATGTTCGCCTCGGTGGCCATCGTCGGCTTCTTGCTCGGTTACGTGGTGCCGGACGTGGTGAAGATTTTTATCGACAGCGGCCAGCCATTACCCGTGCTGACCCAGGCCATGATCGCCATCAGCAGCGGTTTGCGCAGCTACGGCTGGCTCCTTCTGCTGCTGTTGCTCGCAGGCGCCAGCGCCGCGCGCTGGGCCTTGCGTCAACCCCGGCTAAGGCTGCGCTGGCATGCGCTGTTGCTTGACCTGGTGCTGGTAGGCGGCGTACTGCGAGCGATGGAAGCTGCGCGGTTTGCCAGCACCTTGGCGATTTTGGGCAAGAGCGCCGTCCCCCTGGTAGATGCTCTGGAAATCTCGGCTGTGGTGATTGCCAACCTGGCCATCCGTCAGCGCATGCACGATGTCGCCCGTACCGTACGCGAAGGCGGCACCCTGGCCCGGGGCCTGGAACGCAGCGGCGATATCCCCCCGATGATGCTGCACCTGATCGCCAGCGGCGAACGCGCCGGCGAGCTGGACAGCATGCTGGCACGGGCCGCCGAGCAGCAGGAAAAAACCCTCGCGGCGCGTATTGCGCTGGTGGTGAGCTTGTTCGAACCGATCATGCTGGTGCTGATGGGCGGCGTTGTCATGCTGATCGTCATGGCCATTTTGTTGCCGATTCTTAGCCTCAATCAACTGGTGAATTGACCGATGAAAACCTCCTCGAAATCCACGCAACGCGGCTTCACCCTGATCGAAATCATGGTGGTAGTGGTGATTATTGGTGTGCTGGGCGCCATCGTGGTGCCGCAGTTTATGAGCCGCCCGGATCAAGCCAAAGTCACCGCCGCGCGCACCGACATCCAGGCGATATCCACCGCCCTGGAAATGTACCGGCTCGACACCTTCAACTACCCCTCCACCCAGCAGGGCCTGGAAGCCCTGACCACCCGGCCGGCCGGCCCCCCCGTGGCGAAAAACTGGAACCCCCAGGGCTATCTGAAAAACATGCCGCTGGACCCGTGGGGCACACCCTATCAATACCTGAATCCGGGCACCCACTCGGCCGGTTACGACCTGTTCTCCTTGGGCTCGGACGGAGTCGCCGGCGGTGAAGGCTATGGCGCAGACATCGGCAACTGGAGCAATTAAGGCATGCGCCAGAGTACGGCGGGTTTTACCTTGATCGAGTTGATGGTGGTCATTGTGCTCATCGGCGTACTCGTCTCGATGGTGCATATCAGCCTGGGCGACAACAACCCCCGGCACGCGCGCCAGGAAGCAGGCGCGTTGCTCGGCCTGATGCACGGCGTGCGCGAAAAGGCCGTACTGGAAGGCCAGGAATATGGCCTGCGGCTGGAGCCAGCGGCCTACCAACTGATGCGCTTCGACGGTGAGCAATGGCAGGCGCTCGAGCCACGGGTATCGCTGCCTGACGGGTTGCTCCTCGCGCTGACCCTGGAGGGGCAAGATCAGCCACTGATCGCCGGCGCGGGCACGCCGCAGTTGTTGTGGCTGAGCAGCGATGAAAGCACTGTATTCAGCCTGCACTTTGACAGCCCGCCGCAGCGCTGGCGCAGCATTGTCAGCGATGGCCTTGGCGATGCCGTGATCGACGTGCCTGAGGCTGGCCATGAAGTATGAAAAGGGCTTCACCCTGTTGGAAATCATGGTCGCGCTCGCCGTTTTCGCCACGTTGGCGGCGGCGCTCATGTCTGCTAGCCAGTATGTGCTGGGGCAGAGCGCGCGGGTCGAGGCTCGACTATTCGGCGCGTGGCTGGCCGACAACCACCTCAGCGAATTGCAACTGCAAACCCAGCCCCCGCCGCAGGGGCAACGAACCCTTGATGTGAGTTTTGCACAGCGTGATTGGCGCCTGAGCCAACGTATCGTGGCCGAACCCGGCACGGGGCTGCTGCGCGTTGAACTGAGTGTCAGCCCGGTGGGCAGCGAGCATGCCCGGCAGTCGCTGACCCACTGGATAGCGGCCACACATGACTAAGCCGCAGGCGGGCTTCACCCTGCTCGAACTGGTGATTGCCATCGCTATTTTCGCGTTGCTGGGCATAGGTTGCTGGCGCCTGTTTGACACCATCGTGCGCGCCGAGCGCAACAGCAGTGCCCATGAACAGGCCCTGCGCAGCTTGCAACGGGCAGTAGGGTTGATCGAGCGTGATGTACTGCAGGTTCAGACCTCGGCCAAGCAGCCGGGGATCCAGCTGCTACCCGATCAACTGACCCTGCGCCGTGGCAACTGGCGCAACCCGCTGGGCCAACCGCGCAGCGAACTGCAAGACATCAGCTACCGGCTCGAAAACGGTGTGCTTTGGCGCTACAGCCAGGGCCGGGACTTGCCCGTGCTGCAAAAACAAAAACTGCTCAGCGATGTACGCGACTTGAGTTGGCGTTTGTTTGATCCCGACAGCGGCTGGCGCAGCGATTGGCCCAACGGCAAAGCCGCCCCAAACACCACGCCCAGAGCGCTGGAAATTCAGTTTTCGGTCGGACGCTTCGAACGCGTGCGCCGGGTGCTGCTGTTACCGGAGGGTGAGTAATGCGTCGGGGTCAGCAAGGCATTGCGCTGATTACCGTGCTGCTGGTCATGAGCCTGGCGCTGCTGATCACCGCAGGCATGCTTCGCAGCCAGCGATTGGCACTGCACAGCAGCGCTCAACAGATTCACCAACTGCAACTGCGCCAATTGAGTTTCGCCGGTGAAGCCTGGGGGCGCCTGCGTTTGCGCGATCTGCTGGTCGATCCGCAAGCCGTCGTAGCCGCCCAACAAGCCTGGGCCACGGGAACGCCGACAATGGGCATCGACAATGGCCAGGTCGAGGTGCAGATCGAAGATCTGGCAGGGCGCTTTGACATCAGCGCATTGCTCGGCAAAGAGCCGGTCAATAAGGTGACGGCGCAACGCTGGCTGCGCCTGCAAACCCTGCTCGAACTGCCTCCCATACCCGCCAGTGCCTTTCAAGGCCTGAGCCTGAGCGACATCAGCCAATTGCGCCAAGTCCCCGGCGTCGATGCACAGTGGTATACGCACATGCAGCCGTGGCTCGCGCTCTTGGGCACAGGCGCAGCGCTCAACATCAACACCGCCCCTGCCACGTTGTTGGCGACTCTTGAAGGCGTGACGCCAGACGTGGCGCGCAGGCTTGTGAGCGAGCGTGGGCTGCAAGGTTATGCCAGCGTCCAGGACTTCACCTTCACGCCGGCGCTGATCGGGCTGGGCGTCAATAGCCAGGGGTTGGGCGTCAATAGCCGCTGGTTTCGGATCACCACGGATGTCCGTTTGGGGGCGCGTCGCTTGCGCCTTGAAAGTGATGTGGCCCGAGATCCGGTTACAGGTCAATGGCACCTCTTGCAGCGGCGTTTTCAAGCGCCCACACACAGCGAACCTTCTCGATGAACAGCTGGCTATATCTCACCGCGAAAGACTTCGCACACCACGGCGAAATCGACTTTTGCAACGCACGCGTCTATCTGTGGCACGACCACACCGCCCCCCATTGCAGCGCGCTGAGCGAAGCCGCGCCAGCACTTAAAGGCCGTGAGGTAAAGCTGATCCTGCCGATGGAAATGTGCAGTTGGCTGTTGACCGAACCCTGGCCGGGCAGAAGTCGGCCCACGGCTCAAAGCCTGGCATTCAGCGTCGAAGATCAACTGGCTGACGACCTGGATGACTTGCATATCGCCGTCGGGCCGGTGCAGACACCACCGCGCTACCCCCTGCTGGTAACGCACAAACAGCGGCTCAAGGATGTGCTCAAGCAGCTTCGCGAGTGCGGGCTCAACATTGTCAGCGCCCATGCGGATGCCGACCTGTTACCCCGCGATCAGGCTTATGGCGCCTGGTGGGACGGGCGCTGGCTGATCGGCGGTGCCCTTGATGCACGGCTGGCGCTATCGGCCCAAAGCCTTGAAGCGGTCAAAACGTTGCTGCCTCAGGCAATGGTCT
The DNA here is from genome assembly GCF_055408345.1 of Pseudomonas sp. B424. Classification (NCBI taxonomy): domain Bacteria; kingdom Pseudomonadati; phylum Pseudomonadota; class Gammaproteobacteria; order Pseudomonadales; family Pseudomonadaceae; genus Pseudomonas; species Pseudomonas sp. B424. The sequence goes on along the minus strand of NZ_JBUZTL010000001.1, from coordinate 265,025 downwards.
GGCTACCCGAACAGGCGCGAGCCCCGTTTAGCCCACATGGGATTAACCTGCTGCAAGGCGAGTTCAGGCAAGCCTCCACACGCCTGCCCTGGCGCGGGCTCAGCGCTGCACTGTTGCTGGTATTTAGTCTGGCGCTGGGGTTCACCCACCTGCGCAGCGCTTTTCTGGAAGGCGAAGCGGCGAGCTTGTACGCCCTCAGCGAGCAGCGTTTCAAAGCCCTCTACCCCGAGCAAGCCCGCATCGTTGACCTGTCCGCGCAACTCAAGGCAGTGCAACAACAAGGCGCGACCCCGGGCACCGGCCACCTGGTGCGACTGCTCCAACTGACCGAACAGGTGATTGGCGCCAGCAGTGTCGAAGTGCAACGCATGGAGTGGCGCGCGGGTGTCGGCTGGGCACTGAACATCACGGCCAGCAGTTTTGCCGAAGTTGAACAACTGCGCGCGCGCGGTGTGCAGAGCGCACTGCCTATCACCCTGGGTAACGCCAGCCAGCAGGGCAATCGGGTGCAGGCATTACTCACTTTGGAGGACGTGCGATGAACGCTGTTTTACGTGAACGCTGGCAACACCTGGCGCGTCGTGACCGTCAGCTGTGCGCCGTACTGGCCGTGTTCTTGCTGGCGGTGTTCGGCGTTTACGGGCTTTGGCTGCCAGCGCAGCAGCGGTTAGAGGGGGCCCAGGCGCTGTACTTTAAAAATGTGGCACTCGCGGATCAAATACAGCGGGCCCGGCCAGCGTCAGCAGCGAAGGTTTCTGATCAGCCATTGGCCTCGCGCTTGAGCGAAAGTGCTGCGGGTTCTGGGCTAAACGTTGAGCAGTTCGAGTTGGACACCGGTGGCGTACGTATCAGCCTGAACGGGGATGCCGTAGCGGTACTGGGCTGGCTCAACCGCATCGAACAGGAAGGCGCGCGCTTCGCAAGTCTGATCCTGGAAAAACGCGACAGCAGCCTCCAGGCCCGGCTACAGATCAACAACTGACGCTTAACGTGTAGCCGCTGTCGCAGGCTGCGTTCGAACGCGAAGCGGTCGCGCTCTTGAGTTCGCCGCAAGGTCTTGCGGACCTTATCGCAACCTGCGCCAGCGGCTACAGAGAGTGGGCATTTATGCGCGTTGCGCATTCCCCGGCAGCACCGGCAACCTGGCCAGGTGCAGTGCCACCAGGAGCGCAATCACCAGCAAACCGCCGATAAACAGGCCGATACCGTTCCAGCCCGCAAGGTGCCAGAACACCCCGCCCAAGGTGCCGGCGATGCTGGAGCCTGCGTAGTAGCTGAACAGGTACAGCGACGACGCCTGCCCCTTGGCTTTCGTGGCCCGGCGGCCGATCCAGCTGCTGGCCACCGAGTGCGCGCCAAAGAAGCCGAACGTGAACAACAACATGCCTATCACCACGAAAGCGATGGGCTCCAGCATGGTCAGCGCGATCCCGGCCAGCATCAGCACAATCACGGCCCACAGTACTTTGCGTCGGCCCAGCCTGTCCGCCAGCGCGCCAATCTGCGCCGAGCTGTAAATCCCGGACAGGTAGACAATCGACAGCAACCCCACCACGGCCTGATTCATGTTGTACGGATCGGCCAGCAGGCGATAACCGATGTAGTTGAACAGCGTCACAAAGCTGCCCATCAGCAGGAAAGCCTCAAGGAACAGCCACGGCAGTCCGGCATCGCGAAAGTGCATGGTGAAGCCGTCAAGCAGGCTGCGCGGGTTCATGGCCCGTGGGCGGAAGTTGCGCGATTCGGGCAGGATTTTCACGAACACCATCGCTGCTGCCAGCGCCAGGCCGCCGATCACCAGCATTGCCGTGTGCCAGCTCACAAAGTCGATCAACACGCCGCTGATCAAGCGGCCACTCATGCCGCCAATCGCATTGCCACCGATATAAAGCCCCATCGCCAAGCCGATGTGTTGTGGGTGAATCTCTTCGCTCAAGTAGGTCATCGCCACTGCCGCCAGGCCGCTGAGGGACAGACCCACCAGCGCGCGGGTAATCAGTACCCCTTCCCAGGTCGGCATCAGCGCGCTGAGCATGGTAAAGGCAGCGGCAGAAAACAGCGCGAAGACCATCACCGGCTTGCGCCCGAAGGCATCGGAAATGGGCCCGGTAATCAGAAGGCCAATGGCTAGCATCGCCGTGGCGACGGAAAGAATCAGACTGCTCTGCGCGGCATTGATCCCGTATTCATGGGACAGCACCGGCATCATCGGTTGTACGCAATACAGCAGGGCGAAGGTAGCAAAACCGCCTGAAAACAGCGCCAGCACCGTGCGCATAAACATCGGGGTGCCTTTCTCGATAAACACGTCATTCAGTTGCGCGACAACATCATCCAGTGCAGTCGGCGGGACTTCGTGGGCGAGAGGGGCGACAGCAGTTTTCACGGGGGACCTCAGAAAAGCGTAAAGCCGAGCGGCAATGGCAAAAGAATATAGGTGGCTATCGATTCTTTCCAATATATTATTCGACCTGTTTAATAGGTTTTACGACTTAATGGAGTTTGTATGGAACTGCGCCATTTGCGCTACTTCATCGCCGTTGCCGAAGAGCTGCACTTTGGCCGCGCCGCCCAGTTGCTGGGCATCTCGCAACCGCCGTTAAGCCAGCAAATACAGGCGCTGGAGCAGGAACTGGGGGCGCGGCTGTTTGACCGTACCAACCGTCGGGTTGAGCTGAGCGAAGCGGGGCGGCTGTTTCTGGAAGAGGCCCGTCTGGTGCTTGCCCAGGTCGACAAGGCCGCGGACGTGGCCCGTCGTGCGCAGTTGGGTGAACTGGGTGAGTTGAAGATTGGTTTCACTTCATCGGCGCCGTTCAACTCCAGCATTCCCCAGGCGATTTTTGCGTTTCGCCAGGCCTTCCCGGCAGTGCACCTGAACCTCAAGGAAATGAGCAGCCGCGAGGTGGCTGAGGGGCTGGTGGATGAAACCATCGAGGTCGGCATCATGCGGCCGCTGGCGCTGCCTGATTCATTGAGCACAGTGGAGTTGTTTCGCGAGCCGCTGGTGGCGGTGATCCGGGCCGACCATCCGCTGGCAGAAGGCAGCGAGCAGGGCTTGCAGCTGGCGGCGTTGGCAGATGAGCCTTTTGTGTTCTTTCCGCGCAGTTACGGCAGCGGGCTGTACGCGCAGTTGCTGAGCCTGGCGCGGCAAGCGGGTTTCAGCCCGCACTTTTCGCAGGAAGCGGGTGAGGCCATGACCATCATCGGTCTGGTGTCGGCGGGGCTGGGCGTTTCAGTGTTGCCGGCGTCGTTCCAGCACATGCGGATCAAGGGCGTGGTGTATCGGCCGTTGCTTGATCCGGACGCCAACACGGCAGTGTGGCTGGTGCAGCGCAAGGGCAACAACTCACCGATGGCGAATGCGTTTGCACAGCTGCTTACGCGCAAGACGGTGGAGGCGCTGTAGAGGTTTACCTGATAACTGTCAGTTGATATGGCAGTCTTACTGCATAGGTTTCTTACAAATGTGGGGGGGACGACGTTCGCTAACAGCGCAAGTTTTTCGTTAATTTGGCTCCCTACTTTTGAAGGGGATGCTTATGAAAAATGCACGTTACGCATTGCTCGCCGTCTGGTGCTACTTACTCTTGGGGTGTGGCACGGTTAATACCGTGCTGAAGGGTGATGAAGTCACCCGCCGTAATCTCAAGCAAGAAAAAACCTATTGTGAGTCCATCCCTCGTGTGTACAGCGGCGTGTCATACAATCTATGCATTCTGCACGGTCCGCCCCAGCACATCGAGGTTGTGACCTTGGGGTTTATTCCTTTGCAGATCCTGGACTTCATCCCTTCCGCGATTCTCGACACACTTGCCCTGCCGTATACGATTTACCGTCAGAGCGAGGATGGCAATATTGATATCAGGGGTTAATCGCTGAATATATGCCCAATACCCGCAGGCGCTACCGAAGGCAGCGCCTTTGTTTTATGCGCGCCTTAGTTGGGCAACAACTTATCCACAGACGTTTTGACCTGCTGAATCAAATGCACCACCGTCAGCGCCACATCGCGGTTCAGGCCTTGCAGGTTATCGGCCGACGCATAGGCCGTCGCGATGGCGCAGCGCAGCAGTTCTTCGGTGTGTTCGAGGGCTTGTTCTACTTCGGGTGTGTGAGTCATGGTTAGCTTTTCCATATCAAGTTGGGAGCTTTCACCATTTGCTTGCACACAAAGAGGGTGGCAGCTGTACGCGGGTGTGCAAGACCGAGGATATAGAACTCGGCAGACTCGAAAGTCTCCCGCGCACAGCCGCCATAAACCGGCTGGTGTTGCAGCGCTATATCCAACGGACTTGCACATCCGGTCACCCATGGGGGATGACGTACCGGAGGCTAGCGATCGAAAGAGACAGGCGCAAGGCCCAAGGATTCTCTAGGAATCGTCCTGCAAATGAAAGAGATCGCTCTCGCGGTTGGCCCCTAATATTTTATTTAACAAAATGGCCTTTCTGGCGAAAGGGAAGTGTAGGGAGCTGATTCTTCAGGTGTAGCCTTGGGGTTACCTTTTGCGGATGGTTGAGATCAAGGAGAAAACTTGTGACTGAAAATTTCACTCGTTGGGACAGTACCGAATCCCTTAAAACGGAAGAAAATATTGGGCATTACCTTGACGCATGCATGGACGAAGCCGGGGATGATCCCGCCTTCATTGCCAAAGCGCTTGGCCGGGTTGCCAAGGCGCGTGAGACTCTGAGGCCCCTGGGCAAACAGCCGCCGCAGAGCCAGACAGACGCAATGCGATGACAAGCCAGTCTGTTTGTAAATAAGGCGCCGAAAGGCGCCTTTGTCATGTCAGGGGTACCGCAAAAATCGAGTGTTACTGCGGATTCATCAGCGCCGCTTCCGACAGCTGCCTGGCGGTACGTTCGTTCTGGTTGTCTTTCAAGTCACGCACGATGCCCATGTCCAGCAGACGTACCCAGCGAATGTAGTTCTTGTGAATCTTGCCGTCTTTGTAGTCCAGCCCGCTGCTGTCGCGGTAGACGATTTGGTAGTGGTTGGCGCTGTACGGAATGTCGATTTCGGCGTGGTATTGCTCACGCACGGTGATTTGCGCCTGCACCAGCTGCGGGGTGATTTTTTGCACCGTCCAGCCACGGGCCACCAGTGTTTTAACGATGGCCTGTTGCATTTGCGCACGGTCGCTGTGGATCGACGCATGCAGAGTGCGGTCCGGGTTGAGTATGGGTTTGCTGGTGCAGGACACGGTGCCCAGCAGGGCCAGGGCAATCAGGGTAATACGCAGCAAGCAAGACATTCCATTGGCTCCATTAAACCCAGCGACGAAAGATCAACGACGTGTTGACCCCGCCAAAGGCAAAGTTGTTGTTCATCACATAATCGTTGTGCATGACACGGAACTCATCACGCAGGTAATCCAGTTCGCCGCAACGCGGGTCGATGTGATCCAGATTGTGCGTGGGTACATAGCGGTCACGGTTCATCATTTCGATGCTGAACCACGATTCCAGCGCGCCACAGGCGCCCAGGGTGTGGCCCAGAAAGCTCTTTTGCGAGCTGATGGGCATGTGCTTGCCGAACAGCTCGCTGGTGGCCAGGGTTTCGGCGATGTCACCCTGTTCAGTGGCGGTGCCGTGGCCGTTTACATAGCCGATGGCCTGCGCCGGGATGCCTGCATCTTCCAGTGCCAGTTCCATTGCCCGGCGCATGGTGCTGACTTCCGGGCGGGTGGTGTGCTGGCCGTCGGCGTTGCTGCCAAAGCCGACGATTTCAGCGTGGATATGGGCACCACGGGCCAGTGCGTGTTCCAGCTCTTCAAGTACCAGCATGCCGCCGCCTTCACCTATCACCAGGCCATCGCGGCCCCTGTCGTAGGGGCGCGGGCTGGTGTGCGGTGCATCGTTTTTCAGGCTGGTGGCGTACAGCGCATCGAACACCATGGCCTCGGTGGGGCACAGCTCTTCCGCGCCCCCCGCAAGCATCAGCTCCAGGCGCCCGAACTTGATCGCTTCATAGGCATACCCGATGCCCTGACTGCCGCTGGTGCAGGCGCTGGACGTGGGGATCAAGCGCCCGGTAAGGCCAAAGAAAATGCTGATATTGGCGGCGGTGGTGTGCGGCATCATGCGCACGTAGCTGTTGGCATTCAGACCGTCGGCTACCGAGTTGAGCAGCATATTGCCGAAAGCCTTGATCTCGTCGGTGCTGCCGGTGGACGAGCCGCAGGCTACACCCATGCGGCCATCGCGAATGATCGGGTTGCCCAGTAAGCCGGCGTCTTGCAACGCAAGCTCCGCTGCGCCCACGGCCAGCCGAGAGACGCGGCCCATGCTGCGCAGTTGTTTGCGGGTCCAGTGTGCGGGCACCGCGAAATCATCAATGGGCCCGGCCAGCCGGGTGTTGAGTTCGGTGAAACGATCCCACTCGTCCATACGCCGGATGCCACTGCGCCCGGCTACAAAGTTGGCTTCAATACTGGCCCAGTCGCTGCCCAGCGAGGTGATACCGGCCATGCCGGTGACGACAACACGTTTCATCAGCACAGGCCTCCGTTGACGGCCAGCACCTGACGGGTGATGTAACCCGCTTCGGCAGACATCAAAAAATTAACGGCGCCGGCGACTTCTTCCGGGGTACCCATGCGTTGGGCTGGGATCATTTTCATCAGTTCTTCTACAGGTACGTTTTCGTCGAGCATGGCGGTGTCGATCAGGCCCGGGGCCACGCAGTTGACGGTGATTTTGCGTTTGCCGAGCTCAATCGCCAGTGCTTTGGCGGCGCCGATCAGACCCGCCTTGGAGGCGCTGTAATTGACCTGGCCGCGATTGCCGATCAGCCCCGATACCGAGGTGATACACACAATGCGCCCGGCCTGGCGGCGGCGGATCATTGGCATCATCACCGGGTGCAGCACGTTGTAAAAGCCGTCGAGGTTGGTGCGCATCACTACGTCCCAATCGTCTTCACTCAGTGCCGGGAATGCCCCGTCGCGGGTCAGTCCGGCGTTGAGCACCACACCGTAATAGGCGCCGTGGGCTTCAACGTCGGCTTCCAGTATGGCTTTGCACTGGGCCCGTTCCGACACGTCGAATTGCAGCACCCGGGCGCTGCGGCCCAAGGCTTGAACTTCGGCCATCACCGCGTCGGCTTCGCTGCGGCCACTGCGGCAATGCAGCACCAGATCAAAACCGGCCCGGGCCAGACGCAAGGCAATGGCGCGGCCGATGCCACGGCTGGAGCCTGTGACCAAAATGGACTCAGTCATGGCGGGTCTCCTGGGATGCTTGAGCTAGGTAGTTTTCAGCCTGGGGCGGACGGAACACGTTCAGGCGGGCGCTGGCATGAATGCCGGGGCCGGTAAGGTGACACTCGAACACACCCATGCCGTTGTCATCTTCCAGTGAGCGCAGCGCGTGGATGTGCAGCTCGACGTCCAGGGGGAAGTGTTCGACGTTGCATTCAAATTTGCGCGTGCCGAGCAGAAAGCCCAGTTCCACGGGCCGGCCTTGCAGATGGGCGCGGCAACCGGCGTAAGCCGCCACACTCTGGGCCATCAGTTCAATACCGACCCACGCGGGCAGGCTGCCGTCTTCACGGTTGAACAACCCGCCTGCGCGCACGCGCAGGCGGGTTTGAATCTGTTCTTCATCAAACGCCAGCACCTGATCAATAAGGATCATGTCGCCGGCGTGGGGCAGCAATTCGGCGAGCGGCCAGGCAATCATGGGGCGTCTCCGATAATCAGGCTGACGTTATTGCCACCGAAAGCAAACGAGTTGCTCATCAGGCAGCGTTGTGGAGCGGCGGCGAGGGTCTGGCCGGGCGTGACCCAGTTCAAGGCCGGGAGTGCCGGATCGCCCTGACCGTCCCAGATATGTGGGGCCAGAAGGTTGCCATGGGTCAGGCTCAGCCAGCAAAAGGCAGCTTCCAGTGCGCCGGCGGCACCCAGGGTGTGGCCGGTCATGGGTTTGGTGGACGAGCACGGTACGCCTCGCGGGAACACTTGGGTCACGGCATGGCTTTCCATCGCGTCGTTGTGCTGGGTGGCGGTGCCATGCAGGTTGAGGTAGCCGATTTGTCCGGGCTGCAAACCCGCACGGCTCAGGGCCTTGTGCATCGCTTGAGCAGCGCCGCGGCCGGTGGGCTCGGGGGCCGAAATATGATGTGCATCGCTGCTGGCACCCGCGCCAAGCAGGGCGATGGAGTGAGCGTCAGTGGCTTGCTTGCTCATCACAAACAGAACCGCCGCTTCGCCGATATTGATGCCGTGACGGTTCGCCGAAAACGGATTGCAGCGCTCATCCGAGACGGCTTCCAGCGCTGAAAAACCGTTGAGCGTAAGCTTGCACAACGTGTCTACTCCGCCACACAGCACCACGTCACACAGGTTCATGTCCAGCAGCCGCTGGGCACTCATCAGGGCACGGGCACTGGAGGTGCAGGCGGTAGAAATCACATAAGCCGGCCCCGTGATGTTCAGCCAGTCGGCCAGAAACGTGGCCGGTGCGCTCAGCTCTTGTTGCTGATAGTCGTAATCCTTCGGGAACTGCTGGTTGTGTAAGTAGTGGGCGATGCCCCGGCTGGCTTCATCAATGCCTGAGGTGCTGGTGCCCAGCACAACGGCGATGCGATCGCGGCCGAAAGTCTGAATCGCCTGTTCGATGTCACCTTGAATCTGCAACGCCGCTTCCAGCAGCAACCGGTTGTTGCGGCTGCTTTGCTGGTTGAGTTCAGGCGGTATCGCAGCCAGCTCGCCATGCACCGCGCCGATGGTCAGTGAGCGCTCAGGCACCCAGCCGCTTTGCCGCTGCATGCCTGAGCAGTCACCGGCAAACAGCTTGCGCGCGACTTCATCGGGGCCACGGCCCAGCGAGCAGATCACGCCAAGATAGTTGAGGTAAGCAGTCACGGTGCGGTCTCCAGCGGGCTGATTCTGTAGTGCAGGTCGTCTTTCATGTCGATGCGAAAGCCCCGGGGTTGCTGGTAATGTACTTGCCAGCGTTGCCCCATAAATCGCAGATCAGACGCAGATTGTGCCTGTGGATAATTATCCGCCAGTTCCGCCGCAGGCGTGAGCGCAAACAATAGCGCGGCAAACAGTTCGCGGGCCTCAGGGTTGGGTGGCAAGAGGCCGTCGGCGTGCCAGTTGTCGTCATGCAACAACTGACGTGCCAGCGGAATCCCCAGGGGGTCCATCAGCGACCAGCGCAACCCGGTCTCTTCTTGCTGAATCACCAGTAACCAGTCCTGACGCTGATCGGCCTGTTCGCGCTGGACATGCAATTGCATGGGCAAGGTCAGGGTGGGCGTGTGCCTGGGCAGCGGCAGGCTGGTGCAGCTACTGAGCAGCATGCACATCAACAACCACACAAACATTATCCGTGTGGGAGCGGGCTTGCTCGCGATGCAGGCAACTCGGTTCAACTGATTCACCGCAGCGATCCTGTCGCGAGTAAACCCGCTCCCACAGGGGATTGGGGCTTGCGCGCCACCACATTGACCAAGGTTTCTTCCCGCTGGCCCACCGGCTTTGGACGGCGTAAACCCAAACGCTCCAGCAGGCCGAAATCCTTGGAGCGGCTCCACCACAGGTACGGGTACGACACGTTCCGGGCTTCAAACTCAAAGCCCTGATCGCGGATCATCTCCAGGTACTGCTCTGCACTTTTCTGCACATGCATGGGGTGGCGGAACAGCCAGCGAATCACCCAGGTGTCGATGTAAGCCTCGGTGGACTCGGCAAACAGCAAGTAACCGCCCGGCTTGAGCACCCGATAAAACTCGGCCAGGGCCCGGTCTTGCTGCACCAGATGGTGGAAGGTCTGGTGGCAGAACAGGATGTCGATACTGGCATCGGCCACATCGAGCTCGGCGCAGTCGCTGCCGATCAGTTCGATGTCGATGCCCTGGCGTCGGGCTTCCTCGCCGCTCAGTTGCAGGCTCAGCGGGTCGGCATCCAGCCCTATCAAGCGCCGTGGGGCGAAGGTTTTGTGCAGGTACTGGAACGATTTTCCCTGGCCGCACCCGGCGTCCAGAATCACGGGCGCCGAGGGCGGCTGGTCACTGAACAGGCTGCGCAGATCATTGATCGCCACCCGCAGCACATGGTGCTGCCAGGTGTGGCTACGCAAAAACCAGAACCCCAGGCGGGTTTCTTCAACGTAGGTATCGCTCAGGGGTTTCATTGGGCCTCCGTGGCGCAGATGTCCGACAGCATGCGCAACCGGCGTTTGGGCTCGCTGACAAACGGGTTGGTTTCGTCCCAGGCATAGCCGGCCAGAATCGAACAGATCATGCGGCGAATCTGTGGCGAGCTGTCCGGGTGGTAAATCACGTCCTGGAAGGTGCCGGCGTACCAGCCTTCGACGTAACAGCGGAAGGTATCGACCCCGCGTTTAAGCGGTTCGGCAAATTCGGTTTGCCAGTCCACGGCCTCGCCTTGCAACTGACGGTGCAGCACGCCAGCGGCCATGCTGGCCGAGCGCATGGCGATGGTGACACCCGAGGAGAATACCGGATCAAGGAACTCGGCTGCATTGCCCAGCAGCGCAAAGCCAGGGCCGTGCAGGGTTTTGACGTTCGCCGAGTAGCCGCCGATGGTGCGCGCCGGGGTGTCCCACACGGCATTGGCCAGCACTTTTTGCAGGCCTGGAGTTTCGTCGATAAAACTGCGCAGGCACAGGTCAAGGTCTTCGCTGCGGTCGGCAAAATGTTCTGCCGCCGCGACCACGCCCACCGAGCAGCGGCCATTGCTGAAAGGAATGGTCCAGAACCAGATATCACGCTGGGTTGGATGGGTAGTGATGAGGATTTTTTCCCGTTCAAAACCTTCGCAATTGATGCGGTCTTCAACATGGGTAAACACGGCCTGACGCACCGGAAAATTCGATGGGGCCTCCAGGTCGAGCAAGCGCGGGAGTACCCGGCCGTAGCCGCTGGCATCGAGGATAAAGTCGGCTTTGATCCGATAAGTGCTGGCGTCTTCACGCATAACATCGAGCATCGGGTTGCTGCTCTCTATATCCACTGCAGACACGGTTTCGCCATAGCGGATTTCGACACCTTGCAGCGCCGCCTGGTCGGCCAGCAGTTTGTCGAACTCGGCACGCTGTACCTGGAACGTCGTCGGCTTGCCGTTGCTGAACGTGTCGCGAAAATCGAAGGCACTATAGCGTTCGCCCCAGGCAAACGCGGCGCCGTTCTTGAGCTGAAAGCCAGCGGCTTGCACGGCGTCGAGCATGCCGGCTTCTTCGATAAAATCCAGGCAGTGCGACAGCAGGCTCTCGCCAATGGAAAAGCGCGGGAAGTGCTGGCGCTCGATTATCAATACATCGTGGCCTTTGCGTTTGAGCAATGCGCCTGCAATTGCACCGGAGGGTCCGGCACCAATCACCACAACCTGACGACGTTCCATATCTAGTTCTGACACAAGGGCTCCTTGCCGGGGGGTACGGCAGACTGCAAAGGGGTTTTGTTCATGCCGGCCAGTGCCGGTAACAACGTGGCAATCAGGCCCATCAGCATCAACGCGAAGTACAGCGCGGGGCTGATCAGTTGTTGTTGCAGCAGCAGGTTGAGAAAGACAATTTCACTCAAGCCGCGAATATTGAGCAGCAGGCTTTCGCGCCATTTGCTGGCGCCGGCGAACGACGGCGTGGCCCAGCTCAACCCGAGCCAGTTACCCAGCAGTTTGCTGGCCATCGGCAGCAGCAACAGTGCGGCCAGTTGCAGCAGGCTGATCTCGTTCAGGGCGCTGTGCACATTGATCTGCACAATGCCGAAGGTGAGGATCAGCGGCACCGTAAGGCGGGTTTGCAACACTTGCAGCCATGCGGCCCTCAATGGCATTACCAGCGGTATTTTGAGCCATGCCATGCACAGCAAATAACCAACGCCGAAAATCAGCGCATTGAGGCGGTAATGCTCGGCCACCACCAGCAAGGCGAAGAAGCACAGGCTGTAGCACAACGGTTGATGAATCCGCAGCCCGCGCAACAACAGCGGCAGCAAGGCTGCGGCAATGGGCAGCAGTAACGTGCTGAGGTCGAGGCTGCCCTGGGCCAGGCCGAACAGGCTCCAGCACATCAGGTCGATAAGGATCGCGCTTTGCACCAGACGACGGGTGGCGGCGGGCGGGTAATCGATGTGGCGCAAGTACAGGTACAGCACCGGGACCGCGGTGATGGCAAAGACCAGGCCCACGGCCAGTGAACTCAACCAGGGTTGTTCGGGCAGCAACCAGACGGCGCAGGCCAGCCCGCAGGCGAAGGGGACGGCGAAGCTGGGCAGGGCGATTTTCACGCTTTGACGATCAAGGCGCAGATCAATCACGTCGCTCAAAATGGTGCCCAGCAATAACGCAAAACTCAGGCTGTACAGGCTTTTTAGCCACACTGGCGCGATCAGTTGTGCGCCGCTGAGCTGCCAGTGCGGTTCGATCCAGAACAGCATCAGCAGCGGCAAGACGATGGACGCCAGCAGCAACTGGCTGACTATCGGGATCACGCCAAAGCAACGGCCGACGCGGGTCGCCACGGCAAACAGGGCCAGGACTAGCAGCCAGAACACGGCGCTCATCATGGGCGGTGCTCCTGTTTGCCGGCCCAGGGCGCGAGGATAAAGCTGAACGCCAGCCCCAGGCTCACCGACAGGCCGAAGTTGCTCACCGCAGGCGTGCTCGACACGGCCAGCAGGCCGAACGACAGCCAGGTAGTCAGTGCCGCGAGCAAGGTGCCGAGCAGGCTGACGGCGGCGCCGCCGATTTGCTCGCGCATCAGGATCGCGTAATCGACGCTGATCGCCGTCACCAGCAGCAGGCCGAACAGGCTGAACAGCGTCAGCGGCTGACCCAGCCAGCCAAGGCTGGCCAGGCTGCAGAGCGCGGCCAGCAGTGGCAGGGCAACGATGCGCAGGGCACCGCCAAAACCAAAGGGCGCGATTAACAACAACACAATCAGGACACAGGACAACAGCTTCAATTCGGCGGCGCTGATTTGCGTGGCGGCGAACACGTTGTTCAAGTCGCCCAAGCGGTCCACCAGCTGTACGCCCGGCAGGCCCTGTGCTTGCACCCGCAGCAGACCGGCGCTGCTCAATCCCTGCAGGCTGACCATCGCTGCGACACCTTCGGCGTTTTTGCCCAGCCACAGTGCGCGCCAGGGTTCTGCCAACGGGCCCGCCAGCGCGTCGTCGATATGTTGCTCGGGCAAGGTTTGAAGCTGCGCCAGCTCGTTTTGCAGTGCCGTTTCGGGTATGCCCAGCTCCAGCAGCGGTTGCCAGTGTTGTGGCAATTGATTGAGGGCGGCGCGCAGTTGCTGTTGCTCGCCGGGCAGGCTGACCAATTGGTTCAGCGCCAGATACCCCTGCAACTTGCCCATGTGCATCAGTTGTTCGAGGCGCTCGCCAAGAGCGGTTTGGCGTTCCAGCAATTGCTGCTCGTTGGCGGCGCGCACCAGAAAAAACTGGCTGGTGGGTTGATAGCCGGTGATCCGGGCAATGGCCTGGGCATCGGCCATCAATTGCGGCGGGGCGCCGACCCATTGGCGGATATCGTTTTTGCTGGTCAGTTGCCACAAGCCGGCGGCGCAAAACGCCAATAACAACGCCAGCAGCGCCGGGGCAGGGATTCGTTGCAGCAGCGCCTGGCGCACATTCAGCAGGGTTTGCGCGACACGCAGCGGCCATTGCGCTGGGCGCAATTCCACGCCTTTGAGCAACGCAGGCAGCAGGCATACGGCGCTCAGATAGGCGCCCACCAAGCCGGCGGCGGAGAAAATGGCGATTTGGGTGAGTGCCGGAAACGGCGTAAAGGCCAGGGCCAGATAACCGATGCAACTGGTGGCCAGGCTCAGGCTTAAACCGGGCAAGGTCAAGCGCAAGGCGGGCCAGCTGCGCCAGGGTTTCAGGCTCCAGCTTTTGGACAGGTAATGCAGCGGGTAATCGACCGCCACGCCAATCAGGCTGGAGCCCAGCACCAGTGTCATTACGTGCATGCTGCCAAAGAACGCGACGCAGGCCACCGCGCCAAACAGCATCCCTACCAGCACCGGCACAAAGGCCAGCAGTACGCGCCAGCGCCGAAACGCCAGCAGCAACAGCAGTAGAATCCCCACCGTGGCACCGCCGCCGACCCAGGTGATTTCGCGGGTGGCTTGCTGTTGCCCGCTGGCTGCGTAGAGCAAGCCGCTGGCGGCGAGCAGTTGCACATCGTCTTTTGCGACGAGCTCACGGCTGTGCTCAAGCAGCTCGGCAACCCGCATCGGCAGTTTCATGTCGAATGCATTGCCCAGGGTGCGGGCGCGCAGCAGCACCCAGCTTTTGCCATCGGCATCGGCAACGAGGGCGCCGCTGCCAATATCGAGTTGCACCGCGCCGCGTTGCGGCTGGCTGTTCTGGATGCGCCCGGTCAGGCCCAGCCAGTCGTCCTGGCTGGGCACCAGGCTGAACCCGGTGAAGGGATCAAACAGCGCCTGTACGCGTTGCTGGATAAAGGCGTCGGGGTGCTCGACCAGTTGCGTGCGGTCGGCTGCAGACAGCATCGCCAGTCGCCCGCGCAGCAGCTGTTCGCGCAGGGCCGGGAGGTCGGCCTGCAGGTTCCACTGCACCTTTTCAAACAGCCCGCTGGCCTGCCACTGCTTGCCCAATTGCTCGGCCGCGGCGATGGCTTGCTGGCGATCGGCGCTGCCCACCAGCACCAGCATTTCGCGGTTCAGGGGTTCCTGCATGCGCTGTTCGGCGCTCAGCTCCAGTGCATCCGGCGAGTTCCCGGGCACCAGTTCCATCAGGTTGGCCGACAGCGGTGCGCCGTTGCGCCATTGCCAGCCGGCGAGCGCGAGCACGGCTATCAACAGGATCAGGAAACCACGAGGCAACCAGCGTTCACTGAGCAAAATCGTGCTGCTCCATGTCACTCAACGGTAGGTTGCTGACGCTGTTTTGCATCTTCAGCAGCGTGCTGTCGCCCTGGGTTTCTTGCAGTTCGATGCGCTGCACCAATTGGCCGCCGTCGATGTTGATCTGTTTGAACACTTGCTTGAGCAGCAGGGACCGCGGGGTCAGGGTAAGCGTCCAGTGCTCGGGTTCGCCTTGCAGTTGCAGGTCGAAATCCCGTTGCAGGCCGCTGCTGTCGCCTTGCAGCACAGCGAGGAACAAACGGTTCTGTTCGGCGCCGGCGCTTTTGCCGGGGAGCATTTGCCAGCTCGTGCCGTCGCGGCGGGCGATGCCTTGGGAGGTGATGCGGTAATCCTGCTGCAGTGGGGTTTTGAGCTGCCAGAGCAGGCCGTGGTCTTTGGCCAGCACAAAGGTGCCGGTGCTGGTCAGGGGTTTGGGCAGGGCACGCAGGTGTTTTTCCTGGATGAAATCGCCGTGAATCACCTGGGGGCTGGCCAGTTGCGCGCTGAGCTGTTGCAGGTCGAAGGCGTGGGCCAGAGGAGTGAATCCGAGCAACAGCACACACCCCAATGTGGCAGCGGGCTTGCTCGCGATGCAGGCGCTGCGCAGCTTCTGCCACACCGCGGTGATGCAATTGCGAGCAAGCCTGCTCCCACAGATGATCGCGTTCATGGCAGCATCCTCGCGACAGCGTCGGTAAAGCACTTGGGCGACACCAGTTGCATCTCCTTGCTGGCGATCTCGACCGCCACCTGAACAGTGACAGCCCGGGTCAGCCGCTCGCCTGTGGCCAGGTCGGTAATCAGATAATTGACCTTCAGGCGGTTCTCCCACTCCACCAGGCTGGCGCGCACACTTATGCGCTGGCCAAACGTCGCGCCGCGTACATAACGCAGTTGCATGTCGATCACGGGCCACGCGTAGCCCGCATCGAGCATCTGCGTGTAGTTGTGGCCGATATGGTCGAGCAGCGCACAACGCGCCACTTCGAGGTATTTGACGTAATGGCCGTGCCACACCACGTGCATGGTGTCGATGTCGAAAAACGGCACCAATACTTCGGTATCAACGTGCAAAACGCCTTTGCTACGCATGCAGCCTCCAGTGTTGTTGGGCGATACGGGCCAGGCACAGGCGCAGCTCGGCTTCGAGGGCGCGGTCTTCGATCACCGGCGGGAAGTCCCTGGCCAGTTCGGCGTGCATCTGTGCCAGTGCCGGTGGCAGCGGGCGGGCGTCTTCGGCGCGGCTGCGCAGCCACACGCCCTGATTGGCTGCCAGCAAGGTGGCAGCCGCGACCTGTTCGGTCAGTTCCAGCACGCGGATCGCATCGCGGGCGGCGATGGTGCCCATGCTGACTTTGTCCTGGTTGTGGCACTCGGTAGAGCGCGAGAACACGCTGGCCGGCATGGTGTTTTTCAACGCTTCGGCAGTCCAGGCGCTGGTACCGATCTGTACGGCTTTAAAACCATGGTTGAGCATGGCCCGCTCGGCGGTTGCGCCCGAGAGGTTGCTCGGCAAACCGTGGTTGTAGCGCACGTCCACCAGCAGCGCGAGCTGGCGGTCCAGCAGGTCGGCAACGTTGGCCACCAGGGTCTTGAGGCTGTCCATCGCAAAGGCTATATGCCCGCCGTAGAAGTGCCCGCCGTGGAGCACGCGCTCTTCTTCGGCATCAATGATCGGGTTGTCGTTGGCGCTGTTGAGCTCGATTTCGATGAACGAACGCAGCCAGTTCAGGCTGTCAGCCAATACGCCCAGCACGTGGGGCGCGCAGCGCAGCGAGTAGCGGTCTTGCAGGCGATGCAAGGGCGCGGTCGGGGCGTCGATGGCCAGGTCCTGGCGAATCCACGCCGCCACCTGCATTTGCCCCGGGTGCGGTTTGGCGGCAAACAGGCGCTCGTCAAAGTGCTCGGGGTTGCCTTGCAGCGCCACCACGTTGAGCGCGGTGATGCGGGTGGCGAGTTTGAGCAGGTAATCGGCGCGGGCGTACGCCAGGCACGCAAGGCCGGTCATGACCGCAGTGCCGTTCATCAGCGCCAGCGCTTCCTTGGGCCGCAGTACCAGCGGTGTCCAGCCAAGTTCCCGGTGCACGTCGGCTGCGAGGCGGCGTTCGCCCTTGAACAGGACTTCGCGCTCACCCGACAGCGTGGCGGCCACATACGACAACGGTGTCAGGTCGCCGCTGGCGCCTACCGAGCCTTCTTCCGGGATCAGCGGCAGGATGTCGTGGGCGATAAACGCCTGCAGGCGTTCGAGCAGTTCGATACGCACCCCGGAAACTCCGTGGCACAGCGACTGCAAGCGCGCAGCCAGCACGGCGCGGGTGGCCTGGGCGTCGAGCAGCTTGCCCAGCCCGCAGCCGTGAAAGGTATAGAGATGACGTGGCAGCGCTTCAACATGCTCCAGCGGCACCGCCACCACGCACGAATCGCCGTAACCGGTGGTTACGCCGTAGATCACGCCTTCCTTGTCCAGCAGCGAGTCGAGGAAGCGTGCGCCCTTGGCGATGCGCTCGCGGTAGTCGGGGTCATCCTGCAGGCGGGCAGGCGCATGACGATTGGCCAGGGCCAGCACGTCTTCAATGCGCAAAGGGGTTTGGCCGAAGGTTACTGGCTCATGCGGATGCGTCGTCATCGGTCTTCCAGAAAGGGTAAAAGTTAAACCATTGGTGCGGTGCCTGGAGGCAGTAATGCCCCAGGCGTTCAGCGTAGCGGGTGGCCCAGTGGGCTATCACCTGCTCGCGGTCGCTGCGCCGCCAGAGCACGGCATCGGTGAAGGGTTCGAGGATGACCCGGTAGCGTCCTTCATGCTTGAGGCAAAACATCAGATTGACCGGGCACTTGAGCAACCCGGCCAGCAGCCACGGGCCTTGCGGGAATGCCGCCGGGTGACCGAGGAAGTCGACCTCGACATTACGCCCGCCATGCAGCGGCACGCGGTCACCGGCAATGGCCAGCCATTCGCCGTCTTCCAGGCGCTGATTGAGTTGCAGCATCACGGCCGGGTTGAGTTCGCTGACCTGGATCAGGCGCAAATGGCTGGCCCCGGCTTCGCCCAGCAGGCGATTGAAGTGTTCGGCATGCTTGGTGTGTACCAGCACGTTCATGGTCACCTGTTCGCCCAGTTCAGCCAGTGCCCGACACACTTCCAGGTTGCCCAGGTGTGCACCCACCAGCATCTGCCCCCGTTCACCGCGTAACTGGTTGCGCAGCAGGGCGGGGTCGACGATTTCGATGTCTTCGATCTTGAGGCGGCCGTTCCACACGTCGAGCTTGTCGAGCAGGGCATCGGCAAACGCCATGAACTGCCCGAACACCCTGCGGCGGGTGGGGCGCAGGTCGCTTTGCCCGCTCCAGTCGGCCAGTCGCTGCTGGTATTGCCAGATGCTGCGCCGGGCGCGGCCACCGAATAAAAAGAAGTACAGCACGATGGCGTACAGCACCGGGCTGAGCAGACGTCGACCCAGCAGTTTGACGCCGAACGCGGTGAGCTTCATCAGCCGGAAACTGCCGCGCTCCTTGTGGTCAGCCCAATGTTTTTGAGGTTCGCTCATGCTCTGCAGCGCCTCCAGAGGATGCCTGGCAAGCGCAACAACATGCCGAAAAACAGTTTGGTGTGCATACAGGAGATCAGCACGTTGTCGTGGAACAGGCGAAAGTGCGACAGGCCGTCCTGAGGGTAGTGAACCTTGGTCGGCAGCCAGCGCATGGGCTGATTGCGCCAGGCCAGGCGCACAAGGATTTCGGGGTCGAAATCCATGCGTTTGCCCAGTTTGACCGAGTTGATCAACGCCAGTGTCGGCGCCAGCGGATACACCCGAAAGCCGCACATTGAATCCGGGATTTGCAGTGACAGGCTGTTGATCCACACCCACACGTGGGTCAGGTAACGGGCATACAAACGGCCCTTGGGCACGCTGGCGTCGTACTGTGGATAACCGCAGATCAGCGCTTGGGGATTGTGTTGCGAAACCTGGATGAAGGTCGCCACGTCGCGCAGATCGTGCTGGCCGTCGGCATCCACTTGCAGGGCGTGGGTAAAGCCCAGTCTCGCCGCCTCACGCAGGCCCGCCATGACCGCGCCGCCCTTGCCCTGATTGATGGCAAGACGGATGAGGAAGATGTTCTCGCCCTCGGCAAGCTGTTCGAGAACGGCACTGCACGCGGGGCTGCTGGCGTCGTCGACCAGCACGCAAGGCAAACCGGCGGCGAGCAGGGCGTCAACCACGGCAGGCACGGCCGTTTCGTGGTTGTAGACCGGGATCACGGCACAAGGGTTATGCATGGGGACGGGCCCTGTCGCAGAGGCTTCGGAGTGTCAGAAACAACGCGGTGATGCCATCGCGAGCAAGCCCGCTCCCACAGAAGATGATGGGGTTATGCATGGGCTGGCTCCAGCACGATGCGGCCACTGGAGCACGGCGCCGTGGCGTTGCGGTAGGCGAAGTGCAATTTGCTGCGGACAGGGTCAAAACGCAGGGTCAGTTCGACGGTGTCGCCGGGGCGTACCAGTTGCTGGAATTTGAGCACTTCCATCCCTGCAAAACGCGGCGGCAGGTCGAGCAGTTGCTGGCTCAGCATCATTGCCCATTCCACTTGCACTACGCCCGGCAGTACCGGGGTTTTGGGAAAGTGGCCACTGAAGTACGCCAGATCCGGGGGGATAGAGAGGTTGAGTGTCCATTGCTCATCGGTTCGGGCCTGGCTCAGCACTTCTGGCAACTTGGGGCGTGGGGCCAGTAACAACGCATCGACCTGTGCCTGTGGCAGTTTGCCCTGGCTGTTGAGCGGCAACTGGCGCAGCAAACGCCAGCGGCGCGGCAAGGCCAGCGCTTCGCAGTGCTGGCTCAAGTGCTGGCGCAGGGTTTGGGTCAGGGCGCGACGGCCGTGTTCGCGCAAGGCAAACAGGCCGCTGTCACTGAGCACCAGCAAGGCGCCCAGCGAGGCGCGGTTTTCATTGACCACGCCCAGGCGGGCTTCAGCCACCCAGTCGTGGTTCACCAGTGCGTGTTCCAGCATTGGCAGGGAGATGCGTTTTTCTTCCAGTTTGACGATGCGATCCAGACGCCCAAGCAACTCGAAACGGCCATCGGCCTCGATGCGGGCCGCATCAGCCGTGTGTTCGAGATGGCCCGCGGGCAAGTACGCCGAGGCGATGATCAGGGCGCCGTCTTCGCTCTGGCTCAGGTGCACATCGGCAAAGGGTTGCCACAGGTGTTGGCCCTGACGCCATGCGATACCACCGGTTTCCGAGCTGCCAAGGATTTCGGTCGGCCACTGGCCCAAGCGCTCGAACAACGCTTGTGCCGCCTCTTCAGGCAAAGCACCGCCCGACGAAAACACCCGGCGTACCGGGCTTAAGGCGGGCCAGTCGAGGTTGTCGGTCATGCGCTTGAGCAGGGCCGGGCTGGCGACCCAAGCGAATGACGGGTGCTCGCGGCTGGCGCGCTGCATGTCTTCAGGGTATGCCAACTGCTTGCGCACAAAGGTGCGGCCTGCGCACAAGGGCCACAGCACGCGGAACAACAAGCCATAAATATGCTGTGCCGCCACGCTGGCGATGATGCAGGCATCGCCCAAATCTGCGCCCCACAACTGTTCCAGGGCCTGGACTTCGTTGGTCATCTGGCGCAGGTTTTTGTCGATTCGCTTGGGTTCGCCGCTGGAGCCCGAGGTGCACAGGCTGAGCTGGCACAGGTCCAGATCCAGCTCTGCAGCAGGCAGTGCGTCAGCGTATAAACCCTGCAATTCGTCGCTTTGAGTTATCCACAGGTCAACCCGGGAATCCCAGCGCTGACGGGTTTGCGCTTGCAAGTCGGCGGGCAACAGCACGCCGACCCCGGCCCGCCACGCACCGAGTAAAGCCACGGCCAGTTCGGCGGCGTCTTCAAGGTGCACGGCAATGTGCTTCACGCCGCGCTGTTGCAGCCCGCCAGCCAGGCGCAGGGCCTGTTTACAGAGAGTGTCGTGGTTCAGCGCGGGGTCTACCGTGACCCGGCGCTCTGCGTGTCCCTTGAGCAATAGCTGCTCAAGTTTTATCCAGTTCATGCCCGGCCTCTTACCTTTTGTCGTATCAGCCATTCAATGGCAAACAGCAGCCCCATCAGCCCGTAGGCGATAAGGCCGTTGTACAACGTCCACCAACTCAACGGCGCCCACAGCGTCAGACTGGCTGCGACTAACCCGTTGAGCATAAAAAACAGGCACCAGACTTTGGTGACCTGCCGCGTGTAAACAATTGCGATCTCGGGTAACACCGGCTCGCGCAAGCGTGCCATGCGTTCGATCATCGGTGGTCCGAACTTCAGGCTCAGACCGAACAGGCAGAGCATGAACGTGCTGATCAGTACCGGGTACCAGCGCAACAGTGCCGGGCTGTTGAACAGCGCCAGCAAGCCGCAGAACACCAGTGCGACTGCCGCCATCCACACACTGCCGGGGCGTCGCTTGCCGGTCAGGGCGCGGGCCAGCCACAGGCTGCCAAGCAGCAATGCGAACTGCCACGGGGCGAAATGCGCCATGCCGAAATACACCGCGAAGGGGTACAGCAGGCCAGCCAGCAGCAGGCCAAGGCCAATCAGTCGACTCATGCGTCAGCGTGAACCAGGCGGTAAACCGCCTCGACCACGTCGTTTACGGTGCGTACCGATTTGAACTCTTCAGCAGCGATTCTTTTGCCGGTTTTGCGTTTGATGTGGTCGATCAGGTCGACGGCGTCGATGCTGTCGATTTCCAGGTCCTGATACAGGTTGGCGTCCAGGGTGACGCGCTCCGGTTCCAGTTCGAAAAGTTCGACCAGAGCGTCGCGCAGGGTATTGAAAATGTCGTCACGGGTTTGCATGGTTCGGTCTCAGGCTGCCTGTTTGGCCGTGACAAAAGCCGCAAGGCTGGCCACGTTGGAAAAGTGATTGCGGGTGTCTTTGGCGTCGGCGTCTATTTTGATGCCGTAGGTTTTTTGAATCGCCAGGCCCAGCTCAAGCGCGTCGACCGAGTCCAGCCCCAGGCCTTCGCCAAACAGGGTTTGCTCGTCGCCGATGTCGCTGACGCTGATGTCTTCGAGGCCCAGGGCATCGATGATCAGTTGTTTAATGTCGCTTTTCAGATCGCTCATCTGTGGCGAGCTCCTTAATAAAGTAGTCATGCACGAAGTCATTGAGCAGGCGCGAGGCTTTAGGCGGCGGGCCACGCGCGATAAAGGTGTCTGGATCTATATCGGCCCCCACCCGAAAACTGAAGTGCACGCGCCGATGGGGTATGCGGTACCAGGGCTCGGCTTTGGTCAGCGTGGTGGGGCTGACCTTGATCACCACCGGCGTGATGATCTTCGCACCCCGCAATGCTATCGCGGCGGCGCCGCGATGAAAGGCGGGTGCCAGGCCAGGTTGCGTGCGGGTGCCTTCCGGGAAAATGATCAGGGTCTGGCCTTGCTGCAACGCATCTGAGGCGTTATCGAGCATGTCGACGCTGCCATCATTGCTGATGTACTGCGCGGCACGCACAGGGCTTCGGGTAAACGGGTTTTGCCAAAGGCTCTGTTTGACCACGCAATTGGCGTTTCTCACCAGGCCGATCAAAAAAACCACGTCGATAAGCGACGGGTGGTTGGCAATGATCATCTGGCCCGGACGACCGAGCCGTTCGGCACCTTGCACGTCATAGGTCAGCACCCCCATGCGGGCCATTGTGCGGATAAACAGCCAGAAGAGCCGACTGATGGTCGTACGTGCGCGTTCGCGGTGACGAGCGGCGTCCCCTGGCAGGCAACTGAGCACCGGGAAAATCACCGCTCGCAGGCACAGGCCCCCGAGGCCGAAGAGTGCAAAGCTGATGGCCGTGGCGACCAGGCGCCACAGATAGGCATCGCGGCGAGCGCTCACGGGTTGCGTTGCCAGTTCCAAACGCGTTTTTTCCAGACGTGCTGGAATGACGTCTGCTGATCAAACAGGTGGCGCAACAAGTTCAGGCTATGAGGCCACGGGGCCTGCCCGATGCCTGTTGCGTTGCTTGCGAGGGAAATCTGCCATTGCTTGCCGGGTGTCAGCAGCAGGCCCACGGCATAAGGGAAGGGCACATCATCAATCCATTGCGCATAGGCTTGTGGTGGTTGCTCTTCGGTGATGATCAGCAGCACAGCGGGCGCGCCTTCATTCAGCAAGGCGCAGGCCTCGATCAGACCGTGCTCCAGGCCATCACCGGCGGCGGCAAGGGCGGTCATTTCGCTGGTCTCGCCGCGCATGATTGACCACAGCCCAATGACCGCGTTATGCACCGAGAGGCTGAACTGTGTAGGAGACAAGGGCTGACCGGCAGCGAGGTCGCTGAGGATGTCGAACGTGCGCGGGGTTTCGCCGTGGCGCGAGGCAAACACCAGTGGTAGCGTTTCGTAGCCTTTGGCCAGTGGCCAGCCGACGCTGAAGGCCATGCGCGCCAGGCGGCTGAGACGACGCCGTTGCATGGCGGGTAAAAACGAGACGTCGGGAGCGGCACTGCTGGCGTCAAGTACGCGGGGGTGCTGGCTCCAGGCCTGCCAATCGGCCACGCTGTCGAGGCCCGGAGCCCAAGCGCGCCACGCGGCGATATTGAAATTGATCACTGGAGTTTCATCCCGCCCTTGCAGGCTTCCTTGATGCGAAAGTGGGCGCCGATCGACGCCGCACCTAATACAGAATGGCGGCATTATCCCGGTGCAGTTAGTTCGTAGCAAATAATGCTTACACTTTAAGTATGGTTTTCCTGTTATCCGAAAAGAATAGGCTTAATGCGTAGCGGTAGGGAGAGATGTTCGTTCGCATTTGTGGATAAACGCAATATAGGTGTAAGTCGTTTCGTAGCAAGGTAGCTAAGCCGCGTAAAGGGCATCTACACTCGGATACTCACTGGTACACGGAGGTTTTGAAATGCGTCGCGTGGTGTTCAACCAAAAAGGCGGTGTGGGCAAGTCCAGCATCGCGTGTAACCTGGCTGCAGTCAGTGCCAGCGAAGGGTATCGCACGTTGTTGGTGGATCTGGATGCTCAGGCCAACTCGACTCAATACCTGACCGGACTGACCGGTGACGATATCCCGATGGGTATTGCCGACTTCTTCAAACACAGCTTGTCCGCCGGGGTTGGCTCGAAGAAAAATCGTGTTGATATTTACGAAACACCCTTCGAAAACTTGCATGTTGTTACCGCCACGGGCGAACTGGCCGATTTGCAGCCAAAACTTGAGGCCAAGCACAAGATCAACAAGCTGCGAAAGCTGTTTGATGAGTTGGCCCAAGACTATGACCGTATTTATGTCGATACCCCGCCCGCATTGAATTTTTATGCAGTATCGGCGTTGATCGCATGTGATCGGGTGTTGATCCCATTTGATTGCGACAGTTTTTCGCGTCAGGCGCTATATGGTCTGTTATCTGAAATCGATGACCTGAGAGAAGACCATAACGAAGGCTTGCTGGTTGAAGGCATCGTGGTCAATCAGTTCCAGGCCCGGGCCAGCTTGCCCCAGCAGATGCTCGATGAGCTGATTGCGGAAGGGTTGCCTGTGCTGCCGATGTACCTCAGCAGCTCAGTGCGCATGCGCGAGTCGCATCAGGCCTGTCAGCCTTTGATTCACTTCGACCCGCGACACAAGCTGACCCAGCAGTTTGTAGAGTTGCACGACTATCTGGATCAGAACGCTTAAGCACTGATGCCCTGGCTGCGCAGCCAGGCGGTGAGTTGCTGCAAAGGCAAGGCACCACTCTGGCGAGCGACTTCCTGGCCGTTTTTGAACAGGATCAGGCTGGGGATCGAGCGAATGCCCAATTGCCCGGCCAACTGCTGATTGGCTTCACTGTCGAGCTTGGCCAGTCGGCACTTGCCGGCCAGTTGGCTGGCGGCTTGTTCAAACACCGGGGCAAAGGCCTTGCACGGCCCGCACCACTCGGCCCATACGTCCACCAGCAGCGGCAGGTCGCCCTTGATCTGGCTGGCGTAGTCGGTCTGTTTCAAATCGAAGGGTTTGCCCAACAGCACTTCATTCTTGCAGCGCCCGCATTTGGGGTGCTCGCCGAGACGCCCGGCAGGGATACGGTTAAGGCCGTTGCAGTGGGGGCAGGGGATCAGCAGCGGTTCGGTCATCAGGAGTTCTCCACAAGGGGTTTGCGCATGAGCGTGCAGTTCAGCAGATGATTGCTCAACCCGCCACTGACCTCAGCGGCCAAATCCACGGAATCACCAGCATGGCCACGATCAGCATCAGTACATTCAACGGGATGCCGATGCGCATGAAGTCGCTGAACTTATAGCCGCCCGCGTTATACACGAAAGTGTTGGTCTGGTAGCCGATCGGCGTGGCGAAACTGGCGCTGGCGGCGAACATCACGGCGACGACGAAGGGCCGCGGGTCGACGCCCAACTGTTGGGCTACACCAATGGCTATCGGTGTCAGCAATACCGCCACGGCATTGTTGGAAAGGATCTCGGTGAGGATGCTGGTCAGCAAATAGATAAACCCCAGCATCAGCAGCGGGCCGGCATTGGGGATCGCGGCCATGGTCTGGTTGACCACCAGATTGATCAGGCCGACTTTTTCCATCGCAATACTGATGGCCAGCATGCCGAAAATCAGGCTGAGAATTTTCCAGTCCACGGCTTTATAAGCGTCCTGCACATCCAGGCAGCGGGTGGCGACCACCGTCACGGCGGCGATCAGCGCGAGCCCTTCGATGGGCATGACCTCCAGCGCCGCGAGGATCATCACCGCCAGTGTGGAAATAATCGCAATCGGTGCCTTGTCGCGGCGATAGGCGCGCTCCAGCACGGTATTGAGGCTGATCAGGTCGCCATTTTCGGCGAAACGACGAATTTGTGTCGGCGTGCCTTCAACCAGAATCACATCCCCAAATTGCAGATGCAGGTCGTCGAGGTTGCCTTGAATGTTCTCGTCCTGGCGATGCACCGCGAGCACCGCAATGCCGTACCGCGCCGTCAGGTCGAGGTCGCGCATGGGGCGGTGGCTGTAGCGGGAGTTACGGCCCACGATGGCTTCAGCCAGGATTACGTCGTGGTTGCTGATGGTTTCGAACGCATCGCCACGGTTGAAGGCCAGTACGCCGCTTTCGCGCAGTTCCACCACATTCTGTACTTGTCCGTGCAGCACCAGACGGTCACCGCTGCGCAGTTGGGTGGTGGGCTCAGGCGTGGAGAGCTCTTGCTCGTCACGGAAAATTTTCAGGACTTGCAGACCGCTGCCGCCATTCAGGTCGGCTTCGGCCAGGGTTTTGCCGATGACGGGCGAGTCGTGGGGTACCAGCAATTCGCTCATGAACGTGCGCGTCAGCTCCGGGCGCAGTTGCTTGGACAGGCTGTCGCGGTCCGGCAGCAGGCGGTTGCTGAAGATCATCAGGTACACAAAACCCACGGCGGCAAACATCAGACCGGCCTGGGTGATCTCGAACATGCCGAAGGGCGCGAGCCCTGCTTTGCGTGCAACCCCGTCCACCAGAATATTGGTCGAGGTGCCGATCATCGTCAGCATTCCGCCCAGTACCGTGGCGTAAGACAGCGGGATCAGCAATTTGGACGGTGAGCTGTGGGCACGCTTGGCCAGTGCAATCGCCACAGGCGTCAAAATGGCCACCACGGGGGTGTTGTTCAGGAACGCCGAGATGACCAGCGCGGTAATCATCAGCCCGCCGAGAACCCGCAGCGGTTTGTCGCCCACCAGATTGCCCAGCCAGTTGCCCAGCGCATCGATACAGCCGGTGCGCTCCAGCGCCGCCGAGAGCACAAACATGCAGGCAATCGTGGCGGGGGCCGAGTTGCTGAGTACGCTCAACACTTCGTGGGGCGTGAGGATTTGCGTGACCAGCAGGGCGGCGACGGCAATGGCGGCGACCACATCGGCGCTCCATTTTTCGCGCACGAACGACACCAGCAACCACACCAGCAAAGCGGCAACAAACAGCAGGGGCAGCGAGTCCCAGGACATGGGTGTTCCTTAAACAACGAATCTCGTATGAGGTATCGGGCAAGCCAGAGCCGCCGCGCGGGCGTCACCATAATCAGGGCGGCTTAGTTCGTCTAAGACCGTTTGCGCAGGTTTATATGCGATTTGGTTATGCGGGCGCCGAGGCGGCGTATTTGCTCATACCGTGCTGAGCCGCTTGTGCAGCCCTTATCCAGGCTTTGAAGCGAGACAGCAACAGCGCCATTGGTCAGAGCGGCGTTATCGGGTTCAGCGCCTCTACATCCGTCATGTGCTCGATCACCGCGACGATGACAAGGGCAAATGGAAGGGCTAACTACAATGAATGCATTGATCGCACAGGCAGCAGAGCACTGGACATTCGTGGAGCCTCTGCTGCGCAAACCGAAAAACGAATTTGCCGGGTGTGGGCACCCAGTCGGTGGTATCCGAAATCCTCAGCGGCAAACGTCAACTTAACGTGCGTCAGATTCGCTGGCTGGCAGATCACTTCAAAGTGCCTGTGGATATGTTTCTCTGAGGCTTTACGCGCCTAGTGCGGTGGCGATACAGGTAACAGCGTTTTACTGTCAGATTGAGGCGATGCTATCGCGGGCAAGCCCGGCTCCCACAGGGGGCAGACTCAAAACTCTAGCCGCTGCCGAAGGCTTCGATACGGGTCGAAGGGCCTTCAAAAAAACGCGGCCGCTGCGCAGCCCATCGCAGCTTGCGGCAGCGGCTGCAGGCGCCTCACGACGAACAGCTGATTTCCAGATGCTTGCCCCATTCCGGCGGGCGCCGGGCATAGCTTTCCATGCCCGCTTGCTCGGTAAACGGCTGGGTCAGTACCTTATGCAGGCGCTGCACTTCGCTGTAATCCCCGGCTTCAGCTGCAGTAATGGCCTTTTGCGCCAAATAGTTGCGCAGGATGTACAGCGGGTTTACCCCATGCATGCGCTCGCGGCGGGCGCTTTCATCACCCAGGCCTTCGCGGGCGACCCGGGCAACGTACTGCGCAGCCCATTCATCGAAGCCCTTGAGGTCGACAAATTCGTCACGCAACTGCGCTACAGCCTGCTCTGCGGGTAAGTCCCCCAGGCGGCGGAAGAACAGGGTGTAGTCGATGCTGCTGCCTTGCATCCGCTGCAACAGTGTTTCGATTAAATGTTGATCACCGTCTTCGGCGGTGGTCAGGCCCAGTCGGCGGCGCATCAGGTCGGTGTAGTGCGCCTGGTACAGCGGCAAAAACAGCCCCAGGGTTTCGCGCAGGGCTTCTACGCTGATAAACGGCGTTAATGCCTGGGCCAGTGCGCTCAGGTTCCACTGGCCGATGGGCACCTGGTTGCTGAAGGAGTAACGCCCTTCGTGGTCGGAGTGGTTGCAGATGAAGTTGGCGTCGAAGTCGTCGAGGAAGGCGAACGGGCCAAAGTCGAAAGTGATGCCCAGAATCGACATGTTGTCGGTGTTCATCACACCGTGGCAAAAGCCGTAGGCCTGCCACTTGGCGATCAGCTCGGCGTTACGCTCAACAATCTCGCGGAACATCGCCAGATACGGTTCCGGCTGTTCCAGGCACTGGGCAAAGTGCATTGCCAGCACGTGCTCGCCCAGCTGCTTTTGCTGCTCGGGACGCTTGGTGTAGTAGAAGTACTCGAAATGCCCGAAACGTACATGGCTGGGCGCCAGGCGCAGGACCATGGCGGCGCGTTCCTGGGTCTCGCGCCACACCGGGGTGTCGGAGCCGATCACGCACAGGGCACGGCTGCTGGGGATGCCCAGCGCATGTAGCGCCTCGGAGGCGAGAAACTCGCGGATCGATGAGCGCAGCACGGCACGGCCATCGCCCATGCGCGAGTAGGGCGTCATGCCGGCGCCCTTGAGGTGCAAGTCCCAATGCTCGCCGGCGTCGTTATAGACCTCGCCCAGCAACAGCCCGCGGCCATCGCCCAGTTGCGGGTTGTAGGAACCGAACTGATGGCCGGAATAGACCATGGCACGAGGTTCGGCGTCGGCCCACAGGGTGTGGCCACCAAAGAGTTGGGCGAATACCGGGTCCTGGGCCACGGCCGGGTCGAGGTCGAGCAACGCCATGGCGGCGTCGCTGGCAACCACCACGCGCGGCGCATCGACAGGCTCGGGCAGCACGTGGGTGGAAAACGCGTCTCCCAGCCGGGCAAAACGGTTATCGAAGGTCAGTTCGTCGAGGGCTTTCAATGACCGTCTCCAGTAAAAGCATTTCTAATGTGGGAGCGGGCTTGCTCGCGATGCAGACGACGCGGGATTTCAGATACATCGCGTTGATCCTATCGCGAGCAAGCCCGCTCCCGCAGGGGGGGGCATCAGTCGAGTTTGCCCAGCTGCGGTTTTTGCGGCGGCTGCGCGGGTTCTGGCGGGACTTCCGGTCCGACGGGCACAAGCTTGTATTCCTGGCCCTGCAAGTTCTTGAGGTACACCTCCATCTGCTGGAACGAGATGTTGATCTGGTGGTTCTTGAACTCGCGATTGATGAAGCGGTTCACTTCGTCAATGACCGGGTTACGGTCGCCCAGGTCGCGTACGTGCATGCGCAGTTCGTGGTCCAGGGTGCTGGCGCCGAAATTGAGGAAGTACACGTGGGGCTCAGGGTCTTTGAGTACTCGCGGGTTTTCTTGAGCAGCCTTGAGCAGCAGGCTTTTCACCAGGTCCAGGTCAGAACCGTAGTCCACGCCCAGCTTGAGGGTGACACGGGTGATGGTGTCGGTCAGTGACCAGTTGATCAGTTGCCCGGTGATGAAGGTTTTGTTCGGGACAATGATGTCCTTGCGGTCAAAGTCGGTGATGGTGGTCGCACGGATGCGGATCTTGCTTACGGTGCCCGACAGGTTGCCGATGGTGATGGTGTCGCCAATACGTACCGGGCGCTCGAACAGGATCATGATCCCTGAGATGAAGTTGGCGAAGATTTCCTGCATCCCGAAGCCCAGGCCCACGGAGAGGGCGGCCACCAGCCATTGCAGCTTGTCCCAGCTCACGCCGAGGGTCGACAGGGTCGAGACAAAGCCGATGCCGATGATCACGTAGGTCAGCAAGGTGGTGGTGGCGTAGGCGCTGCCCTGGCCCAGATCAAGGCGCGACAGCACCAGAACCTCCAGCAGCCCGGGCAGGTTGCGCGCCAGCGCGATACTGATGCCGATGATGACCAGCGCACCGATCACGTCGCCGATGCTGATGGGCACCATGCTCATGTTGGCACCGCTGCCGCTGGTGTATTCGTACAGGGTGATGTTGTCCAGGTAGGAGAATACCGAGATCAGGTCAGCCCACACCCAATACAGCACGCCGACAAAGCACGCGAGCAAGGCCAGACGTATCAGGCGCAACGACTGTTGGTTGACCTGTTCGATGTCCAGCGTAGGTTCTTCGATAATGGCGTCGTTGCCTTCGCCTGCTTCCTTGGCTGCCTGACGCTTGGCCAGTGCGCGTTGATAGGCCAGGCGCCGTGCCGCGACCGCCAGGCCGCGTACAAAGGCCGCTTCTACCACCAGCCAGAACATCAGCAGGTAGAGGGTGTTGATCAGGCGGTCGCTGAGTTTGAGCGCGGTGTAGTAGTAGCCAAAACAGACGGCAACAAACAGTGCCAGCGGCAGCAGGGCAAAGGCAAAACCGAGCAACTTGCGCAGGCGGTAGGCTTTGGTCGCGGTCTCGAAATCGTTGAGCAGCAGGCGGCACAGCAGCCAGGCCATGGCGGCGTAACAGCTCAGTACCACGAGGATGCCCAGTACATCGTCTGCCAGCGCTGCAGGTTGCTGCTCGGCAAACGCAACCACGGCCACCAGGGCCAGGACCACAAAGCCGAGCTTGCGAATCCAGTTTTGCAGGAACTCAACCAGCGGTTTCTCCCAGCGGAAATGCAGTTCGGCTACGCCACCCGGCGCCAGGATCCGGTATGCGGTGTAGAACACCAGCCAGGCTTCAGCCATTTGGATCAAGGCTGCGCCCGTGTTGACGTTCATGCCCCGGGCATCGGTCTGCAGGGCATACCCGCACAGTGCCAGGGCCAGCGACAGGGGCATGGCCAGCAGAATGTTGATCAGAATCGCCAGAGGCGTGTGCCATTGGCTGTCGCGCTTGAAGTGGCCAATGTCCTGATGGATTTTGTTCAATTTGCCGTAGAGGTATTTGCGCTTCCAGAGCAGGGCCACAACTACCAGCAAGAACGGCAGGAACAAAAGTGGCCGCTCCACCAGGCCTTCTGCCAGCTCGGTGACGCTGGAGCCCCAGGGCAGGGTGGTGATTTGTTGCTCAAGCTGGCTGGGGGCTGTTTCCAGCCATTCCAGATCCAGCGGCTTGTTGCTGGGGATCCAGAACATCTGCTCGTCCAGCGTGGCGCGCAGGCTTTGGGCGGTGCTGAGCAGTTGCTTCTGGTTCAGTTGCAGCGTGATGGATTCGTTGAGTACCGCGCTTAATTCGCGGTTCAAGCGGTCCAGCAGGTCGCTGCGGGTGTTGACCAGTTCAAGCAGGGTTTTACGCAGTTGCGGGGTGACTTGATCGGGGGGCTGGGTTGAAAGCAGGTTGTCGACGTAGCTTGTCGGGTTGCTGATCATCTCGCGTTGCTGGTTGATCTCAAACTGGTACAGACGGATATCGGCGATTTCGTCTGCCAGGTTTTTGTCCATTTTTTGCAGACGCGGCAGAGCCTGTTTCTGTTTGTAGAGGATCTTGGACAGCAGCAGACTGCCCTTGAGCACGTTGATTTGCTCGTCCAGCGCCTGATCACTTTGGGTGACGTTGTCCAGTTGCTGCTTGGTTTCAAGGTTTTGCTGGGTAACTTCGTTGAGGCGGTCAGTGCTGCGCAACAGGTAGTCGGAGAGCTTGAGGTTGATCGCGCTTTCGGTCGCCAGCAGGCTGCTGCTGCCGGATTTTTTCGCCTCGATCGATTGCTCGGTCACGGTCTGCTGCGACTGCGCCAGACGCTTCTGGTTGATCAGGGTTTGCAGCTCCTGGATTTCCTTGTCCTGGCGCGTGGTTTTTTCCAGCAGCAGGTCGTGCTGGCTGCCACTGAGGTCTTGCAGCAGGCTGTTGCCGGCCAGTTCCTGACGGCGCAGGGCGATCAGCGCGGCGAGTGAGGCGGCTTCGGCATTGAGCTGGTTACGCTGGTCGGCGGTGAGCAATTTGCCATTGTCGCGCCCTGTTTTCAGGATGTTGTTGATCTGCTGGATGCGCGTCTGGCTGTTGCTGATTTCGGCTTGAGCCCGCTCTGGCCGGGTCTGTGCGGCAATGCTCTGGCTGTTGGCAATGGCCAGGGCTTTTTGCAGTTCGCCCTGTTGTGTCGTGCGCTCTGCGAGCATTTGCTCCAGCTGCGGCACAGACAGGTCGCTGTAACGCTGCGCCATGGGCAAGACCTTGCTGGCCTTGAGCCGTGACAGCTCACGCTGGTTGTCGACGGTCTGGCGCGGCGCATTGGCGAGCTGCTGCTTGACGTCGTTCAGGCGCTGTTCGTAATCGGCCTTGTTGTCCAGCAGGGTGAGGGTCTGCTGGAGCACCGACTGCAAGGCTTTTTGGTCAGCGTCCGGAAGCTTGCGGTCAGCAATTTTGTCCAGACTTTGCTGCACGGCCTCGGTGGTGGGTGGTTCGGCAGCGTGGAGCGTGCCGACACAAAGGCTCAGGCCGAGCAGGACTGTTGCGAAGAACGTGCGCAGAGTTGGCATAGATACCGGTCAGACAAGAGACGGAAAGTTGGAGTTTAGAGGAACAGCCCGGGCCCCGGTGCACTTCCTTCGGGGAATCTGACGCCCACTTTGGCTATCTTGTTCCCGTCCATCACGGCGACAGTCCAAATGGTGTTGTTCCACTCCACCTGGTCACCGACCACCGGTGCGCCGCCCACCTTGTGTGCAATAAAGCTGCTGAGCGGGGTATTGGGGTCGATGCCCTCCAGCTTCAGGCCATACAGCGCCGAGACCGCGCCCAGCTGGGCGTCGCCTTCGAGCACAAAGTCGCCGAAGAAACGCAGGTCCAGACCACGGCTCGGTGGCTGGCTGAACAGTTTGCCCAGGGCAGGCAGGTTGTGTTCGTGGCCGATCACGCAGAGCAAATCACCGATTTCGAGGGTGGTACTACCCGACGGATGGAGCAGTTTCTGGTCGCGGAACAGGGCTGCGATGCGGGTGCCTTCGGGCATTTTCAGTTCACGCAAGGCTGCGCCGATGCACCAGTTTTGTGCGTCGAGGCGATACACAAAGAGTTCCCATTCGCTGGTGACGTGGACTTCCAGCGCTGCGCGGGAGATCGGCGCCAGGTCCGGCGGTACCGTGACTTTCAGTAACTTGGCGACCCACGGCAGGCTGGTGCCTTGCACCAGCAGGGACACCAGCACGATAAAGAACGCCAGGTTGAAATACAGTTGTGCATTGGGCAGGCCGGCCATCAACGGGAAAACCGCCAGAATGATCGGTACCGCGCCGCGCAGGCCTACCCAGGCAATAAAAGCCTTTTCGCGACCGTGGAAGGCCTTGAAGGGCAGCAGGCCCACTATCACTGACAGCGGGCGGGCGAACAGGATCATCCACAGGGCCAATACCAGTGCCGGGATCGCGATGGGCAGCAAGTCGTGTGGGGTGACCAGCAGGCCCAGCACCAAAAACATGCCGATTTGTGCCAGCCAGGCCATGCCGTCGAGCATGTGCAAAATGCCGTGACGGCTGCGAATCGGGCTGTTGCCGATCACCAGGCCGCACAGGTAAACCGCCAGGAAGCCGCTGCCGTGCAGGGCGTTGGTCAGGGCAAAGACCACCAGACCGCCTGCGATCACCAGGATCGGATACAGGCCGTTGGCCAGGTTGATGCGGTTGACCATTTGCAGCATCAACCAGCCGCCGGCCAGACCGACCGCGCCGCCAATGCCGAATTCGCGCAGCAGATTGAGCAGCAGGCTCCAGTGCAAGCCGGTTTCGCCGCTGGCGAGCATGTCGATCAGGGTGACGGTGAGGAACACCGCCATCGGGTCGTTGCTACCGGACTCGATCTCAAGGCTGGCCGATACCCGTTCGTTCAGGCCCTTGCCACCGAGCAGCGAAAACACCGCTGCCGCATCGGTGGAACCGACGATGGCACCGATCAACAGGCCCTGGATCAGGTTGAGGTTGAACAGCCAGGCGGCCATCAATCCGGTCAGCCCGGTGGTGATCATGACCCCGACCGTGGCCAGGGACAGCGCCGGCCATAATGCCACGCGAAAGCTGGAGACCCGCGTGCGCAGGCCGCCGTCGAGCAGAATTACCGCCAGGGCCAGGTTGCCTACCAGGTAGGCGGTGGGGTAGTTGTCAAAAATAATGCCGCCGCCATCGACCCCCGCCGCCATGCCCACCGCAAGGATGATGACCAGAATCGGGATGCCCAGGCGCGAGGACAGGGAACTCACCAGAATGCTCGCACCTACCAGCAACGCGCCGATCAAGAACAGGCTGTTGATGGTCGTCGCATTCAAAGGCAGTACTCCAGGAAGCTCAAAAGACAGGATGCAGACGGAACATGCAGTCTGCGTGCCAGCGATTCTAACCTGCGCGATTGGCGGGCTGTCAAAAAGGTTTTCAATGTATTACGGCTTACACGTGCCCGGGGCCGCACAATCGCAATGAAGGTTTTTTCTTACAAAAGTATCGGGCCTTTCCTGCATTTTTATATTGGGCAAATTGTGTCTACTGCGCCCTCACTCTATATGCATGGGCGTGTTATGAACCCTTCAACTGCTACTGGCGGTATGTTGTTGGATAAAAGGGCGCGGTCTGACGGCGAGCGGGACGGGCTGTACGTCGTCTCCGTCAGCAAGTTTTTGTTGCTGTATGCGCTCACGGCGGGCGGGTACATGTTTTATTGGTCGTACCGCAATTGGGCGTCCTACAAAGAAGTGACCGGGGCGCCGATCACGCCGCTGATACGCGCTGTATTCTGGCCGTTTTTTATTCTCTGCCTGTTTGAGAAGGTCCAGAACGGCCTGGACATGAAGGGCCGATCATACTTCTGGCACCCCGAGACCAGAGGCTTGCTGATCATGTTTCTGGTCATGCTGTCGGTGCTGGTGTCCATGTTTTTCAATCGGCCCACGGATACGGTGTTTGTGCTTTATGCCAATCTGGTATTGATTGCCTGCGGCGCCGGGATGTTTGTTGAGGCCCAGCGCGCAATCAATGTATTGAGCGGTGACCCGAATGGCCGCTGCAATAGCGCGCTCAGCGGTACAAATATTGTGTGGATGGCTATCGGGGTGCTGTACATGAGCCTCATTGTTTATGCCGTATTTATGCTCCAAGGTTGATTTTTTGACATAAAAAAACCGGGCAACCCTGGTGGGTGCCCGGTTTTTTATTGCGCTATCAAACCATCAGCCGATGGTCATCAGGCTCGCGTTACCGCCAGCAGCAGCGGTGTTGACGCTCAGGGCGCGCTCGATCACAAGGCGTTCCAGGGCGATGTTGGTTTCGCCCTGGGACAGGCCCTGCACGCCAACGATGGCGCCAGCGCGTTTGGCCACTTGCTGGCACACGTCACGCAGCTGGTCGCAGTCGCCGTGGTGCAGGACGGCGTCGAAGATCACTTCGTCCTTGGTCCAGTCAGCCACCAGCGTGATGCGCGATTGCACCTCTTTTGGCAGACGGGCGAGCAAGGCTTTGGCCAGTTCGCTTTCCGGCAGTACAGCCGAACTGCCCACGGCCAGTACGGCGGCCAGTTGGGTCAGCAGATCGCTTTCAACTTCGGCCAGGCACAGCACGTGTTCGCGCGGCAGGATGGCGTAGCTGTTGCGTTCGCCGGTCGGGCCTGCCAGTAAACGGGTGATGCCGCTTTGCGAGTGGGCAGCGAATTCGTTGCACAGCTCGGCCAACGCCGCTTGCTGGTTGCTTTGCGCCCAGGCTTGCAGAGCATTGAGCGGTTGGCTCATGGCTTCGCGGGCTTGAGTGTCTGGCGCGGTGACAGTGTCGACCTTGGCAAACGCCTGCTCGATGGCGTTGTTTGGACGGGTCGACAGCAAGCGGTACATGTACAGCGGACCACCGGCTTTAGGGCCTGTGCCCGACAAGCCTTCGCCACCGAACGGTTGTACGCCGACCACGGCACCTACGATGTTGCGGTTGACGTAGACGTTACCGGCGTTGACGTTGTTGACCACTTTGGCAATGGTTTCGTCGATGCGGGTGTGTACGCCCAGTGTC
This sequence comes from Pseudomonas sp. B424, assembly GCF_055408345.1. NCBI lineage: Bacteria > Pseudomonadati > Pseudomonadota > Gammaproteobacteria > Pseudomonadales > Pseudomonadaceae > Pseudomonas > Pseudomonas sp. B424. The sequence goes on along the minus strand of NZ_JBUZTL010000001.1, from coordinate 229,058 downwards.
AGGCCGTAACCCGAAGCGTTGATCTGTGCGATCAGCTGGTCGATGTCTTTGCGCTTGTAGCGCACCACGTGCAAGACCGGACCGAAGATTTCGCGTTCCAGCTCATCGAAGCTTTCCAGTTCAATCAGGGTCGGCATGACGAAGGTGCCGCGTTTGCATTCTTCGATGTCGGCAATGGCCATCTGGTAAACGGTGCGGCCCTTGTCGCGCATACCCTGGATGTGTTGCTCGATCCCGGCCTTGGCTTCGGCGTCGATTACCGGGCCAATGTCTACGTTCAGACGTTCCGGGTTACCCATGCGCGATTCGGCCATGGCACCTTTGAGCATTTCGATGACGCGGTCTGCAGAATCTTCCTGCAGGCACAGTACGCGCAATGCCGAGCAACGCTGACCGGCGCTGTCGAAGGCCGAGGACACCACGTCGATAACCACTTGTTCGGTCAGTGCCGAGGAGTCGACGATCATGGCGTTCTGGCCGCCGGTTTCGGCGATCAGCGGGATAGGACGGCCCTGAGCATCCAGGCGGCCTGCCACGTTGCGTTGCAGCAAGCGTGCAACTTCGGTGGAACCGGTGAACATCACGCCTTTGACCCGATCGTCGCCAACCAGACGCGCGCCCACGGTTTCGCCGCGACCTGGCAGCAATTGCAGCACGCCTTGCGGGATACCGGCTTCGATCAGGATGCGTACTGCTTGAGCGGCAACCAGCGGAGTCTGTTCGGCAGGTTTGGCCAGTACCGGGTTACCGGCAGCCAATGCCGCAGCTACTTGACCGCTGAAAATGGCCAGCGGGAAGTTCCACGGGCTGATGCAGACCACCGGGCCCAGCGGGCGGTGGGCATCGTTGGTGAAGTCGTTGCGGGCCTGTACTGCGTAGTAACGCAGGAAGTCGACCGCTTCACGCACTTCGGCGATGGCGTTGGCGAAGGTCTTGCCGGCTTCACGGGCCAGCAGGCCCATCAGTGGCTGGATCTCGGCTTCCATCAGGTCCGCGGCGCGTTCCAGAATCGCAGCGCGCTCGGCGGGCGGTGTGGCCTGCCAGATCGGCGCGGCGCTCAGGGCGCACTGGATGGCGTTGTCGGCATCTTCAATGGTGGCTTCTTGCACATAACCGACCACGTCACGCAGATCGGCCGGGTTGAGTACCGGTGCAGGTGCTTCGCTGCTGGAATCGCAACCGAGCATCGGTGCGGCTTTCCAGTCGTTGTGGGCCGTGGCCAGCAATGCACAGGACAGCGATGCCAAACGGTGCTCGTTGGACATGTCGATGCCGCTGGAGTTGGCGCGCTCGCTACCGTAAAGGTCACGCGGCAGCGGGATACGCGGGTGCGGCAAACCGAAGCCGCCTTCCGCCGTTGCCATCTGCTCGATCTGGCTCACCGGGTCGGCCACCAACTGGTGGATCGCGATGGTGTGGTCGGCGATGCGGTTGACGAACGAGGTGTTCGCACCGTTTTCCAGCAAGCGGCGCACGAGGTAGGCCAGCAGTGTTTCGTGGGTACCAACCGGAGCGTACACACGGCACGGACGGTTCAGTTTGCCTTCGGAAATCTTACCTACAACCTGTTCGTAGAGCGGTTCGCCCATACCGTGCAGGCATTGGAATTCGTACTGGCCCGGGTAGTAGTTCTGACCTGCGATGTGGTAAATCGCCGACAACGTTTGGGCGTTGTGGGTGGCGAACTGCGGGTAGATGGCTTCGGGTACGGCCAGCAGTTTTTTCGCGCAAGCGATGTAGGACACGTCGGTGTACACCTTGCGGGTGTAGACCGGGTAGCCTTCCAGGCCTTCGACCTGGGCGCGCTTGATTTCGCTGTCCCAGTACGCGCCTTTTACCAGACGGATCATCAGGCGATGACGGCTGCGGCGAGCCAGGTCAATCACGTAGTCGATCACGTATGGGCAGCGTTTCTGGTAAGCCTGGATCACGAAGCCGATGCCGTTCCAGCCAGCCAGTTGCGGCTCGAAGCACAGGCGTTCCAGCAGATCGAGGGAGATTTCCAGGCGGTCGGCTTCTTCGGCATCGATGTTCAGGCCGATGTCGTACTTCTTGGCCAGCAAGGTCAGCGACAGCAGGCGCGGGTACAGCTCGTCCATCACGCGCTCGTACTGGGCGCGGCTGTAACGCGGGTGCAGGGCCGACAGCTTGATGGAGATGCCCGGGCCTTCGTAAATGCCACGACCGTGAGAGGCTTTGCCGATCGAGTGGATGGCTTGCTCGTAGGACGCGAGGTACTTTTGTGCGTCATGTTCGGTCAGAGCCGCTTCGCCGAGCATGTCGTAGGAGTAACGGAAACCCTTGGCTTCAAAACGCGTGGCGTTGGCCAGGGCTTCGGCGATGGTTTCGCCGGTCACAAACTGCTCGCCCATCAGGCGCATGGCCATGTCGACGCCCTTGCGGATCATCGGCTCGCCGCTTTTGCCGATGATGCGGCTCAGGGAGGAGGTGAGGCCTGCTTCGTTGTGCGTCGATACCAGCTTGCCGGTCAGCAACAGGCCCCAGGTCGCAGCGTTAACGAACAGCGACGGGCTGTTGCCCAGGTGCGGGTGCCAGTTGCCGGTGCTGATCTTGTCGCGGATCAGGGCGTCGCGGGTGCCTTTGTCCGGGATGCGCAGCAGCGCCTCGGCCAGGCACATCAGTGCCACGCCTTCTTGGGACGACAGGGAGAATTCTTGCAGCAGGCCTTGCACGATACCGGCACGACCACCGGCACTCTTCTGATTGCGCAGTTTTTCGGCAATCGAGGCGGCCAGGGTTTGCGTGGCTTCGGCCATCGGTGCAGGCAGGCGCGCTTGCTCCAGCAGCATTGGGACCACTTCGGGTTCCGGGCGGCGGTAAGCGGAGGTGATCGCGGCACGCAATACGGACTGCGGCAGGATGCTTTCTGCAAACTCCAGGAAGCACTGATGCGCGTGATCGGCGTGCACGTCGTCGGCGTCATCGCTGGCGGCGCCAGGGATACCGCTCAACTCGGTCAGGGTTGCACCACCCTCGAGTTTTTCCAGGTAATTGAAGATTGCCTGCTTGATCAGCCAGTGAGGCGTGCGATCAATCGAGGTCGCGGCGGCCTTGAGGCGCTCGCGGGTAGGGTCATCAAGTTTGACCCCAAGGGTGGTGGTAGCCATATTTTTATCCTCATGGGTGCCACATTTGCGTGGCAGCAGCTGGCGGCAAGATTAGCGCTGCGCTGAAACAGGTGCAACCTAGTGCAACCCGTTTTTTTGCGGATTGATCGACGCTTCGTCAGGAAAATCTTGATGGGCTGGAGTGAGCGCGCCGGGTTGGTGCTTTTTCTTTGGTTTTGCGCTGTTTTTGCTCCGAAAAGGAGCAAAAACACCGAATTGAGACGAAAAGGCGACAAGGTGCAACTCGCCTGACAGAAACTGGTTGCACCTGATTTGCTTTGTTGCATAGCATTCGCGGCTAAGGTGCAACCTCTTACATAGTTTGGTTCCATCGGCTGATGGATTTCCTGGGGAAACATCAGTCATAAATGCGCGGCTAGGTTAATCGTCTCAGACAGGACGTTTGTGAGCGTTCGGCCAGACCGCCGCTAAACATAAAAACAATGCCAGGGCTTTATTCAATGAGTATTACCAACCCAACCCTGATCACGTTCGTGATCTATATCGCAGCAATGGTGCTGATCGGCCTGATGGCCTATCGCTCCACCAACAACCTTTCCGACTACATTCTGGGTGGCCGTAGCCTGGGCAGCGTTGTAACTGCCTTGTCCGCTGGTGCCTCCGACATGAGCGGCTGGTTGTTGATGGGCTTGCCCGGTGCAATCTACATGTCCGGCCTGTCGGAAAGCTGGATCGCCATTGGTCTGGTGACAGGTGCTTACCTGAACTGGCTGTTTGTTGCCGGTCGCCTGCGGGTGCAGACCGAGCACAACGGCGATGCGTTGACCCTGCCGGACTACTTCTCCAGCCGTTTTGAAGACAAAAGCGGTTTGCTGCGGATTATCTCGGCCATCGTGATCCTGGTGTTCTTCACCATCTACTGTGCCTCCGGCATCGTGGCCGGTGCCCGCCTGTTCGAAAGCACCTTCGGCATGTCGTACGAAACAGCCCTGTGGGCCGGTGCTGCGGCGACTATCGCTTACACCTTTATCGGCGGTTTCCTGGCCGTGAGCTGGACGGACACCGTTCAAGCCACCCTGATGATCTTTGCGCTGATCCTGACGCCAATCATCGTGCTGCTGGCCACTGGCGGCGTGGACACCACGTTCCTGGCCATCGAAGCCCAGGACCCAAGCAACTTCGACATGCTCAAGGGCACGTCCTTCATCGGCATCATCTCGCTGATGGGCTGGGGTCTGGGTTACTTCGGTCAGCCGCACATCCTGGCGCGATTCATGGCCGCTGATTCGGTCAAGTCCATCGCCAAGGCACGTCGCATCTCCATGACCTGGATGATCCTGTGCCTGGCCGGTACCGTGGCTGTGGGCTTCTTCGGCATCGCTTACTTCGCGGCGCACCCGGAAGTGGCGGGTCCTGTGAATGAAAACCCTGAGCGTGTGTTCATCGAGCTGGCCAAGCTGCTGTTCAACCCATGGATTGCCGGTGTCTTGCTGTCGGCCATTCTGGCTGCCGTCATGAGCACCTTGAGCTGCCAGTTGCTGGTGTGCTCCAGCGCCCTGACCGAAGACTTCTACAAATCCTTCCTGCGTAAAAATGCTTCGCAGATCGAGCTGGTATGGGTCGGACGCCTGATGGTTCTGGCTGTTGCGCTGATCGCCATCGCACTGGCCGCCAACCCTGAAAACCGTGTTCTGGGGCTGGTGAGCTACGCATGGGCAGGCTTTGGTGCTGCTTTCGGCCCAGTGGTACTGATCTCGGTACTCTGGAAAGGCATGACTCGCAATGGTGCACTGGCCGGTATTCTGGTGGGTGCCATCACCGTGATCGTGTGGAAGCACTTCGCACTGTTCGGTCTGTACGAAATCATCCCGGGCTTTATCCTGGCCAGCCTGGCCATTTTGCTGGTGAGCCTCGCCGGCAAAGGCCCGACCAAGGGCATGGTTGAGCGTTTCGATGCGGCTGAAAAAGACTTCAAACTGAACCACTGATCGGGTCGAGCGCTTGCGCTGACTTGAGGGTGTTCTGAAACGGCCCGTCTCCTGGTGAGACGGGCCGTTTTTATTTGCGCCGCCACCGGCGATTGCCGTATCTCGGAAAAACCGTGCGCTACCTGACGTTACGCTGCGTACAAGGTAAACTTCGCCCCCTGCGCAGGAGCAACCATGAACTATCGTCACGCCTTCCACGCCGGCAACCACGCCGACGTACTCAAACATATCGTATTGACCCGCCTCATCGCCTTGATGTCGCGCAAAGAGCAGCCATTCGCTTACCTGGACACCCACGCCGGTATTGGTTTGTACGACCTCAAGGGCGACCAGGCCAATCGTACGGGCGAGTATCTGGAAGGTATCGCGCGGTTGTGGGGGCAGAAGAACCTGCCTGCAGTGACTGACGATTACATGCAGGTGCTGCATAAAATGAACCCGGATGGCGAGTTGCGCTATTACCCGGGGTCGCCTGAGCTGGCGCGGCGTTTGACTCGTGCCAATGACCGTGTGCTGTTGAACGAAAAGCATCCGGAAGACGGCGTGTTGCTCAAAGACAACATGAAAGGCGATCGCCGGGTAGCCGTGCATTTGGGCGAAGGCTGGCACGTGCCGCGAGCGCTGCTGCCGGTGGCTGAAAAGCGCGGATTGATGCTGATCGACCCTCCGTTTGAAAAACTCGATGAAATGAAGCGTTGCGCCGAATCGCTGAAAGATGCGATCAGCCGTATGCGTCAGTCGGTTGTGGCTATCTGGTATCCGATCAAGGACAAGCGCCAACTGCGTCGTTTTTATCAGGACCTGGCGGGCTCAGGCGCGCCGAAGTTGCTGCAGGTTGAGTTGTTCGTTCACCCGCTGGACACCCCCAACAGCCTCAATGGCTCGGGCCTGGCTATCGCCAATCCGCCTTGGGGTCTGGAAGAGGAACTGCGTGAACTGCTGCCGTGGCTGGCCAAGAAACTGGGTCAAACCCAGGGTGGCTGGCAGATGGAGTGGTTGATCGCGGAAAAATAGCTGAAAGCTGATGCGGGAGCGGGCTTGCTCGCGATTCGGGCGAGGCGGTCTTTCATCCGCGTCGAACCCATCGCGAGCAAGCCTGCTCCCACCGATCAAATCGGGCAGGTCACGCCGGTGCCGCCAATGCCGCAATAGCCTTGCGGGTTTTTCGCCAGGTATTGCTGGTGGTACGCCTCGGCGAAATAGACCGTTGGCGCCTGGTCGATTTCAGTAGTGATGGTGCCCAGACCAGCCTTGTCCAGTTCAGCCTGGAACACTTGCTTGCTGGCCAGTGCCTCTTCCAGCTGCTCAGGCGAGGTGCAGTAGATCACCGAGCGGTACTGGGTGCCGACGTCGTTGCCTTGGCGCATGCCCTGGGTAGGGTTATGCAGCTCCCAGAACATTGCCAGCAATTGCTTGTAGCTCACGACCTCTGGTTCGTAGACCACCAGCACGACTTCGGTATGGCCGGTCAGGCCCGAGCAGACTTCTTCGTAGGTCGGGTTCGGCGTGTAGCCGCCGGCGTAGCCTGCAACGGTGCTGATCACGCCCTCGCGTTCCCAGAACTTGCGTTCTGCGCCCCAAAAGCAGCCCAGACCAAAAATCGCAAAGTCCACATTTTTCGTGAATGGGCCCAGTAGCGGCTCGCCGGTGACGTAGTGGGTTTCCGGCAGCTGTACGTGGGTGTCGCGGCCCGGCAGGGCTTGTTCTTTAGTGGGTAGCACGTTTTTATTCACCAGGATTTCCGAGCGCAAGACCATGTTTCAAGTCCTCTCAGTCAGAGTGTAGGAAGTCAGACCGTAGTGTGCCCTAGTGTTACAGCGCTGTCAGGCCAGGGGGCCACGGGGGTAGCGTTTGAGCTTTTCTATCAACTCGCTGCCGGGGATCGGGCGGTCGAACAGATAGCCCTGGCCCACATCACAGCGATGGCGGCGCAGGAATGCCAACTGTGCAGCGGTTTCGATGCCCTCGGCAACCACTTTGAGCTTGAGGTTGTGGGCCATGGCGATCACGGCAGAGGTGATCTCCATGTCGTTCTGGTTATCAGGGATGTCTTTGATAAAGCTGCGGTCGATCTTGATGATGTCGATCGGGAATTTTTTCAAGTAGCTGAGCGAAGAGTAGCCGGTGCCAAAATCGTCCATGGCCAGGGTCAGGCCGAGTTTTTTCAACTGGTCGAGCTGCAGGCGGGTGTCGTCGGTGGCTTCCAGCAACAATCCTTCGGTCAGTTCCAGCTCCAGCAGGGTGGCCGGTAGCCGCTCTTCCTTGAGGATGCTGGCAATCGATGCCACCAGATCCGGGTCCGAAAACTGCTTGGGCGAGACGTTGATTGCCACTTGCAGGTTGCCCAGCCCGGCCACGCTCAGTTGCTTGCTCATGCGGCAGGCCTGGCGGGCGACCCATTTGCCGATGGGGATAATCAGCCCGGTTTCTTCGGCCACGCTGATGAACTGGTCGGGGCGGATCATCCCGTTTTTGGGATGGTTCCAGCGCAGCAGGGCTTCCATGCCCAGAAGTCGCCCGGTGCGCAGGCAGAGCTTTGGCTGATAGAACACTTCGAGTTCGTTTTGCGTCAGGGCACGGCGCAGGTTGTTTTCGACAAATAGCTTGTAGCTGGCCTCGGCGTTCAGCGCTTCAGTAAACACCTGGACCTGATGCTTGCCGCAGGCTTTGGCCTTGTGCAGCGCGAGCCCTGCGTTGCGCATCAGGGTTTGCGGGTCGCGCCCGTGCAAGGGCGCGCAGGCAACGCCCACCGAGCCGGTGACGCTGATGAGCTGGTTGTCGACGAACATCGGCTTGTCGAGAGTCATCAGCAGTTGACTGGCAATTTGCTGTCCGCTTGCCAGGTCGGTGTCGTCGAGCAATACCGCGAATTCGTTACTGGCAAAGCGCGCCAGGCCGTCGCCGGGGCTCAGGCTGTTGCGCAGGCGGCGGGCCAGGCTGATCAGCAGCTTGTCGCCGGTCTGGTGGCCGAGGCTGTCATTGATGCGCTTGAAGTTGTCGATGTCCACCAGCAGCAGGCAGACCGGTGTGCTGCTGTTGCGGGCGAAACGCTCGTCGAGGTTGCGGATAAAGGCCGGGCGATTGCCCAGGTTGGTCAGGTTGTCGGTGTACGCCAGGCGCTCAATGCGTTGCTGGGCCAGTTTGGCATCGGTGATGTCTTCGTAAATGCCGATGTAGTGGGTCAGCTCCCGATTGTCGCCATACACCTTGGAAATCGACATCTGGCCCCAGTACGGCTCCAGATTTTTGCGCCGGCTTTTGAATTCGCCCTGCCAGCTATTGCCTTTGCTCAGGCTTGAGTGGGCATCAAAGAGTAACTCGCTGAGGTTTTCCAGCGCTGGCAGCTCTGACAGCTTGTGGCCCTGGACTTCCTCGGTGCTGTACTGGGTGATGGCTGTGAAACTGGCGTTCACGTACTCCACCACGCCGTTGCAGTTGACCAGCAAAAAGGCGTTGGCGCTTTGTTCCACTGCACGCTGGAACAGGTGCAGGGCGTTGGTGGCCGTGCGTCGTTTGTGGTTGTTGATGACCTGGGCAAACTGGTCGGCCAGCTCGCCGGCAAAGGCAATTTCGTCCGCCTGCCAGATACGGGTTTTGCCGATCTGTTCGAGACACAGAACGCCGACCACCTGACCATCGATACGGATACTGGCATCGAGCATTGCATTGACTTCGCGTCGACCCATGCTGGCGACCAGCTCACGGGTGCGCGGGTCGCGGCTGGCGTTCTGCGCGTCGATAGAGCGGCTGGTGTGCAGGGCTTCGAGGTAGTCGGGGAACAGGCTGACGTCGAAGACAGCCTGGGCAGTGTGGGTCTGGGTATCGCGCTGAAAGGCCGACACGGGCAGTAGCTGATTGGCCTCAAGGTTCCACAGGCTGGCTGCGTCGATCTGATAGATATCACAGGCGCTGCGGGTGATCAGCTCGGCGGCTTCTTGCAGTGAGTTGTGCTGGCTGTACCTGTGACGGGCCAGGCGCAGGATCAGGTCCTGCTGGGCCCGTCCGCGCTCCAGGTGCAGGAGCTGTTCTTGCTGGGTACGCTGGTTGAGCGCCAGGGCAATTTGCAGGCGGCTGTTCTGGGTTTCGAGCTCGGCCACCGGGGCAGGCAACGGGTTGGTCGCGATGTCTTCAATCACCAGGAGGTAGCCGCGCAACAGGTGACGGTTGTGCTGTTTGTAAGCCTCGCCCAGCTCCATCAGGTTTAGCGGTCCACGGGCCGTGTGCAGGGTGTAATGCACGACGTAGTGGGGGCTGGCCCGCAGCTGGTGCTCAATGGCATCGTGCAGGCGATAGCGCGCCTGGGGCTCCATCAAGCTGGCGTAGGGCGAGCCGATCAGCGCGCACAGCTCTGCTGCCGGTATGCCAAATTGGCGCTCGCAGTGCGGGTCGAGGTAGAGCAAGGCCCAACTGGCTTCGTTCAGCCGTTCGAAACGCAGCATGCCGAGCCGGGAAGGTACGGGGAGCTGGGTCACGACCTCGGCTGCCATACGCGGGGCAGCATCGGGCTGGCTTTTCATTGAGGCACTCGCTTCACAAATGCTGATTACGCACGGGCGGCCACTCTGTTCCTGTGGTTTGCAGCAAGGTTGCATCATGCTCACGGTGCTGACAAGTGAGCATAAAGGCTAAGTGCTATGAGGGTTTATCGGCCGGCCGGCAGATATCTACAGGCCGGATGACAAGGGATTTGAGCCTTTAATTTTTATGTCAGCGTAATGGTCGCTGACTCGATTACCCGGCCTTTGCGGTTATGGAAATCGACCTTGAGCTGCTGGCCGTCGATGGTCAGGCAGGCGAAGTTGTCCTCACTCACGACGCGGCTGATGAGCCGGGGTGAGTAAACACCTGTGCCGACCGTTGTCAGCGGGCGGTCGAAGATGAGGCTGCGGGCATTGGCATATGGCAATAGCCTGGTATTGCACAGTGGTGAAGACACGATGCTGTGCACCATGAGTTCCGGGCTTTTGCTGTGGGTCAGCTGGCAGGTGAGGGAGCCGTGAATATCGCCAGAGACGAACACCACGTTTTTGATGGCGTGGGAGCGAATGGTCTCCAGGATGCGATTGCGCTGCGCTGGGAATGCCTTCCAGCCGTCATCGCCCTGCTGTTGATCGGGCATGAACATGACGCTGCTGACGATGAATTTCACCTTGGCCGTGCTGTTGATCAGCCATTTGAGCAGTGCGTATTCCTGCTCGGTACCGATCATGCTTTTGGTGCTGTCGGACACTGTGCGTTCCGTGCGGCAGTCCATGACAAACCAGTCGATATCGCCATGGGCAAACGTGTACCAATAGCGGCGCAGATCGCGGTTTATGCGCCCGCCGGGCAGCAGGTCGTGGGCGGGGCCATGGCTGCATTGATAGATCTCGTAAGCGCTCATTGCATTGTTGTAGAGCCTTATGTCAGTTCTGCCCTGATTGGCCGGCCAGTTATCTTCAATTTCGTGGTCATCGAGAATCATGTAGGTCGGCGTGCCCGACATCAGATTGCGGATATGGGGTTGTGAAAGCGCCGCCTGGTATTTCTTGCTGATGGCGGCGAATTCGCGGTCTGGCAGCAGGACATTCAGGTCGTCGACATACACCTGGTCGCCGGTCATCACCACGGCATCCAGGGGGCGCTGGCGGTTCAGTGAGCCGATGGAGCCGAAGATTTCGTCCCCCAGTTCCGGTGCCGACGGTACACCTGCCGTGAGCCTGAGGTAGCGGCACGAGCCCACGACGTAGCGACGTATACGGTTGGGTTGGTCGGACGTGGTCTTGAAGGTGTAGAAGTACGATGGCCACTTGAGCGGGAGCTGTTTGACGGTTTCGGGTGTGTGGTCATGGCGGGTGGTGGAGAACCAGCCGGCCTGGTACTCGTAGCCGGTGTCGGCGCTTAGCCCGTTCAGGACCAGAGTGTCGGACATGTCGAACTCAGGGCTCAGCCTTGAATACACCCCCGAAGACCACTGGCTTTCGCCGACCTTTCGATGCCGGATACCGGCGAATACAGCGTTGTTTTTATCGGATGCGCCGCGCACAAAAATACGGGCGTGTTGTGCGGTGGTGAAGCCCACGATCGGTCCAACGGTCGGTCTGTTCACATCGAAATCCTTTCTGATGTAAGGCGCTATTTGTCGCGCGGTTAAAGTCCTTTGGTTAACCGTAGAGGTGCCTGGATGGCTGACCCACTCCCGGGCTCAGCGCGGGGTGTAGTACGGAAGAGGCGCGGGGTGTGGGACTTATAAAAATGCCCGGACCCACTGCGCCCTCAAGTGATCTCTGAATCGCAGGCAAAAAAAAGCCCCGCCAAATGGCGGGGTTGAGGTACGAGCGTGGCGCTCGGAAAACAGTGCGCTACCCCGGCCTTCGGTGAGGAAGGCCGGGGCGTGGCTTACAACAGGATAGTGCGGATGTCGCCCAGCAACTGGCTCAGACGCTGGGTGAAGCGTGCAGCGGCCGCGCCATTGATCACACGGTGATCGTAGGACAGCGACAGTGGCAACATCAGCTTTGGCTGGAAGGCTTTGCCGTCCCAGACTGGCTGGATGGTTGCCTTGGAAACGCCGAGGATCGCCACTTCCGGTGCGTTGACGATCGGCGTGAAGCCGGTGCCGCCAATGTGACCGAGGCTGGAAATGGTGAAGCAGGCGCCCTGCATGTCGTCTGCGGTGAGCTTCTTGTCGCGGGCCTTGGCAGCCAGTGCCGCGGCTTCAGCAGCCAGTTGCAGCAGGCTCTTCTGATCAACGTTCTTGATCACAGGGACCAGCAAACCATCCGGGGTGTCTACGGCGAAGCCGATGTTGACGTACTTCTTGCGGATGATCGCCTTGCCGCTTGGCGCCAGCGAGCTGTTGAAGTCCGGCATTTCCTTGAGCAGGTGCGCGCAGGACTTGAGCAGCAGAGGCAATACGGTCAGTTTCACACCGGCTTTTTCTGCGACGGCTTTTTGCGCGACGCGGAAAGCTTCCAGCTCGGTGATGTCAGCCTGGTCGAACTGGGTCACGTGCGGGATGTTCAGCCAGCTGCGGTGCAGGCTCGACGCGCCGATTTGCATCAGGCGGGTCATGGCCACTTCTTCAACTTCGCCGAAGCGGCTGAAGTCGACTACAGGGATCGGCGGAATGCCAGCACCACCGGTTGCACCGGCGGCTGGAGCTTCCTTGGCCTTCTGCATCATGGCTTTGACGTAAGCCTGCACGTCTTCTTTCAGAACACGGCCGTGCGGGCCGCTTGAGCTCACTGCGTTCAGCTCGACGCCGAACTCGCGGGCCAGTTGGCGCACGGCAGGGCCGGCGTGAACTTTGGCGCCCTTTGGCGCAGGCGCTGCGGCCGGGGCAGGGGCTGCCGGGGCTTTGGCGGCTGGCGCAGGGGCAGCAGCAGGTGCTTCAGCTTTGGCCGCAGCAGGAGCAGCAGCCTGGGCTGGAGCTGCAGGCGCAGCAGCGCCGGCAACCTTGAGCTTGAGGATGAAATCGCCAGTGCCGACTTCGTCGTCCAGCTTGACCGAAATGCTCTCAACCACACCGGCGGCTGGCGATGGAATTTCCATGCTGGCCTTGTCGGATTCGAGGGTGATCAAGGATTGATCAGCCTCAACGGTATCGCCGGCCTTGACCAGGATTTCGATGATTTTGGCTTTGCCCGACGAGCCGATATCCGGGACATGGATGTCCTGGATGGTGGCAGCGGCAGGTGCAGCCGGGGCGGCAGGGGCCTCGGCAACAGGGGCGTCAGCAGGTTTTTCAGCTGCGGCCGGAGCCGCTGCAGGGGCTGCAGCTTCAGGCGCCGTAGCGGCGCCCTCGGCTTCCAGTTCCAGCAGTTCGTCGCCTTCTTTCAAGCGGTCGCCCAGCTTGACCTTCAGGCTTTTGACGATACCGGCTTTAGGAGCAGGGATTTCCATGCTCGCCTTGTCCGATTCCAGCGTCAGGATGCTCTGATCGGCTTCGATACGGTCGCCGACTTTAACAAACAGCTCGATGACTTCACCGTCGCCGCTGCCGATGTCAGGTACTCGAATGAGTTCGCTCACAAATATTCTCCTCAGCAGTCCAGTGGGTTGCGTTTTTCCGGGTTGATGCCGAACTTGACGATTGCTTCTGCAACCACCTTGGGTTCGATATCGCCACGGTCAGCCAGTGCTTCCAGGGCTGCCAACACCACGAAGTGACGGTCTACTTCAAAGAAGTGACGCAGTTTTTTGCGGCTGTCGCTGCGGCCGAAACCGTCAGTGCCCAGCACTTTGAATTCCTTGACCGGTACCCACTGACGAATCTGTTCAGCGAACAGCTTCATGTAGTCGGTAGAAGCAATCACCGGACCTTTACGGCCAGTCAGGCACTCTTCAACGTAGCTCAGCTTAGGCTTCTGGCCCGGGTGCAGACGGTTGCTGCGCTCAACGGCCAGGCCGTCGCGACGCAGTTCGTTGAAGCTGGTAACGCTCCATACGTCAGCGCCGATGTTGAACTGTTCGCGCAGGATGATCGCCGCTTCACGGACTTCACGCAGGATGGTGCCGGAGCCCATCAGCTGAACGTGGTGTGCCGCTTCTTTGGTGTCTTCTTCGAGCAGGTACATCCCTTTGACGATGCCTTCCTCGACACCGGCCGGCATGGCTGGCTGCTGGTAAGACTCGTTCATCACGGTGATGTAGTAGAAGACGTCCTGTTGCTCTTCGGTCATCTTCTTCATGCCGTCCTGAATGATCACCGCCAGCTCATAGCCGTAGGTCGGATCAAAGGTGCGGCAGTTCGGGATGGTGCCGGCCAGGATGTGGCTGTGACCGTCTTCGTGCTGCAGGCCTTCACCGTTGAGCGTGGTGCGCCCGGCGGTGCCGCCGATCAGGAAGCCACGGGTGCGGCTGTCGCCAGCGGCCCAGGCCAGGTCGCCAATACGCTGGAAGCCGAACATCGAGTAGAAGATGTAGAACGGCAGCATCGGCTGGTTGTGGTTGGAGTACGAAGTACCGGCGGCGATGAAGGAACTCATGGCGCCTGCTTCGTTGATGCCTTCTTCGAGGATCTGACCTTTTTTGTCTTCGCGGTAGAACATTACCTGGTCTTTATCGACTGGCTCGTAGAGCTGGCCGACGGACGAGTAAATGCCCAGCTGGCGGAACATGCCTTCCATACCGAAGGTACGGGCTTCGTCCGGGATGATCGGAACGATGCGTTGACCGATTTCCTTGTCCTTGACCAGTTGCGCCAGGATGCGCACGAAAGCCATGGTGGTGGAAATTTCACGGTCGCCGGAACCGTCCAGGATGGACTTGAGGCTTTCCAGTGGCGGGGTCGGAATGCTCATGCTTTTTGCGCGGCGCTGAGGTACGAAACCGCCCAATGCAGTACGGCGTTCCATCAGGTAACGAGCTTCGGCGCTGCCTTCTTCAGGTTTGAAGAACGGCAGGTTTTCGATTTCGTCGTCTTTAACCGGAATGTCGAAACGATCGCGGAACAGCTTCAGGCTTTCGACGTCGACTTTCTTGGTGTTGTGCGCAGTGTTTTTCGCTTCGCCGGCACCGGTGCCATAACCCTTGATGGTCTTGGCCAGGATGACGGTTGGCTGGTCTTTGTGGTTGACCGCTTCGTGGTATGCCGCGTAGACCTTGTACGGGTCGTGGCCGCCACGGTTGAGTTTCCAGATCTCGTCATCGGACAGATCAGCAACCATCGCCTTGAGTTCCGGCGTGTTGAAGAAGTGTTCACGAACGAACGCGCCGTCTTTGGCTTTGTAGTTCTGGTACTCGCCGTCGATGACTTCGTCCATGCGACGTTGCAGGATGCCGTCGACGTCTTTTGCCAGCAGCGGGTCCCAGAAACGGCCCCAGATGACTTTGGTCACGTTCCAGTGAGCGCCGCGGAACACGCCTTCGAGTTCCTGGATGATCTTGCCGTTGCCGCGAACCGGGCCATCGAGGCGCTGCAGGTTGCAGTTGATGACGAAGATCAGGTTGTCGAGGTTTTCACGGCCAGCCAGGGAGATCGCGCCCAGGGATTCTGGTTCGTCGCACTCGCCGTCGCCCAGGAAACACCAGACTTTTTGCTTGCCGGCCGGAATGTAGCCACGGGCTTCCAGGTACTTCATGAAGCGTGCCTGGTAGATCGCCTGGATCGGGCCAAGGCCCATCGATACAGTCGGGAACTGCCAGAAATCAGGCATCAGCCAAGGGTGCGGGTAGGACGACAGGCCCTGACCGTCTACTTCCTGGCGGAAGTTGTTCATTTGCTCTTCGGTGATCCGGCCTTCCATGAACGCGCGGGCGTAAACGCCTGGCGAGGTGTGACCCTGGAAGTAGATCAGGTCGCCGCCGTGCTCGTCGGTCGGGGCCTGGAAGAAGTAGTTGAAGCCGATGTCATACAGGGTTGCGCTGGAAGCGAAGCTGGAGATATGACCGCCCAGGTCAGAATCTTTCAAGTTCGTGCGCATCACCATGGCCATGGCGTTCCAGCGAACCAGCGAGCGAATGCGGCGTTCCATGAACAGGTCGCCAGGCATGCGTGCTTCGTGGGTTACTGGAATCGTGTTGCGGTAAGGCGTGGTGATGGCATACGGCAGCTGCGAACCGGTGCGGGTAGCGAGCTCACCCATACGGGTCATCAGGTAGTGAGCGCGGTCTTCGCCTTCTTTGTCGAGAACCGATTCCAGGGCGTCCAGCCATTCCTGGGTTTCGACGGGATCGAGGTCTTGCATGGCTTGCTCCAGGGCGGATAGGCTTCCAGAATCGGTTGCCTGAGTTTGCGACTGGCCTTGTGGGCAGACGACATAAATTCTTGGATGGCCGGAGGTTGGTTCCAGCGGCGTGTAGTTTTACTACAAATCGTCGGCCATTTCAGCCTTTCGAGTGTGTGAGTCAGTAGTAAAACTACAGGAAAGGTCCTGATGGCCACCTGTTTGGTTGTGCGAAAAATCGATATTGTTGGTGCGTTTCACGATGTTAAGCCCTGAAAGCGCGGGCTGAATGCTAACCAAAATGATCTTCCAGCTATTTATAACCTTTGTTCGACAGTCGGATTAAACCGCTGTTTCTTCCTGTCACCGTACTCGGCAACACCTTCGCCGATCAAGGATAGACCATGAGCCTTCCGTCGCTTGCTCCAATTCCAGGCCTTTTACTGCCACTTGCCAACCGTGCCGAGCAGTCGTGGCGCACGGCAGTTGCGGGACTTGAGGGCGGGCACGGGCTTGACGACTGGTCGGCCGAACGCTGGTCGGCGTTCCATCGGGTCAGTGCGGCGAGCGACTTCTTTATTGAACAGTCGCTACGTGACCCTTTGATGTTGCTTGAACTGGTGCGCGCAGGCGAGCTGGATCGCAGCTTCGCCCCCGGCGAGCTGTGCAGGCAGGTGGCCGATGCCGTGCAGGCCGCCGCCACTGACGACGAGCTGGCCCGTGCATTGCGCCGCCAGCGTACCCGTCAGCAAGTGCGGATCATCTGGCGCGACCTCAACCGTCAGGCTGACTTGATCGAAACCTGCCGCGATCTGTCGGACATGGCCGATGCCAGCATCGATCAGGCCTATCGCTGGTTGTATCAGCGCCATTGCCAGCAGTTCGGCACGCCCACCGGGCACCGCAGCGGCGAGCCGCAGCAGATGGTGATTCTGGGCATGGGCAAGCTCGGTGCCGTGGAGCTGAACCTGTCTTCGGATATCGACTTGATCTTCGCCTACCCCGAAGGCGGCGAAACCGTGGGTGCCAAGCGTGCGCTGGATAACCAGGAATTCTTCATCCGTCTCGGCCAGCGCCTGATCAAGGCACTGGACCCGATGACCGTCGACGGTTTTGTGTTCCGCGTCGACATGCGCTTGCGCCCGTATGGCTCGTCCGGTGCGCTGGTGCTGAGCTTCAATGCGCTGGAACAGTATTACCAGGACCAGGGCCGCGACTGGGAACGTTACGCCATGATCAAGGCCCGTGTGGTGGCGGGCGATCAGGTGATGGGCGCGCAACTGCTCAGCCTGTTGCGCCCGTTCGTCTACCGGCGCTACCTCGATTTTTCGGCAATTGAAGCGCTGCGCACCATGAAGCAACTGATCCAGCAGGAAGTGCGGCGCAAAGGCATGGCCGACAACATCAAGCTGGGTGCGGGCGGAATTCGTGAAGTCGAGTTCATCGCCCAGGCGTTCCAGCTGATCCACGGCGGCCGTGACCTGAGCCTGCAGCAGCGGCCGCTGCTTAAAGTACTGACCACCCTGGAAGGCCAGGGCTACTTGCCGGAGGCGGTGGTCAGTGAACTGCGAGAAGGCTATGAGTTCTTGCGCTACACCGAGCACGCGATCCAGGCCATTGCAGACCGTCAGACCCAAATGCTGCCCGACACCGAACAGGATCAGGCGCGCATTGCATTCATGATGGGCTTTGACAGCTGGGCGGTGTTCCACGAGCAGTTGATGGTGTGGCGTGGCCGTATCGACTGGCATTTCCGTCAAGTCATCGCAGACCCGGATGAAGACGGGGACATCGACGAAGGCGAGCTGATCGTCGGCGGCGAGTGGCTGCCATTATGGGAAGAAGTTCAGGACGACGCGGCTGCTTGTGCCCAGCTGGAGGAAGCGGGGTTTATGGATGCGCCCAAAGCCTTGAAGCAGCTGGTGGGCCTGCGTTCCAGCCCCCAGCTGCGCGCCATGCAGCGTCTTGGGCGGGAGCGCCTGGATGCGTTTATCCCGCGTTTGCTGGCGCAAGCCGTTGAGCACGCCAACCCCGACCTGGTGCTGGAGCGGGTATTGCCGCTGGTGGAGGCGGTCGCCCGACGTTCTGCTTATTTAGTGTTGTTGACCGAAAACCCCGACGCGTTGCGTCGTTTACTGACGCTGTGTGCGGCCAGCCCCTGGATCGCCGAACAAATCACCCGCTTCCCGTTGCTGCTCGATGAGTTGCTCAACGAGCGTCGCCTGTTCAAGCCGCCACTGGCCCCGGAGCTGGCGGCCGAATTGCGCGAACGCCTGACGCGCATCCCCGAGGACGACCTTGAGCAGCAGATGGAGGCTTTGCGTAACTTCAAGCTGGCTCACCGCCTGCGGGTCGCTGCGTCCGAAATTGCCGGTAGCCTGCCTTTAATGAAGGTCAGCGATTACCTGACCTGGCTGGCCGAAGCAATCCTGGAACAAGTGCTGGCACTGGCCTGGCGCCAGACGGTGGCCAAGTACGGCACCCCGCAACGTTCGGACGGCAGCCTGTGTGATCCGGGCTTCATTATTGTCGGCTACGGCAAGGTCGGCGGAATCGAGCTGGGGCACGGCTCGGATCTGGACCTGGTGTTTATCCACGATGGCGACCCGAACGCCGAAACCGATGGGGCCAAACCCATCGACGGTGCGCAGTTTTT
This sequence comes from Pseudomonas sp. B424, assembly GCF_055408345.1. Lineage (NCBI taxonomy): Bacteria > Pseudomonadati > Pseudomonadota > Gammaproteobacteria > Pseudomonadales > Pseudomonadaceae > Pseudomonas > Pseudomonas sp. B424. The sequence continues at coordinate 210,676 of NZ_JBUZTL010000001.1, read as the reverse complement.
CACCCGGCTGGGCCAGCGCATCATCCATTTGCTGACGGCCCAGACCAACTCCGGGCAGCTCTATGACGTCGATATGCGCTTGCGTCCGTCAGGCGCGTCGGGGTTGCTGGTGAGCTCGCTGGGTGCGTTCGAGCGTTATCAGGAAAGCGAAGCCTGGACCTGGGAGCACCAGGCGCTGGTGCGGGCCCGGGTGCTGGTGGGTTGCAAGCAGGTAGGCGCGGCGTTTGAGAGCGTGCGCGCCAGCGTATTGGGCCGCGCGCGTGACCTGCCCACCTTGCGTCAGGAAGTGAGCGAAATGCGGGCCAAGATGCGTGACAACCTGGGTACCCGTATCACCGCCGCCGGCACTGCCGAAAATGCCTGCGAGGCCACGGTGCCGTTCGACCTCAAGCAGGACGCCGGAGGTATCGTCGATATTGAATTTATGGTGCAATACGCGGCTCTGGCATGGTCCAGGGAACACCCGGCGTTACTGCGCTACACCGACAATATCCGCATTCTGGAAGGGCTGGAGGAGGTCGGGCTGATGCCCGCCACCGATGCCAGCCTGTTGCGCGAGGCTTACAAGGCCTTTCGCGCCGTCGCCCACCGGCAAGCCTTGCAGAAGGAAGCCGGGGTGGTCACGGGGGATCAATTCGTGGTCGAACGTCAACACGTACGGCGCATTTGGTCTGAGCTAGGATTGAGCTAGTTTTTTAGCTTATACACAGAATTAGAGCTGTAAGAACGTATCCGGCGGGTCCATAAGGCCCGTCCAATTTGCCTGAAGCTTCAGAGCGCAGGTGCTGGATTCTTTGAGGAGCGTAATGATGTCGATGGCTGATCGTGATGGTGTGATCTGGTATGACGGCAAGCTGGTGCCGTGGCGCGATGCGACCACCCACGTGCTGACCCATACCCTGCACTACGGCATGGGCGTGTTTGAAGGTGTGCGCGCTTACGAAACCCCGCAGGGCGCGGCGATTTTCCGCTTGCAGGCGCACACTGACCGCCTGTTCGATTCGGCCCACATCATGGGCATGAAGATCCCGTTCAGCAAAGACGAAATCAACGAAGCGACCCGCCTCGCGGTGCGTGAAAACAACCTCGACAGCGCCTACATTCGTCCGATGGTGTTCTACGGATCGGAAGCCATGGGCCTGCGCGCCACTGGCCTCAAGGTCCACGTGATCATCGCGCCATGGAGCTGGGGTGCCTACATGGGCGCCGAAGCGCTGGAAGTCGGGATCAAGGTGCGCACCAGCTCCTTTACCCGTCACCACGTGAACATTTCCATGACCCGGGCCAAGGCCAACGGTCACTACATCAACTCGATGCTGGCCCTGCAGGAAGCGATTTCCGGTGGTGCCGACGAAGCGCTGTTGCTGGACCCGGAAGGTTTTGTCGCTGAAGGCTCGGGCGAAAACGTATTCCTGGTCAAGGATGGCGTGATTTACACCCCGGACGTAACGGCCTGCCTGAACGGCATCACCCGCAGCACGATCCTGACCCTGGCCACTGAGCTTGGGTACAAGTTTGTTGAAAAACGCATCACCCGCGACGAGGTCTATATCGCCGACGAAGCGTTCTTTACCGGCACTGCCGCTGAAGTGACGCCGATTCGCGAAGTCGACGGGCGTCATATCGGTATCGGCCGTCGTGGCCCGATCACCGAAAAACTGCAGAAGGCTTACTTTGACCTGGTGACCGGCAAGACTACGGACCACCCAGAGTGGCGTACACTGGTCAAATAAAGCGATATGGCATCACAGCAGGGAGGCGAATGCCTCCCTTGCTTGTTTATGGAAACTTATGAATATTTTGATCGTTGGGCCCAGCTGGGTCGGTGACATGGTGATGGCGCAGACACTGTTCCAGTGCCTCAAGCAGCGCCACCCGCAGTGCGAAATCGATGTGCTGGCCCCCGAGTGGAGCCGGCCCATCCTTGAGCGCATGCCTGAAGTTCGCAAGGCCTTGAGCTTTCCGCTCGGCCACGGCGCGCTCGAACTGGCCACGCGACGCAAGATCGGCAAGTCCCTCAAGGGCCAATACGATCAGGCAATTTTGCTGCCCAACTCGCTAAAATCGGCCCTTGTGCCGTTTTTTGCGGGTATCGCGAAACGTACCGGCTGGCTTGGCGAGTTCCGCTACGGCCTGCTTAACGACGTGCGCAAGCTCGATAAAGAACGCTACCCGTTGATGATCGAGCGCTTTATGGCCCTGGCCTATGAGCCGGGGGCTGACTTGCCCAGGCCGTACCCGCGACCTGATTTGCAGATTGACCCGCAATGCCGCGATGCGGCGCTGACCAAGTTCGGCCTGGCGCTGGACCGTCCGGTGCTGGCGCTGTGCCCGGGTGCCGAGTTTGGCGAGTCCAAGCGCTGGCCGTCCGAGCATTACGCCAAAGTCGCCGAGCAAAAGATCCGCGAAGGCTGGCAGGTGTGGTTGTTCGGCTCCAAGAACGATCACGCAGTGGGCGAAGACATCCGCTCGCGGCTGATCCCGGGGCTGCGCGAAGAGTCGGTCAACCTCAGCGGCGAGACTTCGCTGGCTGAAGCTATCGACCTGTTGTCGTGTGCCGACGCCGTGGTGTCCAACGATTCGGGGCTGATGCACGTGGCTGCCGCGCTGAACCGCCCGCTGGTGGCGGTGTATGGCTCCACGTCGCCGGGCTTTACCCCGCCTTTGGCCGAGAAGGTCGAGATCGTGCGTCTGGGGCTCGAATGCAGCCCGTGTTTTGACCGCACCTGCCGCTTTGGTCACTACAACTGCCTGCGTGAACTGATGCCGCAGCCGGTGATAGAAGCCTTGCAGCGTTTGCAGGGCTCACCGGTCGAGGTCCACTAAGTGCGTGTTCTGTTGGTCAAAACCTCATCCCTTGGGGATGTGATCCATGCCTTGCCCGCGTTGACCGATGCGGCGCGGGCGATTCCGGGGATCACCTTTGACTGGGTCGTGGAAGAAGGCTTTGCCGAAATTCCGACCTGGCACCCGGCGGTGGGCAAAGTCATTCCGGTGGCGATTCGCCGCTGGCGCAAAAACATCTGGGAAACCATCAAGAGCGGTGAGTGGCGACGCTTCAAGCAAAGCCTGCGCGCCGAGAAATACGATCTGGTGATCGACGCTCAAGGCCTGGTCAAAAGCGCCTGGCTGACCCGCTACGTGAAAGCCCCGGTGGCCGGTCTTGATAAGGACTCGGCCCGGGAACCCCTGGCCAGCCGCTTTTATCAGCGACGCCTGGCCGTGGCCCGCGGGCAGCACGCGGTCGAGCGTTTGCGCCAGCTTTTTGCGGTGGCGCTGGGTTACGACCTGCCCAAAGGGCTGGGCGATTACGGCCTCGACGTTGAGCGCCTGATTGAATTGCCGCGCAAGAAGCCCTACATACTGTTCTTGCACGGCACCACCTGGGACACCAAGCACTGGCCCGAAGTGTACTGGCGCGACCTGGCCCTGCGCATGGGGCACATGGGTGTTGAAGTGCGCTTGCCGTGGGGCAACCCGGCGGAGAAAGCCCGCGCTGAACGCATCGCCAGCGGCCTGAACAACGCTGTGGTACTGCCCAAACTGAACCTGGCGGGCGTTGCCAAAGTACTGGCCAGCGCCAGCGCCTGCGTAGCGGTCGATACCGGGCTGGGGCATTTGGCGGCTGCACTGGATGTGCCGACCATCTCCCTGTTCGGCCCCACCAACCCGGGGCTCACCGGTGCCTATGGCAAGGTGCAAATCCACCTGGCCAGCGATTTCCCGTGCGCGCCGTGCCTGCAGAAAAAATGCACCTACACTCCGACTGCACAGGACCAGCAGCGGTTTGATCTGAAAAACGAGTGGCCGTTGTGCTTCACCCGTTTGAACCCTGAGCGTGTCGCGAGTCGATTAAGCACGTTGTTACTGGCTGAGGATCTGCGCTGATGCAACTGGCTTTTGTGCTGTACAAATATTTCCCGTTTGGCGGGCTGCAACGCGATTTCATGCGCATTGCGCTGGAATGTCAGAAACGCGGGCACCAGATCCGTGTGTACACGATGATCTGGGAAGGCGATATTCCGCCGGGTTTTGAAGTGCTGGTGGCGCCGGTCAAGGCGTTCTTCAATCACACCCGCAATGAAAAGATGCTCGCCTGGATGCAGGCCGACCTGGCTAAACGCCCGGTGGACCGCCTGATCGGCTTCAACAAAATGCCGGGTCTGGACGTGTACTACGCAGCCGACGGCTGCTTTGAAGACAAGGCACAGAACCTGCGCCACTCGATGTACCGCTTCTTCAAGCGCTACAAGCACTTTGCCGAGTACGAGCGGGCCGTGTTCGACAAGAACGCCAAGACTGAAATCCTGATGATTTCCGAAGTCCAGCAGCCTCTGTTCATCAAGCATTACCACACCCCGTTGCAGCGTTTTCATCTGCTGCCGCCGGGTATTGCGCTGGACCGTCGTGCACCGGCCAATGCGGCCGGGATTCGGGCCGAGTTTCGCCACGAGTTCAAGCTGGCAGACGACGACCTGCTGCTGGTGCAGATTGGTTCCGGGTTCAAGACCAAGGGCGTGGATCGCAGCCTTAAAGCCCTGGCGGCCTTGCCTGCCGAGCTTAAAAAGCGCACTAAATTATTTGTCATTGGTCAGGACGACCCTAAAGTCTTTCAATTGCAGAGCGCCACACTGGGGCTGGGCGATCACGTGCAGTTCCTCAAGGGCCGCAGTGATATCCCGCGTTTCCTGTTGGGCGCCGACTTGTTGATTCACCCGGCCTACAACGAAAACACCGGCACCGTGCTGCTTGAAGCGCTGGTCGCTGGCTTGCCGGTGCTGGTGAGCGCTGTTTGCGGTTACGCCCACTACATTAGCGATGCCGATTGCGGCCGGGTACTGGACGAGCCGTTCGAGCAGGCGCAACTCAATGAATACCTGACACACATGTTGTCCGACGATGCTGCGCGCGCGGCCTGGAGCCAAAATGGCCTGGCCTACGCACAGACGGCCGACCTCTACAGCATGCCGCAGCACGCTGCGGATGTGATTCTGGCGGAGCAACACTGATGAAACTGATTCTTGCCGAACCGTTCAAGAGCTTGTGGGCGGGACGCGATGCGTTCACCGAAGTCGAGCGCCTGGAAGGCGAGGTTTACCGTGAGCTGGACGGCCGACGTACCTTGCGTACCGAAGTCGACGGGCACGGTTTTTTCGTGAAAGTCCACCGTGGCATTGGCTGGGGTGAAGTGTTCAAAAACCTGCTGACGGCCAAGCTGCCGGTACTCGGCGCAGGCCAGGAATGGCGGGCGATCGAGCGTTTGCGCGAAGTCGGCGTACCCACCATGACCGCTGTTGCTTACGGCGAAAAGGGCAGCAATCCGGCCGCGCAGCACTCGTTCATCATCACCGAAGAGCTGGCGCCGACCGTCAGCCTTGAAGACTTCAGCCTCAACTGGGTCAAGCAGCCGCCGCCGCCAAAACTCAAGCATGCGCTGATCGCCGAAGTGGCGCGCATGACCGGCATGATGCACCGCGCCGGGGTCAACCATCGCGACTGCTACATCTGCCACTTTTTGCTGCACACCGACAAACCGGTTACGGCCGGGGATTTGCGCCTGTCCGTCATCGACCTGCATCGTGCGCAAGTCCGAACGGTCATCAGCAAACGCTGGCGCAACAAGGATCTGGCTGCACTGTACTTTTCGGCACTGGATATCGGCCTTACGCAACGGGACAAACTGCGTTTCCTGCGCGGTTACTTCCAGATGCCGCTGCGCCAGATCCTGCGCGAAGAAGCCCGCCTGCTGGCGTGGCTGGAAGGCAAGGCGAGCAAACTCTACGAACGCAAACTGCGTTATGGGGATGCACTGTAATGGCGGGTTGGAATCTGGAACCTTCTTACAGTGCTCTCGCTTCTGATTTTGGCAGCCTGGAGGCCGTGTTTGCCCTGCAGGGCGAGCACCTGACCCGCGACCCCTTGTCTGAAGTGATTCGTGTCGAGCGTGATGGCGTCAATTACTACGTCAAGCGTTACACCGGTGCGGGCAAGGGCTTGCGTCGCTACCTGGGCCGCCCGCGGGTCAAGTCCGAATGGCAGAACCTCAAGCGTTTCGCCAAATGGGGCATCCCCACGGCCGAGGTTGTGGCCTGGGGTCTTGAGCGCAGTGGCTTTGCCTACTCCCGTGGCGCCATGATCACCCGCGAGCTGCCCAATACCCGAGATTTGTCGGACCTTGCGGACAACCACGATCCGTTACTCAAGGACCGTGCCTGGGTCGATTGCATCAGCCGCCAGCTGGCGCGCTATACCAAGACCATGCACGGCCATCGCTTCACCCATAACGACCTGAAGTGGCGCAATCTGCTGGTCGATCATCAACCCAAGCTGTTTTTGATCGACTGTCCCAACGGCGATTTCTGGCGCGGGTTCTGGCTCAAGTACCGCATCACCAAAGACCTGGCGTGCCTGGACAAAGTGGCCAAGTACCATTTGTCCTACACCCAGCGCTTGCGCTTCTATATCCAATACACCGGGCGCAACAAGCTCAATGCGGCGGACAAGGAACGAGTCCGTCATATCGTGCGTTTTTTTGAGGGCCGGGAATGATTGATTTTGTAGCCGACGCGGACCGGGCTTTGCTTGAGCGCAACGGACTGGCTGATTTCGACGCGTTGTGGGCCGTGCAACTGGAAGCGGTGGACGAGCCCAACACCAGCGGTGGCGGCTGGAGCAGCGTGTTTCGCATGGATCTGGAAGGCCAGGGCTTTTACCTCAAGCGCCAGAGCAACTACCTGACCCGTACCCTGCACAGCCCGCTGGGCGAACCGAGTTTTGCCCGCGAGTTTCGTAATATTCAGCGCTACCGGCAGATGGGCATCCCCGCGCTGGAGGCCGTGTTTTTTGGTGAGCGCAAGGTCCCGGGCGAACGTCGGGCGATCCTGATGACGCGTGCGCTGGACGGCTGGAATGACCTCGACTCGCTGCTGGAGCAATGGTCGCAGTTGAGCGATGAGCAGCAGCAAGCGATTTTGCAGGCCTGCGGCCAACTGGCTCGGCGCCTGCACGGGGTGCGCCAGGTGCACGGCTGTTTCTACCCCAAGCACATTTTCTTGCAGCCCGATGGCGCGGGCTATCGGGCCCAGCTGATCGACCTGGAGAAAACCCGGCCATTGCTGCTGGGCCAGCGTGACCGGGTCAAGGATATCGAACCGTTGCTTCGCCGGGCCCATGTCTGGACTGAAGCCGATGTGCGAGCCTTGCTCGCGGCGTATCTGGACCAACCGGCAGGCAGCGGCCTGGTGGATGCATGGTTCAAGCGTCTGAATGTGCGTCGCAGTCACAAGGAGACCCGCTGATGCGTTTGTCCGAACTGCAAAAAGCCGGGCGGGCGCCGGGCTTGCCCATCAGTCTGGAACTGGCCGACGCGGCCGGGCCCGCGCAGTTGCAATTGCTGACCTTGTTGCGCGTGTTGCCCGGCCAGCGTTATGTCGGTGCCGGCGTGTGGCGCGGGCGACCGGTGCTGACCAAGTTGTTGGTGGGCAGCAAGGCGGCCCGCAACTTCGAACGCGAACTGACCGGTGTGCGGCTGTTGGCCGGGCAGGGCCTGACCACGCCGCTATTGCTGGCCGATGGTTTGCAGGAAGGCGAGGGCGGCTGGTTGTTGTTCGAGTTTCTGGAAGACGCCCAGAGCCTGGATCAGGCCTGGAAAGCAGTTCAGGGCTTGCCGGTGCTGGCTGACGAGCAACAAGCGGTCCTGGCCGAGGCGCTGACCGCTATTGGCCAGATGCACCTCAAGGGCTTGTGGCAAGCAGACTTGCACCTGGATAACCTGCTGCGCCACAACGGTCAGTTGTACTTGATCGACGGCGCGGGCATTTGTGCCGAAGAGGCGGGCAAGCCGCTGTCCCGGCAAAAAGTGCTGGAAAACCTCGGGGTGTTTTTCGCTCAGTTGCCCAAGACCCTTGAGCCGTTTATCGAAGAGCTGCTGGTGCATTACCTGTTGAGCAACGGCGAACACGCCTTGCCGCTGGAAGCGCTGCTCAGGCAGGTCGAGAAGGTTCGCGCCTGGCGCCTGAATGACTACCTGACCAAAGTCGGCCGCGATTGCACGCTGTTCAGCGTTCAGAGTGGCGCCTTCGCCTTGCGTGCGATTCGCCGCGAAGAAGAGGCCGCAATGCTGCCGGTGCTGGCCAATGCCGATGCGCTGCTCGACCAGAGCCATCTGTATAAAACCGGTGGTGCAGCCAGTGTCGGCAAAGTCGAAGTGGCGGGCCGCACATTGGTGGTCAAGCGCTACAACATCAAAGGTTTTGCCCATTGGCTCAAACGCTTTTGGCGCCCGAGCCGGGCCTGGCATTCGTGGCGTGAAGGCAACCGTCTGGCGTTCCTCGGCATTGCTACGCCCAAGCCGCTGGCACTGCTGGAAACCCGGTTTTTATGGCTGCGCGGCAAAGCGTATCTGGTGACCGAGTATCTGCCGGGGCCGGACATCATCGAGCGCTTTGCGCCCTATGTTGAGCAAGGTGACGCGCCGGAATCCGAATTGCAGGCGCTGGATCAGTTATTTGCCGACTTGATCCGCGAGCGCATCAGCCACGGTGACCTCAAGGGTCATAACGTGTTCTGGGATGAGGGGCGCTGGGCGCTGATCGATCTGGACTCCATGTGCCAGCACGCCAGCCTGAAGAGTTTCGCCACCGCGTATGCCCGTGACCGTGCACGCTTTATGCGCAACTGGCCGGTGGGCAGTGCGTTGTATCAAGTGATAGATGGGCGGTTGCCCAAAGACCTTGGCTAAGACTCTGTGGGAGCGGGCTTGCTCGCGATGCAAGCGCTGCGGCCTGTCAGGCTGGCCGTGTTGATGCCATCGCGAGCAAGCCCGCTCCCACAGGAGCGTGCCCGTGCGGTCAGAAGCTGTACTGCGCCCCGGCCCCGGCATACCACGAACGCCCCGGCGCGGCTTCGTAGAAGCGGCTATTGCCGTCCGCCACAATCACCGAACCCACGTACTGACGGTCCAGCAAGTTGTCCAGGCGCAACGTCTGGTGGAAGGTCCAGTGCTCGACCTTCTGCTCAAACTTCGCCCGCCAGTTGAACACGCTGTACGCCGGGGCCGCCTTGGCGGTGTTGGTGTCTTCGACATAGACCTTGCTGCGGTACATGCCTTCTACCGCCGTACTGACCCAGTCGGTCGGCTTCCAGTTCACTTCAGCAAACAACGTGGTCTGCGGCACGCCAGGCAGGTAGTTGCCTTTGTCGACTTCTTTTCTTGAAGTCCCGCTGCCGCTGACAAAGTCGCTGTCGTAGGTCGCTTGCAGGCGGGTGTAGGCCAGAGTGGTGGTCCAGTGCTCGCTAAGCTGGCTTTCGATGCCCAGCTCGAAGCCACGACGCAGGGTGCGGCCAGCGTTTTGGTAGGTGGTGCGCCCAAATTTGTTGTCCAAAACCACCAGCTCATCCTCAGTGGTGATCTGGAACACCGCCGCATTGATCCGTGTGTTGTTGAGCTGGGCTTTCAGGCCCATTTCGTACTGCGTGCTTTCTGAAGGCTTGAGGCCGAAGTTAAAACCCTGGCCGCTGGGCGAGTACGCCAGCTCGGCCTGAGTCGGCGTCTCGAACCCTTTGCCCGCGCTCACATAACCATGCAGCTCGGGAGTGAAGGCGTACATCACGCTCATCGACGGCGTGGCTTTTTCGTAGCGTTTGGTGCCGCTGTCGTCGCCGTTGCTCAAGAACTGATCATTGACGTCCATTTCCATGGTGCTGTAGCGCAAGCCGGCCTGCACCGTCCAGTTGTCCAGCGCCCAGTTGGCCTGCACGTACGGGTCGAGGCTGCGGGCGGTGTCGACTTCGTCCCGCACCAGTGCGCCTTTGACGCCCAGCTGATCGCCGATGTAGTTGTTGTAGCCGTGGCGGCTGTCCTGGCTTTGGTCGAAATCAAGACCGCCGATCAAGGTCAGGTCGCCCGGTACGCCATACACCGGTTGCAGCCAGCGCAGGCTGCCGCCGTAGAACTTGCGGTCGAACTGAACCACGCCGCCGCCTTGTTCATTGCCGGGGGTTCCCTTCGGGATCGCCAGGTACTGAATCACGCTCCGCGTTCCGGTATAGGCATTGACCTGCAGGGTCGCGTCGCCGATGTAGCGTTCGTAGTTCATGCCCAGTTGTTGATGGTCGATGCTTTTGCGCGTGTTGTAGGTCAGGGCGTTTGGCGTCACCGAGCGCGGGTCAGCCTTGTAGGCGTCCCAGCTTTGGCCCAGCGGGTCTTGCGTACCGTTCTGCTCAAGGCTGCTGTAGATCAGCGCCAGTTTGCTGTCGTCGTCCGGGTGCAGGTTGAGCTTGGCGAAGGTCTGGTCGCGGCGCGCGGCACTGTGGTCGCGGTAGCCGTCGGTGTCCATGCGCGAAGCGTCGAGCACAAAGCCCACATCCTCAGTGGCGCCTTCGGCGGTGATGTGGTTTTTGTTCAGACCGTCGCTGCCGAACAGGGTTTCGGCGCCAATACGCGGCGGGCCTTCGCCGTCGCGGGAGAACATTTGAATCACGCCACCGGCGTTACTGCCGTACAGGGTGGCCGCCGGGCCGCGCAGCACTTCGATGCGCTCGGCAGTATCGAGGTTGAAGGTCGCGGCCTGGCCCTGGCCGTCCGGGGTGCTGGCCGGGATACCGTCCGCAATCAGTTTGATGCCGCGTACGCCAAAGGCCGAGCGGGCACCAAAACCGCGGGACGAGATTTGAAGGTCCTGGGCGTAGTTCTGACGGTTTTGCACCACCAGCCCCGGCACGCGGGACAACACCTCGGAGGCATTGATGCCCAATTGACCGTCGCTGATTTGCTCGCGGCTGATGCTGTCTACCGAGTACGGCAGGTCAAAACTCGGGCTGGCGCTGCGCGAGCCGGTGATGACGCTGGGGTCGAGCAGCAGTGGGGCGGTGTCTGCGTGGCTGTTGTGGGTCAGAGCCAGGCAAGGCAGCAGCAGGGCAACGTGAGCGGGTACAAAAAATTTCATGAGCGGTCGTGGGATTCCATGTGACGCGACCCGTCTTGGGCGACGGGTATCAGGCTAGCAGAGGGCGCGCAGTTTAGCGGCTGATGGCGGGATGACCAGTAAAACAAGTACAAGGACGTGCCGGAGCCGTCCTTGTACCCGGGGATCTTGAGCCTGAGGTGCCGGGTTACTGCACTTGCGTCATGTTCATGTCCTGCAAGTCCTGGATCAGGTCTTTCAGCGTGTCATAACGTTTGTTATGGATGGTTGGCCAGCTTTCACGCTCGATAAACAGTTGGCCGCCGGGGTCGGTCTGCAAGGGGGTGCTAATGATTTCGTGGTTGCCGGAACGGTGAATCAACTCCGCGCCTTTGGAGGAAGCGCTTTCAAACCGGAAATAGCCCGGATCCTTGAGCCGGGTATTGGTTTGCCCCAGGTAGAGCGCCGGCAGTTTGGGTTTCGTACCTGGAATGTCGATCTGCAACCAGTAGTCATTTTTCAAGAACCGGTAGTTCTCGTACGCCATGAGCGGCGTGACGACTTCACCAATGTCCATGCGCAAGCCAAGGCTGGTGCCAGGGGCTGTATCCGATATACGTACACCCACTGTGCCCAGCAGTTCGGCCAGCCCGGGGATACCTTCAAAGGTGTTGGCATGGGAGTTCCCCGTGAGGGCAATCCATTTGTGCCCTCCGGTGCGTGCCTGATGGGCGCCAATTGTGCGCGAGGCAAAGTAGCTGAATGTTTCATAGCGGGTCATCCAGGGCGTTTCACTCGGTGTGCCTTTCGGGAAGTAACTGGCCGAGCAATCAATGGCGACAACCCGGATGCCGTGCCGTCTGGCCTCGCGTACCAGTTGGCTGAATGTGTAGGGGCTGGAGGGGGCGATGCGATGGCCCAGATCCTGGGCCTGTAAAAACCTGTCCAGCTTCAAGGGCATTTTTCCGGTCTGGAAATAGTCATCCAGAAGGCTCTGGTGCAAGTCGCTTTGCAAATGCTCCAGGTAGAGTGTTTTTACATCGCTTGCAGACAGTTGGGCCATGTTTTCAATCAGGATTTTTTTACCCGACTGGTGGGCATGGGTTTCCCCCCAGACGATGCCATCCGAATGTTCGAATAGATGTTTGATCAGATCTGGCGGTGTGACATTGCTCGGCAGTAGCGGGCGAGTGACCCGTGGTCTTGCAGGTTTGGTCAGGTACCAGGATTTTGCATCCGCCAGCAGTTTGATCCTCAGGTTTTTGAACGCCCGATGAGCCGCGCTGTGTTTGGAGGCAATATCCATGAACTCATAGTCGCCATCCAGGGCTGAGCGGTAGTTGTCGATGATCTCGCCAAGTGTTGCCTGGTATTCGCCGGGCATGTCGTAGTCGCTGTATTTGACCGCAGGCAGGTCGACGGCCAGCCCCGTGTGATCACGGACCAGCGGTTCCCAGCGCTTGCTGTTGTCCGCCAGCTTGTGCTTGATTTCCCAGTGCCCGGCAGTGCGTCGCACCTTGTAGCCAGCGCTGGCGCCACTGTGTGAGCCGCGTGGCAGTTGCAAGTACCAGTTGCGTCCCAGCCAGCCGCTGTAGACCTCGAATACGACGCCACTTTGCAGGATGTAACGCATGTTGTTCAGCCGGTAGATGCCCTGCTCGTCAGGGGTGTGGCGGCTGAGGTCGACGCCACTGATCCGGGCGCTTTCTATTACCCGTTCAATCCCGGGTTTATGTTTGAGCAACGGCGTGGTCAGGTCGGCATCCCAAAGCCCGGCCGAGAGTTGGCGCAGGGGAATGCTGTACGGCGCGTCAGGTTTGCGTGCATCCACAGCGCGCCAGAGTTCATCCAGATTGTCGTACTGGCTAAGGTAGAAGTTGCCGTGGGGGTCTTTGGTGTAGTGGACGGCCTGGCCGTTGCTGGCGGACGCTTCATAGACCCCGGCACCGTATTTATCCCCCGTACGCAGCCTTAGTCCGGTACCTGGGGCAGTGCTGGCGGCCCCGGGGCTTAACGACGGAGAAGGCTGCTTGATGCGTTGGCGGATCGATTTGCCGAATAGAGCAGACCCGGTGAAGTCCGAGGCTCCGTCGGTAAGGTGGGTGATGGACTCCATGAAATGCAGCAGCGCTTCGTTCTTTTCGTCCCGCTGCAGGGCGTCGAGGCCTTTGAGGATCTGGTGGATAAACCGTGCCAGTACGATGGGCAACAACACCTTGGTCGGCAGCGCGAACGAGATGATATCGATTGCCGTCAGCGCTGCATCTGTTGCGGTGTTGACGTTGCTTTCCCAGGTCGAGGTCGTTTGTTCGTCGGCATCGTGGATGGCGTGCAAGGCTTCGGTGTCGTAAGACGTTTCGAACAGGTTATGGCTTATGGCCTGGAGTTGCAGGTGGGTGTCGGTCAGGCCTTGTTCCAGCAACGGTTTGATATAGGCCTGCTGGGCTGCCGTTACGCGGCGCAGCACATAGCTGCGCCATTGCGTGTGTGACAGCATCTGGCCCAGTTCATTGCGCGAGTTGGCGATCAAGAACCAGCGGTTTTCAGGAGCGTCGGGGGTGTAGCACAGCAGCTGTTGCGAGCCGGTGGAGCTGAAGACCAGCACCCCTGGCAGTGGTTTGTAGCGCAACATCAGCAGGTGGGCTTTGATCTGCGCGCCGTTGACGCGCGGGCGGCTGTTCTCCAGGGGATGGTCCAGCGCGGCCCTGACCCACGCCGCCTGATTGGCGTTCAGGGTGCCCGACAGTCTGGCTTCAAGCAGGTCCAGGTTCAGCTGTGCCTGCTTGAAGGTGACATAGCGCTCCTTGCGCCACTGGGCCTGTCTGGAGTTGATCAGCAGGTCGTTGAGCTTTTTTTTGTAGTTCTCGCCAATGTCCAGTTGGCGTACCAGGGTTTTCAGGTAGCTGCCGGTCAGCACCGGATGCCGGTTGCCCGCGCCATCCTTGACCTGTGCTGTCAGGGCGAAGGTCACATCCCAGATGCCGACGTTGGACAACGCCAGCTCGCTCAGGCTGCGCCGTGTGGTGTGGTAACTGATCGCGGGCCCTGTCCTGTCCAGGCTCACCCCGGCAGCAAACCCGGAGCCGCCGCTCGGGTTTATCAATGGCCCGGTACGCTGGGCTTCTGTGGTCGAGATAAAAATAGTGTCGGGGTCTGCGTCTATGCCGTGGTCTTTTTTGATCTGTTGGCGCAGCTCAAGGCGGGCGTAGCCCAGCAGTGTGTGTTTGTGCCCGATTTCACCGAGGGGGCGGGTGTCGTCGGTCTGTGCGGCCAGCCGTTGGTGGTTCAAGCGCTCAACCGCGAGCCGCCATTGGCTTTTGTCTGCCTCAGGGGCTTTTTTCAGCCAGTCGGGCAATTGGCTTTCCACCAGCCGGGTATAACGGTTGCGCACAATACTCGCTGGATTGAGGGGCAGGCTGGAACTCAGGGACTGGTCGACACATTCGGATAATTGATCGAGTGACGTGTCTTGTTTAAGGGTGCGTGCCACTGACCAGGCATGGCGCATGTCGTGCTCTTGTTTATGGATCAATTGATTGCAGTAGAACGTGGGTACGTCATTGTCCGCGACCGGGTAGTAGCTCACGCTTTCATGGGCCATGGCCGGTACGCGCTGTTCTTCCAGTACGCAATCGAGCAGTGCCTCGCGCTGGTAAGGGTCCTTGAGCCGGGCGCTGAGTTCCCGGGTGAGCGCCGCGATTGAATCGAACTCTTGCAGGCCGCTGTTGGGCAGGTAAAGCACTACGGGGCGCGGGGTGGCGTCTTGAGCAACACGGTTGTCCCCGGGGGCGGCAGGGCTCAAGGGGAGGTTTTTGCTGGTAATCACGAATGCACCGTGAAGGGTGCTGGCGCTTTGCGTGACAGCGCCGGTGAATGCCAGCGTATAAAAACCGTAGGGGCTGGGGCCCTGTTGGGCGGATGGTGAGTTGGTATCAGGTAGTACCTGATTGATGGCGCTCAACGCGTCGGGGCTGAAGGTGGTGTCTGCGTGGCGTACCGTGGCCTCGGCCCGGATCAGTTTTTGGGCAAATTGTGCCAGCCAGTCTTTTGGCGTCTGCGCGTTGAGGTCCTCATGGGGTGTTTGCCAAAAGGAGCTCAAGGCATCCCTCACACACAGCTCCGGGGAGCGGACTACAAACTCAAGGTACTTTTCAAGCTCTGGAGCGGTAATGTCGGTGGCCAGGTCCTGGTCGTCCAGGGTGTAGGCGTATATGTAAATCCGGGTCGAGCCTTGAACGAAGGTTGGAACCTTTCCGGTCTGATAGCACTGGTCGATGAGAGAGGTCACGGACTGGCTGACGATGGTCGGGGCCTGCCCGGGTTGCGGTGCTGCTTGTGCATTGAGAAAGAGAAAGTCAGTGCAGGTGTCTGCGGGCAGTCGCGGGAAAAATACCCGCAAGCGGTGATCCAGTGACAGGTCGAGGTTGGGCAAGGCATTAAAGAGCACAAGCAGTTCGTGCTCAGCGTTTGTCAGGTTTTCGAGGGGAGCAGGCATGTTGTAGGTCCTGTGAGTTGACGCGTACGTCGGTGTCATCACAGGAGACCCCCAAACGATCAGGGGCTGGGCTTACATATATCTAGAATTGGTTGCTGCCGGACTCGGGTGCGAGGCGTGGCAAATCGCGCTGGGTCATTTGCGGTGCCTTTGCGCTATAATCCCGCCCTTTAGTTGTTTCTCGCGCTGCGCGGAACACACCATTTTTTCAGGCGCCCGCCGCCTGCCTGCATTTTAAAGAGGCACAACCTGTGGCATTGACGATTCTTGGCCTGTCCGGCGCCCTTAGCCATGATCCCTCCGCAGCCCTCTATATCGACGGCAAGCTGGTAGCGGCGGCTGAAGAAGAGCGCTTCGTACGCGATAAGCATGCAAAGAACCGCATGCCCTACGAGTCCGCGAAATTCTGCCTTGAGCAAGCGGGTATCAAACCTTCCGACGTTGACGTAGTGGCGATCCCGTTCGCGCCGATCAGCTTGTTCGGCAAGGCGCGCTGGCACTATGCCAAGCGCTACTGGTACGCCCCGGACCGCGCCCTTGACGCGATCCTGATGGGCAACCGTCGCTACAAGCGCTATCGCAACAAGATTGTGTTCTGCCTTGAGCAGCTGGGTTTTGATCCTAAGAAAATCAAGATCGAACCGGTTGAGCACCACCTGGCTCACGCTTCCAGTGCTTACCACTGCTCGGGCTTCAAGGAAAAAACCGCGATCCTGGGTATTGATGGCAAGGGTGAGTACGCCACGACCTTCTTCGGTTATGGCGAAAACGGCAAGATCACCAAGATCAAGGAATTCTTCGATCCTGACTCCCTGGGCGGTCTGTACGGCGCGATTACCGAGTTCCTCGGCTTCGAGATGCTGGACGGCGAGTTCAAGGTGATGGGCATGGCGCCGTATGGCGACGCCAGCAAATACGATTTCTCGCGTCTGGCCTCGTTTGAAAATGGCGAGTTGGTGATCAACACCGAATACGCCAACGTCATCGGCCTGCGCCGTTACAAAGAGAACGGCAAGGGTTTCTACTTCTCGCCAAAACTGATCGAGTGGCTGGGGCCAAAGCGCGAAGGCGATATCGCCGACGAGCCGTACATCCACTACGCGGCCAGCATGCAAGCGCTGTTTGAAAAACTGTCGCTGCAAATGATCGATTACTACCTGGGCGACATTCTTAAAGAGACCGGCAAGATGGCCTTTGCGGGCGGCTGCGCGTTGAACGTGAAGCTGAACCAAAAGATCATTGCCCGTCCTGAAGTCAAAGAGCTGTTCGTTCAACCTGCATCCGGCGATGCCGGGACCGCAGTGGGTGCGGCGGCCTATGTGTCCCACGCTCGCGGCGTGCCGGTCGAGAAGATGGAACACGTCTACCTCGGCCCTGCGTACAGCAACGAAGATGTGATCGCGGCCTGTGCCCGTCACCCGGGCAAGCCTGCGTATCGCAAGATCGAGGGCACCCCGCAGAAGATCGCCAAGATCATGGTCGACGGCAATCCGGTGGCCTGGTTCCAGGGCCGTATGGAGTTCGGTCCGCGTGCATTGGGCGGTCGTTCGATCATCGGTTGCCCGAGCAGCGAAGGCGTGGCTGACCGTATCAACGAACAAATCAAGTTCCGTGAGCGCTGGAGGCCTTTCTGCCCGTCGATGCTCGACACCGTGGGGCCGCAGATGATCAAGGTCGATCACCCTGCACCGTTCATGACCTTCACCTTTGAAGTGTCGGACGAGTGGAAATCCCGCGTGCCAGAGGTTGTCCATGAAGATGGCACCTCCCGCGCCCAGGTGCTCAAGCGCGAATACAACCCGCGTTACTACGACATGATGAAAGCGCTCGAAGTGCTGACCGGCAACGGTGTGTCGCTGAACACCTCGCTCAACCGTCGTGGCGAACCGATGGTGTGCTCGCCGACCGACGCGTTGAACATGTTCTTTGGTTCCGATCTGCAGTACCTGATCATGGAAGATATTTTGGTAGTTAAAGACGGCGCCGAGACTTATGAATCGCTCGACTGAGCGTCATGTACTGCAGTTCTGTCACGGCTATGACGGGCCGTTTCTGGACTGCGCGCGCCAGTACGCCAGCCTGTTTGCCGGCACCGGGTACAAGGTCACCACGGTCTTTTTGACCGGGGCGGCCGACCCCGAGGTGGCTGCGGGTTGCGCGTCCGATGAAGTGCTGTTCATGGAGTTCAGCTCCAAGGCCATTCGTGGCCTCAAGCTGGGTGCCATCGCCAGGCTGCGTAAAATCGCGGCTTCGCGCAATTTCAGTTTTTGCATCGCCCATCGCTTCAAGCCGATTTATATCGCCTTGTTGGCCACCGGTTTGCCGGTGATCGGCGTGCATCACGCCTTTGGCGACTATCAGCGCCGCAGCCGCAAACTGTTCGCCAACCTGTTTCGCAAACGCCTGAGCCTGCTCGGTGTTTCCGATGCGGTGCGTGATGACATGCGCCAGTGCCTGCCCAAGTGGCCGGCCGGTCGGATCAGCACGCTCTACAACCGCATCGATATCGAGGCCGTCCAAGCCAGCCAATTGCCCGGCACCCAGGCGCGTGAAGCGCTGGGGCTGTCGATCGACGGGTTTATTGTCGGCAACGTCGGGCGCCTGCACCCGGACAAAGACCAGGCCACGCTGATTCAGGGCTTTGCCCGGGCACTCCCCCATCTGCCTGCTGACAGTCAGTTGGCAATCATGGGCAAGGGCCGCCTGGAGCAAAACCTTAAAGAGCTGGCGCTGGAACTCGGGATTAGCGAGCACGTGCTGTTTTTGGGCCAGGTGCCCGATGCGCGCCGTTACTTCCGTGCCTTTGACGTGTTTGCCCTCAGCTCCGATCACGAACCCTTCGGCATGGTGCTCCTGGAAGCCATGGCCGCAGGCGTTCCGGTGCTGGCCACCGCGTGTGGCGGCGCCAAGGAAGTGGTTGAGGGCGTAGGGATCCTGTTCCCGCTGGGCGATGCCGAAAGTTTGGCCCAGGGCCTGCAACATTTGGCGGTGCTCAGTGATGAGCAGCGCCTGGCCTGCGCCGAGCAGATGCAAGCGCGTTTGTATGAGCGGTTCAGTGATCAGGCAGTGCGCGATACGTTCTGGCAGTTGCCGCAAGTCACCGACCTGACTTCGGGGGCCTGATGCTCAATCGATTCCAAGGCTGGCGCGAGCGTGGCTGGAGCGTTGTCGATGCAGGCACTTATGCCGATGCCTGGCAGCGTTTTGGCGGCAGCGTCGCGACCCATCCGCTGGTGGTTGAACGCCTGGCGCAGTTGGCGGGTATCCCGGTGCGCTATCTGGCCTGGGAGCAGGACGGGGAGCTGAAGGCGGCGATCCCGACCTGGGGCCGCGACCTGGCGCTGTCCAAGGACGTGCTCAAGCGGCATGGCAAAAAGGGCCTGTTCGACCTGGGCAATGCCGAGTTGATTCTGCCTGCGGCCGACGACGCCCAAGCCCCTTTGCGTCATCGCGGGCGCTACCTGTCGGCGCTGAATGAAGGGCGCTTCAGTACCCTCAAGCCACAGGCCGAGCAGTTGGCCATGGCCCGCACGCCGGAAGAACTGTCGAAAAAGTTCCGCTATAACCAGCGCCGTGAATTGCGTTTGCTGGAAGAGGCGGGCGGCGTTGTGCGCCCGGTTTCGGAGTTTTCCAGCGTCGAACTGTCGGCAATCTATTGCGATTTGTTTCTGCGGCGCTGGGGGTTTGTGGCCACCGGGGCCGAGCGGATGCCCGAAGTGATTGAGTTATTGCGCGAATTGCTGATCGGTTCGGTCATTTTCCTCAACGACGCGCCTATTGCGATTCAGCTGGTGTATCGGGTTGAATCGCCGCAATGGATCAGCGTTGAGTACGTCAATGGCGGCGTCGACCCCGAAACCCGTGCTTTCAGCCCTGGCAGCGTGTTGAGCTTTCTCAATACCCAATCGGCCTGGGAACAGGCTCGCAGCGTCAACAAGCCCCTGCGTTTCTCGTTCGGCCGCGCCGACCGCGAGTACAAAGAGCGTTGGTGCAACCCGGTGCCGGTCTTCAGGGTGTGAGTCGAGGCAGCGCCCGGCTTGTGGGCGCTGGCAAGCCAGCTCCCGCAGGGAGACTAAACCCAAGAGTAAAACCATGAGCCAGCCCATCAGCCGCAAGCAACAACTTCTCAAGCGCCACCGGCGCAACAAGCGCATTGGCCTGCTGGTTGGCCTGCTGGTGTTGGTTGCCAGCGGTGTGCTGCTGGTCTGGTGGCTGCCGCTGTTGTTGGCGGTGCTGGGCTGGGTGGCCCATGAGGCCTGGTTTGCCGACCATCTCTTCTACTCGCCCAAAGACGATTACCAGTACAGCTTTCCGCCAGACAGCCAGCGCCCGGCAGTGCGTCTTGAGAGCGCAAAGCTGGTGCCGGATCAGCCGCTGAGCCTGGCTGGCGATGAAACCCTCATCCTGGCGATCAAGGTCAAAAGTGGCTGGCTGGGCCGTTTTCTTGACCCGTACGTGCAGCTGTCGGGCGGCGAGTCGGCGGATCGGCAGACCTTCGAACGTGGGGTCAATGGCCTGCGCTATCTGAATTTGAGCGACTGGGGTTCGGCCCTGGTCAGTGGAGAGCTGCGTATTGGCGGGCGTTTTTGCCGCGTCACGGGGCAGCCCGAGCTTTGGGTATTCCGCCAGCCCGACTACCGCGATCAGCGGGTGATGGTGATTGCCCCTCACGCCGATGATGCCGAACTGGCCGCTTTCGGGTTGTACAGCCAGGCCCGTGAAGCCTGGATTGTGACCCTGACCGCTGGCGAAATCGAAGCTGAGCATTATCAGCAAATGGGGCTGGAGCGCGCTGAAGCCGCCCGCCTCAAAGGCCGCTTGCGCGCATGGGACAGCATGGTCGTGCCGCGTTGGGCCGGCGTGCCTGAAGCCCATTGCGCACAACTCGGGTACTTCTGCCTGCAATTGCCCGCCATGCAGGCAGCCCCCGATCAGCCGATGGCTTCGCGGGAGGCTGACCTGAGCGATACCCGTGTGTTTCGTCAGTTCAACCCGTTTCCGCTGCCCGGTGACCTGGACGGCGCTCCGACCTGGCATAACCTGCTGGCCGATTTACGGGCGCTGATCCTGCGCGCCCGTCCCGAAGTCATTGTGCTCCCGCACCCCTCAATCGACCCGCACCCGGACCACATCTGTGCCCACGCGGCGGTGATTGAGGCCCTGCAAGGGCTGGAATGGCAACCGAAGACCATCCTCGGTTACGCCAACCACCTGCATGACAACGACCGCTGGCCGATGGGCAGCAGCGGTGACGGTATTGCCCTCCCGCCGGTGTTCGATGCCTCGCTCAGCCTGCGCCCGTGCAGCCTGGCGCTAAGCCTTGAGCAGCAGCGTGACAAGGCGATGGCGCTGGGCATGATGCACGACTTGCAACCACGTGCGGCGCTCAAGCGCAGGCTTCGCAGGTCGATACAGCGACTCGTTGCTGGCAGAATGCCATCTCCGTATGGCGAAAATGAATTTTTCCGCAAAGCCGTTCGGCGCCATGAGCTGTTCTGGATCATCCAATAACATAACAATCGGGGGCATAGAGTTGCCCAGCTTCTCGACCATTACATTGAGTTTCACGTGATAAAACCGACACCACGCATTATTTTCATCATTCCCTATTTCGGAAAATGGCCGTTCTGGATGCCGTTTTTCCTGGAAAGTTGCCGGCACAATCCAGATATCGACTGGCTGCTGTTCAGTGATTGTGGGGTTCCTGAAAACCTGCCGGCCAACGTGACTGTTCAAACCATCAGCTTCGAGGATTACTGCAGCAAGGTTTCCGGGCGCCTGAACATCGACTTCGCGCCTAAAGGGGCCTACAAGCTGTGCGATATCAAGCCCGCCCTGGGCTATATCCATGAAGACAGCCTGCAAGGCTATGACTTCTGGGCGTTCGGTGACATTGACCTGGTGTACGGCGACCTGCGCAGCTATTTCACGGCTGAGCGTCTGGCGCGCTTTGACTTGTTTTCGACCCATGAACGGCGTGTAGCGGGGCACCTGTGCCTGATGCGCAATACGCGCTGCAAGCGTGAGCTGTTGATGAAGATCGAAAACTGGCAACAGCGCTTTACCGACGAGCAGCATCATGCCCTGGATGAAGGGGCTTTCAGCCGGATTTTCTTGTGGCGCAAGAACTTTCCCGAGCCGCTGTTCAAGTGGGTAGGCAAGCTCAACCCGTTGCGTCGCACCAGTGATTTCACCGAGGCGTTCAGTACGCCGGGTGGTCGCATCAAGTGGCGCGATGGCAGCGAAAATTTCCCCCACCAGTGGTTCTGGAATCAGGGGACGTTGAAGAACGATCGCGATGGCGATCACACCTTCCCCTATTTTCATTTTGTGTGCTGGAAGCGTAATGAATGGTCAGTCTTGCCGACGCCCGACCCTGTCGCCGTCCAACGCTTGGCTGGTGAACCAGCCTGGGTTATTGATGCCACCGGATTTCACCGGGGAGAGCTATGAAGCGTTCTAAAGTTCTGCAACTGCAGCCTGATTACAACGTCAAATCCCATGACTTTGCCGACCTGGCCGAGCAGATTGTGCGGGCGCTGCCCAGTGAGCGTTACGAGGTTACGGCGGCCTTCTTGCGGGGGCGGCCAGGCCCGGGCGAGCCGGTGAGCAAGGCCGATCATTCGGTGTATTTCGAATTCAGTGACAAGTCGCTCAAAGGCATGCGCCTGCGTGCCATGTGGGCGTTGTACAAGTTCTGCCGTAAAGAGCAGTTCGATGTGGTGATTTGCAACCGCTTCAAACCGGTGAACATGATGCTGCAGCTCAATCGCTGGCTGAAAATCCCGCTGTGTGTGGGGATCTCCCACGGCTTTGGCGAGTACGACCGCTTTTATCGGCGCAGCCAGGCCAAGCGCCTGATCGACAAGGCCTGGCGCTTTGTCGGGGTGTCCCCTGCGGTCAAACAGTACTTGCTCGACTGCCAGTGCGGCTTCACCGACCAAAATACCTACGCCATTACCAATGCCATCGACATCGAGCAAGCCGAAGCCTTGCAGCTGCCCCGTCAGCAGGCCCGTGAAAAGCTCGGCCTGGATCAGGATGCGCGGATGATTGGTGCGCTGGGGCGTTTGGTACCGATCAAGGGCCATCGTTTTTTGCTCCAGGCCTTCGCCGCCCTGAAAGATAAATACCCCAATGCCCAGCTGGCAATTATTGGTGCCGGGCGTGAAGAGTCGCGCTTGCGCGAGCAGATCGGGCAGTTGGGCCTTGATGGCCGTGCGCACCTGCTGGGCTTTCAGGAGAACGCCCTGCAGTACGTGCGTGCCTTCGACATCTGGACCATGCCTTCGCTGGCCGAAGGCCTGGGGCTGGCCTTGCTTGAAGGCATGAGCGGGCACTTGCCGGTGATCGCCACCAATGTGCCGGCCATGCTGCCGCTGATTGAAGGCGCCGGTGGCCTGGCCGTTAAACCCAGCGACGTGGCAACGCTGACCGCCGCGCTGGACGAATACCTGGCCTTGTCGGATGAAGCGCTCCAGGCCAAGGGCGAGCAGGCATATCGCTACCTGCAGGAGCAGCACGATATTGAGGTGTTCCGTCAGGAGTATCTGGATTTGATCGACTCTGGTTTGAGTCAGGCACGTAAGGAACACCCATGACAGATTCACAACCGCTGGTGACGGTAATCATCGCCTCCTACAACCATGGGCCTTATATCGAGCAGAGCATTCAGAGTGTTCTGGACCAGACTTATCCCAATATTGAATTGCTGGTGATCGACGATGGCTCGCCCGATGACAGCGTTGAGCGTATCCAGCGCCTGCAGGCAGTGCATGGTTTTGACTTCCGGGTGCAACAGAACCAGGGCCTGACCAACACGCTCAATGGTGCGATTGCGCGTGCCAAGGGCAGCCTGATTGTGCCGTTCGGCTCCGATGACATCATGATGCCGGATCGCATTGCGGTGCAGGTGGCCTACATGGACGGCAAGCCCGAGGTGGGTATTTGCGCGGGTAACATCGAGTTGATCGATGCCGAAGGCAACCTGTTCCCGGAGAAGCGTCAGCGTCGTGATGTGCCGTTTCGGCGTCTGGACTTCGATGACATGTTCCTCGAACGCAAGCCGTATCCGCCTGCGCCCACCCTGATGATTCGCCGTGAAGCGCTGGACAAGGTCGGGGGCTTTGATCCGAGCATTCGTCTGGAGGACTTGTATATCGAGCTGAAGATTACCCATGCCGGGTACTTTATCGACGGCCTGAGCGTGGTGATGGCGCGCTATCGCAAGCACGCCACCAACTCGTACAAAAATCACCGGTTCATGATCGACAGCATTCTGCGCATTTATGCACAGTTCAGCGATCACCCCTTGTATGACGAGGTGCGCTACAAGTTTCTCAATTCCATGTTCCTGAAAACCGCCAATCGCAACCGCGCACTGGCTCGCGAGCTGTTGGCGCAGATTCCGTTCAAGCGGTGGACGGGTAAAACATGGCGTGGCCTGGGGCGGTTGTATTTTTCACCGCTGGAAAAAGACTAGCCCGCTTCATCGCTCGCCCGGGATTTCCCGGGTGTGCGCTGGCGTAACCAGTGTACGGCCCGCTTGCCGGCCTCAATGCCGGGCTTCTCGATGTACATGAAGGTCAGGCTGCTGATAGCAATCAACAGGCAACTGCTGAGGGCTGCCAGCAGCGCAAACACCAGCGGCTCCCTGGCGTCGAACGACAACACCAGTGGCAAGCGCTGCATCATCAGCCAGATCAGGAAGCCGTGCAGCAGGTAGGTGCTGTAGCTGATTTCGCCCATCCAGCGAATGCTGCGCAGCGTCAATGCGCCAAACAGCGTGTGACCCGAGGCCACAATCGAGAACACCAGGGTCAGTAAAGTCAGTGGCACGACTGCAAAGCTCTTGCGAAACAACGTCAGTACCAGTGCCAGAACAACCAGCGCAATGATCCCCGCCAGGCGCGTTTGGCCCCAGGCCACCAACGCAGGCTTGCGAACCCAGTATGCCGCCGCCACGCCGCCGAGAAAGCTCAGCAGGATGTGCTTTTTCAGTGAGTGCTCCCAGCCCACCAACTGATACAGCGTATAGATGCCCAGCAGGCATAGAGCGACTTGCCGCCAGTTGTTTCGGTACAGAAACACCATAGCGAACAGCGGCAACGCCATGTAGAAGAACACTTCGTAGCCCAGTGTCCAGGTGACATTGGCGATCAGCCCGCCGGTTTGCGGGTACTGGTTGATGTCAGGGCGTTCGAACAGCAGCCAGGCCAGTATCTGTGAGGCAACTTCCAGCGGGGTGTCCTTGAGCGTCCAGCCCTGGATATAGAACACGCTGACAATCACCAGCAGCATCAGCGGCAGATACAGCGGATAGAGCCGGAACACGCGAGACACGGCGAAGGCCTGCCAGTCGAACTGGCGCCCTTGTTTGAGCAGGCGCCCCCAAAACAGAAACCCGGTGATCATAAAGAACAGGGCCACGCTGGCCAGACCGATCTGAGCGTAGAACTTGCTCTCGGGTACGTTGAATACCCCGGTATGGAGAAAGGCCCAGGTAATGGCCATGTGGTGAACAAACACCCCGAATGCCAGATACCCGCGCAAGCCGTCAACGCTGGCGTATCGGCTCTGGCCCGGGTGCTTGAGCGTGCGCTGTATCGTGGGGGAGAAGCGGAGCAACAACGCTGAGGTGATGATTGCCAAGACATAAGCCATCACGGCCCAAAGGACGTTGTTGCTCCCAAGGCTCACGTTCGCGAAACCTGTGCGAGAGCGGCAACCTGCTTGCGCAGGCTTTGCACGGCAGGCGGCGAGGCCAGTGTTGCGTAACCCTGCAGCAGTTCGGGCAGTTGCTCTTCAAACAGCCAGCGACGGTCCTCAGGGTAGCGCTGCATGTGGCGCAAGTTTCTTTGGCGCAGGGCAATCCGCAGCGGCGACGGGTAAATGTGCAGGTCGGCGATATCGATCAGCGCGAACTCACCATCGTCCATCAACAACACATTGCCCAAGTGCAGCGAGCGGAAGTAAACGCCCTTGTCATGCAAGAGCGCCAGGAACTTCCCGAAGCGCTCAACCAACGCCTGGCGCACGGCGGGCGAGCCCATCGACTGCATGACCTGACGCAGGGTCTGGCCAGGCAACGGCTGATACAAAACGGCCGTGCTGCCGTTGGCCAATTGGTAGAGATCCAGAATCCTTGGCGCTGGAATGCCCATCGCTTGCAGGCGCTCGCTGTTGACAGCAAAGCGTTCCGAGTAAGGGTTGAAACTGCCCGAGGTGTAGCAGCGACGCTCGCGGAACAACTTGAGGAAGTTGCCGTTTTCCAGACGCAGGACTTTTGGCCCCAGGCCGTCTTCTTCAATGATCTGGGCATGGGTTTCAAGGGTCTTGAGCGCTGCGGCGGACAAGCGGCGAACCGGTCTGTCGCGCAGGGTCTTGAGGCGCCGGTTGATGCTCAGCGCCGCAATCAGGGCCAGGGGAATCCACAGCAAGTACCAGTGTTCTTTCGGACGAGGAAGTATCCCGCCGCCTTCGGTCAAACCAGCGCCAATACCGTACACCAGCCAGGTCGAAGCCAGGATGAACAATGGCTGCACACGATGGCGCCAACTGCTGTACAGCGCCCATACCTGCATGAACAGCCAGGGCATAAAGCCCAAAATGCCGACGTAGTAGAGCACGCCCAGGGCGAAGTTGTGCGGTTCGAACAACACGGTATCGAAGCCTTGCAACTGCAGGGTCAGAGGCGCCTCGAACCCATAACCGATCCACGGGTGTTGCTCGATCAGGTTCAATGCCATTTGCCACAGCTCAAAGCGAAACGAACTGCCGCGGCTCAAGATCATCTCCGAGAACAGCGCCATGACTACGACGCCCCCTATGGCCAGCAGGCTGATCAGTGCCAGTGAACGACGGTTCCAGCAGATACAGCAGAGCCAGACCATGGCCATTGCGATGGCAACGAGCGGGGTTCTGGAACCGGTCGCGAGCAGTGCGGCGAACATGATGATAAAGGCAGGGATTGCAACAAACAGGATGTGCGGGCGCTTGCAGGTCATGCCCAGCGTGAGCCAGTAAATACAAAAGAAGCCAAAGGCGTGGGAGCTGAGCAGCGGGTTGTCGAATGCGCCGGCGCCGATCATCCGCACATCCGGGGCGTAGGTGGGGATGAACATGTACAGGTTATAAAGAGTCGCGATCAAGGCAATGATCGCTGCAGCAAAGAACACGGGTTGCAGGCTTTCGCTGCGGTATTTGATCAGCAGCGAGCATCCCAGGAACAGCATCAGCAGGTGTAGCGGGGGCTTGAGTGAACCCAGGAAACCGTCGTCGTCGCTGAGGGTACTCCAGATCAGGCTGGCCATGGCCCACCCGGCAAACAGGATAAAGCCGAGAACCAGTGGTTCCCGCAGTATGTCTTTCAACTCTTTGGGTCGCAGGAGGATCGCGATCAGGGTCGGAATACTGAATAAACCGTAATACAGCTTGTGATGCTGGCTTCGGTCTGGCAGGAAGTAAAGGTCGGATAAGAGCAATAACAGGCCGACAGGAAGCAGCCATAGGCAAATAAAATCAAACAACCGCTGTTTTGAATAATTTAAGTAACTGAATTGCATGCTGAAAGGTTCATTCCAGATTTTGGATGGCCATACTAGCGTAACGGCCCTGTATTGTCGTTTTTGCGGCTGGGTCAAGCCGCCGCTCAACCGGCAGGCAGTACACCAGAGAAGCTGTGATAAAGTCAGCATCCTTTTTGACTAACCGCCGCGTGATATGACCGAATCCAGCCCCAGCTCAAGCGACTCGAGCTTGAAAATATATCTGCGCCTGCTCAGCTATGTCAGGCCTTACATCGGCCTGTTCCTGCTGAGTATTCTCGGGTTCCTTATTTTCGCTTCGACCCAGCCAATGCTTGGTTACATCCTCAAGTATTTCGTCGATGGCCTGTCCAACCCGGATGCGGTGTTGTTCCCCAACGTTCCCTATCTGCGTGATTTACGCCTGCTGCAGGCCGTGCCGATACTCATTGTATTGATCGCAGCATGGCAAGGCCTGGGCTCATTCCTGGGCAACTACTTCCTGGCCAAGGTCTCTCTGGGGCTGGTGCATGACCTGCGGGTGCAGTTGTTCAACAACCTGCTGGTTCTGCCCAACCGCTATTTTGACAAGCACAACTCGGGCCATCTGATCTCGCGCATCACCTTTAACGTGACGATGGTGACCGGTGCTGCCACCGATGCGATCAAGGTCGTTATCCGTGAAGGCATGACGGTTATCTTCCTGTTCGCCTCGTTGTTATGGATGAACTGGCGTCTGACGCTGGTGATGATCGCAATCCTGCCGCTGATCGCGATCATGGTGAGCACGGCCAGCAAGAAATTCCGCAAGCAGAGCAAGAAAATCCAGGTGGCAATGGGCGATGTTACCCACGTGGCGTCCGAAACCATCCAGGGTTATCGCGTGGTACGCAGCTTCGGCGGCGAGCCCTACGAGCAGAAACGCTTCCTGGAAGCGAGCCAGAGCAACACCGACAAGCAACTGCGCATGACCCGTACCGGGGCGATTTACACGCCGATGCTGCAACTGGTGATCTACATCGCCATGGGCATCCTGATGTTCCTGGTGCTGTACCTGCGCGGCGATGCGTCGGCGGGTGACATGATTGCCTACATCACCCTGGCGGGCTTGTTGCCCAAGCCGATTCGGCAATTGTCCGAAGTCAGCTCGACCATCCAGAAGGGTGTGGCGGGTGCTGAAAGCATCTTCGAGCAACTGGACGAAGCGCCTGAAGTCGACACCGGTACCGTTGAGCGTGACCATGTCAGCGGTCGTCTTGATGTGCGCAACCTGAACTTCACCTACCCGGACACTGATCGTCAGGTGCTCAAGGATGTGACCTTCTCGGTCGAGCCCGGGCAGATGGTGGCCCTGGTTGGCCGCTCCGGCAGCGGCAAGTCGACCCTGGCAAATCTGATTCCGCGCTTCTATCACCACAACTCGGGCGAAATCCTGCTCGACGGGGTGGATATCGAGCAGTACCGCCTGGTCAACCTGCGCCGCCATATCGCGCAAGTGACCCAGCATGTGACCCTGTTCAGCGACACCGTGGCCAACAACATTGCCTATGGCGATCTGGCAGGTGCACCGCGTGCCGATATCGAGAAAGCTGCGCGTGATGCCTACGCGATGGACTTTATCGAGCAATTGCCACAGGGCCTCGACACTCAGGTCGGCGAAAACGGCGTGCTGCTTTCCGGCGGCCAGCGCCAACGTCTGGCAATTGCCCGGGCGTTGCTCAAAAATGCGCCGCTGCTGATTCTCGATGAAGCCACCTCGGCTCTGGATACTGAATCCGAGCGCCATATCCAGGCAGCACTGGATCACGTCATGGAAGGTCGCACCACGCTGGTGATTGCTCACCGCCTGACGACCATCGAGAAAGCCGATTTGATCCTGGTGATGGATCAGGGCCAGATTGTCGAGCGTGGTACCCATGCCCAGTTGATGGCGCAAAACGGCTACTACGCCCGCCTGCACTCGATGGGCCTCGATGCCCCTGAGGTGACTGGCGATATCGCCTAGCCCATGACTGCGGGAGCTGGCCGCCAGCTCCCGCAGTCATGTGTAAGCTCGAGCGGGGTTTGTAGCCCACGTCTGATTCTCATTCGCTGCGATTAACAGGTGAACTGACCAGCGTTCACCCTGTGTTAATATCGCGCCCCTGTTCATTTTGTATGTGGGTTCTCCATGAAGTTGTCCATGCCGCGATTCGATCAAGCCCCTGTCTTGGTGGTAGGCGATGTCATGCTCGACCGTTATTGGCATGGCGGGACCTCACGGATTTCCCCTGAGGCGCCGGTGCCGGTGGTCAAGGTCGAGCAAATCGAAGACCGCCCGGGCGGTGCTGCCAACGTTGCACTCAACATCGCTGCATTGGGTGCTCCCGCTTCACTGGTGGGTGTGACCGGCGACGATGAAGCCGCCGACAGTCTGGCCAACAGCCTTAAGGGCGCCGGTGTACGTGCATTGTTCCAGCGCATCGCGCACCAGCCGACCATCGTCAAGCTGCGGGTCATGAGCCGTCACCAGCAACTGCTGCGTATCGATTTTGAAGAACCCTTTGCCACCGACGCGCTGGCGTTGGGTGCCGAGGTAGAAAACCTGCTTGAAGGCATCAAGGTGCTGGTGCTGTCCGACTACGGCAAAGGCGCCCTGAAAAATCATCAGGTGCTGATCCAGGCCGCACGTGCCAAAGGCATTCCGGTGTTGGCCGACCCCAAGGGCAAGGACTTCTCGATCTACCGTGGTGCAAGCCTGATCACGCCAAATCTCAGCGAGTTCGAAGCCATCGTCGGCGGTTGCGTCGATGAGGCCGACCTGGTGGCCAAAGGCGCCAAGCTGATGGCTGACCTGGACCTGGGCGCCTTGCTGGTCACCCGTGGCGAGCACGGCATGACCCTGTTGCGCCCTGGTTTTGCGGCCATGCACTTGCCGGCCCGGGCCCGTGAAGTGTTTGACGTTACAGGCGCCGGCGATACCGTGATCTCTACCCTGGCAGCGGCCATCGCTGCCGGTGAAGAGCTGCCCCACGCCGTGGCGCTGGCCAATCTGGCAGCGGGTATTGTGGTCGGCAAGCTGGGTACGGCAGCCATCAGTGCACCGGAACTGCGTCGGGCGATTCAGCGCGAAGAGGGTTCTGAGCGCGGCGTGTTGAGTCTCGACCAGTTGTTGCTGGCGATCGATGATGCGCGGGCCCACAACGAGAAGATCGTTTTCACCAACGGCTGCTTCGACATCCTGCATGCCGGGCATGTGACCTATCTGGAGCAGGCTCGGGCCCAAGGTGATCGTCTGATCGTTGCGGTCAACGATGACGCTTCAGTGAGCCGCCTGAAAGGCCCGGGTCGCCCGATCAACAGCGTTGACCGGCGCATGGCCGTACTGGCGGGCCTGGGTGCTGTGGACTGGGTGATCAGCTTCCCTGAAGCCACCCCGGAAAACCTGCTGGCCCAGGTCAAGCCGGATGTACTGGTCAAAGGTGGCGACTACGGCATCGACCAGGTGGTGGGTGCCGATATCGTGGCGGCCTATGGCGGTACGGTGAAAGTGTTGGGGCTGGTTGAAAACAGCTCGACCACGGCCATTGTCGAGAAAATCCGCGGTCAGTAATTACCCGGCGCACGCACTGTGGGAGCGGGCGTGCTCGCGATGAGATCGACCCGGTTCTTCTGAAAGACCGGGCGGCCTGTATCGCGAGCACTCCCGCTCCCACAGTGCATTGCACTACGCTTAAACTTTCTTGACCACCTTGCTGAATATCTGCCGTGCCTTGCCGGTCAGGCGCTTGAGCCCTGACTCCTTGGCCGGCGGGCTCAAGCCCTGTTGCTTGACCCAGTCCTTCCAGCTGATCCGTTCGTCGCGAACCACCCAACCTTCCTGTGGCGCAAAGCTTTCAGCCAGGCGCACGCCCCGGGTGCTGGCCTGTTGCAGTCGATCCTTGCTCAGGGTGTACAGCTCGGCACAAGGCTGGCCATCGGTGAGCGGGATCAAGTACAGGTCCGGACGCTTGCGATCGAGGCGGGCAACCAGTTGGTCGCCCTCCAGCCGCTCGTCGACATGAAACAGGCTCAGGGACTTGGCCTCTTTGGGGACTTCCAGGCGCAGGTCGTAAATCAGTTGCAGCGATGCTGTCGGTAAATGCACATAAGTGCGTGGCCGCTCCAGCAAGGGCTGGCTGCCGCAGCGCACGGGGCGCGCCGCGCCCGACAAGGGTGTCAGGCGAAAGGGCAGGGATTCCCGGTAATGCAGCGCGCCCGAGTAAGGTGCGGGCAGCCACGTCTCGTTGAAGCGCCCGCTTAGCCAGCCTTCAGGGGTTTCCAGCAAGCACTCTTCTGCAATCTCCTGGATGGCCGTATGCAGGGGCAGACTGACCTCGTGGGCCGGTACGTAGCCCGAGATCAGCTTGAGCACCACATCTCCCCGATCCTGACGGCGCTGGCGCACCAGCACCCAGTAGTCGCGGCCCTGCCAATGCATGGTCAGGCGCACCGATACCCCGAGGTTGGCCAACTCCAGCGAAAAACGCTCATTGTCGGCAACTTTCACGGGGCGGCGTTTTTGCAGGGTTTGTGCAAAGTTCAGGGGCATCCCCACACTCTGGTAGCTCAAGCCTTCAGGAGTGGCTTCGACAAACAAAGGCAGGGATTTGAAGTCGCTGGGGTTCTTGCGGATCAGCGTGCGCGGCATGTCGGCTCCTTCTTGCGTCGGGGTCGGCCGCATCGGCGGCTTTAGAGATTGCGCAGCACCTGCGCAACAGTTGCCACGTTATGGGCCAAGTGCAGCGGATTGATGGTACCGACAATAGCACTGGCAACCCCGTGATGGCCAA
This sequence comes from Pseudomonas sp. B424, assembly GCF_055408345.1. Lineage (NCBI taxonomy): Bacteria > Pseudomonadati > Pseudomonadota > Gammaproteobacteria > Pseudomonadales > Pseudomonadaceae > Pseudomonas > Pseudomonas sp. B424. Next base: position 178,941 of record NZ_JBUZTL010000001.1, on the reverse strand, counting down.
ACACCAGTTCGAAGCTGGCGCGTACCGGATCAACCCCGGGGCTCAGGCAAACATGCCCGCTGGCCAGGGCTTTTTTAACCAGGATCGCCTTGCCGTGGGCGGCGGCATAATCGAGTACGGGTTTCTCGGTCTGCTCATTCAAGTTGTAGGTGACCATCGCGCAATCGCCGGTTTCAAGAGCTTTTAGCCCGCCTTCAACGGTTTTGCCTGACAGCCCGAAGCCGCGAATCTTGCCTTCGCGTTTCAGGTCAGCCAGGGTCTCGTAGACCTCGCACCCGTTGAGGATCGCAAGGTCATTGCCGTCAGAGTGAACCAGCACCAGATCGATGAAATCCGTTTCCAGACGTTGCAGGCTGCGCTCCACCGAGCGCCGTGTATGGGCGGCGCTGAAGTCGTGGTGCGACACCCCGTTGACGAACTCTTCACCGACCTTGCTCACAATCACCCAGTCCTGACGCTGGCCGCGCAATAGCGGGCCCAGGCGCTCTTCGCTGCGCCCGTAGGCGGGTGCGGTGTCGATCAGGTTGATGCCCAGGTCGCGGCTGAGCTTGAGCAGCATCCGCGCTTCATCGTCATCCGGGATCTGAAAACCGCCGGGGTACTTGACCCCTTGGTCGCGGCCCAGTTTCACGGTGCCAAGCCCCAGTGGCGAAACCATCAGGCCAGTGCTGCCCAGCGGGCGATGAAGGGTGTGCAGGGTCGGCTGGCTCATGGCAACAGTTGCTCCCAGGCGGTTTTGCCCAGCGGCGGGCGCGGCAGCGGGGGCAGGGCCGGGGCATTGGCGGGCTTGATGCCGTCTTGCTCCAGTGCTTGCAGCACGCGGTCCGAGAAGTCGGGTGCCAGTGCCAGCTTGGTGGGCCAGCCGACCATCAGGCGGCCTTGATCGGCGAGGAAGGCGTTGTCCGGGCGCACCAGCCCCGATTGCGCAGGCTCGGCACGGTTGACCCGCAGCGTGGCCCACTGGGCCTGGCTCAGATCGACCCACGGCAGCAGATTGCCCAGCTCTTTTTTCGCCACGGCGATTTGCTCGGCAGGTTCGCGGGCAACGCCATCGGCTTCGGCGATATCACCGCCCACATACCACACCCATTCACCATTGGCCGCAGGGTGGGTGGTCACGGTGATGCGCGGCTTGGGGCCGCCACCCAGGCAGTGGGCATACAGCGGCTTCAGGGTTGGGCCCTTCACCAGCACCATGTGCAGCGGGCGCAATTGCTGGGCCGGAACGCTGATGCCGATACTGGCCAGAAGCTCGGCATTGCCGGCGCCGGCGCTGAACACAATGCGCTGGGCATGTATATCGCGTCCGTCGACCCGCAGGCCGATCAGCTCATCGTTTGCAAACAGGGGTTCAATGGTTTGGCCAGCCAGCAATCCATCGCCTGCCAGTTCGGCCAGGCGCTCGATCAGGCTGGGGACATCGACCACCAGTTCGGCCAGGCGATAGACCTTGCCCTTGAAACGCGGGTCCTGCAGGGCAGGGGGCAACTGGTCGCCCTTGACCTGATCAACCCGGCCGCGTACGGCCTTGCTGGCAAAAAAGCTGGTGAGATTGCCCGTCAGTGTGCCGGGGGACCACAGGTAGTGGGCTTCGGACAGCAGGCGCACGCCGCGCAAATCCAGCTCGCCGTCACCGGCCAGGGCTTCGCGCCAGCGTCGCGGCATGTCGGCAATGGCTTCAGAGGCGCCGGTCAGTGCGCCGTGCAGCGCGTATTTGGCGCCGCCGTGAATGATCCCCTGGGATTTCACACTTTGACCGCCGCCCAAGCTTTCACGCTCGACGACAACCGTGGAAAACCCCTGGCGGCGAAGGCGGGCGTTGAGCCAGAGGCCGGCAACACCAGCGCCGACAATCAGCACGTCGGTGGAAATAACAGATGGCATGGGCGACCTCAGCGTTTAAAGACAAGGCCGGGAGTATACAGCCTGATCTTCAACCTGGCCTTGTCACAGCCACTCCCGCAGAGAGGTGTTTCAGTGGCCCGCTGTTTTCGAGAACAACTGGATCACCACCACCCCCAGTACGATCAGGCCCATGCCGAGCATCGCCGGGATATCGAGTTTTTGCCCGTAGATAAACAGCGCCGCGATGCTCACCAGCACAATCCCCAGGCCTGCCCAAACGGCGTAGGCCACCCCCACCGGGATCGTGCGGACCACCAGCGTCAGCATCCAGAATGCGGTGGCATAGCCGGCAATCACCAGAATCAGTGGCAATGGCGTGCTGAATCCCTTGATGGCTTTCATCGAGACGGTGGCAATCACTTCGGCGCAGATGGCGATAGCCAAGTAGTAGTAAGCGTTCATGGTGGAGTCCTGGATTCGAGGCGTGGCAATTTAACAGCAAGGCATTCTAGTGGTTGTAAAAGTGTGTAGTACGTTTCGATTACGACAGGTGCAAAGGGCATATCGACACGGCAGGCGTGATGCAGTGCCATCATCGTGAGCAGGTTTTCAAGTAAACTCCGCAACCATGAATAGAACTCTCTATACCTTGCTGTTTCATCTGGGGCTGCCGCTGGTGGCGATTCGGTTATGGCTGCGGGCACGCAAGGCGCCGGCTTATGCCCAGCGCATTGGTGAACGCTTCGCCCTGAACCTGCCGGCCCTGCAGCCGGGTGGCATCTGGGTGCACGCGGTGTCGGTGGGCGAGAGTATTGCGGCCGCGCCGATGATTCGGGCACTGCTCAAGCGTTACCCGCAGTTGCCGATTACCGTGACCTGCATGACACCCACCGGTTCGCAGCGGATCCAGGCCCTGTTCGCCGATGAACCGCGCATTCAGCATTGCTACTTGCCGTATGACTTGCCGTGGGCCGCCGCGCGTTTTCTGAACCGTGTGCAGCCTAAACTGGCGATCATCATGGAAACCGAGCTGTGGCCCAACCACATCCACCAGTGCGCCAAGCGCGGTATCCCGGTGGCGTTGGCCAATGCGCGGTTGTCGGCCCGTTCTGCCAAAGGCTATGCGCGGTTTGCCGGGCTGACCCGGCCGATGCTTCAGGAGATGAGCCTGATTGCAGCCCAGACCGAAACCGAAGCCGACCGCTTCCGCCAGCTGGGCGCACGCCCTGAGTGCGTTGAGGTCACCGGCTCGATCAAGTTCGACCTGGCGATCGATCCGCAGCTGCTGATCAACGCCAGTGCGCTGCGTGAGCAATGGCAGGCGCTGGAGCGCCCGGTCTGGATTGGCGCCAGCACCCACGAAGGCGAAGACGAGGTAGTACTGGCAGCCCATCGTCAATTGCTGGGCAGTCATCCGGAAGCGCTGTTGATTCTGGTACCGCGCCACCCGGAGCGCTTCAATCAGGTATTTGAGTTATGCCAGCGCGAGGGGTTTGCCACGGTACGCCGCTCCAGCGGTGAGCCGGTCAGCGTCACTACGCAAGTGCTGCTGGGCGACACCATGGGTGAGCTGCTGTTTTTGTATGCCCTGGCGGACAGCGCCTTTGTCGGTGGCAGCCTGGTCCCTAACGGCGGGCACAATCTGCTGGAGCCGGCGGCTTTGGCCAAGCCGGTGCTGAGCGGGCCGCACCTGTTCAACTTCCTTGAAATCGCTGCTCTGTTGCGCGAAGCCGGAGCGTTGGTAGAGGTTGATGACGCTCAGGGTCTGGCCTTCGCGGTGCAGCGCCTGTTTGAGTTGCCCCGGGATGCGCAACAGATGGCCGAGGCGGGCCTGAAGGTGATGCACGCCAATCAGGGCGCCTTGCAACGCTTGCTGGATGGGCTGGGGCGCTTGATGTCGCGCTGACCCACCCGGCTTGCGCTTTTTGCGTTATCCGGCTCAGGGCACCAGTGGCAGGAACCAGCGCTCTGCCAGCGCTTTACCGATCTGGCCGCGGTGCACGTTAACAATGGCTTGACCGCTGTGCGCGTCAGCCAGCTGGGTGTAGTAGCTCTGTTTGCGCTGCGCTCTGGTTTTCAAGTGGGCGACCGTGAAGTCCTGCTTGGGCGTATTGGCCTCGTCATAGTGGAGGTGGGCATACCACAGCGGATACCCTTCGCTGTTGTTGACGGCGTACTCCTGAATGAAATCCCGGCGCTCGCCCTGTAGCTGCGTGCGTTTGCCAAGGCCCGCGACGTGCACGCGCTGTTGCTCAAGCAGATATTGCAGGTTGCCATGTGTCGGCGGTAATTCCAGGCTCAACTGAATCCGTAACGCCCGGCCTTCGCTGACCAGGTGTCGGGCGGCGCTTCGCATGTTGTCGACCAGGGTTTGATCGCCCGCCAGGCGTGAGGCAGGCGATTGGGCCTGCAGGGCGAAGTGCAGCTCGGTTGCCACCTTGTCGAGCTTTGTGGCTTCGTTGTTGAGCAGTTCTTCGACTTCTTCCGGGTGCCGGGAGAGTGTTTTGTACTGCCTGGCCTTGCGCAGGTTTTCTTCAACCCTGGCGAACAGTTTGCGTGCCTCCCCTTTGATGACGCTCAGTGCCCGTGCCGCGGGTGGCGGTGGCGGACGGTGTGTCTTGATTTCGACCCACTCTTCGCCGTGCTGTGAATAGGTCGAGAGCAGTTTGTTGTCGTAGGCGCTGCGTATTTCAATCACCTCGATCGGCCACTCGCCCCCGGCGGGCCTCAGATCGCCAATCAGCGGTCCTTTGCTTCGGGTATTGATCATCTTTTTTTGAGGTTTGCCGGCAGCCGAGGGTGTGCGCTTGCGCGAGCGTTTACGCGGTTTAAGCGAAGGTTTTATTTCGGCCGCCAGTTGCGTCACGACATCCTGGTAGAGCTCGCCCAGCAGTTGCCGGAGTTTGTTGAAGTAATCTATCTGCAGGTCGTCGGTTTTGAGCAGGCTGATACCTTGCAAGGCATCCAGGGCCTGGCCGTAATGCATCACCAGGCTGTCCAGTACCTCCAGGCGCTTGCTGGCGCTGAACTCGAAGTCATTGAGTTCGTTGTGGGTGCGCAGGTGTTCTTTGAGAGGGTCGATGGCCTCGTCCAGGCTCTCCTCAATGAAGGCGCTTGCCGTGACTTTTGAGCTGGCCAGTTTCAGGCAATCCAGCTGGAAGCTTTTAAGGGTCAGTTCGGAGTGTTCATTTTTGGACAAGATGAGGCTCAGATGGCTGGCGGTGGCGTTGCTGGCCTCGCTGAAGTTGTACAGCTGGTCCAGAAAGCTGTTTCTGAGTTCGAGTTGGTGGATGCTTTGCTCGTTGAGCGCGATCTGCTCCCTGGCGTACTGCATAAACACTTCAGGGGCTGCGTCACCGGCCTTGTCCAGCTCGGGGCCAGGGGTGGTGAATTGCGGCCATTTGAGCACGAGGGCTTTTTGCTCGTAGGCTAAATTTCTCAGGGCCTTGACCGTGTTGTCGAAGGACTTCTCTAGCAACGAGATCACCTCGTTTTCGTTAAAGGGGATGAGCAGGTCAATGCGCTCTTGCCTGCTGTCCAGCAGTTGCTGGTGGGCGTTCTGTTGCTTTTGCAGTGCGTTGTTGAGCCGTGCTCGCAGATTGGCCAGTTGCTCACCGGTAAAACGGGGGTCGCTATAGGCGCGTTGCAGGGCCGACTGGGTTATGTCCACCGCTTTGTGCAGCGGCTCCTCAACTTGGTAAAAGGTTTGCAGTTCGGCTTCCAGCTGGTTTTTGCGGGACGCTTTGTTTTGCAAATAGGCGGCCATGCGCCCGGACGGCATGCCTCCGAGCAAGCGCAATTGCGTGTTCAGCGCCCAGTTGCCGTGATTGTCCGACTTCAGGGCCGGGCCATGATGATTGCTGTCAGTGGCTGAGACGATGAACGCTGCGCGGTTGAGGTCCACCTCGGCGGGGTACAGGTTTTGCCCGATCAACACATGCCACTTCTGTTCCAGACGGTACATGCCCTTGTGCAAACCGCCGGGCTGGGCTGGCGGCAGCGCGTCAGGGCGCGGCACTTTAAAGCGCTCCAGTTCTTGGCGCTGGTATTGCGTGAGGTTATTGCGGGCGTCGACGAAGGCAAAATCCAGCACCGTGCTTTGCCCATCGGGAAATTCTCCGGCCAAGGCGACGGCGCCGATGATGATTTTTGGCGGCGTGGGCTCGGGCCACAGTTCAGCAATACGCACCGGGGCGAAGGGGCGCATGGCTTGTGCCTTTAGCCCTTTGAGCAGTTTTGGGAGTCGGGGTGCGGCGCTCAAGGCGTTATGAAATAGCAGCATGCCTACGTTGAGCAATACATCGGCCGCTGCCAGCTCCCGGGTGGCCGTGTCGGCGCTTTCGAGTGCGGGAATATCCTGGCTGACAGCACTGGTCAGGCCCAGTAATCCGCCCGTGAGCAGGAGCTGACGAGGCAACGCAGGCAGAAGCATCAAGCTGCTGAAAATCAGACTGCCGCCCTCCAGCAGTACAGCCCAACGACTTTCGCTGTTGGACACCGAGCGGGTATCCGCTTGTTCTACCAAAGCCCTGGCGTTGCAGCCGTAGAGAAACAGCATCAGACGACCGTTATGCAGATATTGCAGCAACTCGTCGCTGGTGCCGTTGGTTGCAAGCTGTGCAGGCCCCGGGGTTTCAATGGGGGCGTATTCACTGCCCTGGCCGAAACGCACGTAATGGGGCTCTTTGAAGCCCCCGTTGGCGTAGATCGGGCGGGTGATGTCGTTGAGCCAGGTGAGCACGCTGTCTTGCAGTTCACCCGGTTCAGCGATGGCGTCCAGCAGGGCACTGCGAGAGGGGAACTCAATCAGTGCCCGGGCATAAAACGGCCGGTACAGCAGGTGCGGGCCCTGCTCAACGTCGTGGGGTTCAATGATGAACATGTTGCTGACGGTATCCGGCAATGCCTCGGGTTTTCGTACCAGCGCCAGGCGCCGTATGACCACGGGCAAACCGTCAACGACCCGGCGAGCGGCACTGGCCTGCATCAATGCCGCCACATAACGCGCCCCGAGCGGGGTCACGCCGTTTTCTTTTTTGAGGCTGAGTTCCAGCGCCTCCAAAGGCAGTTGCACGCGGGTCTGTGCCGCGAACAGCTGTTCGCGTTCTTGCGCGGCGGGTGTCGTGCTCAACAGCAGGTTTTCAAGCCGCTCGGGGTAGGCTTTGCCTATATTGACCTGCTCGATCAGACCGTTGCGCCGGGTGATGTAGTCGGGTGTCAACCAGGGGGGCAGCGGCAAACCCAGGCGATGGCGCAGGGTTAACGAGCCTTTGGGACGGCCGGCCAGGTTGTTCAGGGCCAGTTCGGTCAGGCTCATGGTGACGGGCTCTACGATACCTGTGCTGCCCGGCAAACCTGCGACGGTGAGAAGGGTCAGTTCAATGTCATCAGGGTGGGGCGGCTTTTCGGGGGGCTGCCCGGGAGTGTCTTGTTCCAGGCTCTTTTGATCGAACTGCATTTGCTGGAGCAAGACGTCGGCGGCATAGGTGTGGATATCGCTAATGCCGTAGAGATAGGTGCGCCCTTTGCTGTTCTTTTTGGCATTGGACAGGGCCAGGCTGTAATGGCGGTAGATGGCCTGCTCGGCGGCTGACGCGTTATCCAGCCAGTCGGGTAGCTGTTTTTTGAGTGTTGCAAGGGCATGGGGGCTGGTGTGGGGGGCATCGCTGAAAAGATCGGCAGTGTCGGTGAGGTTCATATATACCCGCTGCAGCGCCTGCCAGCCGATGCGGGAGGGCAGTTTCAGCAGGCTGATACGCTCCAGTTGCTGGTGCAGAATCACCGCGGCACTGGCATCGAAAACATTGCCGTCAAGTTCAAAGCGCTTTATGCGGATTTCTTCAGTGGTGTACAGGCGGCTGATCCTTTTACCCCAGTTCGTGCTCATTGAGTCCAGGTTTCGAAATGAGCGGGTGCTGCCGTCGGGCCTGCACGCCAGCACTTGATCCGGGGTTGCCAAAACGATCCCGCCACTGAGCCTGGAACGGGTTGCGCCTGCAGTACGGAAGGTGACTTCAAGCCAATAGGCTTGCACGGCGTTGTCACCGTATTGGCTGGCTCGTTCTTCGCGGTAGGGCAGGCGGATGACCTGATAGAGCGCTTCGCGAGCTTTTTCAGTCAGGTCGGGCTGCCGGAATGCACCAATGCTCAGGGTGTCTCTGAGTACATCGCTGAGCCACTCCCAGCGGCTGATGCCGGTGCCCGAATCCTGGCCCCAAAAGTCGGTGAGTGAGTTTTGCAGGGCAATGGGCAGGCGCCAGCTCAGTTCCTTGGCCAATGTTTCGATGACCTTCATGTCCAGCGTGCCCTCGTCGGGCGCAAGCCATGCGGGCGCGTTATCGGTCAGGTAGTAGGGCTGAGTGTTGATCGGGCTCAGATCCAGCTCGGCGCCTCGGCCCAAATAGTCGAAAACCCGCGACATAAAGTGCTGTAGCTCCCAGCCGCCCTGAGGTTGCGGAACGGCGAGCTGAGTGCGCTCAAGGTCGACTGTCAGTGATGGATACCGTTGCGCAATGGCGGCTGCGAGTACCTGACGGGTGACGGACTCGAGTGAAGGAGCGTTGGCGAACTGTGCCCGTACGGCGTTTTCAGGGGGGACGAGCAGGGTGGTTGCAGGGGGGGGTGTTGGCGCTGAAGACATGGGTATTCCTTGAGTTCCAGGAGGTCACACGACCGATGGCGTATTAACCTCTGGAGCTCTCAAGGAACGGTGGTACTTGAATATGGCCCTGCTGGCGACTCAGGCTGCGAGCCGCGCCGTTTAGTTGCCCGGCGAGCGCAAATTGGCTGCAGCCGCCTGGGCCAGATCCGGTGGGAGGAAGTCTTTGTCCGGGTTGTAGTCGGCTTTGAGGTAACGCGACAGCGCCTCCAGATCGCCCGGGTTCAGAGTGCCCGCTGCCTGCTTGAGCCGCAGGTTGTCGAGGATGTAGTCATACCGGCTGTTGTTGTAGTCGCGCACCGAGGTGTACAGCTGGCGCTGGGCATCGAGTACGTCGACGATGTTGCGCGTGCCGACCTGATAGCCGATTTCGGTCGCTTCCAGAGCGCTCTGGTTAGAGATGATCGACTGTTTGCGTGCCTTCACCTGCTCGACATCGGTGTTGACCGCGCGGTGCAGGTTGCGGGTGTTTTCCACGACCTGACGGCGTAACTGCTCACGCTGTTGTTCGGTCTGGTCCAGGCGTGAGTACGACTCGCGCACTTGGGAACTGGTCAGCCCGCCGCTGTAGATCGGGATGTTGAGCTGTATGCCGATGCTGCGTTGCGACACGTCACCGCCATAGCGCTGGTTCAGGGCGTTGGGGTTGCTCAGGCCGAAGGCATCGTTATCGCCGGTTTTGTACTGCGCCACCGCATCCAGGGTGGGGGCATGGCCGGCCTTGCGCTGCTTGAGGGTTTCTTCAGCCGCGTCCACCGCGAAGTTACTGGCCAGCAAATTCAGGTTCTGCTGCGCGGCAGTGTCGACCCAGGCCTTGGCGTCGTTTGGCGTCGGCGGCAGAATCGGCAAGGTGTGGCGCATGCCTTCAATCGAGTTGTACTGGCGGTTGGTCAGGGTGATCAGCGCTTCAAATGCGTCCTCTACCTGACGCTGCGCCAGCAGCCGGTTGGCGCGGGCCGTGTCGTAGCTGGCCTGGGATTGCAGTACGTCGGTCTTGTCCGAGAGGCCCACGTCAAAGCGTTCGCGGGACTGATCCAGCTGGCGCTTGAACGCAGCTTCTTCAGCCTTGGTCGCGGCCAGGGTGTCCTGGGCGCGCAGCACCGAGAAATACGAGTTGGCGGATTGCAGGATCAGGTTTTGCTCGGTGGCCGAGAGTTGCAGGGCTGCCTGCTCGTTGACCGACTCGGCTGCTTTCAACTGGAACCAGCGATCAATGCGGAAAATCGGCTGGGCCAGGGTTGCCTGGTAAACCACTGCACTGCGGGTGGTGGTCAGTGCGGGCTGGTCAATGGCTGTGCGCACATTGCTCGACTCGGCGCCCCCCGACAGGTTGGGCAGCAAACCGGCGCGGGCCTGGGGCACGACTTCCTTGCGGGCCGCGTAATCGGCGCGGGCCGCGGCCAGGTCGGCGTTATTGTCGACAGCTTCGTTGTACACGCTGACCAGACCATTCTGGTTGGATAACGGGGCAGGGGTATCCAGAGCCATTGCGCTGGTCGCCCAAGACACGGCGATAGCCAGTGAGAGTTTGCGCAGCATGAGCGATCCCTAGTTCAAGAATGCGAAAAATAAAGGCCCGAGGCTCAGGTGCGGCGCTCGTGGTTTCAAGACGTAGCGAGTGTAGTAGTGGTGGCACCTTGCAACAATGCTCTTGTGGCACCTTTCATCACGCTACGTATTACGGGGTTGGCGTTCTGCCTCACTCTTCAATAGACTGGGCGCGTTCTTGTCGGGGTGCCTTGCTATGAGGCTGAGATCGAATAATTTCGGATCCCGTTGAACCTGATCAGGTTAACGCCTGCGTAGGGAACAAGATTTCTCGTCTCCCGGCGAGTCCTCTTGAGTGCCGTCCGGGATCGATTGGTCAAAAAATGATCAGTCGTTCGAGGTCGTCACTCAGCACCCAGTCCTTGGGTGCATCCGTACATTTTTCAGGTTCTCCCTCCGACAATCCGCCTGGATGCAGTCTGGAGAGCCGTGATGAGTACAAAACCAAAAAACGCGATCAACCTCAGTGATTCGGCCAAGGTCGATGAGCAATCGGTCAAGCCGTTTACCCGCTCGCAAAAAGTCTACGTACAGGGTTCGCGCCCTGACATTCTGGTGCCGATGCGTGAAGTCAGCCTGGATGTCACACCCACTGATTTTGGCGGCGAAGTGAACGCCCCGGTATTGATCTACGACACCTCCGGCCCGTATACCGACCCGTCCGTGCAGATTGACGTGCGCAAAGGCCTGGGCGACGTGCGTTCGGCGTGGATCGATGACCGTGGCGACACCGAGCGCTTGCCGGGCCTGAGCTCGAACTTCGGGCAACTGCGCCTGGACGACGCCGAGCTGACCAAGCTGCGTTTTGCCCACGTGAAGAATCCGCGTCGGGCCAAGGCCGGGGCCAACGTGACCCAGATGCACTATGCGCGTCAGGGCATCATCACCGCCGAGATGGAATACGTTGCCATCCGCGAGAACATGAAGCTGCAGGAAGCCCGTGCAGCCGGCCTGCTGGACCAGCAACACCCGGGCCACAGCTTCGGTGCCAGCATCCCGAAAGAAATCACCGCCGAATTCGTACGGGAAGAAGTCGCCCGCGGTCGCGCCATCATCCCGGCCAACATCAACCACGTGGAGCTGGAGCCGATGATCATCGGCCGCAACTTCCTGGTGAAGATCAACGGCAACATCGGCAACAGTGCGCTGGGCTCTTCGATTGAAGAAGAAGTGGCCAAGCTGACCTGGGGCATTCGCTGGGGGTCGGACACGGTCATGGACCTGTCCACCGGCAAGCATATCCACGAAACCCGTGAGTGGATCATCCGCAACTCGCCAGTACCGATCGGTACCGTGCCGATTTATCAGGCCCTGGAAAAGGTCAACGGTGCGGCCGAAGACCTGACCTGGGAGTTGTTCCGCGACACGCTGATCGAGCAGGCCGAGCAGGGCGTTGACTACTTCACCATCCACGCCGGTGTGTTGTTGCGCTACGTGCCGCTGACCGCGAAACGCGTGACCGGGATAGTGTCCCGCGGTGGCTCGATTATGGCCAAGTGGTGCCTGGCGCATCACAAAGAGAACTTCCTCTACACCCACTTCGACGAAATCTGCGAAATCATGAAGGCCTACGACGTCAGCTTCTCGCTGGGTGACGGCTTGCGTCCGGGTTCGATTGCCGACGCCAACGATGCTGCTCAGTTCGGTGAGCTGGAAACCCTTGGCGAGCTGACCAAGATCGCGTGGAAGCACGACGTGCAATGCATGATCGAAGGCCCGGGCCACGTGCCGATGCAGTTGATCAAAGAGAACATGGACAAGCAGCTGGAATGCTGCGACGAGGCGCCGTTCTACACCCTCGGCCCGCTGACCACCGACATTGCGCCGGGTTATGACCACATCACTTCGGGCATCGGTGCGGCGATGATCGGCTGGTTCGGTTGCGCGATGCTCTGCTACGTGACACCCAAGGAACACCTGGGGTTGCCGAACAAGGATGACGTCAAGACCGGGATCATCACCTACAAAATCGCGGCCCACGCCGCCGACCTGGCCAAGGGGCATCCGGGGGCGCAAATCCGCGATAACGCGTTGAGCAAGGCGCGGTTCGAGTTCCGTTGGGAAGACCAGTTCAACCTTGGCCTGGACCCGGATACCGCCCGCTCGTACCACGACGAAACCTTGCCCAAGGACTCGGCCAAGGTCGCGCATTTCTGCTCCATGTGCGGGCCGAAATTCTGCTCGATGAAGATCACCCAGGAAGTGCGGATCTACGCCGCCAACCAGCGCATAGAAGCGGTCGACGTTGAGGTTGCCAAAGGCCTGGCCGAACAGGCCGAGCGCTTCAAGCAGGAAGGCAGCCAGCTGTACAAAAAAGTGTGATGTAAGCAGTTCCCTTGTGGGAGCGGGCTTGCTCGCGATTGGGCCAAGACGGTTTCACTGAAGAACCGCGTCGTCGGCATCGCGAGCAAGCCCGATCCCACAGGGGGTTGGGCAACTTTATCTTCGTGGGATTCATTCCTTGAACACACCCGGCACTTACTCCCCCAACCTTGCTGTCCCTCTGAACCGACGTGCGTTCGGCGGTCGTGATCTGTTTTCCCTGTGGTTCTCCCTCGGCATTGGCCTGATGGTGTTGCAGACCGGCGCATTGCTTGCGCCGGGGCTGGGGCTGACAGGCGCGTTGCTGGCAATCTTTCTTGGCACGCTGGTGGGCGTGTCGCTGCTGGCTTCGGTCGGCGTGATCGGCAGCGACACCGGCATGTCATCGATGGCCGCGCTCAAGCTCAGCCTCGGTAGCCGGGGGGCAATGCTCCCGGCCATGCTCAACGTGTTGCAGCTGATTGGCTGGGGCTCGTTCGAAATTATCGTGATGCGCGATGCCGCCAGCCTGCTCGGCGCCCGCGCGTTCAGCGAAGGCAGCCTGTTGACCAGCCCCATGCTGTGGACGCTGTTCTTCGGTGCTCTGGCCACTTTGCTCGCGGTCAGCGGGCCGTTGACCTTCGTGCGCAAGGTGCTGCGCAAGTGGGGCATCTGGTTGCTGTTGGCCGCGTGTATCTGGCTGACCTGGAACCTGTTCGCCAAGGCTGACCTGCCCGCGCTGTGGGCACAAAAAGGTGATGGATCACTGCCGTTTGCCGTGGGCTTTGACATTGCTATCGCCATGCCGCTGTCGTGGCTGCCACTGATTGCCGACTATTCGCGTTTCGGCAAACGTGCAAAGAGCGTGTTTGGCGGTACGGCGTTGGGCTTCTTTATTGGCAACTTCTGGCTGATGAGCCTGGGCGTGGCCTACACCCTGGCGTTCGCGCCGAGCGGTGAAGTTAACGCGCTGCTTCTGGCGCTGGCGGGTGCGGGGCTGGGGATACCGCTGTTGCTGATCTTGCTGGACGAGTCCGAAAATGCCTTCGCCGATATCCACTCGGCGGCAGTATCTGGCGGGGTCCTGCTGCACTTGAAGGTCGAACATCTGGCCTTGGCCATTGGCGTGATCTGCACCCTGATTGCCTGCTTCGCACCGCTGGCGCAGTACCAGAACTTTCTGTTGCTGATTGGCTCAGTGTTCGCGCCGCTGTTCGGCGTGGTGCTGGTGGACCACTTCATCCTGCGCAAACGCAGTGCCCAGGCAACGCCTGCCCGGTTGCGCCGGCCGGCGTTGCTGGCCTGGCTGGGCGGGGTGGTGACGTATCACCTGCTGGCCAGCTTTTACCCGGATGTGGGGGCTACCTTGCCGGCGTTGTTGCTGGCGGGGGTGTTGCAGTGGGTGTTGGGGCGCTCAAAACCTGTTGCATGATCTTGTGGGAGCGAGCAGGCCCGCTCCCACAGGAGATGGGGTGATTACCCGCGACCCGGAATCCACTCAGGCTTCAAAATCCCTTTCAGGCGTGAGTAAGGGATTTTGAGCTCAACATGACCTTCGGAGTACGGTGCAATGCTGTACACGTCATATTTGAGCACCACGTTGTCCTTGAGCAGCGCGACGTTCGGGGTTTTCTCGAACGGCCAGTTTTTTACGAACTCCGGGTCGCTGCCATAGTGGCTGCTGATCAACCAGTTGTTGTGGGCCACTTTGGCGGCGCCCCAGAAGGCTTGCTCCTGGCCTGGCAACAGCATGTCCTGCAAGGTCACTTCTTTGTGTTCCTTGCGTGAGTAGTTGATAAAGCCACGCCCCGGCATGCCGTGCGCGCCGCCGGTGTCCAGAAAGCTGGACAGTTCGACGATCACCAGATCGTCATGCTGCTCGCGTACCTTGGCCTGCAAGTACGTGCTGTTACGGCTGTCAGCGGTGCGCAGGAACTGCTCGCGGTACGCGTTGAGCGATGGTGCCATTACCTCCTCGGGGGAGTTGACGGTCATTTTCAGCAGGCGATGTTCAATCAGCGCGTCGAGCTTGGGCTCGTCGGCAAAGTGCAGGGTGTCGATATTCACCAGGGGGCACTCCAGGCCGGTGCAACCTGCCTTGACCTGCTCGGAGGCGTCGTTGGTAAATGCCAGCGGCTTGGGTGCCGAGGGTTGAAACATGCTTTGGCAAGCGCCCAGGGTCAGGGCGATACAAGTCATGGAGGCAAACTTTAAAAGCGACATGGTCGTCCTTCATTATCGACAGAAAGTGGAGAATCGTGGCGGTTCGACTGCCAGCACAGGCATCGGTTCGCCACTAAGCTTACGTAGGACCAATTAGAGTTGTTTTGAAGGCGATCCGTCTATCCCCGTGTCAGAAAAGAGGCTGCAACCGGAGTGGCAGGCGCGTTAGGATGCCCGATGCCGTGGGCCAGCCCCCGGTGAAATTCGCCAGCAAGGGGTTTGCAATGACTGACATCACCAAGGCCACGCCTAGCGCCGTCGAGATCGTAAAGCGTGAGAACGGTTATCAGGGTTTTTACAAACTGGACCGCGTGCACCTGCGCCATGAACTCTTTGCCGGTGGCATGAGCCGTGAGATCAGTCGCGAAGTGTTTGTGCGTCATGACGCGGTCTGCGTGCTGCCCTATGACCCGCAACGCGATGAAGTGGTATTGATTGAGCAGTTTCGGGTAGGTGCACTGGGCAAGACCGAAACGCCGTGGTTGATCGAGCTGGTGGCCGGGCTGATCGACAAGGCCGAAGTACCTGAAGAAGTCGCCCACCGTGAAGGTGAAGAAGAGGCCGGGCTGACGTTCTCGTCACTGTGGCCGATCACCCGTTATTTCCCGTCGCCGGGCGGCAGCACCGAGTTTGTTCACTTGTATCTGGGGCGTTGCAGTACTGTGGGTGTGGGTGGCTTGCACGGCCTGGATGAAGAGGCAGAAGATATCCGTGTAACGGTCTGGGCGTATGAAGATGCGCTGCAAGCAGTACGCGATGGGCGTATTTCCAATGCAGCGAGCATCATCGCCCTGCAATGGCTGGCGCTTAATCGCGCTGAAGTGAGGGGGTTATGGTCGTAAACGGGGTGCGCGATCGTTATCGAGTCGATCTGATCGGATTGCAGGCTGCCTGCGAGGCCAACTATGCACGCCTGATGCGCTTGTTGCCCGAGATGCGCAAGCAACCCGGCCCGCGCCGTATTGCTGTGACCCAGGGTGACCAAATGCTGGGCGTGCTGACCCTTGAGGTGATCCTCGACTGCCCGTACACCAGCACTCTGCGCATACGTCAGGAGCACAGCCTGCCGTGGTTGCCGGTGCCTGAGTTACAGGTGCAGGTGTATCACGATGCGCGCATGGCCGAGGTGGTCGCTGCCGAGCATGCCCGGCGTTTTCGCAGCATTTACCCGTACCCCAACACCGCCATGCATCAGCCCGACGAAAAAGCCCAGCTCAATGTGTTTTTGGGCGAATGGCTCAGCCATTGCCTGGCCTGCGGGCACGAATACGCAGAAGTGCGCTGAAACCCGGGCAGGCCCGCTCCCACAACAGCCGTACCCGGTGGCATAATCGCGCCATTCACTGACCCTCCTCGGGAGCGCCGCCTTGCCGAATGTATCCACGCTGACCACCGAAGACCCGGTGCTGCTGGTGCAGCTGTCTGACAGCCATTTGTTTGCTGGCGCAGATGGCTCGCTGCTGGGGCTCAATACCGCGCAAAGCCTGCAGCAAGTGATTGATCGGGTGCGCTCCGAGCAACCGCAGATCGACCTGTTGCTGGCCACCGGGGATTTGACCCAGGACGGTAGCGTCGAGGCCTATCAGCGCTTTCGCGCCCTGAGCAGCCAGCTGTCTGCGCCTGCCCGGTGGATCCCCGGCAATCACGATGAAGTGCTGAACATGCGCGAAGCCGCGGTCCAGAGCCGTCTGCTGGAGCCGGTGGTCGATATAGGCAACTGGCGCATCACGCTGCTCAACTCGGCGGTGCCCCATTCCACCCCCGGCTATCTGGAAGACGACCAGCTGCAACTGCTGGCGCAATCCTTGAGCGAAGCCCCCGATCGCCATCATCTGGTGTGCCTGCATCATCATCCGGTGTCGGTGGGTTGCCAGTGGCTGGAGCCGATTGGCTTGCGCAACGCCAAGGAGTTCTGGGCGGTGCTGGACCGTTATCCACAGGCCCGGGCGGTGCTCTGGGGGCATGTTCATCAGGCGTTCGATCAGCAGCGCAATGGCGTCAGGCTGCTGGCATCGCCTTCTACCTGCATCCAGTTCGCTGTCGGCAGCCAGGACTTCCAGGTCAGCAGCGAAGCGCCAGGGTATCGCTGGTTGCGCCTGCAGCCTGATGGCACGTTACAAACCGGTGTGTCGCGCCTGGCTGATTTCACGTTCGAGCCGGATTACAGTGCCAACAATTACTGAAATATCTTGAAGCGAGTCATTGCCCTTGAGTCAGGCTAAACTGCGCGTCTTTATTGGTGCTGTGTTCAGCTTAATGTGTCTTCGGGGGTCATCGCATGTCGGGTTCCATCTTGTATATCCACGGGTTCAACAGTGCCCCCGAGTCCAAGAAGGCCACACAGTTGACGTCGGTGATGCAGCGCATGGGCCTTGGCGATCAGCTGCGGGTGCCGGCCTTGCACCATCATCCACGTGAGGCCATTGCCCAGTTGCAGGCCGCAATCAGTGAGCTGGACGGCCCATTGCTGGTCGGCAGCTCGCTCGGCGGCTACTATGCGACCTGGTTGGCCGAGCAACACGGCCTCAAGGCCTTGCTGGTCAACCCGGCCGTCAGCCCGCACCGGATGTTCGACGGTTATCTGGGCACGCAAACCAACCACTACAGCGGCCTGACCTGGGAGCTGACCCACGATCATGTTCACGCCCTGGCCGAGCTTGAAGTGCCAGCGCCCCAAGACCCGCAGCGTTATCAAGTGTGGTTGCAAACAGGGGATGAAACCCTGGACTACCGCTACGCTGAAAAGTACTACGCAGCCTGTACTTTGCGTGTTCAGGCGGGCGGTGATCACAGTTACCAAGGTTTCGCCCAGCAACTGCCTGCTCTGCTGGATTTTGCCGGGATTGGCGCCGAACAGTTTCAAACCATCGACTTTGCGGCCCTTTAAGGCGCCCGTCGGATGGCCCTTATTTTTCATTTACGACTAACGACGAGACCCTATGGCCACTCCCAGCGCTAGCTCTTATAACGCCGACGCCATCGAAGTCCTCTCGGGCCTCGACCCGGTGCGCAAACGCCCCGGCATGTACACCGACACCAGCCGGCCCAACCACCTGGCCCAGGAAGTCATCGACAACAGCGTCGACGAAGCCCTGGCCGGTCACGCCAAATCGGTGCAAGTGATTCTGCACGCCGATCACTCGCTGGAAGTCAGTGATGACGGGCGCGGCATGCCGGTGGACATTCACCCTGAAGAGGGCGTGCCGGGTGTCGAGCTGATCCTCACCAAGCTCCACGCGGGCGGCAAGTTCTCGAACAAGAACTACCAGTTCTCCGGCGGCCTTCACGGCGTGGGTATTTCGGTGGTCAACGCGCTCTCGACGCTGGTAAGGGTCAAGGTCAAGCGCGACGGCAATGAGTACCAGATGACCTTCGCCGATGGCTATAAAGCCACCGATCTGGAAATCATCGGTACGGTCGGCAAGCGCAACACCGGCACCAGCGTGTATTTCGCACCGGACCCCAAGTACTTCGATTCGCCAAAATTCTCGGTCAGCCGCCTCAAGCACGTACTCAAGGCCAAGGCCGTACTGTGCCCGGGGCTGCTGGTCAGCTTTGAAGACAAAAGCACCGGCGAGAAAGTCGAGTGGCATTACGAAGACGGCCTGCGTTCGTACCTGGTCGATGCGGTCAGCGAGTTTGAACGCCTGCCCGACGAGCCCTTCTGCGGCAGCCTGGCCGGCAACAAGGAGGCCATCGACTGGGCCTTGCTGTGGCTGCCCGAGGGCGGCGACAGTGTTCAGGAAAGCTACGTCAACCTGATCCCCACGGCCCAGGGCGGTACCCACGTCAACGGTCTGCGTCAGGGCCTGCTCGATGCGATGCGCGAGTTCTGCGAATTCCGCAGCCTCCTGCCGCGCGGTGTGAAGCTGGCGCCTGAAGACGTGTGGGAACGCATTGCCTTCGTGCTGTCGATGAAAATGCAGGAGCCGCAGTTCTCGGGCCAGACCAAAGAACGTCTGTCTTCCCGTGAAGCGGCCGCGTTCGTCTCGGGTGTGATCAAGGACTCCTTCAGCCTGTGGCTCAATGCCAACCCCGAGCTGGGTATGCAACTGGCTGAACTGGCGATCAACAACGCCGGGCGCCGCCTCAAGGCCAGCAAAAAGGTTGAACGCAAGCGCATCACCCAGGGCCCGGCCTTGCCGGGCAAACTGGCCGACTGTGCCGGGCAGGACCCGATGCGCTCCGAACTGTTCCTGGTGGAAGGTGACTCCGCCGGCGGCTCGGCCAAGCAGGCGCGGGACAAGGAGTTCCAGGCGATCCTGCCGTTGCGCGGCAAGATCCTCAACACCTGGGAAGTCGACGGCAGCGAAGTGCTGGCCAGTCAGGAAGTGCATAACATCGCCGTGGCCATCGGTGTCGATCCGGGCGCAGCCGATATCAGTCAGCTGCGCTACGGCAAGATCTGCATCCTCGCCGACGCCGACTCCGACGGCTTGCACATCGCCACCTTGCTGTGCGCCTTGTTCGTGCAGCACTTCCGCCCGCTGGTGGATGCCGGTCATGTGTACGTGGCCATGCCGCCGCTGTACCGGATCGACCTGGGCAAAGAGATTTTCTACGCCCTGGACGAAGCCGAGCGGGACGGCATCCTGGACCGGCTGGTAGCCGAGAAAAAACGCGGCAAGCCGCAGGTCACACGATTCAAGGGGCTGGGTGAGATGAACCCGCCACAGTTGCGTGAAACCACGATGGACCCAAACACCCGTCGTCTGGTGCAGCTGACACTTGAAGACTACGCCGCCACCTCGGAAATGATGGACATGCTGCTGGCCAAAAAACGCGCCGGCGACCGCAAGTCATGGCTTGAATCCAAAGGCAACCTGGCGCAGGTGCTGACCTGATGCGCAGTGCCTTGATGGGGTTGCTGTGGCTGGGTGCGACACCGGTAATGGCCAGTACATGGCCAGAACTTGCGTTGCAGTCAGAGCACCCCGTGGAAGGCATGCGCGGCGGCAACCTGTCCGGGTTGGCGCTGTGTCAGGGCGAGATGTGGGCGGTATCCGATCGTGATGACGATCAGATTTACCGCCTGGATCAGCGCTCTGCCCAGTGGCAGGCCGAGGCTCTGAGCATCGATGTACCTCCAGCGCCTGAAAGCGGCTTGCCGTGGGGCCTGCGCATGATGGGTAAGGCCATCAGCCCGTTGCGTGGCGGTGATCTGGATTTCGAAGGCATCACCTGCGATGACGCGGGCAACCGCTATGTGGTCAGCGAGGCCCATGCGGCGGTGCTGCAAATTCCACATATGGGTGCGCCGGTGTGGCTGAAAATCGATCCGGCACTGGTACGTCAGGCACGTGCCAGCGGCATGTTGCTGCACTTTAATGCGTTGTTTGAAGGCATCGCCGTCAACCCGCAGGGCAACCAGATCTGGCTGGCAGCAGAGCGTGAGCGTCGCGGCTTGCTGACCATCCGCAAAAAACAGAGTGTGTGGGACTGCGAAAGCGGTTGCGTGCTGATGAGTGAAGGCGGGCTTGAGCAACCGCCGCCCCAGCTCAAGGTCAAGGCACAGCAAAAGGACTTCGCCGACCTGACCCTGTTCGAGGGCAAGCTGTTTACCCTTGAGCGCATGGCCTATCGTATTTGCCGTCGTACGCCGGGCACCGGTGAAGTCGAGCGCTGCTGGTCATTTGCCAGCGATGCCTTGACCGATGCGCGGCGCTACAACACCGGCTATGGCAATGCCGAGGCGTTGAGCCTGGACGCAAAAGGGGCGTGGATCGGTGTCGATAATGGCAGTCATGCGCGCGCCGATGGCGAGAAACGCCCCGTCGTCTGGCGCTTTACTGCCCCGCAAGGTGGCTGGAGCGCCAGGTCATGAGCCAGGCAGCGCCGGGCAAAGGTGTGGGCCGCGTGTTCATGATCGTGGCCTGGTGCGCAGGTCTGTACCTGGCCGCCCAGTTTTTTGGACGTTGGGAAGAGCGTCAGGCAAACCCCAACAGCGAAATCACCTCGCAACAGGGCGAGGGTTACATCGAAGTCAAACTGCTCGGTAACGTGCAGGGTCACTTCGTCGCCAGTGGCCGGATCAACAACGTGCCAGTGGAATTTTTACTCGATACCGGCGCCACCGATGTGGCGGTGCCGATGGACCTGGCCAGGCAACTGGCGCTGCCCAAGGGCGAGGCTGTAACCCTGAACACTGCCAATGGGCGGGCCTTGGGCTATCGCACCCGGATCGACCGCCTGCAACTGGGCGCCATTGTGCTGCGCGACGTGCGTGCCGTGGCCGCTCCCGGGCTTGAAGGCGAGCAAGTGCTGCTGGGCATGAGCGCTTTGAACAAACTTGAATTTACCCAGCGCGGCGGCACCATGCTGCTGCGCCAGACAACGAACTGAATGAGGTCCGCATGAGCGACTCCCTTGATCTCAGCCTGGACGGCGTAGAACGCCGGTCACTGGCCGACTTCACCGAACAGGCCTACCTCAACTACTCCATGTACGTAATCATGGATCGGGCCTTGCCGCATATCGGCGACGGCCTCAAGCCTGTACAGCGGCGCATTATTTACGCCATGAGCGAGTTGGGGCTGGACGCTGATTCCAAGCACAAGAAATCGGCGCGTACCGTCGGTGATGTACTCGGCAAGTTCCACCCCCACGGCGATTCGGCGTGCTATGAAGCGATGGTGCTGATGGCGCAGCCGTTCAGCTATCGTTACACCCTGGTCGACGGCCAGGGCAACTGGGGGGCACCGGACGATCCCAAGTCGTTCGCCGCCATGCGTTACACCGAGGCGCGCCTGTCGCGTTACTCCGAAGTGCTGCTCAGCGAGCTGGGCCAGGGCACGGCGGACTGGGTGCCGAATTTTGACGGCACCCTCGACGAACCGGCGGTATTGCCCGCACGTTTGCCGAACATCCTGCTCAATGGCACTACCGGCATCGCCGTGGGCATGGCCACTGACGTACCGCCGCACAACCTGCGTGAAGTCGCCAGTGCGTGCGTACGTCTGCTCGACGAGCCCAAGGCAACGGTTGAACAGCTGTGCGAGCACATCCAGGGCCCGGACTACCCGACCGAAGCTGAAATCATTACCCCGCGTGCTGACCTGCTGAAGATCTACCAGACCGGTCGTGGCTCGGTGCGCATGCGCGCCGTGTATCACATCGAAGACGGCGATATCGTGGTCACTGCGTTGCCGCACCAGGTGTCGGGCGCCAAGGTGCTGGAGCAGATCGCCGCCTTGATGCAGGCCAAGCCGACCAAGCTGGCGATGGTCACTGACCTGCGCGACGAATCGGATCACGAAAACCCGTGCCGCATTGTGATCATCCCGCGCAACAACAAGGTCGATCTCGATGAGCTGATGCAGCACCTGTTTGCCGTGACCGAGCTTGAGTCCACCTTCCGGGTCAACATCAACATCATCGGTCTGGACGGCAAGCCACAGCTGAAAAACCTGCGCGCCCTGCTGGTGGAGTGGCTTGAGTTCCGGGTCAATGTCGTGCGTCGCCGCTTGCAGTTCCGCCTCGATAAAGTCGAGCGTCGCCTGCACCTGCTGGACGGTTTGCTCACCGCGTACCTGAACCTCGATGAAGTGATTCACATCATCCGTACCGAGGAACACCCCAAGGCCGAGCTGATTGCGCGCTTTGCCCTGAGCGAAATCCAGGCTGACTACATCCTCGACACACGCCTGCGTCAATTGGCCCGCCTTGAAGAGATGAAGCTGCGTACCGAGCAGGATGCGCTGCGTAAAGAGCAAGCCAAGCTGCAAACCTTGCTGGGCAGCGAGACCAAGCTGAAAAAACTGGTGCGTACCGAGTTGCTGGCCGATGCCGAAACCTACGGTGACGACCGTCGTTCGCCGATAGTGTCCCGTACTGAAGCCAAGGCCCTGTCGGAAAACGAGCTGGTACCTACTGAGCCGGTAACGGTTGTTTTGTCTGAAAAAGGCTGGGTACGTTGCGGTAAAGGTCACGACCTGGACGCGACCGGTTTGTCCTATAAAGCGGGGGACGGTTATAAAACTGCTGCTGCCGGGCGTTCCAACCAGTTTGCGGTATTTATCGACTCTACGGGGCGCAGCTACTCGGTGGCCGCGCACACCTTGCCGTCGGCCCGTGGCCAGGGCGAGCCGTTGACCGGTCGCCTGACCCCGCCGCCGGGCGCGACCTTCGAGTGCGTGTTGTTGCCCGAAGACGATGCGCTGTACGTGATCGCTTCCGACGCCGGTTACGGTTTTGTGGTCAAGGGTGAAGACCTGCAGGCCAAGAACAAGGCGGGTAAAGCATTGCTCAGCCTGCCTAAAGGCGCGCAAGTGATGCAGCCGCGGCCAGTGAGCGATCGCGAGCATAACTGGCTGGCAGCCGTGACCACTGAAGGTCGCCTGCTGATTTTCAAGGTCAGCGACCTGCCGCAACTGGGTAAAGGCAAGGGCAACAAGATCATCGGTATTCCCGGAGATCGAGTGGCCAGCCGTGAAGAGTACGTGACCAGCCTGGCGGTTCTGCCTGACAACGCCACGCTGGTGTTGCAGGCAGGCAAGCGCACCTTGTCGCTCAAGGCAGACGACCTGGAGCATTACAAAGGTGAGCGTGGACGCCGGGGCAACAAACTGCCGCGAGGCTTCCAGCGAGTGGATGCCTTGTTGGTAGAAACACCCAATTAATGTCGTTTAGCGTGCCCGATCTGCGTTTTACCGCGTAGATCGACGCGACAGCGCTGGAGTCAGGTCCAATATTCGCGGATGATATGCCGCGTTTGCTGCACCGCTTATGGCGAAGTGCCTGCAAGCCTTTCGAGAATCACACTGCGGCTCGCCCAATGGTAGCCACCTGGATGGAATGATGAACGTTCTACGCCTTCCTTTAATTGCGTTGCTGACCGGTGTGCTGGGTCTGGCGGGGTGCACTACGCACCAGCCGGCGGCCTTGTACCAACTGGACAGCGGCACCCCCGGCCAGCCTGCGCAAAGCGCCGGCATGGCCGTGGAGCTTGGCCCGATCAGCGTGGCCGATTACCTGCAACGAGAAACCCTGCTGCAACGTCAGGCGGATGGCAGCCTGAGCGCCGCCACCGATGGCCGATGGGCGGGCAGCCTGTCGTCAGACATCAATCAATTGCTGGTACGCCAACTGGCGTGGCGACTGGACAGCCAGCGGGTTGTCCTGGCACCGGCCACTGCGGGTTTCAGCCCGGATGTGCAGGTGCTGCTATCGATCACTCGTCTGGACTCCGGCAAGAACCAGCCCGCGGTGCTGGACGCGCAATGGCGCCTGATTGATCGTCGCGGTCAAGTGCGTGACAACCGCATTGTTCACCTCGAACAACCCCATGGGGGCAGCACTGCGGATCAGGTCAAGGCTCAAGGCAAGTTGCTGCAACAGCTGAGCGAGCAATTGGCGGTGGCCCTCAAGCCATTGGCCAACCAGCCGCCGGTGGTTGAGCCGCGCAAACCGTCGACCAAGGCCG
This sequence comes from Pseudomonas sp. B424, assembly GCF_055408345.1. Lineage (NCBI taxonomy): Bacteria > Pseudomonadati > Pseudomonadota > Gammaproteobacteria > Pseudomonadales > Pseudomonadaceae > Pseudomonas > Pseudomonas sp. B424. The sequence continues at coordinate 154,945 of NZ_JBUZTL010000001.1, read as the reverse complement.
AGACCAGGCAGGACGCGGACAAGCCGAAGATCCCGATGGCTTCACCGATCCGCACGGACATGGAAGTGTTTCGCTTCTAGACCGGATGCCAGAAACAAAAAATCCCGCACATGTGCGGGATTTTTTTGGCAGATCAATACGTGAGACCTCAACTGCGGGAGCTAGCCTGCTCGCGAAGATCTCACGAGCACCGCGTTTGTCCAGTAAGCGCGGGGTATCGTTAACAACCTCGTGAGCAGGCTCACCCCCACAGAGGCAACGTTCCGTTACCCCTGATTCTCATGCATCCGCGCCAGCTGGCGCTCAAGCATGGACGGGTAGGGCTCCATCAGGCGCTCGACACAGCAGGCGCCTTCGGGGCTGGCAATCGGGCGGATACGGGCGCGCTGACGGATCAGCGGGTCGTCGCTGATCTTGCGCTCCACCAGCAGCAGGTTGCGGCTGTGTTGCGACAGGGCCAGGGCGTCCTGTGCGGTTTCGGTCAGCAGCAAATCAATCTGGCTCATGCCGTTCAGACCTTCGCCCAGCACCAGGCCCAGCTGCAATTGCAGGGTGATGCCGCTGTCTGCGACTTCGATCTGCAAGGCGTGGCCCAGGGCTCGGAGCAACTCGCCGCAGCAAATGGCGTTAGTCAGGTAGTCGTCGCCGCTGTCTTCGCTGTGGAACAGCATCAGTGTGCTGCCATCGTTGAGTGTGTGCAGCTCGCTCTGGTACAGCGATGCGGCCTGGTTCAGGCAATCGCGATAGCGTTCGAGCAGTTCCATAAGGCGAGCGCGGGGCAAGCGCCGCAGCTGTTCTTGTGCACCCAGTTGCACCGCCAGTACGGCGCTGGGTTGTGGCGCAGCAGGCGCGACCGGTTTTGGCTTGGCCAGCGCGACCGGAGCAGCGCTCGCAGTGTTGGTGTCGCGCAGGTCGGCGAACGGATCGTCGTCGTTCTCGTCTTCTTCGGTGCTGATCAACTGCCGAGGCGCAGCTTTGGGGGCAGGCGCCGCCGGGGTTTCATCGAAGGTCGGGTCACTCAGGTTGCGCACTTCGAAGGTCGGCTCGTTGTCTTCGGCTTCTTCGTAGTCGCTGTCGTCGTAGTCTTCTTCAGGTTCTGGCTCGGGTTCCGGCTCTGGCGCCGGTGGGGCCAGGCGGGTGTGAAGCTGGCGCGCCAGATCACCGATTTCATCCTGGCGATTGATCGCCGGGGTGTAAGGGTCCGGTTCACGCAGCCAGACGCGCAGTTGCAGCAGGGGCGTGGTGATGTGGCGGCCCAGACGCAAGCTCAAGGCCAAAGCCAGAGCCAGCAAAATGGCGCTCAAAATGCCCATGCTTTGCAGACTGATGGTCATTGGCTGTTCAAACTGGTTCATGTCCAGGCTGATGCGCAGATGCCCGGCCGTCACGTCCTGAAAGGTGATCTTGGTTTGATACACGCCTTGGGTTTCGCCCAGCAGGCCGTTCTTGGGGCGTTGCCCGGCTTCGGCGAGGATGCGGTTATCGACGCTATAGATGGCGGCATGGGCCACCAGCGGATTTTTGGTCAGGTTGTTGAGCAGCACGTTGAGGCTGAGGATGTCGTTGGACACCAGCAGCTCGGTCGCCGAAGTGGCGGTTTGCGTGGTCAGGCTCTGACCCAGGGCATCGGCCTGTTCGTGCATGGCCTGCTTGAATTGCAGACCCATCACCACGGCATAAATGACCAGCGCCAAGGCGACCAGGATCACGTTATGGCTGGCAATGCGCAGAGCAAGCGGAACGCGGCGATCGCGCAGGGCCCGGAAGATCAGCAGGAAGAAGTTATCGGTTTTTACAGGCGATGGCCGGTTCACTGAGCGCGGCTCTTAGTCCGTTAAGTTGGTGCGCAGTATAGCGAGCAGCCTAGGGGCGGCAAAGCCTTGACGATGCCCGATGGTCACTGAAAGTGGGTAGAATGCGGTTTTTTTAGCGAATGGGGGTGTGCCTTGCGCGAAATCGTCCTGATAAACATCACCGGTGAAGACCGTCCGGGTCTCACTGCGGCCATTACCGGCGTACTGGCCAGCAATGGTGTGAATATTCTCGACATCGGTCAGGCCGCCATCCATGGCGTTTTGTCGTTGGGTTTTCTGGTGGAAATTCCGCAAGCGGAACAGGTTTCGGCCGTTCTCAAGGACTTGCAGCCACTGATCGCCCAGGAAGGTCTGCAACTGCGTTTCGATCCGATCAGCGAAGACCGCTATCAGAACTGGGTGAATGAGCAGAGCCAGACGCGTCATGTGGTGACACTGATGAGCCGTCAGGTGACAGCCCACGAACTGCAGCGCGTGACTTCGGTCATCAGCCAGCACGGGTTGAACATCGAGCAGACAGATCGTCTGTCCGGCCGTGTGCCGCTGGACGCCCCGACTCAGTTGAGCAAAAGCTGCATCGAGCTGCGTGTGTGCGGCGAGCCTGCTGATATTGAGGCGCTGCGTGCCGACTTCTTCAACCTGGCGCAAGAGCTGGGCGTGGATATCGCGCTTCAGGAAGACACCCTGTTCCGTCGCAATCGCCGTCTGGCGGTGTTCGACATGGACTCGACCCTGATCGAGGCCGAAGTGATCGACGAACTGGCCAAGGCTGCGGGTGTGGGTGATCAGGTGGCTGCAATCACCGAGCGCGCCATGGCCGGCGAGCTGGACTTCAAGGCCAGTTTCAAGGAGCGCATGGCGCTGCTCAAAGGTCTGGATGTGGGTGTGCTGGATGCCATCGGTACTTCGCTGCGACTGACCGAAGGCGCCGAAGTGCTGTTTGCTGAACTCAAGCGCCTGGGCTACAAGACCGCCATCCTGTCGGGCGGCTTCACGTACTTTGCCAAGCAGGTGCAAGCCAAACTGGGCATCGACTATGTATTCGCCAACGAGCTGGAAGTGGTGGACGGCAAGGTGACCGGGGTTGCGGTTGAGCCGATTGTCGACGCACAGCGCAAGGCGGACTTGCTGCGTGAGCTGGCACAGAAGGAAGGTTTGAGCCTGGAGCAGACCATTGCGGTCGGTGATGGTGCCAACGACTTGCCGATGCTGGCAATTGCCGGGCTGGGTGTGGCGTTCCGTGCCAAGCCGCTGGTTAAACAGTCGGCCAGACATGCCATTTCGACCCTGGGGCTGGATGGCGTGTTGTACCTGCTGGGTCAGCGCGACCGCAAGGCCCTGTAAATAAACTGTGGGAGCGGGCTCGCTCGCGATGGCATCACCTCGGTGATTCAGATGTACCGAGTTGACAGCATCGAGAGCAAGCCCGCTCCCACAGGTTAAGGTTTATGTTTTATTCGGCGTGAGCCGGTGCACCCATGCTTTGACCCATCATCACCGGCGTTCCCGCCGTCAGGCCTTCAGCCCACTTCACCTGATCTGCACCGAACAGCACGATGGCTGTAGAGCCCAGTTTGAAACGACCCAGCTCGGCACCTTTTTCCAGATGGATCGGCGCACGTGCGGCTTCGTCGTAGCGGAAGGTTTTCAGCTCGCGCTTCGGCGGCGTCACCAGGCCGGCAAACACGGTTTCAATCGACGCCACAATCATGGCGCCTACCAATACCACCGCCATCGGGCCGCGCTCGGTATCAAAAATGCACACGGCACGCTCGTTGCGGGCAAACAGCTCCGGCACGTTTTCGGCGGTGGTCTGGTTGACCGAGAACAGGCGGCCCGGCACGTAGATCATCTCGCGCAGGGTACCGGCCAGTGGCATGTGCACACGGTGATAATCCTTGGGTGACAGGTAGATGGTGGCGAATTCGCCGCCCATGAACTGCGCTGCCACGGCCGGATCGCCACCCACCAGCTCCAGCACGCTGTAGCTGTGGCCTTTGGCCTGGAACACGCGGCCGTGCTCAATCGGGCCCAGCTGGCTGACTGCACCATCGGCAGGGCTCAACACTGCGCCCGGGGTTTGATCCAGAGGGCGCGCGCCGTCTTTCAGTGCGCGGGTGAAGAAGGCGTTGAAGTGCTCGTAGGCGGTAACGTCTTCAACCAGTGCCTGGGACATGTCCACTTGATAACGCTTGGCGAACCAGGTGGTGAACGCATTCTTGAACCAGCGCACGCGGCACTCGGCAATGCAGCCGGCCAGACGTGACAGCAGGTGATGCGGCAGCAGGTACTGACTGAGGAGGAACAAACGCTTTTTCATTCAAGGTCCTTAATTTTTTACAGGCAGCTCGACAGGCGTATCGGGGTGGTTGCCCCATTCGCCCCAAGAGCCGGCGTAGCCTTTGACGCGCGGATAACCGAGCGCTTTGGCAACGAGATAAGTAAAGCCAGAACGATGGTGGGTCTGGCAGTGGGTAATCACTTCTTTGTCTGGTGTGATGCCCAGATCCTCGAGGATCTGGGCCATGTCGGTGCGGATGCGCAGGCTGCGGGTTTTATCCATGCCGGCGGTCCATTCGAAATTCTTCGCGCCGGGGATATGTCCGCCCTTGGCCGCCAGCACTTTTTCGCCGGTGTACTCGGCCTCGCTGCGCGCATCCCAGATCGCCAGATCGGCAGCGCCCAAACGGCTTTGCAGGTACTCGCGGGTGGCAGTGGGTTCGTCGTGCAAGGTCAGCGCGACCGGGCCACCGGCCGCAGGGGGGACTTCCTGGCTCAGGGCATAGCCTTCACCAATCCAGGCGTGAATACCGCCGTCCAGATAGTGGCAGGCCTTGTGCCCGATCACATCCAGCAGCCAGATAAAGCGCCCGGCCCAGCCGCCGCCTTCGTCGTCATACACCACGTAGACTGCGTTGGGGTTGTGCCCCAACTCACCGAACAGCTCCTGGAGCGAAGCCTGGGACGGCAGCAGCCCGGGTGCCGGCGGCAGGCCCAGTTGCGTGCGTTTCGGGTCGACGAAACGTGCGCCCGGAATATGCCCGGCTTCGTAGCGCGCAACACTGGTCAAGTCGACCAGGATCAGTTCGGGGGCGTTGAGCCGGGCGAACAGGTCGCTGGGTTCAATCACTAACGGCAAGCCAGAGAAGCCAGGCATGTGAAGCCTCCAGAGCAAAAAGGGGGGAATTGTAGCGATTAGCGCCCGCGAGTACTAAAGCTATTGAGGGCTTTCTCGATGCACTGTGCAGTTTTGCCGAATGCCTGCACGCTGGTTTCCGAAAATGGCCCGCCGCCCTGGTCCGCCAATATCAGCATGACCACGCGGCCATTGTTGCTCAGCGAGCGTAGCAGCAGATGCTCACCAGGGAACAGGCTGCGCAGGCTGTGGGGCAAAACTGCGGATATGACGGTGTTGTTTTCGGGGGTCAGTCGCACTTGTGCCGGTTGCGTCATCAGGCGTTGCAACGCGGTGCTTTCGGCGACGTTGACGTTCAGGTCGAAGGCGGTTTTGCCCAGCCCGGCAAGCTGGTTGACGCTCAGGATGGTCGAGGTTTTATCGGCCATCAGCAGCATCACCCGGCGCATGCCGCACGCCAGCAATGCTTCGCGGGCGCAGGTGGTCAGGTGCATGGGGTTGGTGAATGCGCTGGGTTGCGCCAGCAGTTGCCCGCAGTGTTTGCGCCACAGTGCCAGCGCCTGTGCCGAGGGCGGCGGGGCAACCAGCGAGCTGCTGTGGGTGCGGCGCATGTCCCACGGCCAGATCAGCGACTCGGCGGGGTGCCAGAGGTCAGGCATCGAATGGTAGCGCCCGCTGCTCACGGCCTGCTGGTGCACCTGCTGCTGCACTTCATCCAGCGGCAATTGCAGGTACAGGCTGGTGATGTACTGCCAACGCAGGTTGTGGGGTGTGTCCCAGGCCTGCTGGGCCGACAGCGCCAGGCCGTTGGCCAGCAACACGCTGTTGGCCGGTTGATTGAGCCAGCGGCGCAGTGCCGGGTCGGCGTCCAGCAGCTGTTGCTGGCGCAGCGGATGATGGGTGTCGCGGGCGATGTGCAACACCTTGACCAGGGTGCGGCGTTCGTCAGTGATCACCGTGTAACCTTGCATCACCCACGCAGGCAGATGCCACAGTTCGGCCAGGGTGCGACAGATATCGAACAGCGGCACACCGAACAGCGCCAGCTCGACCTTGTTGGCGCACTCGCCCTGTACCACAACGCGGCGCTCCCACGCTTCAAGCAGTTGCGGGTGGGTGAGGGCCAGGGCCCAGAGGGGCGAAAGGAACAGCAGGCTGCTCCAGTAAATTTCTTGCCAGAGCCGCGCCAGACGGTTACCGAACAGGCCAATGGCTTGTTGTGCCGCGTGCTGGCTGATGAGCTGGATTTGCCGGTAAGCCAGCGGGATGTCGTCCATCGCCAGGGCGGGCACGCGTTCGAGCAACCCTTGCGTGCGCGCCAGGCCCAGGCGGTTGATGGCCAGCTCAAGGCTTTCGGCAGGCTCGCTCAGGCTGCTCTGGACTTGCTGGTTGGCTTCGCGAATCAGCCGCAGCGCCAGCGCCGGGCTGTCCTGCATGACCTCGGCAATCTCGCGCAATGAGCGGCGACTGTCGCCGATCGTTTTGCTTACCCGCGCGTGGTTCTGTTGCGGGATCGGCAGATCCACAGCATCCAGGAGTTTGACCCAGGCATCCAGGGTGGTGGGCGTTGATGTCGGTGCGCAGGCTTCGTTGGTCATGATGGGAACGCGGTCATCATCGATTGTGTACACACCCGGAATGGGTCGAATGGCTTTTCGGCTTTACCGGCTATAGTCTGGCGCAGATTCGCCGATAAGGAGAAGAAGAGTTTTAGCTACGCTGGAATTGACCCTGAACCCGACTCAATAAGTACCTTTATATCTATGGCTAAAATTATCGGCATCATCGTCGTGTTCGCGAGCGTGCTCGGCGGGTACGTGCTTTCCCACGGCAAGATCGGGGCGCTGATTCAGCCGTTCGAGGTTTTGATCATCGGCGGTGCGGCCTTTGGCGCGTTCCTGCAAGCCAACCCCGGTTACATGACCATGCACGTGATCAAAAAATCACTCGGCATGTTCGGCTCGCGGTTCTCCCACGCGTTCTACCTGGAAGTGCTGGGCCTGATTTACGAGATTCTCAATAAAAGTCGCCGCGAAGGCATGATGGCCATCGAAGGCGATATTGAAGATGCGGCCGCGAGTCCGATCTTCGCCAAGTACCCGACCGTCCTTAAAGATGAGCGCATGACGGCGTTTATCTGCGATTACCTGCGCATCATGTCGTCGGGCAACATGGCGCCCCACGAGCTTGAAGGGCTGTTCGACATGGAACTGCTCAGCCTCAAGGAAGAGCTGGAACATCCCTCCCACGCCGTTACCGGTATTGCCGACGGCATGCCCGGCTTCGGTATTGTGGCGGCGGTACTGGGTATTGTGGTGACCATGGCCTCGCTGGGCGAAGGCGATCAGGCTGCAATCGGCATGCACGTTGGCGCCGCATTGGTGGGCACCTTCTTCGGTATTTTGGCGGCCTATGGTTTCTTCGGCCCGTTGGCGACTTCCCTGGCCCACGATGCCAAGGAAGAGATCAATGTGTACGAGTCAATCAAGGCCTCGTTGGTGGCCTCGGCTTCGGGGATGCCGCCGTCGCTGGCGGTCGAGTTTGGGCGTAAAGTCTTGTACCCCAAGCATCGGCCCAGTTTTTCCGAGCTGGAACAAGTGGTTCGCGGTCGCTGATTTATGGAAAACAACCAGCCGATAATCATCAAGCGCGTCAAGCGCTACGCCGCAGGCCACCACGGTGGTGCCTGGAAAATTGCCTTTGCTGACTTCGCCACGGCGATGATGGCGTTCTTCCTGGTGATGTGGCTGATGACGGCCGCCACGCCAGAGCAAAAAATCGCCATTGGCGGTTATTTCAAAGACCCGATCGGTTTTACCGAAAGCGGCACGCCCTACATCATCGACCTGGGAGGCACGCCCGCGTTGGCGCCGGACAACACCCTCAACCCCGAAGAAAAGCTGCAGCCTCAGCCGGACAAACCCAAGGTCGATGCGGATCAGGTTGAAAGCATGGCCGAGCAAGTCGAGAAAGAACGCCTCGAATTGCTGCTTCAGGAGTTGCAGAACAAGGTTGAAGAAAACCCGCAATTGCGCAAATTCAAAGACCAGCTGTTGTTTGAGATCACCCCGGACGGGCTTCGGATCCAGATCATGGACGCCGAAAATCGCCCGATGTTTGATGTTGGCAGTGCGCGGCTCAAGCCTTACTTCGAAGATATTTTGCTGGCCATGGCGGACACCATCAAAGCCGTGCCGAATAAAGTCAGCATCAGCGGCCACACGGATGCCATGCCCTATGCGGGAGGTGGCGACTATGGCAACTGGGAGTTGTCGGCAAACCGAGCCAACGCGGCGCGGCGTGCGCTGGTGGCGGGCAGTTATCCGGAAAATCAGGTGGCGCGGGTGGTGGGGTATGCCTCATCGGTGTTGTTCGACAAGACCAGCCCCTATAACCCGGTCAACCGTCGCATCGACATCGTGGTACTGACCAAAAAGGCCCAGCAAGCGATCGAAGGCGAGCAGGGTGTGGAGCCGGTCAAGGTAGAGCAACTGCCCAAAGAACCCGTCGATCCGATCAAGCTTCCTGCCGACAAACAGCCGATGCCGATGCATGAAGAGCGCCAGAAGCTGAATCTGTTTGACGACAAGGCACCGTAATAACTGTGGGAGCGGGCTTGCTCGCGATGCAAGCGACTCGGAATATCTGATTCACCGAGGCGATGCAATCGCGAGCAAGCCCGCTCCCACAGGAGCGGTTATACGGCTTAGTAGCTCGACTCGGGCAAGCTGGCAATGATCGAGCGATAGCTGTTCATGCGCTGTTGCTGCACGCGGCCATCTTCCAGGGCCATCAGCAAAGCACAGCCCGGCTCGCGGTCGTGCTTGCAGTCGCGGAAGCGGCAGGTGCCGATCAAGTCGTTGAACTCGATAAAGCCCGCTTCTACATCGGCACGGCTCACGTGGCCCAGGCCGAACTCGCGGATACCCGGAGAGTCGATCAATTCGCCGCCGCCCGGGAAGTGGAACAACCGCGCGGTGGTGGTGGTGTGCGTACCCTGGCCCGAAACCTCGGACAGCGGCCCGACCCGCAGGTTGACCTCTGGCAGCAAGCTGTTGACCAGGGACGACTTGCCCACGCCCGACTGCCCCACAAACACGCTGATATGGCCGTCCAGTTGCGCTTGCAACTGCTGCATGCCATCGCCGTGATGGGCCGATACTTCCAGCACCGGGTAGCCCAGCGTGCGATAAACCCCCAGCAACGCGTTCAGCGCCGGCGAGTTTTGATCGTCGATCAGGTCAGCCTTGTTGAGCAGCAGCAGCGGGCGAATCCCGGCGTGCTCGGCGGCTACCAGATAACGGTCGATCAGGTTGGCGTGAGGCTCGGGCATGGGCGCGAACACAATCACGATCATGTCGACGTTGGCGGCAACCGGCTTGAGCTGACCGCGGCTGTCCGGGCGGCACAATTCGGTTTTACGGGGCAACTGGGCGACGATAACGCCGATACCCTGGTTGCCGGCGCGCCATACGACCGTGTCGCCGGTCACCAGTGCGGGCAGGTTTGCGCGCAAGTGGCAGCGGAACATCTGACCTTTAAGCTCGCCTTCCTGGGCTTCGACTTCGACCTGCACACCAAAGTGCGCGATCACCAGACCGAGTTGCTCGGGGCCTAAATCGCCGCCTTCAAGTGCTTCAACGGCACTGGATTCACGTTTTGCGGCGCGGGCAGCGCGCTCGCCCTGGATCTTTTCGATGCGCCAATTCTGACGACGATTGAGCTGGCGTTTGGCCATGGGTGTTCCGTGTTGATAAAACGATAAGGGGGTTAAACGCTGGCGAGTTTAGCACGTGGGCCGTATGCCTAAGCTAAACTGCGCGACTAAGCTCAGGAGCCCTTTATGAACAACGCGCAGAACCTGATCTGGATCGACCTGGAAATGACCGGTCTGGATCCTGATAACGACGTCATTATCGAAATGGCTACCATCGTCACCGACAGCAACCTCAACACCCTGGCTGAAGGCCCGGTCATTGCTATCCACCATAGCGATGCAGTGCTGGCCCGCATGGATGAATGGAACACCCGCACCCACGGCGGCAGCGGCCTGACCCAGCGGGTCAAGGACAGCACCACCTCCATGGCCGAAGCCGAAGCGCAGACCATTGCGTTCCTTGAACAGTGGGTGCCCAAGGGCAAGTCGCCGATCTGCGGCAACAGCATCTGCCAGGATCGACGTTTCCTGTACACCCATATGAAAACCCTCGAAAGCTACTTCCACTACCGCAACCTGGACGTTTCGACGCTCAAGGAGCTGGTAGCACGCTGGGCCCCGGAAGTGCGCGACAGCCTGGTGAAGAAAGGCACTCACCTGGCGCTGGACGACATTCGCGAGTCGATTGCCGAGTTGCAGCACTACCGCAAACACTTCATCAAGTTCTGATCCGTCTGCAAATCCCCCGTGGGAGCGGGCTGTTTGCTATGCAGGTGACTCGTTTGACCTGGCGAGCGGCAGCGATTTCATCGCGAGCAAGCCCGCTCCCACAAAGAGACGTGCTTGGTGCCCTCTTTTGGTGCCCTCGCCAAATGAGTAGACTGCGCGCCTTCTTGCAAGGATCGCTGCCATGTTGCTGATGCTCTATTTAGTTGCCATTACTGCCGAAGCCATGACCGGCGCGCTGTCTGCCGGACGTCGGGGCATGGACTGGTTTGGGGTGGTGCTGATTGCGTGCGTCACTGCGCTAGGCGGCGGTTCGGTGCGCGATGTGTTGCTGGGGCATTACCCGCTGACGTGGGTCAAGCACCCGGAATACCTGGTGCTCACCACCTTTGCTGCCCTGGTGACGATCTTTATCGCGCCTTTGATGCGTCACTTGCGCTCACTGTTTTTGGTGCTTGATGCGCTGGGGCTGGTGGCGTTTACCCTGATTGGCTGCATGACCGCGCTGGAAATGGGCCAGGGCATGCTGGTGGCCTCGGTGAGCGGGGTGATTACCGGTGTGTTCGGCGGCATTCTGCGGGACATCTTCTGCAACGACATCCCGCTGATCTTCCGGCGCGAGCTGTACGCCAGCGTATCGTTCGCGGCCGCGTGGTGCTTTTTGCTGTGCACGTATCTGGAGATGCCCAACGAACAGGCGATTTTCGTCACCTTGTTCGGCGGGCTGCTGCTGCGGTTGCTGGCGATCCGGTTTAACTGGGAAATGCCCAAGTTCGTTTACAACGACGAGCATTAAGCCTGGGGTGCAGAAGGGGTGGGAGCGGGCTTGCTCGCGATGGCATCACCTCGGTGAAATCAGCTGCACCGAGTCGCCTGCATTGCGAGCAAGCCCGCTCCCGCAGGGTTTTGTTTTATGCACGTTGGGCATGCTGTTTCAGCGCCCACTCCACATGCTCCTGCACCAACTCCGATGGATACTCACGCCGCGCCTTCAGCGCTTCCAGCACCGGGATCGTTGAAGGCGCATTGCCCAGGCCCACGGCCAGGTTGCGCAGCCAGCGCTCGTACCCGGCGCGGCGCAAGGGCGAACCTTCGGTGCTGCTCAAAAACTTGTCCTCATCCCACATGAACAGTTCGGCCAGCCCGGCGTTGTCCAGGTTGTGCCGTGGCTTGAAGTCGCCTTCGGCGGTGGTGCGGGCGAAGCGGTTCCAGGGGCAGACGATCTGGCAGTCGTCGCAACCGAACACCCGATTGCCAATCAGCGGGCGCAAGTCTTCGGGGATCGCGGTTTTCAATTCGATGGTCAGGTACGAAATGCAGCGCCGCGCATCCAGCACATAGGGCCCGACAAAGGCATTGGTGGGGCAAATGTCCAGGCACGCGGTGCAGCGCCCGCAGTGCTCGGTCTCGTGAGGCGGGTCGACCGGCAGCGGTATATCGACAAACAACTCGCTCAAGAAGAAGTAGCTGCCCGCCTTGCGATTGAGCACCAGGGTGTTTTTACCTATCCAGCCCAGCCCGGCCTGTTGGGCGATGGCTTTTTCCAGCACCGGGGCGCTGTCGACAAAAGCGCGAAAGCCAAACGGACCGATGTCGGCCTGGATGCGGTCGGCCAGTTGCTGCACGCGCTTGCGGATCAGCTTGTGATAATCGCGGCCCAGGGCGTAACGCGAGATATAGGCTTTTTCGGGTTGGGCCAGCAATTGCGCCATGTGGGTGTCGCCGGGCAGGTAGTCCATGCGCAGGGAAACCACGCGCAATGTACCGGGCACCAGCTCGTCAGGGTGTGAGCGCTTGCTGCCGTGAGCGCCCATGTACTCCATGTCGCCGTGGTAGCCGGCATCAAGCCAGCGCTGCAGATGGTGCTCGTGTTCTCCCAGGTCGAGGCCGGTAATGGCCACTTGTTGAAAGCCCAACTCGCGGCCCCATTCCTTGATGGACTGAGCGAGAGCGGGGAGGTCGGCAGTAATAGCAGGCATGAGGCAAGAGAAACCGGGGCTGAGATGCGTATAATTCTGCCAGACATCGGAGCCCGACACGCATGCCGCAGACCAAACACCTGTTTGCTGAACCCAAACCCCTTCTCGCAGATGAGCTGCCGCGACTGCCTGGCCGTGACCCAAGGGCCCATAAAGGCCAGTTCGGGCACGTGCTGCTGGTGGGTGGCGACCGCGGGTTTGGCGGTTCAATCACCTTGAGTGCCCATGCAGCCCTGCGCTGTGGTGCAGGGCTGGTGTCGCTGGCCACTCGCCCCGAGCACGTGGCCGCCGCGTTGGTGCGGGTGCCCGAGGTGATGACCCTGGGCGTGCTGTCGGCCAACCAGTTGATGGGGGTTTTGGCACAAGCCTCGGTGCTCGTAGTGGGGCCGGGTTTGGGGCTGGCGCCTTGGGGGCGTAGTCTGTTGTCGGCCGCCGCGCAGGCAAAAATGCCGCAGGTGTGGGATGCCGATGCTTTGAATCTGTTGTCCAACGCTGGCGTTGAGCTGGCGCGGGGCTCCGTGATTACCCCGCATCCGGGCGAAGCTGCGCGGTTATTGGGCATCAGCACCGAGCAAGTTCAGGGCGATCGCCCGGCAGCGGCCCGGGCTCTGGTTAAAAAATACTCAGTGGTCTGCGTTTTAAAAGGAGCAGGCACTCTGGTTGCAGGGCTGGATGGCCAATTAGCCATTTGTAATCAAGGTCATCCGGCCATGGCTACGGCCGGTCTGGGTGATGTGCTGGCAGGCGTGATCGGCGCATTGCTGGCGCAGGGCATGAGCGCCTTCGAGGCGGCGTGTCTGGCTGTGTGGCTGCATGCCCGCGCCGGTGAACAACAAGGACAATTGGGCCGTGGGCTGGCGGCCAGTGATTTGATTCCAGCCATTCGTCAGTTGTTGGAGGAGCAAGCACCGTGTCTGAATTAACACTGCAACTGGCTGATGAAGAGGCCATGGTCGCTTTTGGCGGGCAGTTGGCTCGAATCACCCAAGGACATGGGGTGATTTTTCTTGAAGGGAACTTGGGCGCGGGTAAAACCACCCTGTCACGAGGCATTATTCGCGGCCTTGGGCATGTGGGCTCTGTAAAAAGTCCTACATTTACATTGGTGGAGCCTTACGAAATCGGTGATGTCCGGGCGTTTCATTTCGACCTCTATCGTCTGGAGGACCCTGAAGAGCTGGAATACATGGGGATTCGCGATTACTTCGACGGCGAGGCGTTATGCCTGATCGAGTGGCCGAACAGAGGCTCAGGCTTTTTGCCAAAGCCTGACCTGACCATTACCATTAGCCCGCTTGACGCCGGGCGCTCGCTGCAGTTATTGCCCCAGGGATCGCGTGGCGAGTCGTGGTGTGCCGCGTTGGCATTGGAATTCAAATAATGATGGGGTTTGGTATGCGCTTTCGCGCGTTGTTGAGTGTTGTAGGTGTGTTGCTCAGTGTCATGGCGATCAATGCTGTGGCGGCAACACAGGTAAAGAGCGTGCGTTTGTGGCGTGCGCCGGACAACACACGACTGGTCTTTGACCTCACGGGCCCGGTGCAACACAGCGTCTTTACGCTGACAGCCCCCGACCGTCTGGTGATTGATATCAACGGTGCGACCCTGGCCGGGCCGTTGAACGTGGCCACGGCCAACACGCCGATTACCAGCATGCGCTCGGCGCAACGCACTCCGACTGACTTGCGTGTGGTGATCGACCTGAAAAAGGCCGTCACTCCCAAGAGCTTTGTGCTGGCGCCGAATGCGCAGTACGGCAATCGCCTGGTGGTTGATCTTTATGATCAGGGCGCCGACCTCACACCAAGTTTGCCCGCCACCAATGTGGCCACGGTGCCTGTGGTGCCGGTCACTCCCGCTCAACCTGACGTGAAATTGCCTCCGATCCCCAGTGGCAAGCGCAGCGTGGTGGTGGTCATTGACGCCGGCCACGGCGGCGAAGACCCGGGCGCTTCGGGTTCTGGCGGCCAGCGCGAAAAACACGTGGTGCTGGCGATTGCCAAAGAGTTGCAGCGCCAGATCAACGGCATGAAAGGCTTCAGAGCTGAGCTGACACGTACCGGCGATTACTTTATCCCGCTGCGTGGCCGTACCGAAATCGCCCGCAAGAAGGGCGCCGATCTGTTTGTGTCGATCCACGCTGACGCCGCACCGTCCAAGGCGGCCTTTGGTGCCTCGGTATTTGCGTTGTCCGAGCGTGGTGCGACTTCCGAGACGGCTCGCTGGCTGGCAGACAGCGAAAACCGTTCTGACTTGATCGGCGGCGCGGGTAACGTGAGCCTCGACGACAAGGACCGCATGCTGGCGGGGGTGTTGCTTGATCTGTCGATGACGGCTTCGCTGACATCCAGCCTGAACGTGGGTCAGAAAGTCTTGAGCAACATTGGTCGGGTGACACCGCTGCACAAGCAGCGTGTGGAGCAAGCCGGCTTCATGGTGCTCAAGTCGCCGGATATCCCGTCGATCCTCGTCGAAACCGGGTTTATCTCGAACTCCAACGAAGCCTCCAAGCTGGCGTCGAGCAGCCACCAGCAAGCGCTGGCGCGCTCGATCAGCAGCGGCGTGCGTCAGTTCTTCCAGCAAAACCCGCCGCCAGGCACTTACATCGCCTGGTTGCGTGATACCGGCAAGATTGCCCAGGGCGCCCGCGAACACACGGTTCGCCCTGGCGAAACCCTGGCGATGATTGCTGTGCGTTATCAGGTGGGCGTGGCGACATTGCGTTCCAGTAACAGCCTGAAAACCGATGAATTGAAAGTCGGCCAGAACCTGAATATTCCGGCCTCCGAGCTGGTGTCCAAGCAATGAGTGACGCTGAGCTGAACAGCAGCGCCCGTATTGAACTGCTCAGCCCGCGACTGGCCAACCAGATCGCGGCGGGCGAGGTGGTTGAGCGCCCGGCTTCGGTGATCAAGGAGTTGCTGGAAAACAGCCTCGACTCGGGCGCCAAGCGTATTGACGTGGATGTGGAGCAGGCCGGGATCAAGCTGCTGCGGGTGCGTGACGATGGCAGCGGCATTTCCAGCGACGACTTGCCGCTGGCCCTGGCACGCCACGCCACCAGCAAGATTCGCGACCTCGAAGACCTTGAACGGGTAATGAGCCTGGGCTTTCGCGGAGAGGCCCTGGCCTCCATCAGCTCCGTCGCACGTCTGACCCTGACTTCGCGCACCCGTGATGCAGATCAGGCCTGGCAGGTCGAAACCGAGGGTCGTGACATGGCGCCCCGGGTCCAGCCGGCCGCGCACCCGGTGGGCACTTCGGTTGAAGTGCGTGACCTGTTCTTCAATACCCCGGCGCGGCGCAAGTTTCTCAAAACCGAAAAAACCGAGTTTGATCACCTGCAAGAAGTGATCAAACGCCTGGCGCTGGCGCGGTTTGATGTGGCATTCAATCTGCGCCACAACGGTAAAACCATCCTCAACCTGCATGAGGCCCGTGACGATACGGCTCGTGCCCGGCGTGTGGCGGCGGTATGCGGCTCTGCGTTTCTGGAGCAGGCACTGCCGATCGAGATCGAGCGCAACGGTTTGCATTTATGGGGCTGGGTCGGTTTGCCGACCTTTTCCCGCAGCCAGGCCGACCTGCAGTATTTCTATGTGAACGGTCGTGCGGTGCGCGACAAACTGGTGGCCCATGCGGTGCGCCAGGCGTATCGGGACGTGCTGTTCAACGGCCGGCACCCGACCTTTGTGCTGTTCTTTGAGGTCGACCCTTCGGTGGTCGACGTCAACGTGCACCCGACCAAACACGAAGTCCGCTTCCGTGACGGGCGAATGGTTCACGATTTTCTGTATGGCACCCTGCACCGAGCCCTGGGCGATGTACGCCCGGAAGATCAACTGGCCGCGCCTGCGCCGGTTCCCGGGGCCGAACGTCCGACGGGGCTCGATGCCGGGGAGTTCGGGCCGCAAGGCGAAATGCGCCTGGCAGCTAATGCGCTGGAACAACCACAATCTGCGCCGACCCGGCATGTAGCGGGTTCGGGCGCCGGGGCGGGGTTTCAGTATCAGTACCGGCCTCAGTCATCTGCGCCTTCGGTTCCTGCCGAAGAAGCGCGCAATGCCTATCGCGAGTTTTTTGCGCCACTGCCCGAAGCCAACGCGGCGCCGCTGCCCGACGGGCAGGGCGATATCCCCCCGCTGGGCTTCGCCCTGGCGCAGCTCAAGGGTATTTACATCCTGGCCGAGAACGCCCAGGGGCTGGTGCTGGTGGATATGCACGCGGCCCACGAACGCATCATGTATGAGCGCCTCAAGATCGCCATGGCCAGTGAAGGCCTGAGCGGGCAGCCCCTGCTGGTGCCGGAGTCGATCGCGGTCAGTCAGCGTGAAGCCGATTGCGCCGAAGAGCATGCCGAGTGGTTCCAGCGTCTGGGCTTTGAGCTGCAGCGCCTTGGCCCGGAAACCCTCGCCATCCGCCAGATCCCGGCCTTGCTCAAGCAGGCCGAGGCTCAGCGTCTGGTGCACGACGTGCTGGCCGACCTGATGGAATACGGCACCAGTGACCGGATTCAGGCGCACCTCAACGAACTGCTCGGCACCATGGCCTGCCACGGTGCCATCCGGGCCAACCGCCGCCTGGCGATCCCGGAAATGAACGGCTTGTTGCGCGATATGGAAAACACCGAGCGCAGTGGTCAGTGCAATCATGGTCGTCCCACCTGGACCCAAATGGGCCTGGACGACTTGGACAAACTCTTTTTGCGCGGTCGCTGATGACAGGTTCCAACGTTTTACCCCCGGCCATTTTTTTGATGGGGCCAACGGCTGCCGGCAAAACCGATCTGGCCATCGAGCTGAGCAAGGTGCTGCCATGCGAGCTGATCAGTGTCGATTCGGCCCTGGTCTATCGCGGCATGGACATCGGTACGGCCAAACCGTCCAAAGAAATCCTGGCCGCTCATCCTCACCGGTTGATCGATATTCTCGATCCGGCTGAGAGCTATTCGGCGGCAGATTTTCGCCGCGATGCGCTCAAAGCCATGGCCGAGATCACCGCGCGGGGCAATATCCCGCTGCTGGTGGGCGGCACCATGCTCTATTACAAAGCCTTGATTGACGGCCTGGCGGACATGCCGGCGGCCGACGCCGTGGTGCGTGCGCAGCTCGAAGAAGAGGCCTTGCGCCTTGGCTGGCAAGCCTTGCACGACCAGTTGGCGGCGATTGATCCGGAGTCTGCGGCGCGGATTCACCCCAATGACCCCCAGCGACTGACTCGGGCGCTGGAGGTTTATCGGGTCAGCGGCATGAGCGTGACAGAGCATCGGCAAAAACAATCTGAACAAACGATTAAAGCAGCGGCTTCTGGGCACAGCCAATTGCCCTATACTGTCGCGCATCTGGCCATCGCTCCGGCGAACCGTCAGGTGCTGCATGAGCGAATTGCACAAAGATTCGGGCAGATGCTGGAACAGGGGTTCGTTGACGAGGTCTTAAGCCTGCGCCGTAGAAGTGACCTGCATGCAGGGTTGCCGTCTATACGTGCTGTAGGCTATCGCCAAGTCTGGGATTACCTGGACGGCAAGCTGACAGCGGCCGAGATGCAGGAGCGCGGCATCATCGCCACGCGCCAGTTGGCGAAGCGTCAGTTCACCTGGTTGCGCAGTTGGGAAGATCTGCATTGGCTGGACAGCCTGGACTGCGACAATCTGCCACGAGCCTTGAAATACCTGGAATCGGTCTCCATATTGAGCTGAGTCTTGGCAAATGCCGTCTATCCTATGGATGTGGCGACAGCGGTCATCTAATTTTTGTTTCTATTTTTTATCCTTACAGGAGTGCGGCATATGTCAAAAGGGCATTCGCTACAAGACCCTTACTTGAATACTTTGCGTAAAGAGAAGGTTGGCGTTTCCATCTATCTGGTCAACGGCATCAAGCTGCAGGGGACCATCGAGTCTTTCGACCAGTTCGTGATTCTGCTGAAAAACACCGTCAGCCAAATGGTTTACAAGCACGCAATCTCGACAGTCGTACCAGTACGTCCAATTCGTCTGCCAAGCGCAGCTGAATCGGAACTGGCAGACGCTGAACCAGGTAACGCTTGATAGGAGTCTGCTTTGTTCTTTGAGCGCCACGGTGGTGGTGAGCGGGCAATCCTCGTTCACTTGGAAGGACAGGACCCTGAGGCGCGCGAAGATCCGCAGGAGTTCCAGGAGTTAGCTGTATCGGCCGGCGCCGAGACCGTCGCGTTTTTTAACGTGCCGCGTCATCGGCCATCGGCCAAGTACCTGATTGGCAGTGGCAAGGTCGAGGAGTTGCGCGACCTGGTCAAGGCCGAGAAGGTCGACATCGTGATCTTCAATCACGTGCTCACGCCCAGTCAGGAACGTAACCTCGAACGTGTTTTCGAGTGCCGCGTACTTGATCGCACCGGGCTGATTCTCGATATCTTCGCTCAACGCGCCCGTACCCATGAAGGCAAGTTGCAGGTCGAACTGGCCCAGCTTGACCACATGAGCACGCGTCTTGTGCGTGGCTGGACCCACCTTGAGCGCCAAGGTGGCGGCATTGGTATGCGCGGGCCGGGTGAAACCCAGCTCGAAACCGACCGCCGTCTGTTGCGTGTGCGCATCAGCCAGATCAAGTCCCGTCTGAAAAAAGTCCGCAGTCAACGCGAGCAGTCCCGTAGAGGGCGCAAGCGCGCCGATATTCCTACAGTTTCGCTGGTGGGCTATACCAACGCCGGTAAATCCACGTTGTTCAACAAGGTCACCGGTTCTGACGTATTCGCCGCTGACCAGTTGTTCGCCACGCTCGACCCGACCTTGCGCCGTCTTGATCTGGGCGACCTGGGGCCAATTGTCCTGGCCGATACCGTGGGTTTCATTCGTCACCTTCCGCACAAGCTAGTTGAGGCTTTCCGGTCTACGCTCGAAGAGTCGAGCAATTCCGATTTGCTGCTGCACGTGATCGATGCGCACGAACCTGAGCGCATGGCGCAGATCGAGCAGGTGATGGTGGTGCTGGGTGAAATTGGTGCCCAGGACTTGCCGATCCTCGAGGTCTACAACAAAATCGATTTGCTTGAAGGTGTCGAGCCGCAGATCCAGCGAGATGCCGACGGCAAGCCGCAACGGGTCTGGTTATCGGCCCGTGACGGCCAAGGGTTGGAGTTGCTTGAGCAGGCCATCGCCGAGTTGCTGGGTAATGATTTGTTCGTTGGCACCTTGCGCTTGCCGCAACGTTTTGCTCGACTGCGTGCACAGTTCTTCGAACTGGGTGTTGTGCAGAAAGAAGAGCATGACGACGAGGGCTCCAGTTTGCTGGACGTGCGCCTGCCGCGAGCCGAGCTGAACCGCTTGGTTAGCCGCGAAGGGATGCAACCGCTGGAATTCATCGAAGAACACACTTTGCAATAAAAGCCTCGCAAAGCGGCTGTGCCGCTGTGATAGGCATTCTGTAGCATTGGTCGGCGCGCCGTGGGCGCGTCTTTGCTTTATCAGATGGAGAGCGCTATGGCTTGGAATGAGCCGGGTGGCAACTCGAATAATCAAGATCCTTGGGGTGGCAAACGCCCTAATAATGGCGACCGCAAGGGACCACCAGATCTCGACGAGGCCTTCCGAAAGCTGCAGGAAAGCCTGAATGGGTTGTTCGGTGGTGGAAAAAAACGTACTGGCGGTAGCGGCAGTGACGGTGGTTCGAATGGCAAGGGCGCCGGTTACGGTTTGCTCGGCATCGGGCTGGTCGTGCTGGCGGCTGCGTGGCTATACAGCGCGGTCTATGTAGTCGACGAACAGGAGCAAGCCGTGGTGCTGCGCCTGGGCAAGTACTACGACACCGTTGGGCCTGGCCTGAACATCTACTTCCCGCCGTTCGACAAAAAGTACATGGAGAACGTGACGCGTGAGCGTGCGTACACCAAGCAGGGTCAGATGCTCACTGAAGACGAAAACATCGTCGAAGTGCCGCTGACCGTGCAGTACAAGATCAGCAACCTGCGCGACTTCGTGTTGAACGTTGATCAACCGGAAGTCAGCTTGCAACAGGCTACCGACAGTGCCTTGCGCCACGTAGTGGGTTCCACTGCAATGGATCAGGTCCTGACCGAAGGTCGTGAGCAGATGGCTGTGGATATCAAAGAGCGCTTGCAGCGTTTCCTCGATACCTACAAGACCGGTATCACCGTGACTCAGGTGAACGTACAGAGCGCAGCGGCACCGCGTGAAGTGCAGGAAGCCTTCGATGACGTGATTCGCGCCCGTGAAGACGAGCAGCGTGCCCGCAACCAGGCTGAAAGCTACGCCAACGGCGTAGTGCCGGAAGCGCGCGGTCAGGCTCAGCGCATCATCGAGAACGCCAACGGCTATCGCGATGAAGTGATTTCTCGAGCCAAGGGTGAGGCAGATCGCTTT
The DNA here is from genome assembly GCF_055408345.1 of Pseudomonas sp. B424. Taxonomy (NCBI): domain Bacteria; kingdom Pseudomonadati; phylum Pseudomonadota; class Gammaproteobacteria; order Pseudomonadales; family Pseudomonadaceae; genus Pseudomonas; species Pseudomonas sp. B424. Next base: position 134,274 of record NZ_JBUZTL010000001.1, on the reverse strand, counting down.
ACCAAATTGGTAGCCGAGTATCGCAAGGCTCCAGAAGTTACGCGTGATCGTCTGTATCTGGACACCATGCAGGAAGTCTTCAGCAACACCAGTAAAGTTCTCGTGACCGGTAACAAAAACGGCCAGAGCAACCTGCTGTACTTGCCGCTGGACAAAATGATCGAAGGCCGTAATGGCAGCACCCCTGCAACGGGTTCAGCCGCCGCGGCGGGCAATAAAGATTCGGCATCCCATGTCAATTCGGATCTGCCTACACCACCGCGCACCCGGGAGAGCCGCTGATGAGCAATAAATCGCTGATCGCCCTTATTGTTGCCGTTGTTGTGGCGATTGTTGCCTGGAACAGCTTCTACATCGTCTCGCAAACCGAGCGTGCCGTTATGTTGCGCTTCGGTCGCGTGGTTCAGGCCGATGTTCAGCCAGGCCTGCACATGAAGATTCCTTACGTTAACCAGGTGCGCAAGTTTGACGCTCGTCTGATGACGCTGGATGCTCCGACGCAGCGTTTCCTGACGCTGGAAAAGAAAGCGGTAATGGTTGATGCCTTCGCCAAGTGGCGCGTGAAAGATGCCGAGCGCTTCTACACTGCGACCTCCGGCATGAAGCAGATTGCTGACGAGCGCTTGTCGCGTCGTCTGGAATCCGGCCTGCGTGACCAGTTCGGCAAGCGCACGCTGCACGAGGTTGTGTCCGGTGAGCGCGATGCGCTGATGGCTGATCTGACGGCATCGTTGAACAAAATGGCTGAAAAAGAGCTGGGCATCGAAGTAGTTGATGTTCGGGTCAAGGCCATCGACCTGCCTAAAGAAGTAAACCGCAGTGTGTTCGAGCGCATGAGCAGTGAGCGTGAGCGTGAAGCTCGTGAGCACCGTGCCAAGGGTAACGAGCTGGCAGAAGGCATTCGTGCTGACGCCGATCGTCAAGCCCGCGTGCTGTTGGCTGAGGCGTATCGCCAGTCCGAAGAAGCTCGCGGTGATGGTGATGCCCAGGCTTCCGCGATCTACTCCAAGGCCTATGGCCAGGATCAGGAGTTCTACAAGTTCTATCGCAGCCTGCGCGCTTACCGCGAAAGCTTTGCGAACAAGAGCGACGTTCTGGTACTGGACCCAAGCAGCGATTTCTTCCGCTACCTGGAAAAATCCAAGCCAGCGCAACAGTAAGGCATCATGCAGCCCGATTGCCGGCCTCTGGCGTAACAATCGGGCGCATGCATTCATTCCGCCGGGCGGGCAAATTGCCTGGCGGGGTGATCCTTTTAGAAAACGAGTGTATGATGCGGCAGCCGGGAAATTCCCGGCTTTTTTGCGTCTGCATGTTTGATTGACCGAATGGCTGTCACAGCATCGGCAGATTTTTCGAGGAATGTGCTGTGTAAGCCTGTCGCTTGGGCTTTTTTGCTGTGCGCGTTCAAGACGCAGCCACGTTCTGCTTTACTCAAGGCTCGCCTGCTGGCTGGCCGCCCGGATCATAGGGGAATGGCGTAATGGCAACGGTAGACCGCTGGCTCTTGCCAGATGGCATCGAAGAAGTACTTCCACCTGAGGCAGCCCGTATTGAAGTGGCGCGCCGTCAGGTGTTGGATCTGTTCCAGAGCTGGGGCTATGAGTTCGTCGTCACCCCGCATATCGAATACCTGGAGTCCCTGCTGACAGGGGCTGGCCAGGATCTCGACTTGCGTACCTTCAAGGTTATTGACCCGCAAACGGGTCGCCAGATGGGTTTTCGTGCCGACATCACGCCGCAAGTGGCGCGTATCGATGCGCATACCCTGCGTCGCGAAGGCCCGAGCCGTCTGTGCTACGCCGGCAGCGTGCTGCATGCTCAGCCGCGCGGGTTGTCATCCTCGCGTAGCCCGATCCAGCTGGGCGCCGAGTTGTATGGCGATGCCAGCCCGAGCAGCGATGTTGAAGTCATCAGCCTGATGTTGGCGATGCTGCAACTGGCCGATGTGCCGGATGTGCACATGGACCTGGGGCATGTTGGTATTTACCGTGGTCTGGCCCGTGCGGCCAACCTGTCGGTTGAAATGGAACAACAATTGTTCGACGCCCTGCAACGCAAGGCGATCGACGAAGTAACGGCCTTGACCGAAGGCTTGCCGGCTGATTTGGCAGGCATGCTGCAGGCATTGGTTAGTTTGTGTGGCGGCCGCGAGGTGCTGGTTGCTGCGCGTGAGCGTCTGGCCAAGGCTCCGGCCCAGGTCGTGGCTGCTCTGGACGACTTGCTGGCGATTGCCGAGCGGTTGTCTGTGCGTTTCCCGCAGTTGCCGCTGTATTTTGACCTGGGTGAGTTGCGTGGTTATCACTACCACACAGGTGTGGTGTTTGCGGTCTTTGTACCGGGCGTTGGGGACTCCATCGCCCAGGGCGGTCGTTATGACGATATCGGTGCTGTTTTCGGACGTGCCCGTCCGGCTACCGGTTTTTCGACCGATTTGAAAACCCTGGTGACCCTGGGGCGTGCTGAAGTCGAGTTACCGTCTGGCGGTATCTGGATGCCTGACAGCACAGATGCGGCACTCTGGCAGCAGGTTTGCCAGCTTCGCAGTGAAGGTCAGCGTGTGGTTCAGGCGTTGCCTGGGCAACAGCAGGCTGGCGCCCTTGAGGCAGACTGCGACCGCCAATTGATTCAGCACAATGGCCTGTGGCAAGTAGTGCCGCTGGTTTCTTGAGTTTTCCTGCCGGCGGCTGCCGGCACCAAGTTTGCGCGAATGAGGACAAGTGTTATGGGTAAGAATGTCGTAGTCCTGGGCACCCAATGGGGTGATGAGGGCAAAGGCAAGATCGTTGATCTGCTGACCGAACATGCTGCCGCTGTAGTGCGTTACCAAGGTGGCCACAACGCTGGCCACACGCTGGTGATCGACGGCGAAAAAACCGTACTGCACCTGATTCCGTCGGGCGTGTTGCGCGAAGGCGTGCAATGCCTGATCGGCAACGGTGTCGTGGTTGCTCCCGACGCCCTGCTGCGTGAAATCATCAAGCTGGAAGAAAAAGGCGTACCGGTGCGCGAGCGCCTGCGTATCAGCCCGTCCTGCCCGCTGATCCTGTCGTTCCACGTGGCGCTGGACCAGGCCCGTGAAAAGGCCCGTGGCGAGCTGAAGATCGGTACTACCGGTCGCGGCATTGGCCCGGCTTACGAAGACAAGGTTGCCCGTCGTGGCCTGCGTGTTGGCGATCTGCTGAACATGCCGCGCTTTGAAGCCAAGCTGCGTGAACTGGTGGAATACCACAACTTCATGCTGGTGGGTTTCTACAAAGAGCCTGCTATCGACTTCGACAAGACCCTGGCCGAGTGCAAGGAATACGCTGAGCTGCTCAAGCCGCTGATGCTCGACGTTACTGCCGAGCTGCACGACCTGCGTCGCGCTGGCAAAGACATCATGTTCGAAGGTGCCCAGGGTTCGTTGCTGGACATCGACCACGGTACCTACCCGTACGTGACCAGCTCCAACACTACCGCGGGTGGCGTTGCTACCGGTTCGGGCGTTGGCCCGATGTTCCTGGACTACATCCTGGGCATCACCAAGGCTTACACCACGCGCGTAGGTTCGGGCCCGTTCCCGACTGAGCTGTTCGACGATGTCGGCGCTCACCTGGCCAAGCAAGGTCACGAGTTCGGTGCTACTACCGGCCGTGCCCGTCGTTGCGGTTGGTTCGACGCCGTTATTCTGCGTCGCGCTATCGATGTGAACAGCATCTCGGGCATCTGCCTGACCAAGCTGGACGTACTCGACGGCCTGGAAACCATCAACATCTGCGTTGGCTACACCGACGCAAATGGCGTTGAAATTGCTCCGACCGACGCTGACAGCTACGTAGGCCTGCAGCCTGTGTACGAAGAAGTGCCGGGCTGGACTGAATCGACCGTGGGTGCCAAAACCCTGGAAGAGCTGCCAGCCAACGCTCGCGCTTACATCAAGCGTGTAGAAGAGCTGATCGGCGCGCCGATCGACATCATTTCGACTGGCCCGGACCGCAACGAGACCATCGTTCTGCGTCACCCGTTCGCTTAAGTCGCTGTTGATGTAAAACAAAAGGCCCTTCGGGGCCTTTTGTTGTTTCTGCCTGCCGTGCGGCACGACCCTTGCTGTGAAAATCGTCAATAAGTGTGCCATCAAAATAATGGCATCTAAGTGGAGGGTTTTCTGTGTCTGCCGTTCTCTCACTGTTACAAAGCCGTCTGCTGCGGCCCGTTTTCGTTACCCTCGGTATCGCTCTATTGGTGCAAGTGCTGGTGGCTGTTGCACTGACACGGAGCACGGTGACTGCCCTGGAGTCTGATCTGGACGCGCGCCTGGGTGCCGACAGCCAGGCGCTGACCCGCGAGCTCGAGCAAGCCGGGCGTGAGGTCAAAAGCAGCCTTGAGGGGCTGTCTGCCAGCACCCGCCAGCGTTTGACGGCGGGCCTTGAGCCGCGCTTGAAAGAGGAGCAAATGCAGCTCTGGCAGTCGCTGGAGAAGAACCTGCAGGATTCGGCCAACGACATGGCGCAGTTGCTGGCTGCCGTGGCACCGCGTGCCATTTGGGACAATGATGTGCCCACACTGTCCGATTTCGCCCGTCGCGCTCAGCGCAATCCCAATGTGTTGTTCGTGGTCTATGACGACGCCACGGGGCAGCATCTGACGCGTTATCTCAATCGTGACAACCCGATCAACCAGGCCCTTTTGGCAAAGGGCAAAGGTGAGCGGGCGCTGGATAAGGTGCTGGATGCCGCCCGAAGTGATCCGGGGGTGTATTACCTCGAAGCTTCCATCAGCCCCAATGGGGCCGAGATCGGCAAAGTGCTGATGGGGGTTTCCACCGCCTCGGTCGAGAAGGACCTGGCGGCGCTTGATAAGCGTTTTGCGACCCTGATCGTTAACAGTGAGCAACTGGTCGGCGAAAGCCTGCAAGGCGCTGCGAGCGACAGCTCGGCGGCCTTGAGTGCGCGCCTGGAGTCGGCGCAGGTTGCAGCGGCGCAGATGCAGGCCAACACCGCGCAGACCGTGCGCGATGCGGCCGACACCTTGCGCTGGCGCATAGGCATGGGGCTGGCGATTGTGGGGCTGGGCGTGTTGCTGTTGCTGGCCGTGGTGCTGGGGCGGCGGGTGGTCAACAAGTTGCTGTTGTTGATTGCCGCGCTGGATGACCTGGCGGCGGGCGAGGGCGACCTGACCAAGCGCGTGGGCCTTAACAGCAAGGATGAAATCGGTGACATGGCGGCGGCGGTCAATCGCTTTGTCGACAAGCTGCAACCCATCGTGCGGGAAGCGGGGGATGTGGCGCAGCGTACCGGAGTCGAGATCGGTGTGATGACCTTGCGCAATGCCGGGGCAGATGCTGCCGCGCAGTTGCAGCGTGATGAAGTTGCGCAAAGCCTGCACGCCCTGTCGACCATGGCGGATGCGGCGCAGTCCGAAAGCCAGGCGATGCAGGCCGCGCTCAAACAAGTGGTCGATATTCGCCAGGCCACCGATGAAAACACCCGCACCTCGGCCAAGGTTGGCGGTCTGATCGAGGCGCTGGCGGGGCAGGTGGGCGAGGGCGCCAAGGTGATTGAACGGCTGGCGCAACAAAGCGAACAGATCGAAGTCGTCCTGACCGTCATTCACGGCATTGCCGAGCAAACCAATCTGCTGGCCCTCAACGCGGCCATCGAAGCGGCGCGGGCGGGGGAAACGGGCCGTGGTTTTGCCGTGGTGGCAGACGAGGTGCGGGCACTGGCCAGCAAGACTCAAAGCTCCACCGGCGATATTCAGGCGCACATCGTGGCGTTGCAGCAGGGGGCGAAAGAGGCGGTGGCGGCCATTGGGCTGGCGGGGCGTCAAGCCAATGAAGGGCTGGCGGTGCTGCGTGGCAGCGTGCAATTGCAGAAAACCGTGCAGGCCTCGGTCGAGCAGGTTCATACCGCCATTGGTGAGGCCACTAAAGCGGCGGAGCATCAGGCGCAAGGTGCGTATGCAGTGCGTGGGCGGGTTGAGGTGATTCATGCACAGGCCGAGCGCGCGGCCGAGGCGGTGACGCAAACCACGGCCAGCGGCAAGGTGCTGGACGGGCTGGCGGCGCAGCTCAAAGCGAGCTTGGGGCAGTTCAGGGCGTGAAGAGACTGTGGGAGCGGGCTTGCTCGCGATGCAGGCAATGCGGTGCATCGGCATGCCCGCGTCGATGCCATCGCAGGCAAGCCAGCTCCCACAAGTTGTATGTTAGATCTGCTGTCAGCGGCTCAAATACATCTTCGTAGTCAGCAAATACACCGGCAGCCCCGACACCAGGATCAGCAGCGCCGCATATGGCGCAGCCGCTGCAAACTCGATGTTGGAGGTGTGCGACCAAACCTGTGTCGCCAAGGTGTTAAGCCCGGTCGGGCTCAGCAGCAAGGTCGCCGTCAGTTCTTTCATCGCATCCAGAAACACCAGTGCAAACGCTGCCCCCAGGGCCGGGAAGATGATCGGTAGCGTCACCCGGCAAAATGCCGAGAACGACGTAGCGCCCAACGTCCGCGCCGCTTCTTCCAATTGCGGTGCGGCCTTGTTCAGGGCCGTGCGGATCGGTGCCTGCGCCAGCGGCAAGAACAGCAATGCGTAGGCAATCAGCAGCAGGGCGGAAGTCTGATACAGCGCCGGCACGTAGTGCAGGGCGAAGTACACCAGTGCCAGGGCAATCACCAGCCCCGGCAGTGCATGCAGCAAGTAGGGCAGGCGCTCGGCCCATATCGCCAGCGGACCTTTATAGCGCACCACCAGCAGCCCGACCGGCACCGCCAGCACCAGGCACAGCGCCGCTCCGCCCAGGGCCAGTGACAGCGAGGAGAACAGAGCCTCGCCAATCTCGGCCATCGGGAAGGCTGCCGAGCTGCCCTTGACCAGCCAGTACACCAGCATGCCCAGCGGGATGCCGCTGCCGATGATCGCCAGTGCCAGGCAATAAAACTGGCCGACGATGGCCAGCTTGCCCAGGCGCACTTGCTCAGCCCGCCGCGCCGCGCCCTGGCCGATGCGAATGTGCCGGCCTTTGCCGCGTACTTTCAGCTCCAGCCACAACAGGCTCAGGCACATCACCAGCAGCACGGCTGAAAGCATTGCCGCATTGGCGTTGCTGAACTCCAGTTCAAACTGCTGATAAATGGCCGTGGTAAAGGTTTGCAGGCCAATGATCGACAGTGCGCCGAACTCCACCAGCATATGCAGGGCAATCAACAGTGAGCCGGCCAGCAGCGAGGGCCAGAGCAGTGGCAGGGTGATTTTGACAAACACCCCCCAGCGATTCTGCCCCAGGGTGCGAGCCGACTCTTCCAGGGCCGGGTCGAGGTTGCGCAGGGTGGCCGCGACCGGCAGAAAAATCAGTGGGTATTTGGACAGGCTCATCACCAGAATCGCCCCGCCCAGGCCTTCAAAGCTCGCGCTCAGGGAGACCCAGGTGAAGCTGCTGACGAACGCCGGTACGGCGAACGGCAGGCACAGGATCACGCCCCACAGGCGTCGTCCCGGCAAGTTGCTGCGTTCCAGCAGCCAGGCCAGGGACAGGCCCACCAGTGCGCAGGTCAGGGTGACGCCGACCATCAGCAGCAACGTGTTGCGCATCAGGCCGAATACGTAAGGCCGCCACAACAGGTGCAGGGCTTCAGTCCATCCGGCTTGCCAGGCTTTGGTGCCGACATACAGCAGCGGCAACAGGCTCAGGCCCACCAGTAACAGGACGGGCAGCAGCAGCCAGATCGAAGGCTTTTTACGGGTGGCAGTGAAGCGTGCAGGTTGGGCGGCAGACAACATCAGAGCAGGCCTACATCACGTTCAAGTTCCAGCGCTTCTTCGGCGTTGCCCAGATCGGCAGGTGTCACTTTTGGCGGTTGCAGCTCTTCAAATGGCTTGAGGCCGCGCTCGGACACCATGCCTTTGCGCATCGGGTATTCAGCGGTGGTGTTGGTGATCACCCGCTGGCCTTCTTCACTGGCCATGTAAGCCAGCAATTGCTGGGCTTCTTTCGGATGTTTGCTGGCTTTGAGCACGCCGGCGCTGGAAACGGTAACCAGGCCGCCCGCGTCGCCATCGGTGAAGTAATACAGCTTGGAGTCCAGCTGGCCTTTCTCGCGCTGCAAGGCAAACCAGTAGTAGTTATTGACCAGTACCGCAGCCACTTCACCGTTCTCTACCGCTTTGAGTGCCACCATGTTGTTGGTGTAGGTCTTGCCGAAGGCGCGCAAGCCGGTCAGCCATTCTTCAGCGGCTTCACGGCCGTGCAGTTTGATGATCGCAACGGCTTGTTCCTGGAATGCACCGCTGGTGGGTACGAAACCAATCTTGCCTTGCCATTGCGGGTCGGCGAAATCCAGTACCGACTTGGGTAGCTGGTCTTCGCTGATCTTCTTGGGGTTGAACGCGACAACCCGGGTGCGCGCTGTCACGCCGATCCAGGTGCCGTTGGCGGCCACGTAGTCTTTGGGCAGAACCTGCAGGGTGCTGTCATCAGCCTTGGCCAGAAAGCCCTGCTCGCCCAGGTTGTTCAGGGGCGGCGACTCTTCGGCGTAAAACACGTCAGCAGGCGATCGGTCACCTTCTTCCATGATCTGGCTGGCCAGTTGGTTGCTGCTGCCTTTGCGCACATTGACGTGAATGCCGGTTTTGGCTTCGAAGGCTTTGGCGAGGTTATCGCCGACTTCCTTGTGCTGGCCGTTGTACAGCGTCAGTGACACTGGGTCGGCTGCGTGGGCGGGAGCAGTCAGTACAAGACCTAGGATGGAGAGAGTCAGACCGCGTAGTAGAGATGTCGCTAGCCGGGTATTTCGGAGCATCATTCGCTGGGTTCCTCGCTTGGGTACTACAAAACTTGTAACAATAATAAACGATATTGTTTCTCAAGTGCGCTTGACCCAGCGTCCAATTGTGCAAGTGCGACGAAATGTGATGCTTGATCCCTAAAGTGCCTGGCTGTATGGAAAGTGCTGATTTTGTGCGAGCGGGCTTGCTCGCGATGCAAGCGACACGGTGTCACTGTAAAACCCCGGCGATCCCATCGCGAGCAAGCCCGCTCCCACACAGGCGATGCCTACAGCGTGTCCAGAAAGCTGCGTAAGGCCCGCAGTTCGTCCTTGTCCAGGTTCAGAGCCTTGAGCCGGTCGCTGGTGCGCGGAAACAGCGGATCATCGAGCTGCTTCGCGTTGGGTTGAGGGCGTGGCATGCCCATGTTGTAGAACGCGAGTGTGCCTTCCATATTGACGAACAGGCCGTTGTGCATCCAGGGCCCGGTTTTCATCACCAGACGCAATGACGGGGTGCGGAATGCGCCTGCGTCCTCAGGCTTGCGCGTCACTTCGTAGCGCCCCAGATCTTCATACTTGCGCCCGTAGTAACTCAGGCCGACGTTATGAAACTGTTCGTCGCTCAGCGCCGGGCCGAAGTGGCAATTCATGCAGCGCGCCTTGGTACGAAACAGGTGCAGGCCGTAGAGCTGCTCATCGCTCATGCGCTGCGGGCGCCCGCGCAACAATTGTTCAAACGGAGTATTGCGGGTGGCCGAAACCAGAGTGCGCTGGAAGGTGGCCAGGGCCTGGGCAGTGTGTTCTGTGGTGATCGGGCCGGAGCCGAAAACCTGCGCAAATTGCTCGCGGTAAGCGCTGTCGGTATTGAGCCTCTGGAGCAGTTGCGGGATATCGAAGGCCATTTCCATTGGGTCGACGATGGGGTGCATGGCTTGTTGCTCAAGGGTGCCGCCTCGACCGTCCCAGAACAGCGACGGGCTGTAGCCGCTCATCACCAGGCTGGGTGCGTTGCGACGGCCGCTCTGGCGATCATGACCGAACGACACGCGCCGCCCATCGGCAAAGGCCATATCGGCCTCATGACACGAGGCGCAGGCGATTTGACCGGAGCGCGACAGTCCGGGGTCGTTGAACAGTTTTTTGCCCAGCGCGGCTTTGGTCTCGCTGAACGGGTTCTCGGGGGGCGCGGGGGCGTGGGCGGGCAGGGCGGCCATTTCTTGCCACTGCACATCGGCATCCACCCGGGGCGCCGGCCATTGGGCGATCGGCTGGCGGTACTGCCGGGCGATGCAAGTCTTGTAGTCGCCAGCCTGTTCATCGCAGGCGTGTGCACTCGGGGCCAGGCCAATCAAAGTCAGACCAAGGAAGAGAGAGGCGCGTTTCAAAACTTGTACCCCACTTCCAGCATGAATTGGCGCCCGACTTCATAGGTGGGCAGGCCGCTGGTTTCGGTGGCGCCGACGATTTGTTTGTCCAGCAGGTTGGTCACGTCGAGGTTGACGAATACGGACTGCTCCTTGGCGGTGGGCATCTCCCAGGCCACGCGGGTGTCCCAGGTCAGTGCGCCGGAAAACGGAGTTTCGGCCCAGACATACGCGTCTTTGCCCTCGTGCTGGACTTTCTTGCCCGTAGCGGCGATGCGTCGATATCCGTCGCGGTATCGCAGGAAGTTGCTCCAGGTGACATTCAGCGGCTCGACTTCAGTCATGGTGGTCAGGCGTGCAGTCCAGGGGCGGGCGTAGTTGGCTGCTGGCATGTCGGAGAACTTCATGAACTTGCCGTCGTACTGGATCGTCGGGTCTTCGACATAGGTGGCGCCGATATTGGCGGTGTAGCTGGATAGTCCGGTGTTGTTGATTTTGCTCCAGTCCATGGCGAACTGGCCCGAAGTGCGGGTGCTGCCCAGAGTGAAGGCATGCAGCGGGGTGATCGTCAGGGTGTAGATGTCGGCGTCGCTTTTGCCGCCGTTGTAGTAGGTGTAGTAGTTGGCCGCCAGGGTACCGGTATCTTCGGATGGCTCACCGATCTGCGAGCCCCAGGCACGGCTGACTTGCTCGCGGCCCATGCGTTTTACGTATTTGACGGAGAACTCGGTGTCCCATTGCACATGGCTCAGGCCCAGGGTCAGTTCGTCGTCGTAAGGCACTTTGAGCTGGTTGAATTTGCTGTCGTTGGCCACCTGCTTGCTCAGCACCCAGTCGGAGGTCGAGTTGGCGCGGGTGTATTCGGTGCTCATGGCTGCGACGCCGTCGCGCAGGCGGTAGGTATACAGGTTGCGCCCGTAGTAACGGTTGGCGCCGCCGGAGATATGGGTCTTGCTGTCGCCGAACACGTCCAGCTCAATTGCCAGGCGCGGTGCCACGGTGGTCTGGTGCATGTAGTCATCACCGTCGATCCGTATGCCGGGCCTTACCGTCAGGCGCTTGTAGCGCATCTCGTCCTGCAGGTACAAAGCCCAGGTGCGGGTGTCGAAACTGGTTTTGCCCTGGGTCACGGTCTTTTTGTTGGCGTACTGGCCGTCCCAGCCATCGGCAAGGGTGGGGCCGATCGAGCAGTAGGGGTCATTGTTCATGCAGGTGCTGGTCTTGGCGACGGTGTAGCTGTTGTAAGGCTTGTTGCGCTCATAGCTGGCCGAGTTCTGCGATAGCTCCAGGCCGGTTTGCAGTGAATGGTTTACGCCCATCCAGCTGAAGCTGTTCCAGTCGGCCTTTAGTTTGTAGGCCAGGGTTTTCTGGGTTTCCTCGAGATCGCCAAAACCGCCCTCGGTTGCGGCTCCTGAGTTGCTCCAGTTTTTGCTCGTGGAGGTGCGCCAAAAAACCATGTAGTCGCTGTCGGAATAGCGCGAGGTGTTCAGCTCGCTCCAGCTCAGGTTTTGCTCGACCCGGGCCAGCGGCGCACTCCAGACAAGGCGTGCGCTGAGGCTGTCGCCGCCGGCCTCCATCTCGCGGGCGGAGTAGATTGCGTTGGGGCCGAAGGTTTTGGCGGTTTCCGGCGCGTGGGTCAGGCTCACGTCCAGCTTCCAGTCTTCGCTGGCCTGCCAGACGGCCTTGATGAAGTAGTTGTCGATGCGCCGGGTCTGCACTTCGGCGGCGTTGGCCGTATCGGTCTGGTTGGACACGGAAAACACCCGGGTGGGCATGGTCGAGTCCTTGCGCGAAAAGCTGCCCAGCAGGCCGAAGTTATCGGTCAGGCTCCCTTCGAGGGTGGCGCGGGTGATGACTTTCTTAAAGTCGGGCTGGCTGCTGTTACCAAAGCCTGCTTCAAAGTTTTCGAGGTCCGGGTCTTCTTCATTCAGGTGGTAGCGGGTCCACTCCGAGCGCGACATCTGCACGGAGAGCTTGCCGTGAAAGCCGGCCTTGGGGTCGCGTGTATTGGCCTGGACCACGCCGCCGTTGAAGCCGCCAAATTCCACCGGGACGTTGCTGTCGTAGACCTTGATGTCCTCAAGCAAGTCGGTGTCCAGTGCCAGCCCCTGGCTGCGCCCCGGCAGTTCGTCGAAATCATCATTGGTGCCGCCGGGGTCCAGGTCGTTGTTCATGCTCATGCCGTCAACGATGAACAGGTTTTGCCAGGGCCTTGCGCCGTTGATGCTGATATTGGCAGGGGCAATTTCCCCCGGGGTTTTGCTGCTCAGCTGGCTGTTATCGAACTGAACGTTGGGGTTGGTACGCAGCAGGCTGGTGATATCGCCGTTGCCTGAGGGCAGGCTTTCGATCATTTCCCGATCAATCACCTGTTCGCCTTGAAACACTGAGTCCATGGCGGTGATCGGCGTGCTTTTGATCAGCAGGACGTCGTTTTCCGTGGGCGGCAGGATGGAGGCGCTGTCGGCAGAAGTGCTCTCCCATTGCAGGCCGCTGTTGCGCAGCAGGCGGGCCAGGGCTTTTTCAGGGCTCATGCTGCCATCGACCGGCGCGCTGCCCAGTGAGTTGAGTAATGCGCTTTCTGCGCTGACCTGCCAGCCCGACTGTTGGGAGAACACAATCAGTGCGCTGGCCAGTGGCTGGGCCGGGATCTGGAAATGCAGTTGTTGCCGATTGATGTGCGCCTCGGGCACAGGGCTGGCGCCGATGGCCAGCGCTGGCAAACCCAGCAGCAGGCTCAGGTGCAGTGATCGGCAACGGGGGAGGCGGACGCAACGCAAACGCGTAGAAGGCATGAGGTGACCTACGAAATGAAACGCCATGGTCACTAATGCGAATCTTTATCAGTGACGTTCGTAGGTAAAGACTCTTGGCCTGAGAGGATTTCCAGAAATACATGAAAATTGTTTTATGCGGATCAAATGTGGGAGTCGGGTTTGCCTGCTCCCGCAGGTGATATGAGGGTCAGGGTTTGGCCGAGACGATCAGGGCAAAGGGAACGTTGTCTTGCAGATGCCCGCCCAGTGGAGCAATGGCCGCCTGCAATGCGCGCTTGGGGTCACGCAGGTTCAGGGCGGCGGTAATGCGCCGCTGCCCCAGAGCTTTGTTGGTGAGCAGAATCAGGCCGGGTTGATAGCGGCGTAACTGGGCGATCACGTCATCGACGGGCTGGTCGATTGCCACCAGTTGCCAGCGCCGCCACGGGGCGATTTGCTCCAGGGGTAATTGCACGATGCGGGTTTGCTGGTCATCTGCCGTAAAGTGCAGCAGGTCGCCGTGACTTAGCAGGTGGGTGGCGCGGGACGAGGCCTGGGGTGTTTGCACCGCGACCGTACCGCTTTCGACACTGACTTCTACGCCATTGTTGTCCAGGTTGACGGCGAATGCGGTGCCGGTCACGCGGACTCGCACGTTACCGGCATTCACGTAGAAGGCGCGGCTGGCATCTGACTTGACCGAGAAAAATGCCTGTCCGCGCAGTAGGGTGACTTCCCGCTGTTCGGGGTTAAATTGCACGTCGGCCAGGGTGTTGCTGTCGAGCAGCATCTGGCTGCCATCACTTAGCTCGACGGTGCGGTGTTCGGCGGTGGGGCTACGGTAGTCGGCTTGCCATGCCTGCCAGTCGGGCAACCACATCAGCAAGGCGCTTGCGGCCACTGCGGCGCCGACCAGGGTGCGTTTGCGGCGAGTCAGCCGAGGGGGCGTGCGTGCAGTTATCAGGGTGGGGGGCGATACAGCGGGCGCGTTCAAGGCTTCGCCGCTCAAGCTCCAGACTTTAAGGGCTTTGCGATAGGCTGCGTCATGTTCGGGGGCGCTGGCCCGCCAGTGGTTCAGGCGCTCGGTCAGTTCGGGGTCGTGCGGGTTTTCCTGGATCAGCAGCAGCCAGTCCAGCGCGGTTTCCCAGATAGGGTTCGGGTTGTCAATCATCACTCAGTTGTTCCGCGCAGTAGGTCAGGGCGTCGCGGACCAATTGGTGGGCCAGGCTCACGGAAATTCCCAGTTGTGTGCCAATTTGCTGAAACGTCAGGCCTTGCAGTCGATGCAGCACAAATGCCTGTCGCGTGCGTTCCGGCAGGCGGGTCAGAGCATGTTGCAATTTTCGCAGTTCGTCCAGATGCAGGGCTTCCTGTTCGGGCGACGGGGTGTTGGAGATGTGCTCGTCCAGTGACTCGCTACGGGTGGTATGACGGTTTTCCAGAGTGGCCCGTCGATTGAGGTCAAACGCCAGGTTACGCACGATGCGATACAGGTAGCCAACCGGCTGTGTCAGCGGGATGAGGTTGTCTGCGCCCTGGCTGAAGCGCAGCCATGCGTCTTGCACCACGTCTTCTGCTTTGGCGCGGCAGCCCACGATAGGGGCGGCGTAGTCGACCAGAGCAAGGCGGTGGGTGAGGTAGAGCTGGAGCCTGTCGGTGGTGTCGGGCACGAGAATCCAGGGGGACGCGCTAGCGATCTGAAGGTGGCCGGATATTAATGCGGATGAGATGGATTATCAAATGCGACATTGGTGTCGAGGATGGAGGGCGTTGGATGCGGGGGATCGGGGAGGAACATCGGAAACTAAAAAGCCCGCTTTCGCGGGCTTTTTAAGTGGTTATACAGAGTGAATCTGTAAACCTGAATTGGTGCCCAGAAGAAGACTCGAACTTCCACGACCTTGCGGTCACCAGCACCTGAAGCTGGCGTGTCTACCAATTTCACCATCTGGGCAGCATCAGCAACGTTGCCGCTGTTGATGTGGCGCATAATACGGAGAGCTTTGAGATCTGTAAACCCCTGTTTTAATTTTATTAAATCAGCGGCTTAGAAGATCTGAAATGCAAAAACCCGCTTTCGCGGGTTTTTGTGTGAGGCTTCAGAGTTGTACTACTCTGAATCTCTGAATTGGTGCCCAGAAGAAGACTCGAACTTCCACGACCTTGCGATCACCAGCACCTGAAGCTGGCGTGTCTACCAATTTCACCATCTGGGCAGCATCTTCAACGTTGTTGCCGTTGTCGATGGCGCGCACTATACGGGTGACCCTTTGACCTGTAAAGCGTTGTGATTAAAAATATCGAAAATTTTTCGCGAACGGTTAGTCGGCAGCGTCAAAGCGCGTCAGAAAGGACTATTAAGGCCCAGTGAGTGCCTGAAATTTCCCGTTTCAATACGCGTATGCCAAACTAACCCGCATATAGACAAGGTGAAAACTATCTAATGGCCGATTGGCAGACCCTCGATCCCGAGGCCGCACGTGAAGCGGAAAAATACGAAAACCCTATCCCTAGCCGCGAACTGATCCTTAAGCATCTGGCCGAGCGTGGCTCGCCTGCTGCTCGTGAACAGTTGGTGGAGGAGTTCGGTCTGACTACCGAAGACCAAATCGAGGCCTTGCGCCGTCGCCTGCGTGCGATGGAGCGCGATGCCCAGCTGATTTACACCCGCCGCGGCACTTATGCGCCGGTGGACAAGCTCGACCTGATTCTCGGCCGCATCAGTGGTCACCGCGATGGTTTCGGCTTCCTGATCCCGGATGATGGTAGCGACGACCTGTTCATGAGTCCGTCGCAAATGCGCCTGGTGTTCGATGGCGACCGCGCACTGGCCCGTGTTTCGGGTCTGGACCGTCGTGGTCGTCGTGAAGGCGTGATCGTCGAAGTGGTTTCGCGTGCTCATGAAACCATCGTGGGTCGTTACTTCGAAGAGGGCGGCATCGGCTTTGTAGTTGCCGACAACCCGAAGATCCAGCAGGAAGTGCTGGTGACTCCAGGCCGCAACGCTGGCGCGAAAGTCGGTCAGTTCGTCGAAGTGAAGATCACTCACTGGCCGACGCCGCGCTTCCAGCCGCAAGGCGATGTGCTTGAGGTTGTAGGCAACTACATGGCCCCGGGTATGGAAATCGACATTGCCCTGCGCACTTACGACATTCCGCACGTCTGGCCTGAAGCTGTCCTTAAGGAAGCGAGCCGGCTGAAGCCGGAAGTTGAAGACAAAGACAAAGAGAAGCGTATTGATCTGCGCCATCTGCCGTTCGTCACCATTGACGGCGAAGATGCCCGCGACTTCGATGACGCCGTATTCTGCGAAGCCAAGCCCGGCAAACTGCGCCTGTTCTCCGGCGGCTGGAAGTTGTACGTGGCGATTGCCGACGTATCCAGCTACGTGAAACTCGGTTCTGCACTGGATGCCGAAGCGCAAGTGCGCGGTAACTCGGTGTACTTCCCTGAGCGCGTAATCCCGATGCTGCCTGAGCAGCTGTCCAACGGCTTGTGCTCCCTGAACCCTAAAGTCGACCGTCTGGCCATGGTTTGCGAGATGACCATCTCCAAAACCGGCGAAATGACCGACTACCAGTTCTACGAAGCGGTGATCCACTCCCAGGCACGCCTGACCTACAACAAGGTCAGCAGCATGCTGGAGCACGCGAAAACCACCGAAGCCAAACAGCTGCGCAGCGAATACGCTGATGTAGTGCCGCACCTCAAGCAGCTGTACTCGCTGTACAAGGTGTTGCTGGCGGCCCGTCATACCCGTGGCGCGATTGATTTTGAAACTCAGGAAACCCGAATCATCTTCGGCTCCGAGCGCAAGATCGCTGAAATTCGCCCAACCACCCGTAACGACGCGCACAAGCTGATCGAAGAGTGCATGCTGGCTGCCAACGTGGCCACTGCTGAATTCCTCAAGAAGCACGAAATTCCTGCGTTGTACCGTGTTCACGATGGTCCGCCACCTGAGCGTCTGGAAAAGCTGCGCGCGTTCCTTGGTGAGCTGGGCCTGAGCCTGCACAAAGGCAAGGATGGCCCGTCGCCGAAGGATTACCAGGCACTGCTTGAAACCATCAAGGATCGCCCGGATTTCCACCTCATCCAGACCGTGATGCTGCGTTCGTTGAGTCAGGCGGTGTACAGCGCTGATAACCAGGGCCACTTCGGCCTGAACTATGAAGCCTATACCCACTTCACTTCGCCGATTCGCCGTTACCCGGATCTGCTGACGCATCGGGCTATTCGCAGCGTGATCCATTCCAAGATGGATACCCCGCACGTTCGTCGTGCTGGTGCGATGACTATTCCGAAAGCGCGCATCTATCCGTACGACGAAGCGATCCTGGAACAGCTCGGCGAGCAGTGTTCCATGAGCGAGCGCCGTGCTGACGAAGCAACGCGTGACGTGACCAACTGGCTCAAGTGCGAGTTCATGAAGGACCGCGTCGGCGAGTCGTTCCCGGGCGTGGTGACGGCAGTGACAGGTTTCGGCCTGTTTGTTGAGCTGACCGACATTTATGTCGAAGGTCTGGTCCACGTAACTGCCTTGCCGGGTGACTACTACCACTTCGATCCTGTGCATCACCGCCTGGCGGGCGAGCGCACCGGTCGCAGTTTCCGCTTGGGTGACACTGTTGAAGTGCGGGTCATGCGCGTCGATCTCGACGAACGCAAGATCGACTTCGAAATGGCGGAGAAAACCCTCAGCGCCCCGATTGGTCGTAAAAATCGCGGTGCTGATGCGCCTAAAGCCAAGAATGCAGGCAAGGCCGGCACCAAGCCGACTGAAAAGCCGGTTGAGCCAGCGCCTGCCGCACGTCGTAGTGCGCCGGCCAAGGCAGTTAAAAAGAACTCCGACGATACCTATCGCCCTAGCGATGCTGCGGCGAAAAACGCCGAGCTGCGCAAAAGTCGTGAATTGAAACAGGCGCTGCTGGCCGAATCGAAAAGCGGCGGTCGGACATCGGAGCCGGGAAAGTCGGGTAGGGGGGCGCCTGCCAAAGATGCAGGCAAGCCTTCCAAGCCAAGCAAACATCGTAAAGGCCCGCCAAAATCGGGCGCCGCGCCTGCTGCCAAAAGTGGTGGGTCGCGCAAACCTAAGGCCAAGTCATGAGTCAGTTGGAAAAAATCTACGGCATTCACGCTGTAGAAGCGTTGCTTCGTCATCATCCCAAGCGCGTCAAGCAAGTGTGGCTGGCAGAGGGTCGTAGCGACCCTCGCGTTCAAACGCTGATTGCTCTGGCCGATGAAAGTCGCGTGGCGGTAGGCAATGCCGAGCGTCGCGAAATGGACGTGTGGGTTGAGGGCGTGCACCAGGGTGTTGTGGCTGATGTGAGCCCGAGCCAGGTGTGGGGCGAGGCCATGCTCAACGAATTGCTGGATCGCACCGAAGGTGCTCCGCTGATTCTGGTGCTGGACGGCGTGACCGACCCGCACAACCTGGGTGCTTGCCTGCGTACGGCCGATGCGGCCGGTGCGTTGGCAGTTATCGTACCGAAGGACAAGTCTGCAACCTTGACTCCGACTGTACGAAAAGTAGCTTGTGGCGCAGCGGAAGTTATCCCGTTGGTTGCAGTTACCAACCTTGCAGCCACGTTGAAAAAGCTTCAGCAGCGCGGCCTGTGGATCGTCGGTACTGCCGGCGAAGCCGAGCAGGAGCTGTACGAGCAAGATCTGACCGGCCCGACCATCCTGATCATGGGTGCCGAAGGCAAGGGCATGCGTCGCCTGACTCGCGAGCATTGCGATTACCTGGTACGCCTGCCGATGGCCGGTAGTGTCAGTAGCCTGAACGTATCGGTGGCGACAGGCGTTTGCCTGTTTGAAGCCCTGCGCCAGCGCAGCGTCAAAGCCAAGACTTCTTCGAAGAAGAAGTAAGCAAAACGGTTTTGAAATGTGGGGGCGGGCTTGCTCGCGATGGCATCAATGGGATCTTGTAGTTAGATCAAGTTGTTTGTATCGCGAGCAAGCCCGCTCCCACAGTCGGTTGTGGTGATTGCGCACTAAGATTGTTCAAATATTCACCAATTGCCTTGCGCCCCTGTTGTGCCTTCTCTACAATTGCGCCCCTTGCCGTCATGGCGGGCGCATATGTGCCTCTCTAGGCAAGACACACAAGTGTCATTCACTCCTTGTCTGACCGCTTTTTAGTTAGCGGCAGGCTACAACCCGTAAGGAGCATTCATGCGTCATTACGAAATCATCTTTTTGGTCCACCCGGATCAAAGCGAACAAGTCGGCGGCATGGTAGAGCGTTACACCAAGCTGATCGAAGAAGACGGCGGCAAAATCCACCGTCTGGAAGATTGGGGCCGTCGTCAACTGGCCTACGCAATCAACAATGTTCACAAGGCTCACTACGTGATGCTGAACGTTGAGTGCACTGGCAAAGCCCTGGCTGAGCTGGAAGACAACTTCCGTTACAACGATGCTGTGATCCGTAACCTGGTCATCCGTCGCGACGAAGCCGTAATTGGCCAGTCCGAGATGCTCAAGGCTGAAGAAAACCGCAGTGAGCGCCGTGAGCGTCGTGACCGTCCTGAGCATTCTGACAGCGCCGATGGCGATGACAGCGATAACAGCGACGCCAGCGATAACGCTGACGAGTAATCCACGGACCTTTTGAGGAGCCAATTACATGGCACGTTTCTTCCGTCGTCGTAAATTCTGCCGCTTCACTGCAGAAGAAGTGAAAGAGATCGATTACAAAGATCTCAACACTCTGAAAGCTTACGTATCCGAAACCGGCAAAATTGTTCCAAGCCGTATCACCGGTACCAAAGCTCGTTATCAGCGTCAGCTGGCCACCGCTATCAAGCGCGCCCGCTTCCTGGCCCTGCTGGCCTACACCGACAGCCACGGCCGCTGAGACCGGGCAGTCGACAAGTAGTAAAGGATTGAAAGCATGCGTGCCTTAGCTGAGTTCATCATGCGAGGCCGTGTGCAGGCCACGTTAATCGTGGCCGGATGTGCGGCATTGCCGTTCTTGTTCTGGTTGAGTGCTGCTGCGGGTTGCCTTGTGCTCCTGCGGCGCGGTCCGAGAGATGCCTTGAGCATCCTCTCATGGGCCTTACTGCCGGCCCTGGGCTGGTGGTTTGTTGGAGAACCCCGCACCTTGATGGTGTTGCTGGGAACTCTGGGGTTGGCGTTGATGTTACGCGCCGGTCAGTCCTGGAATCGCGTGCTGCTGGTCAGCGTAGCGTTGGGTGTGGTGTATGGCGTAATCCTGGGTACGGCTTTCCGCGAACCCATTGGTGCGATGGCGCAGGAGTTGGAAAAACTTCTGCCGCAGGTCCTCAATGGTCTCTACGACAAGTTATCTGACGTAGAGCGAGCGCGCCTTGGAGCACTGATTGCACCCGTCCTCACCGGTTTGATTGCAGCTTTGATGCAGGTCGTCAGCGTGCTGAGCCTGATGCTTGGGCGTTATTGGCAGGCGTTGTTGTACAACCCGGGCGGTTTTGCCAGCGAGTTTCGCAGCATCCGCCTACCGCTTGGTCCAGCGTTTCTGTTGCTGGCGTGCATGCTAATCGGGCCGAACTTCGGTCCTGAAATGGCCATGCTTACGCCGTTGTGCAGCGTAGCGTTGTTCTTCGCCGGGCTGGCCCTGATTCACGGGCTGGTGGCGCAAAAGCGACTGGCCAAGTTTTGGCTGGTGGGGTTGTACGTCACGCTGTTGCTGTTCATGCAGCTGATCTATCCGTTGCTCGTGGTTTTGGCCATTGTCGACAGCCTGATTGATTTCCGCGGACGTCTGGCGCCGAAAGGTACCGATAAAGACTCTGCGGACGGTGAAGGTTAAAAGTTAAGAGGATTTTCACATGCAACTGATCCTTCTGGAAAAAGTCGCGAACCTGGGCAACCTGGGCGACAAAGTAAATGTTAAGTCCGGTTACGGTCGTAACTACCTGCTGCCATACGGCAAAGCTACCGCTGCAACCGCTGCCAACCTGGCTGCGTTTGAAGAGCGTCGTGCTGAGCTGGAACAAGCAGCAGCTGACAAGAAAGCTTCGGCTGAAACACGCGCTGCCCAACTGGCTGAGCTGGAAGTGACTATCACTGCCACCGCTGGCGACGAAGGCAAGCTGTTCGGTTCGATCGGCACCCACGACATCGCTGATGCACTGACCGCCTCTGGCGTTGAAGTTGCAAAAAGCGAAGTTCGTCTGCCGAACGGCACTATCCGCAACGTAGGCGAATTCGACGTAGCCGTGCACCTGCACGCTGAAGTTGAAGCAACCGTACGCGTTGTTGTGGTAGCTGCTTAAGCAGTCTTAACTGACTGGCACCTTGTGTGTCGGGCGGTTAACATCGGGCACGATCCTGTTTACAGGTCGTGCCCTTTGTCTTTCTGCAGTTTCTGATTTTCAAACTCCTGCTTTTAAAAAATTAACCAAGTGGCCATGAACGATATCTCCGCTCCTGAGCAATATGATCTACAAACCGCAGCCCTGAAGGTGCCTCCGCATTCCATCGAGGCCGAACAGGCTGTGCTCGGTGGTTTGATGCTGGACAACAACGCCTGGGAACGCGTGCTGGATCAGGTCTCGGACGGCGATTTCTATCGGCATGACCACCGCCTGATCTTCCGGGCCATCGCCAAACTGGCGGACCAGAACTCCCCGATCGACGTCGTGACCCTTGCCGAGCAATTGGACAAGGAAGGTCAGACCTCGCAAGTCGGTGGTCTTGGTTACCTGGGTGAGCTGGCAAAAAACACGCCGTCGGTCGCCAACATCAAGGCTTACGCGCAGATCGTTCGTGAGCGCGCCACGCTGCGCCAGTTGATCGGCATCAGCACCGAGATCGCCGACAGTGCGTTCAACCCCGAAGGGCGCAATGCTGCCGAGATTCTCGACGAAGCCGAGCGCCAGATCTTTGCCATCGCCGAGGCCCGGCCAAAAACCGGCGGCCCGGTGAGTGTCAACGACCTGCTGACCAAAGCCATCGATCGCATCGACACCTTGTTCAACACTGACAACGCCATCACCGGCCTGTCCACCGGTTACACCGATCTCGATGGCATGACCAGCGGCTTGCAGCCGTCTGACTTGATCATCGTTGCCGGTCGTCCATCGATGGGTAAAACCACCTTTGCGATGAACCTGGTTGAAAACGCCGTATTGCGCAGTGAAAAAGCGGTCCTGGTTTACTCCCTCGAGATGCCAGGCGAGTCGCTGATCATGCGTATGCTGTCGTCCCTGGGCCGCATCGATCAGACCAAGGTCCGTGCAGGCCGTCTCGAAGACGACGACTGGCCGCGCCTGACCTCGGCGGTCAATCTGCTCAATGATCGCAAGCTGTTTATCGATGACACGGCAGGTATCAGCCCATCGGAAATGCGGGCCCGTACCCGTCGCCTGGTGCGTGAGCACGGCGAAATCGGCCTGATCATGATCGACTACCTGCAACTGATGCAGATCCCGGGCTCGGGCGGTGATAACCGTACCAACGAAATTTCCGAGATTTCCCGGTCCCTCAAGGCTCTGGCCAAAGAGTTCAATTGCCCGGTAGTGGCGCTGTCGCAGCTCAACCGTTCCCTTGAGCAGCGCCCCAACAAGCGCCCGATCAACTCCGACTTGCGTGAGTCCGGAGCCATCGAGCAGGATGCC
Source organism: Pseudomonas sp. B424 (assembly GCF_055408345.1). Lineage (NCBI taxonomy): Bacteria > Pseudomonadati > Pseudomonadota > Gammaproteobacteria > Pseudomonadales > Pseudomonadaceae > Pseudomonas > Pseudomonas sp. B424. Next base: position 111,811 of record NZ_JBUZTL010000001.1, on the reverse strand, counting down.
GACGTCATCATGTTTGTGTACCGGGACGAGGTGTATCACCCCGAGACCGAGCACAAGGGCATTGCCGAGATCATCATCGGCAAGCAGCGTAACGGTCCTATCGGCACCACGCGCCTGGCGTTTATCGGCAAGTACACCCGATTCGAAAACCTGGCACCGGGCAGCTACAACTTCGACGACGATTAACCGTCGAGTGCCCCTCTGTATGGCAGGTGTGGGAGCGGGCTTGCTCGCGATGACATCAACAGAGCCGCTGCCCTGCCGGGTTTAAGCCAATTCCGACCATTGCCGTCGGAATTGGTCACTTTTTGTGCTATATTCCGCCCCCGCGAATTTCTTAGTAAATGACGCGCCCTAATTTTCTGTACTCAACACCGGTCATCGACATGCAAGCAGCCAAGCCTCTATTTGACTATCCGAAGTACTGGGCCGAATGTTTCGGTCCAGCGCCATTCCTGCCGATGAGCAGGGAGGAGATGGATCAGCTTGGCTGGGATTCATGCGACATCATCATCGTCACCGGTGATGCCTATGTCGATCACCCTTCGTTCGGCATGGCGATCATTGGTCGCTTGCTGGAGTCCCAGGGCTTCCGTGTGGGCATCATTGCCCAGCCGAACTGGCAGTCCAAAGACGACTTCATGAAGCTGGGCGAGCCGAACCTGTTCTTCGGCGTTGCAGCCGGCAACATGGACTCGATGATCAACCGCTACACCGCTGACAAAAAGATCCGTTCCGATGACGCCTACACCCCTGGTGGCCTGGCTGGCAAACGTCCGGATCGCGCGAGCCTGGTGTATAGCCAGCGCTGCAAGGAAGCCTACAAGAATGTGCCGATCGTACTCGGCGGCATTGAGGCCTCCCTGCGCCGTATCGCGCACTACGACTACTGGCAGGACCGCGTACGCAACTCGATCCTGATCGACGCCTGCGCCGACATCCTGTTGTACGGCAACGCCGAGCGCGCCATTGTTGAAGTGGCCCAGCGTTTGTCCTACGGCCACAAGATCGAAGACATCACCGATGTTCGCGGTACTGCGTTCATCCGTCGCGATACGCCAAAAGACTGGTACGAAGTGGACTCCACGCGTATCGACCGTCCGGGCAAGATCGACAAGATCATCAACCCGTACGTGAACACCCAGGACACCCAGGCCTGCGCCATCGAGCAGGAAAAAGGTCCGGTTGAAGACCCGAACGAAGCCAAGGTTGTGCAATTGCTGGCCAGCCCGCGCATGACCCGCGACAAGACGGTAATCCGTCTGCCGTCAGTCGAAAAAGTGCGTGCAGACTCGGTGCTGTATGCCCACGCCAACCGTGTGCTCCACCTCGAAACCAACCCGGGTAACGCCCGGGCCCTGGTGCAGAAGCATGGCGACGTGGATGTGTGGTTCACGCCACCGCCGATCCCGATGACCACCGAAGAAATGGACTACGTATTTGGCATGCCATATGCGCGCGTTCCGCATCCTGCGTACGGCAAGGAAAAGATCCCGGCCTACGACATGATCCGCTTCTCGGTAAACATCATGCGTGGCTGCTTCGGCGGCTGTACGTTCTGCTCGATCACCGAGCACGAAGGCCGGATCATCCAGAACCGCTCTGAAGAGTCGATCATTCGCGAAATCGAAGAGATCCGTGACAAGGTGCCAGGCTTCACCGGCGTCATTTCCGACCTCGGCGGCCCGACCGCGAACATGTACCGCATCGCCTGCAAAACGCCCGAGATCGAATCCGCGTGCCGCAAGCCGTCCTGCGTATTCCCCGGCATCTGCCCGAACCTGAACACCGACCACTCGTCGCTGATTCAGCTTTACCGCAGTGCCCGTGCGTTGCCGGGCGTGAAGAAGATCCTGATCGCATCCGGTCTGCGCTACGACCTCGCGGTCGAGTCGCCGGAATACGTGAAAGAGCTGGTCACGCACCACGTCGGTGGTTACCTGAAGATCGCCCCGGAACACACCGAGGAAGGTCCGCTCAACCAGATGATGAAGCCGGGCATTGGCAGCTATGACAAGTTCAAGCGCATGTTCGAGAAGTACACCAAGGAAGCAGGCAAAGAGCAGTACCTGATCCCGTACTTCATTGCCGCTCACCCCGGTACCAAAGACGAAGACATGATGAACCTTGCGCTGTGGCTCAAGGGCAACGGTTTCCGTGCCGACCAGGTGCAGGCGTTCTACCCGTCGCCGATGGCCACCGCCACCGCGATGTACCACTCGGGCAAGAACCCGCTGCGCAAGGTCACGTACAAGAGCGACTCGGTCGTTATCGTCAAGAGCGAAGAGCAGCGCCGTCTGCACAAGGCGTTCTTGCGCTACCACGACCCGAAAGGCTGGCCGATGCTGCGTGAAGCCCTGACCCGCATGGGGCGTGCTGACCTGATCGGTTCGGGCAAAGACCAGTTGATCCCGCTGCATCAGCCTGCGACCGACAGCTACCAGAGTGCCCGTCGCAAGAACTCGACGCCAGTTGGCAGCCACAAGGTAGCCGGTGAAAAAACCACCAAGATCCTGACCCAGCACACCGGCCTGCCGCCGCGTGCCAGCGATGGCGGCAACCCGTGGGACAAGCGTGAACAGGCCAAGGCCGCAGCGTTCGCCCGCAACAAACAAGCAGCCAAAGAGCGTCATGAAGCTGCCAAGGGTGGCAAAAGCCAAAAGCCGACGCGCAAGCCGGTAGTGCCGCGCTAGGGATACTTTGTGGGAGCGAGCCTGCTCGCGAAGAAGGTTCACGATAACGCGGGGTTGCTGGATGATCGCGGCGTTGCTTGATGAGACCTTTGCGAGCGGGCTCGCTCCCACAAGAAATCGCGCAGTATTCACCTGCAACGCCAGCCTTCGGGCTGGCGTTGTGCTTTCTGCCCCGTGGAGAGGCTTGCCAGGCGTGCGTAGGCCGATTTGCGTCTACGTGTAGGGGGTGTGTTGCTTAAAGCGTCTGAGGGTGCTGCAGGGGAGTTCAGGCTAACTGCGAGGATCAACAGCCGGGCTGCTGATCCTGATCACAGATCCTGTGGGCCGGGTTGTGGATAACCGGGCCGAGGGGGGTTACGCGTCTGGTGCTTTTGCTGCTGGGGTGTCGGTGCTCTCAGCGACAGCCTCGCCGTCTTCATCGGCTTCGATGTCGGCATTCGGGTCCAGCTCTACGGTGCCTTCTTCAGCTGCCGCTTTCTTGCGGGCAAGCTTTTCCTCTTTCTTCTGCTCTTTAGCCAAGTCTCTTTGACGCTTAGCGAAGTTGTAATTTGGTTTGGCCATGGGCGATCCTCTTGGGGTCGAAGGTGAGGTTAAGCGGCGCGTATTCTGCCCTGTATTAGTGCTTAGCCGTTAGCTGGGTTTTTGCAAGGTTGTATTTTGCACTGAAAATACGACTCTACACCCACCCAAAAGCCGGTTGTGGATTAAATCTCGTCCCGGCCACAGGCGCCGCAGGCGTAGGCGGCCAGCAAACAGGTCATCAATGCAGGAAGTCCCATCACTTATTCCCCAAAAATCAAAAAGATGGCCTAAGGTTATATGCCTGAAGTCCATTTTGGGATGGATTGTCTCGATCGCGGCAATAGACCATGACTCAGATCATATGAATCGATACAATTTTCAGGCAATCTGTATACAGATTTTAGCTATTCATACCCTGCCTTGGAGATAGACCATGTTTGCCAAAGTTGTTGCGGTATCCCTTTTGACCCTGGCCAGCGGCCATTTGCTGGCGGCCGAGTGCGCGGTGACTGTCGATTCGACTGACCAGATGTCTTACAACACGAAAGAGATCGTCATCGACAAATCCTGCAAGACCTTCACCGTTAACCTGACGCACTCCGGCAACCTGCCGAAAAACGTCATGGGCCATAACTGGGTCTTGAGCAAAAAGGCAGACATGCAGGCAATCTCCACCGACGGCATTGCTGCCGGTCTGGATAAAAACTACCTCAAGGACGGTGATGAGCGGGTAATCGCCCACACCAAAGTGATCGGTGCCGGCGAGAAAGACTCCGTAACCTTCGATGTGGCCAAGCTTAAAGCGGGCGAAGAGTACGAATTCTTCTGCACCTTCCCGGGCCATAACTCGATGATGAAAGGCGCAGTGGTCCTTAAATAAGAACCCGATCCGCCTTCAAGCAGCCCTGACGTGCCTTGCGCCGTCAGGGCTGCTTGCGTTCAGGGTCAGGCTTTCGAGTCGGTCATCTTGAAAATGCCCTGGGCGTTGCTGCTGTCGAAATTCAGGTCGATCCGCCCGTTGTCCGGGTCGACCTTGCGCTGGATAAACTCCACAAACGACCCGGGTACCGCGTGTTCGCGGTACTGGCCTTTGGCATCGACCAGGCCGCGGGTAACCGTACAGGCACGATAGGCAGTCTGCATCACCCGGCCTGAGGCCGACACTTCAATGCTGTCTTTCATTGGCCGCTGCAGATCGCGTTGTTGCGCGACACAGGCCTCAAGGTCCTGCACCCGGTCAGTCAGGTGGTTGAAGCTGTTGCCTTCGGTGCTGATCCAGGCCATTTCAGCACTTTCAGCGAGCAGGCATTGGTAGTCCGCCTCCAGCACCGTGCCATGCTGGCGGCCGAATGCCTGATACAGCGCCGGCAACAACGCTTGCGCTTCGTTCAGGCTGCAATGGCGGGTCAGGGTAAGGCGGCTGAGGATGCTCTGGTGTGCGGCTTGCAGCGGGTCGACGCTGGTGCCGACGACGCGTGTGACAGCCTGCTGGAAGGCTTCGCTGAAGCGACCGGGGTGCAGTTCCGAGACAAAAAACTGGGCAATGTCCTCGGGCAGGTCCATTTGCCGATAGCCCCAGCCGGTCATGTTCAGCTTGGTCAGGGGGTAAGTTCGTACATCAGTGAAGCCCAACGGCTCCAACAAACGCGAAAATGCCTGACGGCCGCGGGGCAGTTCTCCGTTTGCGGGCCAGTCCACGGTGCGAATCGCGCCGTGGTCGAATACCACCTTGCGGCCCTGCAGGGCTTGTTCTTCGACATAACGCCGACCGTCCGGTACGGCCTCCACCAGTTTGTGCAACAGGCACAGGTTCAGCGCTTCGGCGAGCCATGCCCTGTGCAGCGCTTCCTCATGCCAACTGAAGCGCAGCAGCCCTTCAGGCACTTCGACATGCTTGCGCAGCCAGCCGGCGGCAGGTTGGCCGAGCAAAGAATCCACAAGGGAGAACAAACCATCGAAAGAAGACATGGGGCAGGGCTCTGGCGACGAAATAGACGCCTATCAAAGCCTTTGGGCGCGGGGGCGACAAGCGAAAAAAAATGTGGGGTTCATTCCGTTTTTTCGTACAGCCTATGATGAAACCACTGTGGGAGCGGGCTTGCTCGCGATAGCACCACCTCGATTTGCCTGACAAATCGCGGCGCCTGCATCGCGAGCAAGCCCGCTCCCGCAATGATCAAGGCGCGAACGGCATCTCGCGCTTGTGGTGGGTCTTCTCGTAGGTGCGGCAGATGATGCCGAACGCTTCTTCGCTCACCGGTTCGCCATGCAGGAAGGCATCAATCTCGGCATAGGTCACGCCGTGGGACGCTTCGTCAGGCTTGCCCGGCTCCAGGTCTTCCAGGTCGGCAGTCGGGACTTTTTCGACCAGCGCCTCAGGGGCGCCAAAGTGCCGTGCAATTGCCCGTACCTGGTTCTTTACCAGCCCGCTGAGTGGCGCCAGGTCGCAGGAGCCATCACCGAACTTGGTGAAAAACCCCATTACGGCTTCGGCCGCGTGGTCAGTGCCGATCACCAGGCCGCCGGTTGCGCCGGCGATGGTGTATTGCGCCACCATCCGCATCCGCGCCTTGGTGTTGCCCAATACAAAATCAACGGTGGCAGGCGGTTTGCCTTCAAAGGCGCTGACTTCAGCCGCCAGGGCCTTGACCGCCGGGCCGATGTTCACGGTTTGGCGCTCATCCGGTTTGATAAAGTCGACCGCCGCGGTGGCGTCGCTTTCGTCGTGCTGCACGCCGTAAGGCAAGCGTACGGCAATAAAACGATACGACTGATCGCCCGTCTGTTCGCGCAATTGCTGGACGGCGCGTTGAGCCATCAAGCCTGCGGTCAGTGAGTCGACCCCGCCGCTGATCCCCAGTACCAGGGTCTTGAGCCTGGCGTTGTGCAGGCAGCACTGAATAAAGGTGATGCGTCGAGCGACCTCGGCTTCAAGGGCGGTGGTGTCTTTAAATGGCGGTTGGACCTTGAGGTCTGCAGCAATCTGACGCTGTACGGCCTGCATGATTCACTCCTTGGGAGAATGTTCAGGAACTTGGAAAACGTGGCGCAGGTAGGCCGCGAAGTTTGGATCAGAGCAATGGGTTTTACCCGGCTCATCCGAAATCTTGGCCACTGGCGAGCCATTACAGGCGGTCATTTTAAGCACGATGCTCATCGGCTCGACACCCGGAATGTCACAGGTAAGGTTGGTGCCGATGCCGAAGCTGACATTGATTCTGCCGCGCAGCGCCCGGAAGATTTCCAGTGCGCGAGGTAGCGTCAGGCTGTCGGAGAACACCAGGGTCTTGCTCATCGGGTCGATGCCCAGCTTGTGGTAATGCGCGATGCATTTTTCAGCCCACACCACCGGGTCGCCCGAGTCATGGCGCAAACCGTCGAACAGCTTGGCAAAGTAAAGATCGAAGTCTTTGAGGAAGGCATCGGTGGTGATGCAGTCCGTCAGTGCAATCCCCAGCAGCCCGCGGTATTCGCGCACCCAGCAATCGAGCGCGGCACTCTGGCTGTCAATCAGCCGCGGGCCCAGTTGCTGGTGGGCCATGATCCATTCATGGGCCATGGTGCCCAGCGGCTTCATGTCCAGCTCGCGGGACAAATTGACGTTGCTGGTGCCGACAAAGCGTCCGGGGAAGTCATGCTTGAGCACGTTGACCACTTCTTCTTGCACGCGATACGAAAAGCGTCGGCGCGTACCGAAATCGGCGACCTGCAACTCGGCCAGTTCGTCGGCGCCGGCATTGGCCTGCAGCCAGTCGAACTTGCGATACAGCTGCTCGCGGGCCTGTGAGAGCACCGTGCCGGCATAGCGCGAACGGTTGCGAACTTCGCTGACGATCGCCAGCATGGGCACTTCAAACAAAATCACATGCAGCCACGGGCCGCGCAGGCGAATAAACAACTCGCCGTTTTCGATCCCGGTGTGCACATAACGCATGTTGAAGCGAAACAAGCCCAGGAAGCGGATGAAGTCGGGCGTCATGAACGTGATCCGCTCCAGGAAGCCCAACTGGTCCTGAGTCATGCTCAATTCGGCCAGACGATCGATCTGATGGCGAATTTCGTTCAGATACGGGCGCAAGTCCTCACTGTTACGGCAACGGAATTCCCACTCGACTTCAACGTTGGGGTAGTTGTGCAGCACCGCCTGCATCATGGTCAGTTTGTAGAAGTCGGTGTCGAGCAGGTTCTGCACGATGCGATCGGCAAACACACTCTCGCTCATAGCGGCAATCTCCATGCTGCCCGTGCCTGATTGCCACGGTGTTCAGCTTTTTCAATGAATGGCGCTAGTGGCGCATATCCGCAGGCGGTATTGCCAGCAGTTTTTAAGGTTGAAGCCTGTTCCGACCTTGTGGGAGCGGGCTTGCTCGCGATGCAGACGGCGCGGTCTTACATTTAATTCGCGTAAATCTCATCGCGGGCAAGCCCGCTCCCACAGGATTACGGGTCATTCAGTTGCCCCATTATCCAGCTCACAAAATCCCGCACCTTGGGCACGCCCGCCGAATGTTCGGGGTAGGCCAGGTAGTAGGCGTCGCGACTCGGCATCAAGTGCTGCCAGGCGATGACCAGCTTGCCGTCCGCCAATTCCTCTTCCACCAGAAACCGGGGCAGCAGGGCGACACCACATCCCACCTGGGCGGCGCGGATGCACATATAAAAGGTGTCAAAGCGCGGGCCGTGATAGCTGTGATCGGTGCGATAACCCTGGCTCTCAAACCAGTCGTGCCAGGCCTGGGGGCGAGAAGCGTTTTGCAGCAGCACCAGATCGGTCAGCTGGGTCGGATCGGTAAACGGGCTGGCCGGCAAGCTGGCCGGTGCACATACCGCCACCAGCTCTTCGCCAAACAGCTTCAGGCACTCGGTCCCGGGGCGCGAACCCTGGCCGAAGTAAAACGCCAGGTCACTGCGCCCTTGCAGCAAATCGTCGCCTTGCTGCTCGTTGCACAGGTCCAGATGAATATGTGGATGGCGCAGGCGCCAGCCCTTGAGGCGCGGCACCAGCCAGCGTGCACCAAAGGTGGAAGGGGTCGAGACCCGCAACACTTCTGTTTCGCCGCCATAGGAGCGCAGGGTGTGGGTCGACATTTCGACCTGGGTCAGGATTTTTCGGACTTCCAGCAGATACAAGTCACCGGCTGGCGTCAGTTGTAAACGGCGACGCACCCGGCGAAACAGCAGGTGCTGCAACAACTCTTCCAGCTGCGCGACCTGTTTGCTGACCGCACTCTGGGTCAGGTTCAGCTCTTCGGCGGCCCGGGTGAAGCTCAGGTGGCGGGTCACTGCCTCAAAACACTGCAACGCAGTAATCGAAGGCAAATGGCGCTTCTTGTTAAACATAAAGGCTGAGCATAAAAGCCCCCTCATTCTTGTTGTCAGGCAACGTTACCAGCGCAGCATGAATTTTTGGAATGATATCTCGCTTAAAGGTCGTTTGTTGCCGCCATGGGAGCCAGCTACAACTAATGGCCTGCGAATTATCTTTCTTAAGCTCAAGGAGTGCCCCCCATGGTTGCTGCATTACTGGATCGTCTTGGTGTGAACCCCGCGCTGTACCAGCAGGGCAATCAGCCGGTTTACACGCCGATTGACGGCAGCCAGATTGGTGCCGTGCACTGGGAAGGTGCTGCCGAGACCGAGCAGCATGTGACCCGCGCCGAGCACGCATTCGAGGCCTGGCGCAAGGTGCCGGCGCCGCGTCGCGGAGAGCTGGTGCGCCAGTTCGGCGATTTGCTGCGTGAGTACAAGGCCGATCTGGGCGAGCTGGTGTCGTGGGAGGCGGGCAAGATCACCCAGGAAGGTCTGGGCGAAGTACAGGAGATGATCGACATTTGCGACTTCGCCGTCGGCCTGTCGCGCCAGCTTTATGGCTTGACCATCGCCTCGGAGCGTCCGGGCCACCATATGCGTGAAACCTGGCACCCGTTGGGGGTTGTCGGCGTGATCAGCGCATTTAACTTCCCGGTGGCTGTCTGGGCGTGGAACACCACCCTGGCTCTGGTGTGCGGCAACGCCGTGATCTGGAAGCCGTCCGAGAAAACCCCGCTCACCGCCCTGGCCTGCCAGGCGTTGTTTGATCGGGTGCTGAGTAAATTTACCGACGCACCCAAGTATCTGGCCCAAGTGATTATCGGCGGTCGTGACGCGGGTCAGGCACTGGTGGAAGACCCGCGTGTGGCGTTGATCAGCGCCACCGGCAGCACCCGCATGGGGCGTGAAGTGGCGCCGATCATTGCTGCGCGCTTTGCCCGCAGCATTCTGGAACTGGGCGGCAACAACGCGATGATCCTCGCCCCGAGCGCCGATCTGGACATGGCCGTACGCGCCATCCTGTTCAGCGCGGTTGGCACTGCGGGTCAGCGTTGTACCAGCCTGCGCCGCCTGATCGCCCATGATTCGGTCAAAGCAGAGATCGTTGCCCGCCTCAAGGCGGCCTATTCCAAAGTGCGCATCGGCCATCCGCTGGAAGGCAATCTGGTGGGCCCGCTGATCGACAAACACAGTTTCGAAAACATGCAGGACGCGCTGGAACAAGCCCTGAGCGAAGGCGGGCGGGTGTTTGGCGGTGAGCGTCAGTTGGCCGGGCAGTATCCCGGCGCTTACTACGTGGCCCCGGCGATTGTCGAAATGCCGGAGCAGAGCGATGTGGTGTGCGACGAGACCTTCGCCCCGATCCTGTACGTGGTCGGCTACAGCGACTTTGCCGAGGCCCTGCGCCTTAACAACGCCGTGCCCCAGGGCCTGTCGTCGTGCATCTTCACCACTGATGTGCGCGAGGCCGAGCAATTCATGTCCGCCACTGGCAGTGACTGCGGAATCGCCAACGTCAACATCGGCCCGAGTGGCGCGGAGATTGGCGGCGCGTTTGGTGGTGAGAAAGAAACCGGCGGCGGGCGTGAGTCGGGCTCCGATGCGTGGCGCGGCTATATGCGCCGTCAGACCAATACCGTGAACTACTCGCTGGAGCTGCCGTTGGCGCAGGGGATTACCTTCGATTGAGGTAAGCCCTGAGTCACCTGTGCGGAGGATACTGTGGGAGCGGGCTTGCTCGCGATAGCATCGCTGCGGTCTGCCAGCCAGACCGAGTTGTCTGCATCGCGAGCAAGCCCGCTCCCACAAGCGCTCCCCCATGATTGCATCACCGTTAGGTTTCATTTCTGGAGCTTGGCAATGCCTCTACAAGAACAATGTCTGTGGGAAAACTTAACGCCGCAACGTCCTCAGGCGCCCACCTTCAAGGGCGAACTGAGTGTTGATGTGTGTGTGATCGGTGCCGGCATCACCGGTCTGTCAGCCGCCATTCACTTGCTCGAACAGGGCAAAAGCGTGTGCGTGCTCGAAGCGCATCGCACCGGGCACGGAGGCTCGGGGCGCAACGTGGGGCTGGTGAACGCCGGGATGTGGATCCCGCCGGATGATATCGAAGCCGGTTTCGGCGAGGTCGTGGGCAGCCAGCTCAATCGTATGCTCGGCGCCGCGCCTGCTCTGGTCTTCAGCCTGATCGACAAATACGGCATCGACTGTCAGCTGCGCCGCGAAGGCACGTTGCATATGGCCCACAACGCCAAGGGCGAAGCCGATCTGCGAAGCCGCGAAGAGCAATGGAAGCGTCGCGGGGCGCCCGTGGAGTTACTCACCGCAGCTGCGTGCGAAGCGGCCACCGGCACCACAAAAATAGCCGCCGCCTTGCTCGACCGTCGCGCCGGAACCCTTAACCCCATGGCCTATACCTCGGGCCTGGCCAAGGCCGCCAGTGATCTGGGCGGGCAGCTGTTTGACCACTCGCCCGTGACCGGGCTTGAGCGCCAGGGCCAGCGCTGGTCGGTGCAAACCGCTTTGGGGGCGGTGAGTGCCGAGCAGGTGGTGCTGGCATCCAATGCCTACACCGAAGGCGAATGGACTGACTTGCGACGTAACTTTTTCCCTGGTTACTACTACCAGGTCGCCTCCAGGCCACTGACCGACGCCTCCGCCGAACGTATCTTGCCCGGCGGCCAGGGCTCGTGGGACACCCGTCAGGTGTTGAGCAGCATTCGCCGCGATGCCGACGGCCGTTTACTGCTGGGCAGTCTGGGTAATGGCAATCAAAAGCCTGCGTGGTTTCTCAAGACCTGGGCCGACCGTGTGCAACAGCACTACTTTCCGTACCTCAAGGGCGTGGAGTGGGAGTGCACCTGGACCGGCTGCATCGCGTTTACTCCCGATCATTTGATGCGTCTGTTCGAGCCCGCGCCCGGTTTGGTGGCAGTGACCGGCTACAACGGCCGGGGCGTGACCACGGGCAGCGTGGTGGGCAAGGCCTTTGCCGACTACCTGTGCAGCGGCGACCCCAAGGCACTGCCGATTCCGTTTGCGCCGATGCGCCCGCTGTCTGGCACGGGGCTGCGCAGTTGTTTATACGAAGCCGGTTTTTCGCTGTATCACGCCGGCCAGTGTTTAAGAATTGTGATCTGACAGGGTTTTTTCACCGCGTGTACGGCGTTTGTTCGTACAGCGGCTAGCCTCTAGTGGTGCGGCGCGTAGCAATTACGCACCGAGAGTGTGCAGTTCGGTGACGCAGGCGGTTACAGGATGGTTGCACGATGCAGGGCAACCCGGTTGCAACGTTTGTCGCAGATGGTGGTACTGGCAGAAAGTGATTGGTTTCACCTTCCTCGGTTTAGACGGTTGCACGCCCAATGAAAATGGGCTCGAAACAGTCGGCATAACAACAAGACAACGGCTTTTTTAAGAATAAAAAACCAATGGCACGCGGCTTGCTCTGCGCTTTAGGTGAAGTCGAAGTGCCATCTAAAAAACCTCAGGAGCACCACCTCATGTCGCAGACGTTCTACAAGAAAGGTTTTCTGGCCCTCGCAGTGGCTGCTGCTTTGGGCGTTTCCTCGTTTGTTCAGGCAGATGTGAAAATTGGTGTGGCGGGCCCGATGACTGGCGCCAACGCGGCATTTGGTGAGCAGTACATGAAGGGTGCGCAGGCGGCTGCGGATGCAATTAACAAGGCGGGCGGGATTAACGGCGAGAAGATCAAGCTGGTGGCCGGCGACGATGCCTGCGAACCCAAGCAGGCCGTGGCTGTGGCCAACCGCTTGGTCGATCAGGACAAAGTAATCGGTGTGGTCGGTCACTTCTGCTCTTCGAATACGATTCCTGCTTCCGAGGTGTATGCCGATGCGGGTGTGATCATGATCACGCCGGGCTCGACCAACCCGCAGGTCACTGAGCGTGGGCTGGATGCAGTGTTCCGTATGTGCGGGCGTGATGATCAGCAAGGCATCGTTGCAGGCGACTACATAGTCGACGTGCTCAAGGGCAAGAAAGTGGCGGTCATCAACGACAAGGACACCTACGGCAAAGGTCTGGCCGATGCCACCAGTGCACAGCTGACCAAGCGCGGCGTGAAACCCATCCTGGAAGAAGGCCTGACACGGGGTGAAAAAGACTTCAGTGCGCTGGTCACAAAGATCCGCGGCGCCGGTGCTGATGTTGTGTACTTCGGTGGTCTGCACCCTGAGGCCGGTCCGCTGGTCCGCCAACTGCGTGAAGCGGGTCTCAAGGATGTGAAATTCATGTCGGACGATGGCATCGTGACCGACGAACTGGTGGCCACTGCCGGTGGCCCGCAGTATGTCGATGGCGTGTACATGACCTTCGGCGCCGACCCGCGCCTGCTGCCGGACAGCAAGGTGGTGGTTGAAGAGTTCCGCAAGGCAGGCACCGAGCCTGAAGGCTACACCCTGTACGCCTACGCTTCGATCCAGGCCCTGGCTGACGCTTTCAATGGCGCCAAATCCAACAAAGGCGAAGACGCAGCCAAGTGGCTCAAGGCCAACCCGGTTAAAACCGTAATGGGTGAAAAAAACTGGGACGGTAAAGGCGACCTGAAAGTCTCTGACTACGTGGTTTATCAGTGGGACAAAGACGGCAAATATCACCAGCTGGAAAAACAGAAGTGAGATAGATCGCTCCTGCTGATTCCCTGATTCCGCAGGAGCTGGCTAAGCCTGTGATCTTTTAAACGGTCAAAAGATCACAGTCTGCGCCAGCTTCTGCGGACCCGGGGCATCGGAGGCAAATCGGCATCACCTGTCTTCTTTTCCAGGAGTCGCGCATACCCTGCCACCCAAGCTGTCCTCTGACGGCGTGGATGGCTTGCGTCTGTGCAATGGCTCCAGTGCGTGAGATTGCGTTATGGATGGTATTTTCCTACAGCAACTGCTGAACGGCCTGACCCTCGGGTCTGTGTACGGCCTGATCGCCATCGGCTACACAATGGTCTACGGCATCATCGGCATGATCAACTTCGCCCATGGCGAGGTGTACATGATCTCTGCTTACCTCGCGGCGATCAGTCTGGCTCTGTTGGCATACTTCGGTATTGAATCCTTCCCGCTACTGATGTTGGGTACCTTGATTTTCACCGTTGTGGTGACCGGCGTGTATGGCTGGGTCATCGAGCGCGTGGCTTACAAACCTCTGCGAAACTCCACACGGCTGGCGCCGCTGATCAGCGCCATCGGTATTTCCCTGATCCTGCAAAACTACGTGCAAATTGCCCAAGGCTCGCGCCAACAAGGGGTTCCAACCCTGCTGAGCGGTTCCTGGCGCGTGGATATTGGCACCGGCTTTGTACAGCTCACCTACACCAAAGTCTTCATTCTGATCGCGGCCTTCGTGGGGATGGGCCTGCTGACCTACATCATCAAGTACACCAAGCTGGGCCGCATGTGCCGCGCCACCCAGCAAGACCGCAAGATGGCCTCGATCCTGGGGATCAACACCGACCGGGTGATCTCCTACGTGTTTGTGATCGGTGCTGCCATGGCCGCGCTGGCCGGTGTGTTGATCACCATGAACTACGGCACGTTCGACTTTTATGCCGGCTTTATTATCGGCATCAAGGCGTTCACCGCTGCCGTGCTCGGCGGGATTGGATCATTGCCTGGCGCCATGCTCGGCGGGATCATCCTGGGTATTTCCGAGTCACTTTTTGCCGGGTTGGTTAACTCGGATTACAAGGACGTGTTCAGTTTCTCACTGCTGGTGCTGATTCTGATTTTCCGTCCCCAAGGCCTGCTGGGTCGTCCTCTCGTGGCGAAGGTGTAAGTATGTCTGCAGCCATTAATAAACCGGTTGATATTAAAAAAAGCGTTATCGATTCGATCCTTGCCGGGTTGATTTCATTGATTGTGTTCGGGCCGATCGTTGGGGTAGTGCTCGACGGCTATAGCTTTAACCTGCAGCCGGCACGTGTGGGCTGGCTGGTGGCGATTGTGATGGTGGGGCGCTTTGCCTTGAGCCTGTTCCTGCAAACGTCCAGGGGTCTGAAAATTCTTCAGAGCTTTGAGTCCACCGGCTCTGGTGTGCACGTGCTGCCACCCGATTACAAATCGCGGCTGCGCTGGATCGTGCCGCTGCTGATCGTGATTGCCATCGTGTTCCCGTTTTTTGCCAACAAATACATCCTGACCGTGGTGATTCTCGGCCTGATCTACGTGCTGCTCGGCCTCGGGCTGAACATCGTGGTCGGGTTGGCGGGTTTGCTCGATCTGGGGTACGTGGCCTTCTACGCCATCGGTGCTTATGGCCTGGCGCTGGGCTATCAGTACCTGGGGCTGGGCTTTTGGTCGGTGCTGCCGCTGGCGGCCATTGCGGCGGCAATGGCGGGGTGCATTCTCGGGTTTCCGGTATTGCGAATGCATGGGGATTACCTGGCTATCGTGACCCTGGGCTTTGGCGAAATCATTCGCCTGATCCTCAACAACTGGCTGTCGTTCACCGGTGGGCCCAATGGTATGCCAGTGCCTTCACCGACGTTTTTCGGGCTGGAATTTGGCCGCGTTGCCAAAGAGGGCGGGGTACCGTTCCATCAGTTCTTCGGCCTGGACTACAACCCCAACATCAAATTCCTGTTTATCTACATCGTGCTGTTTCTGGTGGTGCTGCTGGTGCTGTACATCAAGCACCGCCTGACCCGCATGCCGATTGGTCGCGCCTGGGAAGCATTGCGCGAAGACGAAATCGCCTGTCGCTCCATGGGCCTGAACCACGTGCTGGTCAAACTCTCGGCGTTCACCATCGGTGCTTCTACCGCAGGCCTGGCCGGTGTGTTCTTCGCCAGCTACCAGGGCTTTGTGAACCCTTCCTCGTTTACCTTCTTTGAATCGGCGCTGATCCTGGCGATTGTGGTGCTCGGCGGCATGGGCTCGACGGTAGGGGTGGTGATCGCCGCGTTCGTGCTGACCGTGGCCCCGGAACTGCTGCGCAGCTTTGCTGAGTACAGGGTGCTGCTGTTTGGCGTGCTGATGGTGTTGATGATGATCTGGCGGCCACGGGGCCTGATCCGGATCAGCCGTGTCGGGGTTACACCACGCAAGGGGGTCGCGCCATGAACGAACCCGCTCTGAATGACGATGTCGTGCTTTCGGTCGACAAGCTGATGATGCATTTCGGCGGGATCAAGGCCTTGAGCGATGTCAGCCTAAAGGTCAAACGCAACTCGATCTTTGCCTTGATCGGCCCCAACGGGGCCGGTAAAACCACGGTGTTCAACTGCCTGACCGGCTTTTACAAAGCCAGCGGCGGCAGGATCGAACTCAACGCCCGGGGTACCCGCACCAACGTGATCAAACTGTTGGGCGAGCCATTCAAGTTGACCGACTTTGTATCGCCCAAGGCATTTGCCAGTCGGCTGTTTTACAAAATGTTCGGCGGTACTCACCTGGTCAACCGCTCAGGGTTGGCGCGGACCTTCCAGAACATTCGCCTGTTCAAGGAAATGTCGGTACTGGAAAACCTGCTGGTGGCCCAGCACATGTGGGTCAACCGCAACATGCTCGCCGGTATCCTCAACACCAAGGGCTACCGCAAGGCCGAAAGCGATGCGCTGGACCACGCGTTCTACTGGCTGGAAGTGGTCGACCTGGTGGACTGCGCCAACCGCCTGGCCGGTGAACTGTCCTACGGCCAGCAACGACGTCTGGAAATTGCCCGTGCCATGTGTACGCGCCCGCAGATCATCTGTCTGGACGAACCGGCGGCAGGCCTCAACCCACAGGAAACCGAAGCGTTGAGCGCGATGATTCGCCTGCTGCGTGACGAACACGACCTCACCGTGGTGCTGATCGAGCACGACATGGGCATGGTCATGAGTATTTCCGATCACATCGTGGTGCTCGACCACGGCAACGTGATCGCCGAGGGCGGGCCGGAAGCGATTCGTAACGACCCGAAAGTGATTGCTGCCTACCTCGGCGCGGACGAAGAGGAGCTGATATGACGAGCACGATCCTCGAACTCAAGGACCTGGACGTGCACTACGGGCCGATCCAGGCACTCAAGCAAGTTTCGATGCACATTGAAGAGGGCGAAACCGTGAGCCTGATCGGCTCAAACGGTGCGGGCAAATCCACGCTGCTGATGTCGATTTTCGGCCAGCCCCGGGCCAGCAGCGGGCAAATCATCTACCAGGGCGTGGACATTACCCACAAGTCCTCGCACTACATCGCCTCCAACGGTATCGCCCAGTCGCCGGAAGGGCGCCGCGTGTTCCCGGACATGTCGGTAGAAGAAAACCTGCTGATGGGCACCATCCCCATCGGGGACAAATACGCCAGCGAAGACATGCAGCGCATGTTCGAGTTGTTCCCCCGGCTCAAGGAGCGGCGTAACCAGCGGGCCATGACCATGTCGGGGGGGGAGCAGCAGATGCTCGCCATCGCCCGCGCCTTGATGAGCCGCCCCAAGTTGCTGTTGCTGGATGAGCCCAGCCTGGGGTTGGCGCCGATTGTGGTGAAACAGATTTTTGCCACCTTGCGCGAACTGGCCACCACCGGCATGACCATCTTTCTGGTGGAGCAAAACGCCAACCACGCCCTGCGCTTGTCCGACCGCGCATATGTGATGGTCAACGGCGAAATCCGCCTGACCGGCACTGGCAAGGAACTGCTGAGCAACGAGGAGGTGCGTAACGCTTACTTGGGCGGGCATTAGCAGGCATTTCACACCTCTCTGTGTGGGGGCGGGCTTGCTCGCGATGGCATCACTGCGGTTTGTTTGAATCAGCGCGTCGATCCCATCGCGAGCAGGCTCGCTCCCACCTATCTTTTGTCAGACAATTTCCTGCCCGACACCCCCTCGCCGCAAATTGTGGAAAACATTATTGCAACTCTGTGAAACCGCGACATAAAGCCGCTGTAATTGCCTGTTTTGTCATCATTTTGACTTGTCCCCGTTTGCTGTGGAGGTGGCTGTGGGTAACGTGGGAGTAGTTGGCTGTAGCCCTTTATTTATAAGGCGTCCAGCGGTGTGGTTAATTTTCGACCAGCGGTTTTTTAGTGGCTGCTCCGGTGATTTGTCAACAGGTTTGTTCAGTCATAATGAGCGCCTTAATATGATGACTAACCTGTGGATAAGTCTGTGGTTAAACTCTGGAAAGAATGCGGCAGGCGGTGTAATTACTGGCCTCTGGCTATCTGGCCGGTTTTACCGGGTTGCACCTTTTTGGGGCGTCTGCATGCAGAGCCTGTTCAGGTCAAGTTAAAAACACCTCACCCTGCGCTCTATCCCTTGTGGACAGAGGCTTTGAGCATTTTCGAGTTGCCCCCAAAGACTGTGGACGGCCCTGTGGATAAGGTGAGCGCATATGGCTCCAGCCCTTATGCTACGTGGCTTACAGATGTCTGATCGTTTTTCGTACAGCTTGAAGGTGTTAATACAGGGCCGGGTTGCCGCTGACCCCCAGTCGGGGCATTCTGCTCAACGTCCAATTCAACGGCGGCCGATGCCCGCCAGCCAAGGAGAACACGATGACTTCCACCCTGTTTATTACGGGCGCGACTTCCGGATTTGGTGAGGCGTGCGCACGCAAGTTTGCGCAAGCAGGCTGGAAACTGGTGCTGACGGGTCGGCGCGAAGAGCGTTTGAAAGCGCTGTGTGAGGAGTTGTCCAAACAGACCGAGGTGCATGGCCTGGTGGTGGACGTGCGTGACCGTGCCGCGATGGAAGCGGCGATTGCCAACCTGCCGCCTTCGTTCAGCAAGTTGCGTGGGCTTATCAACAACGCGGGCCTGGCGCTGGGCACCGATCCGGCGCCCAAGTGTGACCTCGACGACTGGGAAACCATGGTCGACACCAACATCAAGGGCCTGCTGTTCACCACCCGCCTGCTGTTGCCACGGCTGATTGCCTACGGCCGTGGTGCCGGGATCGTCAACCTGGGTTCTATCGCCGGCAGCTACCCGTACCCCGGTAGCCATGTATACGGCGGCACCAAGGCCTTTGTGAAACAGTTCTCCCTGAACCTGCGCTGCGACCTGCAAGGCACGGGCGTGCGGGTCAGCAACATTGAACCGGGCCTGTGCGAGAGCGAGTTCTCGATGGTGCGCTTCGGCGGTGACAAGGCGCGGTACGACGCTACCTATCAAGGTGCTGAACCGATCCAGCCGCAGGACATCGCCGAGACTATTTTCTGGGTGCTCAACACCCCGGCCCACATCAACATCAATCGCCTTGAACTGATGCCCGTCACGCAGTCCTGGAGCGGTTTCGCCATCGAACGCAACGCCAAGGAGTAAACTCACGCCTGGCAGCCCACCCGCGACCTCCTGAGGGGGTCGCATTCAACCGGGCTGAAAAGGAGTTTGTGTGAGTAACCGTGGTGAGCAGAAACTGCTCAAACAATCGACCGTTCTAATGTTTGCGGTGGCCATTGCGGGCATCGTGACGGGTTTTATTTCGGGTTCAGAATCCATCCTGTTCGATGGGTTCTTCTCTTTGATCGCGACTTTTATCAAAGTTCTGATGCTGATCACAGCGCAGTTGATCGCCAAGGAAAGCAACCAGCGTTTCCAGTTCGGCTTCTGGCACCTTGAGCCCATGGTGCTGTTGATCGAAGGCAGCTTCCTGTTGTTGATTGCGATCTACGCCTTTCTTAACGGCGTGTTCGGCATCATCAATGGCGGGCGCGACATCGAGCTGGGGATGGTGATCGTCTATGCGGCGGTGTTTACCGTCGTCGAGTTCGGGTACTACTTCTGGGTCCGTCGCAAAAACCGCAAGCTCAAATCAACCCTGATCCAGTTCGACAACATCAGTTGGCTGGTGGACGCCATGCTGTCGGTGGGGCTGTTGATAAGTTTTGTGACCGCCTTGATCCTCAAGCAGCAAGGTTATGCACAGTGGGCGGCCTACGTTGACCCGGCGATCCTGATTTTGCTGGCCCTGAGCATGCTGGCACCGGCGTTCAAGATCCTCAGGCCGGCCTTGCGCGACGTGCTGGGCATTGCCCCGGATGCGCTGGATGACAAGGTGCGTGACGTGCTCGAAGAAGTGTCGGCGCGGCATGGCTTTGAAGGCTACAAAACCTACGTGCAAAAGCATGGACGGGCGCGATTCATCGAGATCCATATCGTGTTGCCCGCAGGTTATCCACTGACCGGCATCAAGACCCTCGACGGGTTTCGTGAAGAGATATCAGGCATGTTGGGCGCGGCGGACAGCGCGCGCTGGCTGACGATCAGCTTTACCGGGGATCGCAAGTGGATTGCGTAACTCAAGGCAAGTAATTTTCTGTGGGAGCGGGCTTGCTCGCGATCGGATCGGCGCGGTTTATCTGATAAACCGGGTCGCCTGAATCGCGGGCAAGCCCGCTCCCACAGTTGTTAGTGTTAGCTGAGGAATTGCGCCAACCCGCTGTAGCACGTCGCCAGGTGATACGGCGTGGTCGACGGCATATCTTCGCGGCTGACCTTGCCCGCGCCATCCCGGCATTCATACCAGCCACCGGCATGTAAAAAGTTCTGTTGCAGCGCCAGCAATTGGCGTTGCAGACGCGGCTGGCTGTCGGGCCGCAAGGTGAGGGCGCGCAGGTACTCGGCCTGGGCCCAGATGCGCTGTGTGCCATCGCGCAGGCTGCCGTCTGGGGCCAGCATGCCGCAGACCGCACCGGTCTGCGGATCGACCCCGACCTGTTCCGCAAAGCCGAATGCACGGTCCAGCGACCCATACAGCGGTGTCTTGCGCAGCAGTGGCGAAGATTGCAGCAAAAAGAACCACTCAAACTGATGGCCCGGCTCAAACCAGTTATCCACAGCCCCGCACGGCTTTTCGAGCATGACGTTATGCACAGGCTCGATGAAGCGCTGCTGCATGCCGTCAGCCAGCGCCAGCAGCGCGGCGTGCACCGGTGCATCGTCACGCACTGACAATGTGGCCAGGAACGCCTCGGCCAGGTGCATCAACGGGTTTTGCAGCGGGCCGGTGCCCCGTGATGACCAGTCCCGCTCCAGGTTGGCTTCATACAGACCGTTGCCATCACTGAAACGCTGGGCCACGACTTCCAGGGCGCCATTGAGCACCGACTCCACCAGAGGCTCGCGCACTTTGGCCCAGTAATGGGCGCAGGCGAAGATGATAAAAGCGTGGGTGTAGAGGTCTTTGCATTGATCCAGTGGCGCGCCATCGGGGTCGATGCTGTAGAACCAGCCACCGTGTTCGGCATCGTGAAAATGCTGGTGCAGCGAGCGGAACAGCGCCGCAGCGCGCTCCGTGGCGTCGGGGAAGGCCGGGTCGTCGATCAGGCTGGCGAACAGATACAGTTGCCGTGCGCAGGCCATGGCGCGATAGCGCTGGGGTGGCAACGGCCGATGCCCGGGGCTGAGAGCCTCAAACGGCAACGCCAGATCAGCATTCCAGCCGGGGCCTTGCCACAGGGGCACAATGACCTGGCGAAAGTGCTGCTGCACTGCCGCAAACGTGGCGGTCAGTTCAAGCGGGAAGTCGGAGCGGGCTACATCAGGCATCGGCGGGCGTCGTCACGGCTGGGGCGTTTGTGCGACATGATACACCGTGATTCCCTGGATGATCTCAACTCTGATGTGGGGTCGGGAATGTGGGAGCGAGCCTGCTCGCGATGGGAACGATGCGGTACCTCAGGCAAACCGCAGTGATGCCATCGCGAGCAGGCTCGCTCCCACAGGTTAAATCAGCAACCCCTGACGCTCGATAAACGCCACGATGGCATCCAGGCCATGCCCAGTCTTCTGGTTGCTGAACACAAAGGGTTTGTCGCCGCGCATGCGCCGCGTGTCGCTGTCCATCAACTCAAGCGATGCACCCACCAGCGGCGCGAGGTCGATTTTGTTGATCACCAGCAGGTCCGACTTGCAGATCCCCGGACCGCCCTTGCGCGGCAGTTTGTCCCCGGCTGACACGTCGATCACGTAGATCGTCAGGTCGGACAGCTCGGGGCTGAAGGTGGCCGACAAGTTATCCCCACCCGATTCCACCAGGATCAGATCCAGGCCCGGAAAGCGGCGGTTCAATTGATCCACAGCCTCCAGATTGATCGACGCATCTTCGCGGATGGCCGTATGTGGGCACCCCCCGGTTTCGACACCGATGATGCGCTCCGGCGCCAGCGCCGCATTGCTCACCAAAAAGTCGGCGTCTTCGCGGGTGTAGATGTCGTTCGTCACGACGGCCAGGTTGTATTTGTCGCGCAGGGCCAGGCACAAGGCCAGGGTGAGCGCGGTTTTGCCGGAGCCCACCGGGCCACCGATGCCAACACGCAAAGGCTGTGTGTTCATTGCATTCTCCTAGGAACGAAACAGGCGGCTGTACTGGCGCTCGTGGGCCATGCTCGCCAATGACAGGCCGAAAGCGGCACTGCCCAAGTGGGATAAGTCGAGGGTGCTGGCGTGTTGCTGGGCTTGCTGCAAGGCGGGGGACAACTCACTGGTCATGCGCTGGGCGGCTTGCTGGCCCAGGGGCAAGGTTTTCATCAGCACCGCCAATTGGTTTTCCAGCCAGCTCCAGAGCCAGGCGGCCAGCGCGTCCTGTGGGGTGATGCCCCAGGCGCGAGCGGCCAAGGCCCAGCCGAGGGCCAGATGGGGCTCGTTCTGTTGTGCGAGAAACTGCCGTGCAGGCGCGTCCAGCTCCGGCAAACCGGTGAGCAACTGTTGCAGGGAGTAGCCCATCTGCCGGCTTTCCTGATGCAGCTCGCGGGTTTCACGGCTGGCGCGGTGCTCATCGCAAAACCGCTGCAGGGCGCTCCAGTCTTCGTCGGCCGCCGCCTGGCAATGGGCGAGCAGCAACGGTGCCTCGAAGCGCGCCAGGTTGAGCAGCAATTGGTCGCGGATCCAGCGGGCGGCGCTGGCCGGGTCAACCACGCGGCCATTGTCCACGGCCATTTCCAGCCCCTGGGAATAGCTGTAGCCGCCAATTGGCAGCTGCGGGCTGGCCAGACGCAGCAGCGCCCAGGCCGGACTCACGCGCGCACGCCAAACTGATGCAGGCGTGGGGCGTAGTTAAAATCTTCCTCACCCGCACGGGAGTGATGATGACCGCCACCATAGGCGCCGTGTTCCGGCTGGAACGGCGCTTCGATGGCCTCGGTGTGCGCGCCCAACTGCTCCAGCATGGCCTTGAGCACGTAGTCATCGAGCAGGCGCAACCAGCCATCACCGACCTGCAGGGCCACGTGGCGGTTGCCCAGGTGATAGGCGGCGCGGGTCAGTTCAAAGGCGTTGCTGCAGGTGACATGCAGCAGTTTTTCGGGGCTGGCGCAGACGCGTACGATGCGCCCGTCCTGGGCCTGGAGAAATTCGCCGTCATGCAGCGGCGACTGACCGCGTTCAAGGAACAGGCCTACGTCTTCGCCACTGCTGCTGAAGCAGCGCAGGCGACTTTTGCTTCGGGCTTCGAAGTTCAGGAGTAACTCGGCGCTCCACACGGGGTGGGACTGGACTCTGCGATGAATCACCAGCATCGGAAGGCTTCCTGCAATTGACAATGCCAGGGTCAGAGCAAGGGGCTTGCCAACCCGGGTAAAGCGCGCAAATGCAGGCCCAAAAAGAGTGCAGGAAGGTGAAGATGTTCTAAATAAGTGCGCGATTACCGCGCTGGCGCCCCAATAAGGTGCGCTTGCGGCTACTCGGTGCTGCCCAGGCCTTTCCAGTGCTTGAGCCCGATGAAGATAAAGCGCAGTTGCTGACTGATCTTGGCCTGGGGTTGCAGGTGGTCGGGCAGGGTGTCGGCAGGCGGGTCGATCACGTCGGGCAGGGCGGCAAACACGCTTTTGACCACCAGGTCGGCGATCACGGTCAAGCCGGCGTGGTTCAGGTGCTGCAACTTGGGCTTGGAGCCAAGGTCGGCCGCCAGGTCCGAGGTAATGTCTTCGCGCAGCGCACCAATAGCCTGACGCACCGGTTGTGAACCGCCGTATTGCTCACGGGCCAGAAACAGGAACTGCGAGCGATTGGCCTGCACCACGTCGAGAAAAATGCGCACCGAGGCGTTGATCACACCGCCCATAAACAGCTCGTTGTGACGCACCAGGCGAATGGTTTCGCGAAAGGTCTGGCCGACTTCACTGACCAGCGCCAGGCCCAGGTGGTCCATGTCACTGAAGTGACGATAAAACCCGGTGGGCACGATGCCAGCCGTTTTGGCGACTTCGCGCAGGCTCAGGCTGCCAAAGCCGCGACCCGATTCCATCAAGTGGCGGGCAGCATCCATCAGCGCAAGGCGGGTTTGTTGTTTCTGTTCGGCGCGAGGCAGCATCGGGGCTGGTATTCCAGACAAGTACAGCGGCGCACTCTAGCAAATCGGCTTTGATGACGTCGAACGATGTGCTGCACAAAGTGTGGGAGCGGGCTTGTTCGCGACGCAGGCGGCGCGGTCTATCGGGCTATCGGCGGGGATGCTGTTGCGAGCAAGCCCGTTCCCACACACACAGCTGACTCAGCTGGCACGTTGATTTCTCTCGGCCAGACGATCAGCACCACCTTCGGCGACAAACTGGTTGCTCGGTGTGCGGTCGTAGCCATCTTCGGCGTAGCTGTTTTGCTGATCCAGGGTACGTTGTGCGCCGTCTTCAGCTACCGGGTCGAGCGGTTGGCTCAGGGTGCTGGAGGCCGGTTGTACCATTGGGGTCGGCGTTTCATCGGCAGGCATGGCGAAGGCGTTGAAGGCCAAAAGGGAAAGGGAAAGACCAAACAATACTGGGCGTTTCATGGTGTGTGCTCCGTAGCAATGCAACTGGGTAGGTGTGGTGGCAATGCTACGCTTGGCTACCGGATATCAAAGTTCATACGGCCAATGGTGATAATCAACACAATTGATTGTCCAGATTCGGAGGCTCTAGCCTGCGGTTTCTGAGAATTTTTACACGAAAGCCGTACCGGGGTTAAACCTTCAGACGTCTTTGTCAGTCGTACATTTACAGGCGTCGAAACTGGGACGTTCAGTCGTAATCAAGGAGCCGTGACATGACGCGCACCCGTAAAACCCTTGCCTGGGCAGGCGGTATTTTTGTCTTGCTGGTGGCCGTGCTGGTGGTGATCCTCGCCACCTTCGACTGGAACCGCCTCAAGCCGACCATCAATAGCCAGGTGTCCGGGATCCTCCATCGCCCCTTTGCCATTAATGGCGATCTGGCCGTGCGCTGGCAGCGCGAGGAGGACGTGGGCGGCTGGCGGGCGTGGGTGCCGTGGCCGCATGTCATCGCTCAGGATCTGACCCTGGGCAACCCCGAGTGGGCAAAAACCCCGCAAATGGCCAGCCTCAAGAAAGTTGAACTGCGCCTGTCACCGCTGGCGCTGCTGAGCCAGACCGTACATATCCCGCGCATCAACCTCACCGAGCCCAGCGCCAACCTTGAGCGCCTGGCCGATGGCAAGGCGAACTGGACGTTCACCTTCGACCCCAAAGACCCGAATGCCGAGCCGTCCAGCTGGACGCTGGACATCGGCGCCATTGGTTTCGACAAGGGGCACGTGACATTCGCTGACCAAACCCTGGATACCCGGCTGGATGTGCTGATTGACTCCCTGGGCAAGCCGATCCCGTTTAGCGAGATCGTCGGCGAAACGGACGCGAAAAAGGTCCTGGAGAAAGGTAACGCGCCGCAAGACTATGCCTTCGCCCTGAAGGTCAATGGTCACTACCACGGTCAGAAACTCAGCGGCAGCGGAAAAATTGGCGGCCTGCTGGCGTTGCAGGACGCAACTCAGCCCTTCCCGTTACAGGCTCAGGTGAGCATTGCCGACACCCGCGTAGCGCTCGCCGGTACCTTGACCGACCCGCTGAACCTGGGGGCCCTGGACCTGCGCCTGAAGCTGGCCGGTGCCAGCCTGAGCAACCTTTACCCTCTGACCGGCGTGACCCTGCCGGATTCGCCTGCCTATTCAACGGATGGTCATTTGACTGCCAGGTTGCATGAGCCGGGCGGGGCGGTTTTCAGCTATGAAAACTTCAACGGCAAGATCGGCGCCAGCGATATCCACGGTGATTTGAAGTACGTGGCCAGCCAGCCGCGACCAAAACTGTCCGGCAAGCTGGTGTCCAACCAACTGCTGATGGCCGACCTGGGGCCGCTGATCGGTGCCGACTCCAACGCCCAGCAAAAGGCCCGTGGCGGCGAGAGCAAACAGCCTGCAGGCAAGGTGCTGCCGGTCGAAGAGTTCCGCACCGAGCGCTGGCGCGACATGGACGCCGATGTTGAATTGACGGGCAAACGTATCGTGCAGAGCGCCGAGCTGCCATTCACCGATCTCTACACCCATGTGGTGCTCAATGACGGCGAACTGAGCCTGGAACCGCTGCGCTTTGGTGTGGCGGGCGGCAAGCTGGATGCGCAGATTCGTCTCAATGGCCGGGCTACGCCGTTGAAAGGCAGCGCCAAACTGACTGCGCGCAACTTCAAGCTCAAGCAGTTGTTCCCGACCTTTGAACCGATGAAAACCAGCTTCGGTGAACTCAATGGCGATGCCACGATCGCCGGGACCGGCAACTCGGTGGCCAAGTTGCTGGGTACCGCCAACGGTGATTTGAAGATGATCATCAATGACGGGGCCATCAGTCGCAGCCTGATGGAGATTGCCGGGTTGAACGTCGGCAATTATGTGGTGGGCAAAATCTTTGGTGACGAAGACGTCAAGATCAACTGTGCGGCAGCAGACTTCGGGATCAAGAGCGGCCTGGCCAGCAGCCGGTTGTTTGTGTTCGATACCGAGAACGCGATTATCTACATCGACGGGACGGTCAACTTCGCCACCGAGCAGCTCGACTTGAAAATCACCCCCGAGTCCAAAGGTCTGCGCCTGTTCTCACTGCGTTCACCCTTGTATGTGCGTGGCACATTCGCCAATCCGTCGGCGGGGGTACAAGCCGTGCCGTTGTTGTTGCGCGGTGCCGGGATGGTGGCCCTGGGCGTGATTGCGGGCCCGGCAGCAGGGCTGCTGGCCCTGGTTGCACCCAGCGGTGGCGAACCCAACCAGTGCGCGCCGCTGCTGCAACAAATGCAGCAGGGCAAAGTGCCGAAAACGGTGAAGTAAAAGCTCACCCGCCCGCCTCTGCGGGAGCGGCTGCCCGCTCCCGCAGAGCTATCAGGCTTTGCGAAGTGGCGTGGTCCAGCGCTCGGACAGAATCACCCCCGCCAGCGTCAGCGCGCCACCAATCAGGTGATAAGCGTGCAACTGTTCTTTCAATACCACCGCCGCAATCAGCGCAGTGATCAGCGGCAGCAGGTTGAAAAACAGTGTGGTGCGGCTCGGGCCCAGGGTGGCCACGGCTTTCATCCAGGCCAGAGGCGCGATCATCGATGCCAGCACACAGGCGTACAGCACCAGCCCCATGTTGTGCACGGTCGGGCCGACCTTGGGGGAGGCCAGGTACAGCGGAAACAACACCACAATCGCCACCAGTATCTGCATGTAGAGCATTTGCAGGGGCGGCAGGCGCAGCTGCCATTTCTTCAGCAGGGTGCTGTAAACCGCATAGGCCAGGGTAGCGATCAGCATCATCGCGTCACCCAGGTTCAGGCCATGGTCGAGCAAGGCTGCGAGGCTGCCGCTCGACACCACCACCAGCACACCGGCAAACGACACGACGGCACCTACCAGAGCCCCGGCCGTCAGGCGCTGCCCCAGGCTGATAATCGACATGGCCAGCACCATCAACGGCATCAGCGACAGGATAATCCCCATGTTGGTGGCCGAGGTGCGGGCTGCCGCGTAGTAGGCCAGGCTTTGGTAAATCGCCATGCCGAGCACGCCGAGGACGAAAATCTTGCCCAGGTTGGGGCGGATGACTGACCAGTTGGCCATCACCGGCTTGAGCATAAACGGGGTAAACAACAGGCCGGCCAGCAGCCAGCGGTAAAAGCCGATCTCGGACGGGAAGATCGCGCCGACCGCCAGTTTGTTGATCACGGTATTGCCGGCCCAGATAAAAATGGCCAGTAGCGGGTAAGCGTATTGCATCAGGAACAACCACAGGGTTAATGAGGGGTGATTATCCGCTTGTCTGTCTGCAAGCCTATACTTCGATCCGGCCAACCTCATACCGAATCCAGACAGCATGCGCAAAAAACTGATCAGCGTTCCCGAATTCGACGGCTTGCCGGCGCCGGTTTACTTTCGCTACGCCGAAATCGAAGCTCACAGCCATGCCATATCTCACGTACATGCCTGGGGTTCGCTGGATTACGTGGCCCACGGGGTGATGCGCTTCGAGGTTGCCGGTCAGCGTTTTATGTCGCCGCCGCAGTATGCGGTCTGGGTTCCGCCCAACACCGAGCACAGCGCCTACAATGCGCAGGCCATTGTGTACCGCTCGGTGTATCTGGATGCCGAGCATTGCCAGCATTTGCCGACCACCCCGGTCACGCTGGCCATCAGCGATATTCTCAAGGCCATCCTCAGCGACTTTGCGCGGCGCGATATCAATATCCCCCGGACCGAAGCGGATATTCGGCTGGCCCGGGTGCTGGTCGACCAATTGCGTCAGGCGCCGGTGCACCAGTGCTATCTGCCTTATGCCAGCCATCCGGGTTTGCTCCATGTGCTCGAAGCGCTGCAACTTCAGCCCGGCGATAACCGGCCGCTGGGCCAGTGGGCTGAGCAGGTGCACGTCAGCGAACGCACGCTGGCACGTTTGTTTGTCCGCGAACTGGGCATGAGCTTTGGCGAGTGGCGCCAGCGCCTGCGCTTTCTGGCAGCGATTGAGGCGCTGGAGTCGACGCGCAGCGTGCAGGACGTGGGCTTCGATCTGGGTTACAGCACCTCATCGGCGTTTATCGCCATGTTTGCGCGCCAGGCCGGGTGTACGCCGGAGCAGTATCGACGCCAGGTTCGGCCGCGGTGAGAAGTCACTGGTCATGCCCTCGATGTAACAGAGTTTGTCTACACTTCAGAAACATCCGCTGCCACCTGGTGCGGTGATAAGGAGAAAACTCCATGAAGATGCTGCGTGTACCTCTGCTGCTGCTCGGCTTGCTGTTGTGCTCCCAGGGTTTTGCGGCCACCGCCCAACAAAACAAAATGACCACCTGCAACGCCGAAGCCAGCACCAAAACCCTCAAGGGTGATGAGCGCAAGGCCTTTATGAGTAACTGCCTCAAAGCCAAACCGGCGGCCGCAGCCACCACCCAGCAGGAAAAAATGAAGACCTGCAATGCCACTGCCGGCACCCAGGCCCTCAAGGGCGATGCACGCAAAACCTTTATGAGCGATTGCCTGAAGAAAAAATAAAGCGGGCTCTATAGCTGCTGACGAGACACTTCAGCTGTGGGAGCGAGCCTGCTCGCGAAGGTCATTCGCGAGCAGGCCCGCTCCCACGGGGGGTATTGAGGTATAGCTTCAGCCCTCGCCGGTCACAAATTCTAGTGCTCCCTGCCGAAGGCTGGCAGACTGCCTGTCCTTTCGCGCTGCCAGTTTTGAGGCTGTATGCCATCGTTTTCTCAGCGTCACATCATGCTTGCCAGCTACATCATCATTGCTGGCGGTCTGTTGCTGGTTTTTCCGTTACGTTTGTTGCCAAGCCTGCTGGCCGGTTTATTGGTGTTCGAACTGGTCAATATGCTCACCCCGCAATTGCAGCGTCTGATCGCAGGGCGGCGAGCACGCTGGCTGGCGGTGGCGTTGCTGGGCACCCTGATTGTCAGTGTGCTGGCGCTGATATTCGCCGGTGCCATCAGCTTTTTGCTGCATGAAGCCGAGAATCCGGGTGCTTCGCTGGATAAGTTCATGGTCGTGGTTGATCGGGCGCGTGGGCAATTGCCGCCGTTCCTGGACAGCTATCTGCCCGCCAGTGCCGCAGAGTTCCGCATCGCCATCGGCCAGTGGATGAACAAGCACCTCAGTGATCTGCAGCTGGTGGGCAAAGACGCGGCCCACATGTTTGTGACCCTGCTGATCGGCATGGTGCTGGGGGCAATCATGGCCTTGCAGACCATTCCCGATATCAGCCGCCGCAAACCGCTGGCCGCCGCGTTGTTCGAGCGCCTGCACCTGCTGGTACAGGCCTTTCGCAATATCGTGTTTGCCCAGATCAAGATCGCGCTGCTCAACACCGTGTTTACCGGCGTGTTTCTGGCGGTGGTACTGCCGCTGCTGGGCATTCACCTGCCGCTGACCAAAACCCTGATCGTACTGACCTTTCTGCTGGGCTTGCTGCCGGTGATCGGCA
The DNA here is from genome assembly GCF_055408345.1 of Pseudomonas sp. B424. Taxonomy (NCBI): domain Bacteria; kingdom Pseudomonadati; phylum Pseudomonadota; class Gammaproteobacteria; order Pseudomonadales; family Pseudomonadaceae; genus Pseudomonas; species Pseudomonas sp. B424. The sequence continues at coordinate 82,130 of NZ_JBUZTL010000001.1, read as the reverse complement.
ACCTGATCTCCAACACGCTGATCACCATCGTTGGTCTGTCACTGTCGATCTGGGTGGCGGTGGGTGCGCTGGCCTATCTGATTGTTATCCACAAGCTGGAATACTTTCTCAACGCCAGGATTGTGGGCGGGCAGATCAGTGCCAAGTCCTGGGAGCTGCTGCTGGCGATGCTGGTATTTGAAGCAGCCTTCGGCCTGCCGGGCGTAGTGGCAGGGCCGATTTATTACGCGTATTTGAAAAGCGAGTTGAAGCAGGTGGGGTTGGTCTAGCCGTTAACCTTAAATGCTGTAGCCGCTGGCGCAGGCTGCGATAAGGGCCGAAGGCCCTTGAAACAGCGGGGGCCGCAGCGCAGCCCGTCGCAGCCTGCGCCAGCAGCTACAGGATTCGGGATCAGCCGTAACGCTTTTTGGCTTCAATCGCCAAACCGTTGCCGATGCTGCCAAAAATGTTGCCTTCCACGTGGTTGGCATTGGGCAGCATGGCCGAGACACTCTGACGCAAGGCCGGAATACCGCTCGAACCACCGGTGAAGAACACCGTATCCACCTGCTCGACACCTACGCCTGCGCTGTTGAGCAAGTTGGTCACGCTGTTGCGGATGCGCTCAAGCTGGTTGTCGATGGCCGCTTCAAACATCGCCCGGCTCAGGTCCACGCTCAGTCCAGGTTCAACCCGATCCAGCGCCACATGGCGGTTTTCGTTGTGGGTCAGTTCGATCTTGGTTTCTTCGATTTCCATCGCCAACCAGTGACCGGCACGCTGTTCGATCAACTTGAACAGGCGATCGATGCCGCCGGTGTCGACGATGTCGTAACGCATGCTGTTCAAGGCAATCTGGGTTTTTTGCGCGTACACCGAGTTGATGGTGTGCCAGGTGGCCAGGTTCATGTGGTGGCTGGTCGGCATGTAGGCGCCGCTTTTCATCCGGCTGCCGTAGCCGAACAACGGCATCACACCTTGCAGGCTCAGCTGTTTGTCGAAGTCGGTACCGCCCACGTGCACACCGCCGGTGGCGAGGATGTCGTCCTGGCGGTTATCCATGCCACGACGCTCGGGCGACAGGCGCACCAGCGAAAAGTCGGAGGTACCACCACCGATATCGACAATCAGCACCAACTCTTCGCGCTCGATGGTCGACTCGTAGTCGAATGCCGCCGCAATCGGCTCGTACTGGAAAGACACTTCCTTGAAGCCAATGGCGCGTGCCACGTCGGTCAGGGTGTTTTCGGCTTCCTGGTCGGCCAGGGGGTCGTCATCGACGAAAAACACCGGGCGGCCCAGCACCACTTCTTCGAAGTCCCGACCGGCGGTGTCTTCGGCGCGCTTTTTAAGCTGACCGATAAACAGCCCCAGCAAGTCCTTGAACGGCATCGCCGTGCCCAGCACGCTGGTGTCGTGCTTGATCAGCTTGGAGCCCAGCAGGCTCTTGAGCGAACGCATCAGCCGGCCTTCGTAGCCTTCCAGGTACTCATGCAGCGCCAGACGGCCATACACCGGGCGGCGTTCTTCAATATTGAAAAACACCACGGAGGGCAGGGTGATCTTGTCGTCCTCCAGCGCGATGAGGGTTTCCACGCCTGGGCGAAGCCAGCCGACGGTGGAGTTGGACGTGCCGAAGTCGATGCCGCAGGCACGTGCTGGAGTGGCGCTTTTCATGTCTTTCGTGTTCCGGTTAAAAAACGGCCGCGCAGTGTATGTCAGACCGCCACAGAATCGAAGGGCGACGATTCGCTAATTCGCAGGTTTTAATCCCCTTGAAAGACTATCCTTCATCCCCAAACTTCCAGACATTGGTTTGGTGGTTGTCAGGCGACTCTGTGAAGCCCGTAGGCTGCCGATAAACTTTTGCAGCACCGTTCAGCCACACGATTGAGATCGGTCAATCCACAGGCGGGCCGACCAGAGCATTCTGGGTGCCCAGAGCGGCGCGATATTGATAACGGATGGTGATCCTTACATGGACTTCAAAGACTATTACAAGATCCTGGGTGTGGAGCCGACGGCTGACGATAAGGCGATCAAGACCGCCTATCGCAAGCTGGCGCGCAAGTATCACCCGGATGTAAGCAAGGAAAAGGACGCCGAGAGTAAATTCAAGGACGTCAACGAGGCCTATGAAGCGCTTAAAAGCGCCGAAAAACGTGCCGAGTACGATGAAATTCGCAAATACGGCCAACACGGCCAACCGTTCCAGGGACCGCCAGGCTGGCAGGGCCGTTCCAGCGGTGGTTTCGAAGATCAGGGCGATTTTTCAGACTTTTTCAGCTCGATCTTCGGTTCGCGCGGTAATGGCTTTGGTGGTCAGTCGGGTCGCAGTGCGGGTCGACGTGGACAGGATGTAGAAATGGAACTGCCGATTTTCCTTGAAGAAACCCTGTCGGGCGAGTCGAAGCAGATCAGCTTCCAGATCGGCGATACCAGCAAGACCCTGAGCGTGAAGATCCCGGCCGGTGTGACCGACGGCGAGCGTATCCGCCTTAAAGGCCAGGGCGCGCCGGGCATGGGCGGTGCCGCCAATGGTGATCTGTACCTGATCATCCGCTTTGCGCCGCACCCTAAATTCGATGTTGAAGGCCACGACCTGGTCATCACTGTGCCGTTGGCACCGTGGGAAGCTGCGCTGGGCACCAAGGTGGCGATACCGACCTTGACCAGCAAGGTGATGATGACCATTCGCCCGGACAGCCAGAGCGGTCAACGCTTGCGCATCAAGGGCCACGGCCTGAGCGACAAGCAAGGCCAGCGTGGTGATTTGTATGCCCAATTGAAAGTGGTCATGCCGACGCATGGCGACGAGGCCACCAAAGCACTGTGGCAAGAACTCGCCGACAAAGCCGCATTTGACCCGAGAGCCCAATGGAGTAACTGATCATGAGCAGCACCCTGATCGTTCAGCTGGACATGGAAAGGTTCTGCGAAGAGGCCAATATCCCGGCCACTTACGTGATAGAGATTGTCGAACACGGAATTATCGAACCTCAGGGCCGCACGCCAGACGTGTGGCGTTTTGAAGACTACGAACTGGTCATCGCCAAGCGTGCGGCCAAGCTGCGTGATGATTTGCACATGGAGTGGGAAGGCGTCGCCCTGGCGCTGGACTTGCTCGAAGAAGTGCAGCAACTGCGGGCCGAAAACCAGCGGCTCAAGCAGCAGTTGGGGCGTTTTGTAACGCAATAACTGCCGCAGGGCGTTTGAGCGTCACAAACCGGTGGGAGCTGGCTTGCCTGCGATGGCATCGACGCGGTTTAACTGTCAGACCGCGGCGGTTTTATCGCGAGCAAGCCCGCTCCCGCACGTGCCGATCTCACAGGGCCCAGGTGTTCCTGGGCAACACCACGGTAAACGTCGTGCCCTCGGCTTCGGTCGAGATCACGTCAATCTTGCCCTGGTGGGCGTCCACCACTTCCTTGATGATAAACAGGCCAAGCCCCAGGCTGGTCGACGTCCCCGGCTGGCTGATGTCTTCACTCGGGCTGCGTACCAGCGGGTCGAACAGGGTGGCAATCGCGTCCTCGGCAATGGGCTGGCCCAGGTTGTGGACACGCAAGGTCACTTCATCGGCATCCCCGCTGAGGGTGAGTGTCACCTTGCCCCTGCGGGCGCCATGTTGCAGTGCGTTGCCGATCAGGTTCTGCAGCATTTGCCCCAACCGGCGCGGGTCCCACTGGCCCTGAACATCGCCTTCAACATGCAATGTCGGGGCGCAGTCGGGTTGCCCGGCGCAGGCTTCGTCCAGCGCGGCCTGACAGGCGAGGGCCAGATCCATGGCCTTGGGTTCTATCGGCAGGCTGCTGCCCAGGCGGCTGCGCACAAACTCCAGCAGGTCGTTGACCATTGCACCCATATGGCGCGCGCCATTTTTTATGCCCCGTACATAGGTTTGCGCATCGACGTCGAGCCGGGTTTTGCGCTCCAGCATTTCGGTGGACATGCTCACCGCCTGCAACGGCGCGCGAAGGTCGTGACCGAGAATGGCGAGGAAGATGTCACGCGAGCGACTGACCTGCTCGGCATAGGCTGCCGTGGACTCGGCCAGCGCCTGATCAATGGCCTCGTTGAAGCGGATCATGTCCTGCAGGTGGGAGAGGGCCGGTGCGTCGATACTGGCAACCCACAGGCGAATCACGCAGGCGCGCAAGTGGCGGAACTCCGAAGTCATCTGCACCAGATCGAAACCTGCGGTATGGCGCAACTCGCCGTGGCTGGCGGCAGCGTCATCCAGGGCGGGGCTCGACTCGGGGCCTTCGCCTTCGGCTTTGGCCTGTTGCTCGCTGGCGGTTTGCGCGGTGTTCATGTCCCGCGATGCGGCCAGCAGGATTTCTTTGGCATGGTCGCGCAGCGCCAGGCTGTTCATGGATTCAGCCGCGGGCGTGATGGTTTCGGCAAATTGCTCCCATTCATCGACGATACGGTCAACGTTGTGCACGATGAATTCTGATAAGCGCATGACCACAAACCTTGCTGCAAGAGCGGTTGTGAAAAAAGGTGGCGCATATTAACGCCAAATCCCCCTTTTCTATACAACCGCCAATCTCCTGCCAAAACGGCGCATCAGAACAGAAAGTAGCGCTGCGCCATCGGCAATACATCGGCCGGTTCACACCACAGCAACACGCCATCGGCCTTGACCTGATAGGTCTGGGGGTCGACTTCAATGTGGGGTAAATAGCCGTTGTGAATCAGGTCGGTTTTTTGCACGTCGCGACAGCCTTTGACCACGGCGATCTGCTTGTGCAGGCCCAGCGCGGCGGGCACACCTGCGTCGAATGCGGCCTGGCTGATAAACGTCAGGCAGGTGGCGTGGCGCGAGCCGCCGTAGCTGGCAAACATCGGCCGGTAGTGAACCGGCTGCGGCGTCGGAATCGAGGCGTTGGCATCCCCCATCAGGCTGGCGGCAATGGCGCCGCCCTTGAGAATCAGCGTCGGCTTGACCCCGAAAAACGCCGGGCGCCACAGCACCAGATCGGCCCACTTGCCCACCTCCACCGACCCCACTTCGTGGCTCACGCCGTGGGTGATGGCCGGGTTGATGGTGTATTTGGCGATATAGCGCTTGGCCCGGAAGTTGTCGTTGCCGGGGCAGTCCTCTGCCAGCGGGCCGCGTTGCTTTTTCATCTTGTCGGCGGTCTGCCAGGTGCGGGTAATGACTTCGCCCACCCGGCCCATGGCCTGGCTGTCGGAGCTGATCATCGAGAACGCGCCCAGGTCATGCAGGATGTCTTCGGCGGCGATGGTTTCGCGGCGGATGCGGCTTTCGGCGAAGGCCACGTCCTCGGCGATGCTCGGGTCCAGGTGATGGCACACCATCAACATGTCCAGGTGTTCGTCGATGGTGTTGCGGGTGAACGGCCGGGTCGGGTTGGTGGAGCTGGGCAGCACGTTGGTCAGGCCGCAGGCCTTGATGATGTCTGGCGCATGACCGCCGCCCGCACCTTCGGTGTGATAGGTGTGGATCGTGCGGCCCTTGAAGGCGGCCAGGGTGGTTTCGACAAAGCCCGACTCGTTCAGGGTGTCGCTGTGAATGGCCACCTGCACGTCGTACCGGTCGGCCACGTTCAGGCAGTTGTCGATGGCGGCAGGGGTGGTGCCCCAGTCCTCATGCAGCTTGAGGCCGATGGCCCCGGCTTCTACCTGTTCGATCAGCGGTTGCGGCAGGCTGGCGTTGCCCTTGCCGGTGAACCCCATGTTCATCGGGAACGCGTCGGCGGCCTGCAGCATGCGCGCCATATGCCACGGCCCGGAGGTGCAGGTGGTGGCATTGGTGCCCGTGGCCGGGCCGGTGCCGCCGCCGATCATGGTGGTTACGCCGCTCATCAGCGCCTCTTCGATCTGCTGCGGGCAGATGAAGTGGATATGGGTGTCGATGCCGCCTGCGGTGAGGATCATGCCTTCACCGGCGATGACTTCCGTGCTGGCGCCGATGGCGATGGTGACGTTGGGCTGAATGTCCGGGTTGCCGGCTTTGCCGATGGCGTGGATGCGCCCGTTCTTGAGCCCTACATCGGCTTTGACGATGCCCCAGTGATCGACGATCAGCGCGTTGGTGATGAGTGTGTCCACCACCTCGCTGGCGAGCAATTGGCTTTGGCCCATGCCATCGCGAATCACCTTGCCGCCGCCAAACTTCACTTCCTCACCGTAGGTGGTGAAATCCTGTTCGACCTCGATCCACAACTCGGTGTCGGCTAAACGAACCTTGTCGCCCACAGTGGGGCCGAACATCTCGGCGTAGGCCTGGCGGGATATTTTCATTGTGCGTTCCTGAAAATTTGTGGGACATCTTCTGTGGGAGCGGGCTTGCTCGCGATGGCATCTACGCAGTTGTGCAGTCAGACCGCGTTGCCCGAATCGCGAGCAAGCCCGCTCCCACAAGGGTGTGTGTCGGGATCAATCCAGATTGCCCATTACCCGCCCGGCAAAACCGAACACCCGGCGCAGCCCGGCCAGTTCAACCAGTTCCACTTCCCGGGTCTGGCCCGGCTCAAAACGCACCGCCGTGCCTGCCGCAATATTGAGCCGCATGCCGCGGCTGTCGCCACGGTCAAACATCAGGGCATCGTTGGTTTCGAAAAAGTGATAGTGAGACCCGACCTGGATCGGACGGTCGCCGCGGTTGGACACGCTGAGCGTGTGCGTGCGGCGGCCCGCATTCAGCTCGATGTCGCCCGATTCAATGCGGTATTCGCCTGGAATCATTGCGGTTCACTCAAGGTTTTGAAGTAGATGGCGGTCGGGCTGTAATGGCCGTTGGGGCTTTGGCAATAGTTGGGCAGCTCGCCCACGCGGGTGTAACCCAGGGCGCTGTAAAAGTTTTCGGCAGGGGAGCCGGCTTCGGTGTCCAGGTGCAGCAAACCGCGCTTTTGCTCACGTGCGCCTTGCTCCAGGGCGTGGATCAGCCCCTGGCCAAGCCCCCGGCGCCGCGCTTCATTGAGTACCAGCAGCTTTTGCACTTCGGCGCGGTTCAGGCCATTGGCCTTTTGGCACAAAATCAGTTGCACGCTGGCCAGTACGCGCTGGTCTTCGATCAGGACCCAGAGCAGCAGGTTGCCTTGCTCCAGTTGGGCGTGAACCTCGTTGAAATAGCGGCTGGCCTGCGGCTGATCGAGGTCGTTCATAAACCCTACCGAGGCGCCGTGCCCGACGGCGTCGAGCAGCAGCACAATCAAGTCATCGCGGTACCGGGCAAAGCTTTGCGCCGTGACGCGCACTACCTGTTCTGTGTTCATTCGGCGCATTCCTGTGGCGGCAGTGCGCCGGGGTTGAGCATCAGTTGCATAAAGGTCAGGTCGAGCCAGCGGCCGAACTTGATCCCCACTTGGGGCATGCGCCCGCTCGTGACAAAACCAAGCTGTTTATGCACATGGATCGACGCTGCGTTGGCGCTTTCAATGGCCGCGACCATTACGTGTTTGTCGCAGGCCCGGGCACGCTTGATCAGTTCGGCCAGCAACTGCGGGCCGAGGCGCTTGCCCCGTTGCTCGGGGTGGACGTACACCGAGTGCTCGACCGTGTGGCGGAAGCCTTCAAACGGGCGCCAGTCGCCAAACGAGGCGTAGCCCAGGGGGATATTGGCGTCGTCGACGATCACCAGGACCGGATAACCCTGGGCCTGACGGGCGTTGAACCATTGCAGGCGGTTGTCCAGATCGACCGTCTGCTCGTTCCAGATCGCGAGGGTGTTGAGCACCGCATCGTTGTAGATATCGCGAATCGCCGGCAGATCGGCCGGGACGGCATCACGAATAACGTAAGACATGGTGCGGCCTCAGGCGATGGGTTGATGGACAGTGACCAGCTTGGTGCCGTCCGGGAACGTGGCCTCGACCTGAATGTCGGGGATCATTTCCGGGATACCTTCCATCACCTGCTCGCGGGTCAGCAGGGTGGTGCCGTAGTGCATCAGGTCGGCGACGGTGCGCCCGTCACGTGCGCCTTCAAGCAGCGCGGCGCAAATATAGGCGATGGTTTCCGGGTAGTTGAGAATCACGCCGCGCGCCAAACGTCGCTCCGCCAGCAGGCCGGCGGTGAAGATCAGCATCTTGTCTTTTTCGCGTGGGGTCAGGTCCATGGTGGAGTCCGTGTTCGGCAGTTAAAAGTGATGTGTGTGGGAGCGGGCTTGCTCGCGATGGCATCACCGCGAACTCACTGGCAGACCGGGGCGTCTGCATCGCGAGCAAGCCCGCTCCCACAGGGTTATTCAAGTACTCCAGATGCGTGGTGCCAGCGCCTCGCGGCCCAACAATGCCGGACGCAGCAGGCGCCATAGATCGATCAGCCAGGCCCGAGCCTGTAAGGCTTCGCCCGACAGGCAGCGTGCCACCAGCAAGCCCGGTAACTGAGTCAGATCACCACGCACCGGGTGGGACAGGTTGCGACACGTTTCCAGCAGTTCGGCGCTGATTTCACCGGTCACCAGCAAGGTTGAAAACACCGGGTTGCCATCCAGCCCGATGGGGGAATCCAGCAAACCGTCGCCGCCCACAATGCGCTGGCGCTCATGCCAGAGCAACTGGCCGTCACGGCGAATATCCAGCCGCGATTGAAAGTGGCCTTGCTCAAAACGCTCGCCGCTGGCCAGTCGCCCAAGCGCCACCATGTCCCAGTAAAACAGCCGCGCATCGCCTTCAAGTTCGATGCGGGTGGAGAGTTCGGCCTGGGCAGCACTGAATATGATGGTCTCTTGTGGCAGCCATTCCAGGGTCGCTCCGGCGGCCACGTTCAGGGTCAGGTTCTGATAGGCCGGGCCTGCCGCGCGATACCATTTGGCCGCGCCGGGGCTGGTCAGTTGTGCCCAGGCATCAGGGCCGACGCTGGCGCGAATGTCGAGGATGTCACCCCCGGCAATCCCCCCCGGCGGGTGGACAATAATGTGCTGGCACACCTGGGGACCTTCGGCGTACAGGTGCTTTTGCACCCGCAACGGGCCGACATGACGGCGCAGGGTCGGGCGCGTGCTGTCGCCAAAACGGCCATAGCCCAGCTCCAGCTCGGCATGCCAGCTGGGGGTGAACAATGTGGTCGTGGCAGGCAGGTTCATATGTAGGACTTTTCGCTATTAAGAGACGCAGATTAAATCGTTACCAGCCCGCGTACACCTTCTGTTTGCATATTTTCACCCCGGCCTTGCTGCACGATTTCACCCCGGGACATCACCAGATACTGGTCCGCCAGTTCTTCGGCAAAGTCATAAAACTGCTCCACCAGCAAAATCGCCATGTCCCCCCGTGCGGCGAGCATTTTGATCACTGCGCCGATCTCTTTAATCACGGACGGCTGAATGCCTTCGGTGGGTTCGTCGAGAATCAGCAGGCGCGGACGGCTGGCCAGTGCGCGGCCAATGGCCAACTGTTGCTGCTGCCCGCCGGACAGATCGCCGCCCCGGCGGTGCTTCATTTGCAGCAGTACCGGGAACAGTTCGTAGATAAACGCGGGCACCTCCTTGGCCTCGGAACCGGGGAAGCGCGACAGGCCCATCAGCAGGTTTTCCTCCACCGTCAGGCGCCCGAAAATCTCCCGGCCCTGGGGCACGTAAGCGATGCCGGCGTGCACCCGTTGATGGGGCTTGAGCGCGGTGATGGTTTTGCCTTCCCATTGCACTGCGCCTTCCTTGACCGGCAACAAGCCCATCAGGCACTTGAGCAGGGTGGTTTTGCCCACGCCATTACGGCCCAGCAGGCAGGTGACTTCGCCGACTTTGACCTCAAACGACAGGCCCCGAAGAATGTGGCTGCCGCCGTAGAACTGATGCAGATTTTGGACGTCAAGCATGTATGAAATCTCCCCATGCCCCTGTGGGAGCGGGCTTGCTCGCGATAGCATCACCGCGTTACGACTGACAGACCGAGTTGCCCGCATCGCGAGCAAGCCCGCTCCCACAAAAGCGTTTTTCTAGCGCCCTAAATACACCTCAATCACCCGCTCATCCGCCTGCACCTGTTCCAGCGAGCCTTCGGCCAGCACACTGCCCTGATGCAGCACGGTCACATGGTCGGCAATCGAGCCGACAAAGCCCATGTCGTGCTCCACCACCATCAGCGAATGCTTGCCCGCCAGGCTTTTGAACAGCTCGGCGGTGAACTCGGTTTCGGCGTCGGTCATGCCCGCTACCGGCTCGTCCAGCAGCAACAGTTGCGGGTCTTGCATCAGCAGCATGCCGATCTCCAGGAACTGCTTCTGGCCATGGGACAACAGGCCCGCCGGGCGATGCGCCGAGCTGGTCAGGCGGATGGTATGCAGCACTTCGCCGATGCGGTCCTTCTGCTCGCCCGTCAGTCTGGCGCGCAGGCTGGCCCACACCGATTTGTCGGTTTTTTGCGCCAGCTCCAGGTTTTCGAACACGCTCAGGGCTTCGAACACCGTGGGCTTCTGAAACTTGCGGCCGATCCCGGACTGGGCGATCTGTACTTCGCTCATCTGGCGCAGATCGAGGGTTTCGCCGAACCAGGCCTGGCCTTCACTGGGCCGGGTTTTGCCGGTGATCACGTCCATCATCGTGGTCTTGCCCGCACCGTTGGGGCCGATGATGCAGCGCAACTCGCCCACGCCGATGTACAGGTTGAGGTTGTTCAGTGCCTTGAAACCATCAAAACTGACGCTGATGTCTTCCAGGGTCAGGATGGTGCCGTGGCGGGTATTGAGCCCCGGCTCCACGCGTTGGCCAAAGCCGATGGCATCGCGGCTGCTGCCAGCGTCTTTGTTGGGATCAAAAGCGGGCTCGAGCATAAATTCAGCGGTTGGAGTGATGCGCATCATTCGCCCCTTTTCTTCAGCAGGCCGATCACGCCTTTGGGCAGGTACAGGGTCACGACGATAAACAGCGCCCCCAGAAAGAACAGCCAGTATTCGGGGAAGGCCACGGTGAACCAGCTCTTCATGCCGTTGACCACGCCCGCGCCCAGCAACGGCCCGATCAGGGTGCCGCGCCCGCCGAGGGCGACCCATACGGCGGCTTCGATGGAGTTGGTCGGCGACATTTCACCGGGGTTGATGATGCCCACTTGCGGCACATACAAGGCCCCGGCCAAACCGCACAGCACCGCGCTCAACACCCACACAAACAGTTTGAAACCGCGCGGGTCGTAGCCGCAGAACATCAGGCGGTTTTCCGCATCGCGCAGCGCCGTCAGCACCCGGCCAAACTTGCTGCGCGCCAGGCGCCAGCCGAGGAACAGGCTGGTCACCAGCAGCAGCACGGTGGCGAAAAACAGCGCGGCACGGGTGCCCGGCTCGGTAATGCCAAACCCCAGAATGCTGCGAAAGTTGGTGAAGCCGTTGTTGCCGCCAAAGCCGGTTTCGTTGCGGAAAAACAGCAGCATCCCGGCAAAGGTCAGGGCCTGGGTCATGATCGAGAAATACACGCCCTTGATCCGCGAGCGGAAGGCGAAAAACCCGAACACCAGCGCCAGTAAGCCGGGAGCCAATACCACCAGGCACATGGCCCACCAGAAATGTTCGGTGCCGACCCAGTACCAGGGCAGTTCAGTCCACGACAAAAACGTCATAAAGGCCGGCAGTTCATCGCCCGAGGCCTGACGCATCAGGTACATGCCCATTGCATAGCCGCCCAGGGCGAAGAACAGGCCGTGCCCCAGGGACAGCAGCCCGGCGTAGCCCCAGACCAGATCCAGCGCCAGGGCGACGATGGCATAACAGAGGATTTTGCCCACCAGGGTCAGGGTGTAGGCCGAGACCTGAAACGGGCTGTCGGCGGGCAACAGCGAAAGCAGCGGCAAGGCCAGCAGAGTCAGCAGAACCAGGCCCCCGACCCATGCAGTGACAGCAGGGCCGGCCTTTTGTGTGGCAGTGAGCATCAGAGGCTGATTCATCAGTCGATCACCCGTCCCTTAAGCGCGAAGAGCCCCTGCGGACGCTTCTGGATAAACAGAATGATCAGCCCCAGGATCAGGATTTTGCCCAGTACGGCGCCGATCTGTGGTTCAAGAATCTTGTTCGCGATGCCCAGGCCCAAGGCCGCGTAGACGGTGCCGGCCAGTTGCCCGACGCCGCCGAGCACCACCACCAGGAACGAATCAATGATGTAGCCCTGGCCCAGATCCGGGCCGACGTTGCCGACCTGACTCAAGGCCACGCCGCCCAGCCCGGCAATCCCCGAGCCGAGGCCAAAGGCGAGCATGTCCACCCGCCCGGTGGGCACGCCGCAGCAGGCAGCCATGTTGCGGTTCTGGGTGACGGCCCGCACGTTGAGGCCCAGGCGGGTTTTGTTCAGCAGCAACCAGGTCAGGAACACCACGGCCAGGGCAAACACGATGATCACCAGGCGGTTGTACGGCAGCACCAGGTTGGGCAGCACGTGCAGCCCGCCCGAGAGCCAGGCCGGGTTGGCCACTTCGACGTTTTGCGCGCCGAACAGCACACGCACCAGCTGGATCAGGATCAGGCTGATGCCCCAGGTGGCGAGCAGGGTTTCCAGCGGGCGGCCGTAGAGGTGACGAATGATGGTGCGCTCCAGCACCATGCCCACGCTGGCGGTGACGACGAACGCCACCGGCAACGCCAGCAACGGGTAGAACTCGATGGCGCCCGGCGCAAAGCGCTGGAACAGCAACTGCACGCAATACGTGGAGTAGGCGCCGAGCATCAGCATCTCGCCGTGGGCCATGTTGATCACCCCGAGCAGGCCGAAGGTGATCGCCAGACCGAGGGCGGCCAGCAGCAGGATCGAACCCAGGGACAAACCGCTGAACGCCTGCCCCAGCAAGTCGCCGATCAGCAGTTTGCGGGTTACCTGGGCCAGGCTGGTTTCGGCGGCGGTGCGTACCGAGGCATCGGTTTCGATACCGGGTTGCAGCAGGGTTTCGAGGCGGGTGCGGGCCAGCGGCTCGCCCGTTTCACCCAGCAGGCGCACGGCGGCCAGACGCACGGCCGGGTCTGGATCGACCAGTTGCAGGTTGGCCAGGGCCAGGCTCAATGCGCTGCGCACATCGCTGTCGGTTTCGCCAGCCAGTTGCCGGTCGAGGAATGTGAGTTGTGCCGGTCTGGCGGATTTTTGCAGCTGTTGGGCGGCGTTCAAGCGCAGCTTTGGATCTGTGGCCAGTAATTGATGGCTGGCGAGCGCGGTGTCGATCAACCCGCGCAGGCGGTTGTTCAGGCGCAGGGTTTTGACCTGGCCGTCGACGGTGACCCGGCCTTGTTGCAGGCTGTTGATCAGTTCCACGCGGGCAGGAACAGGTTGCTCAGCCCAGCTTTCCAGCAGCCGGGCTTGCCGGGTGTTGTTGGCGGCAGCGAAGTCGCTGGCGTCATCGGCGCTGGCGGCCAGGGGCAGCAACAGCATCAATGCACAGATAAAGCGGTAAAGGGCAGTGGGCATAGTCATGGCCTTGCGCAGGTAAGCAATTCGACACGCCTGTGGGAGCGGGCTTGCTCGCGATGGCATCGATACGGTTCAACTCAAGGACCGCGTCGTCTGAATCGCGAGCAAGCCCGTTCCCACAAGGGCAAAACAAAGAGGCTCTTGATGCCTTTAGTTGCTCTTCACCGCATAGTCCGGCTTTTTGTCGTTGCCAGAAATGTAAGGGCTCCACGGCTGGGCGCGGATCGGGCCTTCGGTTTGCCACACCACGCTGAACTGACCGTCAGGCTGGATCTCGCCGATCATCACCGGCTTGTGCAGGTGGTGGTTGGTCTTGTCCATGGTCAGGGTGTAGCCCGATGGCGCGGCAAAGGTCTGGCCGGCCAGCGCTTCGCGCACCTTGTCCACATCGGTGGATTTGGCTTTTTCCGCCGCCTGGGCCCACATATGAATACCCACGTAGGTGGCTTCCATCGGGTCGTTGGTCACGGCTTTGTCGGCGCCCGGCAGGTTGTGTTTCCTGGCGTAGGCTTTCCAGTCGGCGACGAACTTGTCGTTGACCGGGTTTTCCACCGACTGGAAGTAGTTCCACGCCGCGAGGTTGCCCACCAGGGGTTTGGTGTCGATGCCGCGCAGTTCTTCTTCACCCACCGAGAACGCAATCACCGGCACGTCGGTGGCCTTGAGGCCCTGGTTTGCCAGCTCTTTATAGAACGGCACGTTGGAGTCGCCGTTGACCGTGGAGATCACAGCGGTCTTGCCGCCCGCCGAGAACTTTTTGATATTGGACACGATGGTCTGGTAATCGCTGTGACCAAAGGGGGTATAGACCTCTTCGATGTCCTTGTCGGCCACGCCTTTGGAATGCAGGAACGCCCGCAGAATCTTGTTGGTGGTGCGCGGGTACACGTAGTCGGTGCCCAGCAACACAAAGCGTTTGGCGCTGCCGCCGTCTTCGCTCATCAGGTATTCAACGGCCGGAATGGCTTGCTGGTTAGGCGCCGCGCCGGTGTAGAACACGTTGGGCGACATCTCTTCACCCTCGTATTGCACCGGGTAAAACAGCAGGCCGTTGAGCTCTTCGAACACTGGCAGCACCGATTTGCGCGACACCGAAGTCCAGCAGCCAAACACCACCGCAACCTTGTCCTGGGTCAGCAGCTGGCGGCCCTTTTCGGCGAACAGCGGCCAGTTGGACGCAGGATCGACCACCACCGCTTCCAGCATTTTGCCGTTGACCCCGCCCTTGGCGTTGATCTCGTCGATGGTCATCAGCGCCATGTCTTTGAGCGAGGTTTCGGAGATCGCCATGGTCCCGGACAGCGAATGCAAGATCCCCACCTTGATGGTTTCGGCGGCTTGCACCGTCCAGGTCAGGCCCATGGCGGCAATGGATGCTGTGAGGGTGAAAGCCTTGATCAAGCTACGACGCTTCATGGTGCGATCTCCAGGTATCTGATTTCTTAGAGGGCTGATCTGAACACTGAGAAGGACATAGCAAAGGCTGTGCCGTGATCGGCATGAGGCTCTAAAACGGGGCTTTGCGCGAACATGTGGCCTTGTGCTGCACCAGTTCGGGGCCTGAAGGGGCGGGCGGTGCGCCGAGTGCGCCGCCTTGGTGCCTGGGGGCAATTGCCGTTGTAAATAACTACCACCGGGCACCAGGCAATCAGGCGAAGGATGAGTACCGGTCTTGCACCGGTCGATCCATCCTTCAATCAGAGATAAACCGCCATGCCACTTTCAGATTTGCCCCAGCCCGGCTGGGCACCCCCGAATGTGAACGTACCCCTGCCCACCTTGAGCCCCCCGTTCCTGAGCCCTGACGATGCGGCGCGTTTTGCCCATGAGTTGATTGGCGATCATCGCGACGTTCAATACGGCGGGGCGATTTTAAAAAATAAACGGGAGCAGTATTTTGCGACGCGACCGGTGAGGGGAACCCCGTCCCTGTTCCGGCCCGAGCGCGTCATGTCGACCAACCCATTGGGCCGGTTCAGGCATCCGCCGGGGTATACCTGCGTTGCCTTTTATCATTCTCACGCCGACCTCTATGAGCAGGTTCACGCGCTCTACGAAGATTGGCCCAGCGAAGACATATTTAAGCGGGTCAATTTTTTTTCGCCTGCCGATATTTACGACATGCTGCGAATGAGCAGTTTTGCAGCGGTCAGCTACCTGTCCGGCCTCAACGGCTCACTGATCAAATACGAATGCAGCGGCTCCGATGAAGAAAAAAAGATCGCCGAGCTTCTGGCCAAAGCCAAAGATCATTCCCATGAAGCCATTGATTCGTTGATCAAGGCTGTACATATTTTGATCAGTCTGGGCACGGTCAGCGTCATTCAGTCCAACGAGCTGTGGGGTAAAAAAGTCGGGCCGCTGGATGAGACATTCAAGTTTGAGCCTGGCGTGAACTCATTGGATATAGCCCCTGTGATTGTGCAACGGCCGGCCTTCGGGCCGATTGTCGCCAGCGAAGCATTGGCCCTGGATTACGCCCGTACGCGTATTGATCGAACGGAGGAAGAACACTTCGGGGTTATCCTCAAGCACGCACAACGCAATGAATTTGTAGTGTCCGAACCGGTCACCGAACAGATGGATTTCTCCCTGAGTCGGGTGTTCGTTCGATCCGCCGACAACAAACCGGCACTGCTGGCGGGCTATGAACTCTTTGCGCTGTATGGCTGTGACGGTGAGCACCGGGACCCCACGCTGATTCCCGCAGAGCAGGCGTCACTGTTCAAGAACTTCATGCACCCGCAGTCGCTGGAAAAGGCAATCGGGGTTGCACAGCTATTGGGCAATCCGTCGCAACACAGCGCACTGCCCCTGTATATCGCTGCCCGGGACGGCGCGATACTCAAGTATGTGTCGCGCTACTCGGCGGATGAGAAAACCCTGTTTGCCGAGCTGTCCGAGGGTGAGGGCGGTGGCATGGAACTGGTCAGGAACCTGCTGGCCGATGTCGAAAAACCCCTTGCCTATATCCAGCTGCTGGCCCATGCCGGTGAATTGAGCGTTGTGCGTACCAGCGAAATCTGGAGCAGAGCCGGGCGTGTCCAGACTGACTGGCAACCCTTCCAGGGGTTTATGCGGCGCACCTTGAGCCCTTCGTTTGTCAGCGCCGACGACGCCGCGCGTTATGCCCATGAGCAAATTGCCGGGCGGGTCGATGCGGTCTACGGCGGGCTGATTTTTCAGGGGGTGGATAACCGGTTCTTCGCCACGCAACCGCTGGCGGTGCATACCGGGGTTTTCGATCCGCAGCGCGTGATTCCCCCGGAGCTGCTGTCATTTACACCGTACGGCGGGGCGGTGGTGGCGGTCTATCAGACGCACCGGCTTGAGCCTTTGCGGCTGTGGCGCTCGCCGGTTGAAGAGCAGTTGAATCGCTCGATGTTCTACCCCCATGAACTGTGTACCGCCATCAAGGAACGGGACTGGGCCGCGTCGCGCTATTTATCGACGCACGATGGCGTGTTGCTCAAGTACACACCGAGCGGGTCGGCGCTGGAAACAGCCTTGATGACCTTGATCTCGCCACCCAGAGAACACCCCGAGCAGGTTCGCAAAAACCCGGTCCAGCTCAAGTTGCGCGCCAACGCTCTCAAGCCCACCGAGTATGTGGCCCAGGTGAGCCGCGTGGGCGGGTTGCACGTTGTGGTGGGCAGTGCGTTGTGGGGCGAGCGCGGCAAAGTGACGCCGCTGTGGAAATTTGCCCAGCCTCGGCGCAAGGGGTACACGGCTAAAATCCAGCCGGCATTGAGCCCCGTTTTCACTCAGGCCCAGGATGCCATGCGCTATGCCCATGAACGGATGGGTGCGCGTGACGGTCGCCAGTTCGGGGTTATCTTGAAAAACCTGCGTGACGATGAGTACATCGCCACTGAACCGACGACGGCTAACGGCAACTCGATCCTGCTATCAGGGCTTTTCCCTATTCCATTTGGTTCGCAGGCTTACAGTCTGCCTGCCGGATTTGACTACTACGCAGTCTATATAGCGGCCCCTAAAGACCCCGTGGATCCAGTGCCAGGCAGTGTCTATGCCGATTTTGTTGCCCCCCAAGACCTTGCAGACAGTGCCGTGCTTATGAGCACTGTGCGCGATTTTTTGCCCCGGGGGTCTGCTTACCCGCAGTTGTACATCTCAACCCGCGAGGGTGCTCTGTTGAGTTATCGCGCCTCTGGCCGCAACGCGCTGCTGGATATCGAGGGGCCTTTCTCCTCTCAGCGTGCAATGTCGGCCGGTTTGATCTCCGGCAAAATCAGGCCCGTGGAGTATGTGCGGCATGTGGCGGGCGGTGGCGAGATGCAGGTGCTGCTGACGAGCAACATGTGGGCCACTGAGGGCCGCGTCACCACAGCCTGGAGACCAAACGCTTTCGAGATACCGATCGCCGGCGGCTCGCGGGCCAGGGAACTGGCCCTGGGCCCCTTGTTTAGCCATATTGATGATGCTGCGCTTTATTGCCATCGCCGCCTGCCGCACCCCCATGCGCAGGATGCCGTGGGAGCGATTTTGCGCTCGTCGCTCAAGCACCTTTATGTGGCTGTAGAGCCGTTGACCAACGGCCAGGCAATGAATGGCCGAGATCGGATTTTTTTAGATGCGCTGTTTGAGCAGGGCACCAGCAGCAATCGGTCGCTGCCTGTTTTTCCGCCCGGGTTTGCGCCCTGGGCTGTCTGTTATGCGCATCGCCCTCAGACGCCGATCTATGCGCGGCACGGCGTTAGCGAGTGGATGGATAACGTCTTTTGGCCGGCCGATATTTGCTATGTCACCAAGAGCCTGCCGCGCTTGGGCTTCTCGCTGCAAATTGCCTACGTGTCGGGCAATGATGGCGCGCTCTTGAAGTACGTTCGCCGCCAGGGCAAGGCTGAAGACGATCTGTGTGAGCGGGTGGAAGGTTCCGATTATTGGGACAACCAGTACGTCCATCAGCAATGGATCGAAACAGGGCACGAAACAGAAAACGAGTACCTCGATAAGTTGCTGCAGGCCGGTGAGCTGATAGTGGTTCAGCCCAGTGATAGCTGGCCGAAAATCAGCTGGGTGACGCCCAACTGGAAACAGGATGTGCGCTCCTGGACCGCCGGATACGGCGTAGCGGCCACTACGCCCTGGGCTCGCTCCCAGACTACGGATAAAGACGAACTCTAGAAGGAGGACGCGGCTTTGTCGCCCTGCTTTTTTATCAAGGAAGACCGTGTTATGGAACAGACTGAAGGCCGTGAAAAACGGCATGCACTGCCCAACATACAAACCTCGTTACCGACCTTGAGCCCGGCATTTGTCAGCGCCGACGACGCGGCGCGTTTTGCCCATCATTTGATCGGTGATTTCCGCTCCGTGGAGTATGGCGGCGCCATTTTGAAAGATGCCGAAGGCCGCTACTTCGCGACGCGCCCGGTGCGCGGAAAAGCCAGCTCCTTCGACCCCACGCTGGTCATGTCAACCAACAGCAGCGGCGGTTTCATCAACCCGCCGGGCTATACCTGTGTCGCCTTCTACCACTCGCACCCGGCCAACTATGACAAGTTGAAGAACCTGTTCAAACACTGGGGCACTGAAGACATCCATACGTCGATCAATGCCTTTTCGCCTGCGGACATGGTGCTCAACCGGCTGAATGCCTATTTTGCCCCCGCGCATTATTTGTCGGGGGTCAATGGTTCGCTGATCAAATTCATTTCCAGCGGCTCGCCCCAGGAAAATGCGCTTATCGAGAGAATCGCCATCGATTCCGATGCGGGCAAATTCACCTTTGCGACCATCGTCGAATATGTCCAGGCGGCGGCCAGCGTGGGCCGGTTAAGGGTGCTCCAGGCCACTGAGGTCTGGGAGGGCAATGTCGGCCCCCTGCAACCCGACTTCAAGGTTTTTTCAGCGACCCGGCTCTTGGACATCGCGCCTGTGATTGTCCAGCAGCCGGCATTCGGGCCCATCAGCGACAGCCTCGAACAGGCGGTCAAAGAAGTGCGGGCGCGGGTAAGCCAAACCAGCGAGTGCTGCTTTGGGGTGATTCTCAAGCATAGAGGCCGGCCCATTTTCGTGGCCTCTGAGCCGGTGATCGGGAGTATGGATTTTTCGCTGGCGAAGATTTTTCCGCCCAAGGACGGTACCCCGTTGCCCATGCCGGCGCAGTACGAAGTGGCAGGGCTGTATTGCAGCGATGGTTTTTACCGTGACCCCAGCCTGGTTCCTGCGCAGCAGCCTTCGCTGTACAAGCATTTTGTGGCCCCCGAGACGTTGGCTAACGGCATCAAGGCCGCACAAGCACTTGCCGCGCCTTCGCCGGGGCGGGCAGTGCCGCTCTTTATCTGCAGCAGCGACGGTGCTGTCCTGCAATACGTTTCGACCTTTTCCGGTTTCGAAAAAAATATTTCCGCGCCATTGCCTGAAGGCGAAGGCCAGGGGCTGGCGCTTGCCCGCGAGCTGCTCAGTGGCGTGACGCCAACCCTTGCCTATATCCACCTTGTTGCCAGCGCGGGCGAGTTGAGCGTGCTGCATACCAGCGATTTATGGAGCAGGGCCGGGCGGGTAACGGCGGCCTGGAAGCCTTACGCGGGGTTCAGTCGCCGGGCGTTGGGGCCTTCCTTTGTTTCTGCCGATGATGCCGCGCGCCATGCCCACGAACAAATTGCCCGTCGCGACGACAAGGTTTACGGCGGCCTGATTTATCAGCGCCTGGATACCCGCTTTGTCGCCACTGAACCCCTGGCTTGCCATAACGAGAGCTTCGACCCGACATGCGTCATGCCTCCGGAGCTGATTGCCCTCACGCCCCACGGTTGTTCGGTGGTTGCGGTGTATCACACACACCGGGTGCATCCTTTGAGGCTATGGCGAACGGAGGCTGAAGAGCAGCTGTTTCAAACCATGCTTGAACCCCATGAGTTGAATGCCGCAATCAGGGATCGGGAATGGGCACCCGTGCGCTATTTTTCGGCCCACGACGGCACGTTGCTCAAGTACACGCCAAGCGACTCGGTGCGCGAGCGTGTACTGCGTACGCAGATAGCGCCCCCTGGCAAACACCCCGAGCAGGTTCGCAAAAATCCGATCCATATGGCGATGCGGGCCAACGCCCTCAAGCCCAGGGATTACATCCGCGAGGTCGCTCAGGCGGGGGATCTGCAGGTGGTAGTTGGCAGCGCGCTCTGGGGCGCTGCAGGCCCGGTCAGGTCGGATTTTATCCCGGCTACACGGCCGGTACCCGAGGCCCAGGCGGTTCGGCAGCCGGCCCTGAGCCCTGTGTTTACCCAGTTGCAAGATGCCATGCGCTATACCCATGAACGTATGGTTTACGGGGATTTGGCTCAATACGGCTTGATCCTCGGCAACCCCCATAGCCACGAGTATGTGGCGACCCGGCCGGTGCAAGGCGGGGAATTTACCTTGAACCGATTGTTTCCCCAGGATGAGGCCAACGGCGAATTCAAGTTGCCCCCGGGGTTCAGGTTTCAGGCGGTGTATGTGGCTGCACCCAAAATGGCACCTCAAGTGGAGGGCATGCACACCCGCAGGATCTATGAAGCGTTTGTCTCGCCGGTGGACATGGCCCGGGGGCTGGCGCTCAGTGACAGCATCAAGGGGCAGAACGGATTGATCCCCCCGGCGGGGCCGCTTTACCTGTCTACCAGCGACGGGGCGTTATTGCGCTACCTGGACAGTTCGGCAGCGATACAGTTGTCTGCCGGGGTGTTCAAGGGCATGGGTCAGGACCTGCTCAATCAACTCACAGACCTTAAATTGACGCCGTTGGACTACGTGCGCAGGGTGGCGATGGCGGGTGATTTGCAAGTGATCACGACCAATCCGGTGTGGGTTAGCCCGGGGCGCGTATCGCCAGCCTGGCGGCCCTTTGGGATGGAGGTGCCACGTGAGGCCGGCAGGAGTTTTCGTTTGTTCGCCATGAGCCCGGTATTCAGCCACCCCGACGATGCTGCGCGCTATGAGCATCGGCACTTCAAGCGTGCGCAGACCCTTAATGTGATGGGCGGTGTTTTACGCCACCCCGACTACGACACCTGCGTAGCGCTGCACCCGGTGGAAAACGGTGAGCCGGTCAATGTGGCGCAGATGATTCTTAAAACCCATTTGTCGATACCGAACGTGATAGCCCCCAGGGCAATTTTGCCGACCGGCTATGCCATGAAAAGCCTGCATTTTTCCCGTGATATGAGCGGGCAGTCGGCACTCAGCCCCGTCGAAACCCGCCTGCTTAAAAACATGTTTTGGCCCGTGGATATTTGCTACGCCACGCGCACGCTTCACCGGCAACTGGACGACGCAAGTTTTGATTATCTGTACCTCTCAACCGAGGACGGCGCGCTGTTGAAGTACACGCGGGGAACCAAAACGGCCAATGACCGGCTGTGTGAATACGTCAGTGGCGCCAGTTTCACCTATGAGCGTTACTTCATTGAAAACAGCACCCCCACCCGCACACAGGCCAGGCCCGGCGAGACGCTGGCCACGGTGCTCAACGCGGGCACGTTGCAGGTTTTGGAGCCGAGCCCCAGTTGGCCGCGCACAGGTGCGGTCAACACGCACTTCACGGTCACGACGCAACCGCCGTCGTTTGACGATGAAGGGCCGACCCCCGGTACGCCGGTGGCGCAGCTAAAGGTCGGGCCCGTGCGCGACGAACTCTAAGCACGTGTGCGCCACCCAAGGCGCACGCGACGTTAACTAAATATGACCTTTTGCAATCGCCCTTATTGATGATGATCAGGCGCATCACCGTTGCGCTGATCGCTTGTGCGGATACGGCGATCACCGTCATGAATAAGGAAGTTTGAAATGACCACTTTGTTAAACCAGCGCGCCGAACGCGCTGCTACCGGCTCGACTGTTGCACTGCCTGGCTTGAGCCCGGCGTTTGCCTATGCCGATGATGCGGCGCGATACGTCCATGAGTTGATCGGCGACCGGCGTGATGTTGAATATGGCGGCGTAGTGCTCAGGCGCCCCGATGGGCAGTTTTTTGCGACGTTGCCGGTGAAAGGGGATGAGGCAGGGTTTAATTTCGAGGCGGTGTTATCGACCGATTCGCGGGGCGATGTACAGCACCCCGCGGGGTATCACTGCGTGGCTTTTTATCACTCTCATCCCAACACCTTTAACACCCTGCGGGCGTGGATAACGTCGTGGTCCACTGAAGCGATTCAAACCATGAACAGCTTTTTTTCACCGCCCGATTTTATTCATATCGTCAGGCAGCGCGCGTTCGCTCCTGCCACTTACTTGTCGGGCCTTAACGGGTCGCTGATTAAATACGTGGCCAGTGGCTCCAGTGATGAGCAGGCATTGGCCGTGCGGTTTCGCCAGGAGACCCAAGCCGAATTCGATCAGTCCAAAACGGTGCTGGATTTCATTCTGCCCATGGCCCGGGCCGGCGAACTCAGTGTGCTTCAAAGCAGTGAAATATGGGGGGGCAAGGTCGGCAAACTAGGCCCCGAGTTCAAGGTCTACTCGGCGGCGTCCCCGGTTTATGGCCCGGGTAAAGTGTTAAAGCAACCGGCCTGCAGCCCGATATTTACCAGCCTGAACGCCGCCGCCAAATTTGCCCGCCGCCGCGTTTACGAGCAGCCCGAGCAGCAGTATGGCTATCTGCTCAAGTTCCGGGGCAAGGAGCAGTACCTGGCCACCGAACCGCTGTGCGGTGCCCAAGTGCCTTTTGCGCCGGACAACATATTCCCCAAAAATGCCGGCGGCGCCATCGTGATTCCAGGCGATCTGGATATCGTGGCCCAGTACTACTGCGACGCGCTGTATCGCGACCCGCAGGAGCTGCCTGCCGAACAGGCCCAGGTGTTCAAGAACTTCATTGATCCGGACGCGATGGCAGGCGGCATCCGCTTTTCCCGGGCGCTGCGCTTTGGCCAGGCAATACCGCCGCTGGCGTTGTACATCGCCTCACGCGATGGTGCGTTGCTGGAATATCTACCCTCGAATGCCGAGGCCGAGGAGCCCTATACTCGCGTATTGAGCCCGGCCGAAGGGATCGGCCTGGAGATCAAGCGCGATATTCTGGACGGCCATGTCAGGGCCACGGAGTACATTCGCGGCTTCGCCGCAATGGGCCAGTTGAATGTGTTGCACCCCAGTGATGCCTGGGGCCCGGCGGGGCGGGTAACGTCCAGTTGGCAGGCTTATTCGCGTCTTCAGAGGCGGATGCTGAGCCCTTCATTTATCAGTGCCGATGATGCCGCGCGTTATGCGCACCGAAAAATGCGCCGTTACCTGGCATCGGGCAGGGTGTATGGCGGCCTTGTTTACCAGCGCCTGGACAATCGCTTTGTCGTCACCGAGCCGTTGCCGGGGCGCAATGAAACCTTTGACCCCCACAGCGTCATACCGGGCGAGCGCATCGAACTCACACCGCACGGTTGCAGTGTGGTTGCGGTTTACCATTCTCATCGCCCTGCGCCTTCGCATCACAGCGCCCCCGGTGATGAACAGCAGCTGTACCGCAACATGCTTGAACCCCATGAGGTGTATGGGGCTATCAAGCACCATGACTGGGCCCCGGCCCGGTATTTGTCGACGCCCGATGGCGCGCTGATCAAGTACGTGCCGAGCGGGTCGGTGCTTGAAAAAAAG
This sequence comes from Pseudomonas sp. B424, assembly GCF_055408345.1. Lineage (NCBI taxonomy): Bacteria > Pseudomonadati > Pseudomonadota > Gammaproteobacteria > Pseudomonadales > Pseudomonadaceae > Pseudomonas > Pseudomonas sp. B424. Next base: position 58,204 of record NZ_JBUZTL010000001.1, on the reverse strand, counting down.
CTGCTTTCCCGTGTGGCGCCGCCCATCGAACACCCCGGGCAGGCTCGGCAAAATACCCTGCAGTCAAGGCTGCGCGCCAATCTTCTGAGACCTACTGAGTACGTGGCGCAGATCGTGCGCACCGGGGAGTTGCATGTGGTTGTGGGCAGTGCCTTGTGGGGCATGCCCGGCAAGGTCACCACGGTATGGAAGCCTTCACGGGTAACCGCGCCGCTGTTGCAGGCCACTGAACAGCCGATGTTCAGCCCCGTGTTTACCCAGGCCGAAGATGCCATGCGCTATGCCCAGCACCACTTGGGCGAGCGCACACAGCGCCAGTTCGGCGTGATTCTGAAATGTACCCACAGCGAAGAGTATGTCGCGACCTTGCCGATCGAGGGGGGCGCGTTTTCACTGGATAGACTGTTCCCCCGGGCCCGGGGGGCGAGCAAAAACACCCTGCCAGCCGAGTTTGACTACCATGCGGTGTACCTCGGGGCGCGCAAGGTGCCTTTTACCCTCACCTATCAGGATGTCAAAAACTTCTCGGTGTTAGAGGCTTTTGCCTTTCCCGCAGACATCCATGATGCCTTGCAGCTCATCAGCACTGTCCATCAACAACAGCCAGCGATCGCTGTCAGCCAGCCAGTGCTTTACATCGCCAGCCATGAGGATGTGTTGTTGAGCTACGTGCCGACCCAACTGAGCGCCGAGCTGAGCACGGGGGTCTTTCGGGAATCAGGCCATCCCATGCATGTGAGTATCATGAGCGGCAGATTTTCGCCGATTGCGTATGTGCGTCAGGTGGCCGCCAGCGGCCAATTGATCGTAGTGGCGCCCAGCGCACTCTGGAATATGACCGGCCTGGTTCCGGAAAACTGGCGGCCCAGGGTTGCGGCAAATTCATTGCCAGCCTCGGCCGATACCCACAGGCGCTTTGCGTTGGGCCCGGTGTTCAGCCATGCCGATGACGCCGCCCGTTATGCGCATCTGAACATCGAACGCCCGCATCGGTCCGGTCGTGTGGTGGGGATCTTGTCCAGGTCGGCCTACAACACTTTTGTAGTCGTGGAGCCGAGCGTGGGCACGGAGCTGGCCAATGCCCCTGAAACCTTTTTGTTTACCCACAAGCATGTTGACGGCCAGTTGCACCCCATCCCTGTATTTCCTGCGGAGTATTCGGTGGCCAGCCTGCATTTTTCCCGGGATGTCAGGGCGCTGTCGGCGCAGAGCCCGGTCGAAACCAATCTGCTCAAGAACATGTTCTGGCCCGTCGATATTTGCTACGCCACGCGCACCCTGGAGCGCGTAGGGACGGGGTTTGACTTTATTTACCTGTCAACCAATGACGGTGCGCTGTTGCGGTACTGGCGCGGTAATAAAACGGCCAACGATCGCCTGTGCGAATACGTCAGTGGCGCGAATTACACCTACGAAGGCTACTTTGCCGAAAATAGCCAGCCCACCCGAAAAGCCGGCGCCAGACCCAGCGATATATTGGCCCAGGTACTCAACTCAGGCGGGCTGCGCGTGCTGCTCGAGAGCAAGACCTGGCTTGAGCGGGGAGTTGTCGCCAGCGACTTTACGATTCGTACCGACGCCATTGCCGATGAGTTCGATTGGGATGCTCCCGACCAAGCGCAAGCGCCCGCCCCCCCGCCAACCGGTGGCCCGCTTGACCCCTGGCACGACGAGCTTTAACGCTTGCGCATCAGGCCAATAAAAAACAGGCCGCCAATGGCTGCCGTGGCGACGCCAATGGGCAAGTCCTCGGGAGCAATCAGTGTGCGGGCGGCCACATCGACCCACACCAGGAACACACTGCCCAGCAACGCCGATACCGGCAGCAACCGCCGGTGTTCAGCCCCCACCAGGCGGCGGGCGATGTGGGGGATCATCAGGCCAACAAAGCCAATCGAACCGCTGATGGCCACCAGCACGCCGGTCATCAGCGAGGCGATCAAAAATACCCGCAGCCGTACATTGCGCGCATTCAGGCCCAGGGTCACGGCGGTCTGCTCGCCCGCCATCAGCGCGTTAAGCGGGCGGGCCATGCCCAGCAACAGGACCAGTCCCAGCAGGACGCTGGCACTGGGGATCGCCAGCAGTTCCCAGCGCGCCAGCCCCAGGCCGCCGAGCATCCAGAACAGCACGGCGGAGCTGGCGCGATGGTCGCCCAGAAACAGCAGGGTGTTGGCCACGGCCATCATCACAAAGGACACCGCTACCCCGCACAGCAGCAGGCGGTCACTGTCCAGTCGACCATGACGGCTGGCGATGGCCAGTACCAGCAGCATGCTCAGCAAGGCGCCGATAAATGCAGCGATGGGCAGGGTCAGCAGGCCGACGATTTCGCCCACGTGCAACACCACGATCACCGCGCCCAGGGTGGCGCCGCTGGTGACGCCGAGCAAGTGCGGGTCGGCCAGCGGGTTGCGGGTCACGGCTTGCAGCACCGCGCCGATGAGGGCCAGTCCGGCTCCGACCAGGGCCCCGAGCAGCATGCGCGGCACGCGGATCAGCCACACGATATGTTCCTGGCCTGCGCTCCAGCTCACCTCGCCAATGCCAAACAGCTTGTTCAGCAAAATGTGCCACACCACGTCCACCGGCACCCGCGCCGGGCCAAAGCCCAGCGACACCACGCACGACACCAGCAGCAGTGCGCCGAGGCCGATCAGTAACAAGGCGTAGCGACGGGCAATCATTGTGGGTGGAACCCTTGGGCCATGGTTTCGATGGCCAGAACGTTGTCGATGCCCGGCGTGGCCTGCACGTAGGGGATGACGATAAAGCGCTTGTTGCGGATCGCGTCCACCGATTGCAGCGCCGGACTGGTTTCAAGGAAGCGCTGTTTTTGCTCGGCCGTGACTTCGCTGTAGTCGACGATCACGATGACCTGCGGGTTGCGCTCGACCACGGTCTCCCAGTTGATGCGGGTCCAGCTGGCGTCGATGTCGCCGAGAATGTCGTTGCCGCCTGCGGCTTCGATCAGGGCGTGGGGGATGCCCAGTTTGCCCGACGTCATGGCGCGATCTTCGCCGCTGTCATACAAAAAAACCCGTGGGCGTGCGGCGGGCAGGGTCTTTTGAACGTCGGCGATTTTTTGCTGCATTTGCGCGATCAATGCCGTGGCGCGGTCTTGCACGTCGAAGATTTTGCCCAGGTTGCGCAGGTCGTTGTAGGTGTCCTCCATGCTGGCCGCAGGGCGCTTCATCACGAACGCGCAGGACTCGGTCAGCTCGTACACGTTGATGCCCAGCGGGGTCAGGGTTTGCGGCGTGAGGTCGCCGCCCACGCGCATGCCGTAATCCCAGCCGGCGAAGAAGAAGTCGACGTCGGCGTTGAGCAGGGTTTCAACCGAGGGGTATTTGCTCGCCAGTTCCGGCAGTCCGTCGAGGATGGCTTTCATTTCGGGCGTCACCGCCTTCCAGCCACTGATGCCGCTGTAGCCGACCATGTGCGGCTTGAGGCCCAGGGCGAGCATCATCTGGGTCATGTTGATGTCGTGGCTGACCGCGTGCCTGGGCGCCTGGTTGAAGGTCACGTCGCGGTTGCAGCTCTTGATCGTCAGTGGGTACTGCGTGGCGTCAGCCAGGGCCAGCTGGGAGCCGAACAGGACGCTGAGGCAGAGGGCGAGGCGGATCAGGTTCATGGTTGGGTTATCCAGGTAATGCGTGGGTAGCCGGACAGCGGATGGTCGTCGATCAATGCCGCGACCCCGAATACATCGCGCAGCAGCTCGACGGTCAGCACCTCGCGCGGGGTGCCGCTGGCGATGATCCTGCCGTGGTCGATCACGTACAGCCGGTCGCAGAAGGCGGCGGCCAGATTGAGGTCGTGGATGCTGGCCAGGGTGCCGATCTTCAGGCGCTTGACCAGTTGCAGCAACTCCAGCTGATAGCGCGGGTCGAGGTGGTTGGTCGGCTCGTCGAGAATCAGCAGGTCGGGTTGCTGGGTCAGGGCGCGGGCCAGGATCACCCGCTGTTTTTCGCCCCCCGAGAGGGTGGCGAAGGCGTGGTCTTCAAAGCCGTGCAGGCCGACGGACTGGAGAGCGTTTCTGGCCAGTTGGCGGTCGGTTTCGGTGTCGCCGTCGAACAGGCCTTTGTGCGGAGTACGGCCCATGGCGACCACTTCGTCGACGGTCAGGCCAAAGGCGTCGGGGAACTCCTGCAACACCACGGCGATGCGCCGGGCGCACCAGCGCGGCGATTGTTGCCAGAGGTTATGGGCGTCGAGGTGGACCTCGCCCGACTCTGGTTTGCTGAAGCGATAGGCACAGCGCAGCAGGCTGGTTTTACCGCTGCCGTTAGGCCCGATCAGCCCCACGAATTCACCTGCGGCCACATGCAGGTTGGCATCACGCAGCTGGAACTGGTGATGACAGTGGCCGTGGCCCAGAGGGGTCCAGGCGAGTTGAGTGAGGGTGAGGCGGGTCATAAAAATCCGGTGCGTTTCTATTGCGTGGGAGCGGGCTTGCTCGCGATGGCATCGCCGCAGTCTGTCTGACAGACCGCGCCGTCTGCATCGCGAGCAAGCCCGCTCCCACAGGGTTAAAAGGCGTAATCAGCGGTCACGAAAAACGATCGCGGCTCGCCCATGATCCATTGCTGGCCGCCATTGTATTGGCTTACGGCGTACTGGCGGTTGAACAAATTGTTCAGGCGCAGCCCCAGGGTGGTTTTTGGCAGGGCTTTCCAGCTCACGGTGGCGTCGACCACGGTGTAGCTCGGCACCTCGACGCTGTTGGCAATGTCGGCATACCGCGAGTCGACATAGCGCACACCGGCGCCGGCATTCACGTCATCGGTAACGGCCTTGCTCAGCCACAGGTTGGCAGTGCGGCGCGGGACGTCGGTGGGGCGGTTGCCTTTGCGTGACACGCCTTCGTCATCGAACTTGTCGTACTGCGCACGCACGATGGCCGCGTTGGCCTGGAGCTGCCAGCGGTTGGGCAGTTGCAGGTCCAGGCTGGTTTCCAGGCCGCTGGAGGACTGCTCGCCCACTTGCAGCGAGTTGCCCGCAATGTTCGGGTCGGGCGTCAACAGATCCTTTTTGACGATGTGATACGCCGCCAGGGTCCACTCGCCGCGCTGGTCCCAGAACACCTGCTTGAAGCCGATTTCGGTCTGGCGGGCGCGGGCCAGGTCAAAGCCCTGCTCGCCCGGGTACAGGCTGATCAGACCGGCCACACCGTCGACGCTGGTGGCCTGCTGGGCATAGATCGACATGTCCGGCGTCAGCTCATACACCAGCCCGACTTTCCAGCTGTTGGCCGACAGGCTGCGGTCGCTGCGACTGTCTTTGATCAAGTCATCGCGATCCAGGTGCACGATGTCACGGCGTACTCCCGTCACCAGCGACAGCTGATCGGTCAGCTCGGTACGGTTTTCGGCAAACAGCGACACCTGCTGGGTCGTGGTCTTGAACTGGTCGAGGTACGGCGATTTACTTTCGAATTGACCGCGATCCGGGTGGTACATGTCGATCGGCTGACCTTTTGTATTCACATTGGTATACGGCGAATTGCTGTGCAGGTTGAAGTGGATACGGTTGTAGTCCGCGCCCACCAGGGTTTTGCTTTTGAGGCCGAACAGATCGTGGTTGAGGGTAAAGGTCTGGCGGTCGCCGACCTGTTCCTGCTCATGCTTGATGCTGAAGTAGCCACTGCGCAGCAGGGTTTGGCGCTCCTCATTCCACCCGTGGCGCTCGGCGTTCTGCCAACGGCGCTGGGCCTTGAGGTAATAAAGCTCGTTGCTGGCAACCAGATCGTCGCTGATCTGCCATTCGGTGTTCAGGCGCGTCCACTGGTCGTTGTAATGCAGCTTGGCATCACGCACGTTGTAGTTCTTGTCCCGCAGGCTCTTGTGATAACGGCCATTGATCAGCGGTACGCCAAAGTCGTTTTGTGGCTCCTGGTCGCCATAGTCGTGGCTCAGGGTGAACGCCAGGTCGTCATTGGCCTGCCAGCGCAGGGCGGCACTGATGAAGGTGTTTTCGGAGTCGCCGTGGTCGATCCAGCCGTTGCTTTGAAGGTGGTTGATATTCAACCGGTAGCTCAGGGTATCGGTCAGCGAACCGCCGCTGTCCAGCGCCTGCTGTTGCGAGTCGTAGGAGCCCGCGCCCACGCGGATATGGTTTTCGATCTCGCCGCTGAACGGTTTTTTCGGGATCACGTTGATCACCGCACCGGTAGCGCCTTCGCCATACAGTACCGAGGCCGGGCCGCGCAGCACGTCGATGCGCTCCACCGCCCAGTCGTCCACCGGGAAGGTCACGGTGCCCGCGCCGCTGTACATGCGAATGCCGTCGTAAAGCTGCATCACCGAGCCTTCGCCCACAAAGCCACGGGCCGAGTAGGCCACGCCGCCGTTGCCCGGCGAACCCGTGAAGCTGATGCCGGTGGTACGGGTCACGGCGCTCTGGACGCTGCGGTCACCCCGTGCGCGAATTTGCGCACCGGTCAGGCTTTCAACGCTGGCCGGAGTTTCAAGGCTGTTGAGGTTTAACCGCGAGCCGGCACTGGTGGCGGTCTTGAGGTCAATGCTTTGGTCATCGACTTCAGGGGCCGTAATGCTCGAAGTCGACAACATCAGGGAGGGGGCTGTGTCATCCGCGTGTGCGCTGTTTATCGCCAACAGACAGAGGCTGGACCAAAGGTACTTATTCATCGGGACAGTGAGTCGCTTTTTCTGGAGGTGAACCCGCTGCCTCCTGGCGGCGGGTCTTGGAGCTTAAATAGATTGTTATACAGTAACAACTATTTTGTGCCTGATACTGGCGCGCCAGTATAGTGAAGGCTCTGGAATGCGCATCTCGGATGACTAATGTTGGTTATGAGCGCAGCTCATGTCGCTGTTTTGAGCGGAAGATCATCAGCATGCGGTCAAGTATCCACACGGCAATCAGAGATGCGCCCACCAGCGGAAACACGATTGCCAGCGCGAGGATGATCACCACGCCGGTCTTCCAGGCCGGCAAGTCGTGGCGCAACGGCGGGACTCCCAGACGACCCTGCGGGCGACGTTTCCACCAGATCACCAGGCCGCTGACCGAGCTGAGCAGGATCATCAGGCACACCACCAAAATCGCAATCTGGTTCAGGGTGCCGAAGAGTTTGCCCTCGTGCAGCATCACGCTCATTTCGGTGGCGCGGGCGACGTTGCCGTAATGTTGCCAGCGCACATCGGCCAGTACCTGGCCGGTGTATTGGTCGACATGCAGGGTGGCGTCGTTACGCGGGTCGTCGGCGAACACGGCAATGGTGAACACACCTTCTGCGGTGGTGGGCAGGGTGATGCTGTAGCCGGGCTCGACCTTGCGCGCGGTGGCCGTTTCAACCACTTGTTGCAGGCTGATACCGGGTGCGGCGGGGCCTGCCGAAGTTGCGGCGTGGCCCATGTGCTCGGCGTGGGCACCGGAGACCGGCATCGGGGTGTTTTCCATCGCCCAGGGCACGGTCTGGCGAGCGGCGGTGTTGAGGCTGCGGGCCTCCTGGTCGGACTTGGGGACGTTGTTCCACATCGCCGCCGGGAACTGGTTCCACAGGTCGGCGTATTGCTTGCCCCAAAAGCCGGTCCAGGTCATGCCGCTGAGCAACATGAACAGCAACAGGGCCGCGCCCCAGAAACCGGTCACGGCGTGCAGGTCGCGCCACAACACGCGGCCCCGGCGAGTAAAGCGCGGCCACAAAACCCCGGCTGCGGATTGCCCCCGTGGCCACCACAGGTACAGGCCGGAAACCACCAGCACCACGCCCCAGCCGGCGGCCAGTTCTACCAGCCGGTCGCCGAGGGTGCCGATCATCAGCTCGCCATGCAGCGCCCGGGCTATGGCTTGCAGGTTGAGCTTGGCGTCTTGTTCGCCTCGCACTGCACCGGTGTACGGGTTGATAAACACGTTGAGTTCGCGTCCGCCATTGCTGACCACAAATTGAGCGGTGCGCTCGGGGTTGGTCGGCGGCAGGTACTGGCTGACCTGGCCCTGCGGGTAAGTGAGTTGCACGCGTTTGAGCAGCTCGTCGGCGCTGAGGCTGTGATGGCCCGGTTTGACGCTGAGCAGGTGGTCGTACATCAAGGGATCAAGCTGGGGTTTGAACAGGTAAATGATGCCGGTCAGTGCCAGCAGAATCATGAACGGGGCGACAAACAGCCCGGCATAGAAGTGCCAGCGCCAGGCCAGGTTGTAAAAAGACGGTGTTGGTCGGCTCATGTGAGCGGCTCCGCAAGGCAAATTAAGGGTGTTTGAGCTCCCTGCTCATTATGTGTGGGAGCCTGGCTTGCCAGCGATGCAGGCGGCGCGGTGCTTATGAAACGCCGTGTCGATGCAATCGCTGGCAAGCCAGCTCCCACAAGGATGTGATGTTGTTTTTAGAAGCTCACATCCACCTTGGTCCACAGCGTGCGGCCCGGTTCGTTGATCGGGGTCGGGTCGTTGGCCGGGTAGCCGTAACCGGCGTTGCCCGCCATGTTCAGGTGCTCGCTGTAGTTTTTATCCAGCAGGTTGTCGACCCCGGCGCTGACTTTGAGGTTTTTGTTGATGCGGTACGCGCCATTGAGCGAGAACACGCCAAAACCGGCGCTCTTGTCGTAGTCCTTGCCCACCACGTTGCCCGCGTTGCGGTCGATGCGCCCCTGAGGTGCAACCACGCGCCACAAGGCCCCGGTGCTCCAGTGATCTTCGCTGTAGGTCAGGCCCAGGCGGGTGTCCAGCGGCGGCATTTGCGGCAGGGCCTTGCCGTCGGTGGTGTTTTTGCCCCAGGCATAGGCCAGGGTCGCGTCGGCTTTCCAGTTGGACGTCAGTTGATAGGCCGCGCCCAATTCACCGCCCATGACCCGGGCGTTGATGTTCTGAGCCTGGGACGTGCCCCTGGTGTAGTCGAACAGGATGTAGTCGCGGATTTCACCGGCGTACACCGAGGCCCAGGCTTCCAGAGCTTCGGTTTTGTATTGCAGGCCCATGTCGAGCTGAGTGGTTTTTTCGGGCTTGATTGCATCGAACGCATTGACCGAACCGGCAGGGCCTGCGCTTGGGGAAAACAGCTCCCAGTAATCCGGGAATCGCTGCACGTGGCCCAGGCCTGCATACACCGTGGTCGGGCTGTTGGCCAAATCATGCTCGTAGCGCACAAAACCGCTGGGCAGGGTGTCGGCGCGGGTTTTGTCCAGCGTGGGGTTGGGCCGGCTCATCATTCCCGAGCCGATGCGGGCGCGGTAGTCCTTGGCTGACGCGCGGTCCAGGCGGGCGCCGGTGATCACCCGATCACGTTCGGCGGCGTACCAGGTCAGTTCGCCAAAAGCGCCGTAGTTGTGGAAGTCGGCGTCTTTGCTCCAGTTCTGGTCCTGGTAGGTGTTGATGCCCATGCCCATGCGTTTACGGTGTTCGTTGGTCTGGGCATCGATGCCGCTGATCAACTGGTAATCGGCCCAGCGCCAGGTGGCCTTGATCCGCGCGCCGAGGGTACGGCGGTCGACATTGCTTGCCATCGGCCCGGCCATCATGCCGGTGCCTGACGGGGTGCGCAGGCTGTAGTTGTCCATCACGTGGTCGGCGTAGTTGTAGTAGACCTGGGCTTCGATCGTGTCGAGGACGTCGCCGATATTGGATCTTTCAAAACGCAGGCCCAGGCTTTCACGCTTGTACTGGCTGCCGTCCATGCCGCGTCCGGCGGAGCGTGCTTCGCCATCGCCCTTGCCGGCGGTGAGTTCGAGCAGGGTGTCTGCATCCGGGGTCCAGCCCAGGGCGACATCACCGTTCCATTTGTCGTAACGCGACGGCACGGTGTCGCCATTGCCGTCCTTGTAGTCGTCGGAGCGGGCGGTGTTGCCGATCACCCGCACGTAGCCCAGTGGCCCGCCGGCGGCGGCGTCGACGGTCTTGTCGAAGCGGCCATTGGAGCCCGCCAGCAGGCTGGCGTTGACCCGGGTACCCAGTTCGCCGAAATGTTCGGGTTCGCGTTCAAAAAGGATCGTGCCTGCGGAGGCTCCCGGGCCCCAGAGCACGGTTTGCGGGCCTTTGATCACGGTGAGCTTGTCGTAGGTTTCGGGCGAGATATAGGACGTGGGCGCATCCATGCGGCCAGGGCAGGCGCCGAGCATCATGCCGCCGTTGGTGAGGATGTTGAGCCGCGAGCCAAACATGCCGCGCAGTACCGGGTCGCCATTGGTGCCGCCGTTACGGATCAGGGCAAAGCCGGGGATGGTCTTGAGGTAGTCGCCACCGTCACTGGCGGGCACCGGCTGGCGCGGGTCCTTGGGGTTGGTGACGACGGTCAGCGGTGAGCTGGGGGCGACGGCGGTAATCACCAGCGGGCTGATTTCATGGGCATGCCCGGCATGCTCATCGGCCTGCGCGGCAGGGGCCAGCAATGCACAGCACAGCGCGCTGAGGGCAAAAGGGAAGACCGTTTGGGCGTGAGGCAAACGGGAGGCAGCAATCAAGCGGGACATAAGCATTCCAATATTCAAGCGAATACAACACGGCCAGTAGCCTGCGGCTGTCTAGAGCAGCGCATGCAGGTTGGCCAGGTGATGAGTTGTGGTGAGACTTAAAGGAAGGCGGGCGGGGCGCGTGAGCGTGCTCCGGGGAACACGGGTTGCCGGGCATGACCCAGCCGGGGGCTGGACGCCAGATAGCTTTTGGGCTGTGGCGTGGCAAACAGGGTTAGATCAGGTGTGCCCGGTAGCGCGGGGCAACTGAACAGCAGGGTGCAGTAGCCGCACTTTTCCCAGATGGCATGGTGGTCGTTGGCGGCGGGCTTTTGATGTTCGGCGTGCGCCGACATGTCCATGTCCATCATGGGCATGGAGTCGTGATGATTCATCGGCATCGCCTGGGAAATCAGCGGTCCGATAAAAATCATCAACATGGCAAACAGGCTCAACCAACTGCCGCGTTTCTGCGACATGGAGTGCCTGGCGCGAGGTTCGCGCACGGGGTTCAGAAACCTTGGCCGTTAGTGGGCGTGCATGGTTTCCATACTGTCGGCCGGGGCCTGCTTCTGCACGTTGACTTCAACCGGTACGGCACCGGCTTTTTCAAAATGCAGGGTCAACGGGAAGTGCTTGCCGTCTTGCAGCAGGCTACGGTCCTTAAGGCCCACCATCATCACGTGATACGCCATGGGCGCAAACGTCACGGTGCCGCCTGCCGGCACGTCGACGCTGGCCACCGGTTGCATTTTCATCAAGTCACCCTGCATCACGTGCTGATGCAGCTCGGCTTTTTCGGCAATGGGGGTTTCGACACTGACCAGGCGGTCGGCGCTGCTGCCGGTGTTGTGGATGATGAAATACGCGGCTACGGTCGGCGCGTTGGGTGGCAGTTCCTGGGACCACGGATGGGCGATCTGCAGGGCACCGCTTTTGTATTCGTGGGCGTTGGCAAAACAGGCAGGCAGCAACACAGCCGCCGCAATCAGGGCGTGCTTGAACAGTGACAAGTTCAACATGGCAATTCTCCGGAACGATTCAAAACGCAAAGGGGTTGCGAGGATGAATATCAGACCAGGGGCGAAGCGCGGGGGTTGAGGCTTGGCCATTGCTGGCGCGGCGTGGGGCGTTTGAGGTGGTCGGGGACCTGGCTGTGGCCATGCTCGATGGCCGCAAAGTACAGCGTGGGGAAATGGGCGGGCAGGGCCACCAGTGGGGCGGAACCCGAACAGCACCAGCAATGCTGCATGGTGGAGTGATCGTCTTTTTGACTGTCGCCGGCGTCAACCTGACCCAGGGATACGGCGACCATTTTGGTGCCGGTGGAGGTGCAAAAGCTGCTCCACATGAACTGTTCGGTTGATGCTTGTTTAGAGTCACTCATCGCCCCGGCCATCGACATGGCGAGCATGTTGAACAGCACTGCAAAGCAGGCGATCCAGGCAAATGCAAACCGTTGTCGGGACATGAGCAGTTCCATGAGTGAAGCGATCAGTCGGCTATTTAGCCTGAATGATCGGCGTAAGTAAAAAGAGCGGGTGTGACTAAGTGTCACTGCGCCACAGGTTGATCTGTTGCTGCGCGAGCTCGGGGCAAGGCTAGAAGGGCGCAATTGGCCAATTCAGGCTCAGCATTTATGAGTAGAGTAGCGGCTTCATTGAGTAATGCCTGAGCCAATCAGGGGGTATGGCCGGTTCGTTCAGAAATAATTTTCCTGCGCCAACGCCTCCAGCGCGTCACCGGTCGTCCAAAACTCCCGATCAACCCCCGCCAACTCCGGCCGCTTGAGGATCAGCACCGGCACCCCGCGTTCACGGGCCACTTCAAGCTTGGGTTCGGTGGCGCTGCTGCCGCTGTTTTTGCTGATCAGCACGTCAATCTGGCGCTGTTCAAACAAGGCACGTTCTTCGTCGAGCAGGAACGGTCCGCGTGCGCCGATCACTTCGCAGCGTTCATTGCCGGGGTAGACGTCCAGTGCGCGCAAGGTCCAGAACTGCTGCGCGGGGATCTCATGCACATGCTCAAGCGGCTCGCGGCCCAAGGTAAACAGTGGGCGTTTGAAAGGCTTAAGGGCCTTGACCAGTTCGCTCCAGTCCGCCACTTCGCGCCAGTCATCCTGCGGTTGTGCAACCCATGCGGGGCGGCGCAAGGCCCAGCACGGGATGGCGCTGGCGGCTGCGGCCAGCGCCGCGTTCTGGCTGATTTGGGCGGCGTAGGGATGGGTGGCGTCCAGCAGCAGGTCGATGCCTTTGTTGCGGATGTACCGGGCCAGACCTTCAGCGCCGCCATAACCCCCCACTCGTACCTCGCAGGTCAGATCGGTCGGTACCCGGCCGACCCCGGCCAGGCTGTAAACGTGCTGCGGGCCCAGGGTGCGGGCAATGGCCAGTGCTTCCGTCACGCCCCCCAGCAATAGAATGCGTTTCATACAAAGGCCCCGGCATGGCCAACAATCCCGCCCTGGCGGTCGATGGCAAACACTTCGACTTGCACTTGCGCCGGGACTACGCTGCGGGCGAAGTCCAGCGCGTGCTGGCACACCGCATCCCCCAGCGCGATACCGACTGCGCTGGCCATTGCCAGCGCCTGCTGGCTGGTGTTGGCCTGGCGGATGGCGTCTTGCAGCGCGCTGTCGGCCCCGATGGCGGCGGCCCACTCGGCCAGTTGCGGCAGGTCGATGCTGGAGTGGCGGCTGTGCAGATCCATATGGCCGGCGGCCAGTTTGCTGATCTTTCCGAAGCCACCACAAATGCTCAACTTATCCACAGGTACTTTGCGCAGATGCTTGAGCACCGCGCCTACAAAGTCACCCATTTCGATCAGGGCGATTTCCGGCAGGTTGTAGACCCGGCGCATGGTGTCTTCGCTGGCGTTGCCGGTGCAGGCGGCGATGTGCAGGTAGCCGTTGGTCTTGGCCACGTCGATGCCCTGGTGGATCGAGGCGATATAGGCCGCGCAGGAGAACGGACGGACGATGCCGCTGGTGCCCAGGATCGACAGCCCGCCCAGAATGCCCAGGCGCGGGTTCATGGTTTTGAGGGCCAGCGCGGCGCCGTCCTGCACGCTGACCGTCACTTCGAAGCCGCCGCCGTAACCCAGCTCCGTGGCCAATTGCAGCAAATGGTCGGTGATCATCTTGCGCGGTACCGGGTTGATCGCAGGTTCCCCTACGGCCAGCACCAGCCCCGGCCGGGTTACGGTGCCAACCCCAAGGCCTGCGACAAACGCAATGCCCGGTTCGGGCTTGAGGCTGACCCGCGAGTACAGCAGCGCGCCGTGGGTCACGTCCGGGTCGTCGCCCGCGTCCTTGATGGTGCCCGCTTCGGCCCCGCCTTCGCACGGGCGGCAGAACTCCAGGCGCATCTGCACCTGCTTGCCCTTGGGCAAGGTGATGTGAACCGCGTCATGGCTGACGCCGCTGAGCAGCAGGCGGGCGGCGGCCAGGCTGGTGGCGGTGGCGCAGCTGCCGGTGGTCAGGCCGCTGCGCAGTGGCGCGGGTTGTTCGGCGGTTTCGTCACGCATCGAGGGGCTTGGTCACGTCTAAAAGGGTAATCGGCAAGGCCTGACGCCAGGTATCGAATTCACCCAGGGGCTGGGCCTGGGCGATATGGATTCGGGTCAGCTCACCGCCGTGACGCTCGCGCCAGCTCATCAGCAGCATCTCGCTTTGCAGGGTCACGGCATTGGCCACCAGCCGTCCGCCAGGTTTGAGTTGCTGCCAGCAGGTGTCCAGCACGCCTTCGCGGGTGACACCGCCGCCGATGAAAATCGCATCCGGGCGTTCCAGCCCTGCAAGGGCTTGCGGGGCTTTGCCGCGGATCAGTTGCAGGCCTGGCACGCCCAGCACATCGCGGTTGTGTTCAATCAATTGCTGGCGCCCGGCATCGGCTTCAATCGCCAGCGTGCGGCAGCTGGGCCAGGTGCGCATCCACTCGATACCGATGGAACCGCTGCCCGCGCCCACGTCCCACAACAACTGGCCGGGCAGCGGTGCGAGGCGGGCGAGGGTGATGGCGCGCACATCACGTTTGGTCAGCTGGCCGTCATGGCTGAAGGCGCTGTCGGGGAGCCCGCCGGTGCGTGACAGCGGCTGGGCGCTGTCATCGGCCAGGCAGTCGATGGCGATCAAGTTCAGGGCTGCGATGGGCGGGTCGCTCCAGTCATTGGCGCTGGCCTCGACCCGCCGTTCCGCCGGGCCGCCCACGTGTTCCAGCACGTGCAGGCGGCTGGGGCCAAAGCCGCGTTCGCGCAGCAGCGCGGCGATGGCTGCCGGGCTTTTGCCGTCATTGCTCAGCACCAGCAGGCGCACGCCGCTGTGCAGGTGCGCGTTGAGGGCCGCCACCGGGCGCGCGACCACCGACAGCGTGACCACGTCCTGCAAGGCCCAGCCCAGGCGGGCAGCGGCCAGAGAGAAGGACGAAGGCGACGACAGCACCTGCATCTCATCGCTGGCAATCATCCGCGCCAGGCTGGCGCCGACACCGAACAGCATCGGGTCGCCGCTGGCCAGCACGCAAACCGGATCGCCACGCAACGCCAGTACGGGTGCCAGGGAAAATGGACTTGGCCACGCCTGGCGTTCGGCGCGAATACAGGCAGGCAGCAGGTTGAGCTGACGCTGGGCGCCGAACACAGTGGTTGCGCCGAGCAATATGCGGCGCGCATTTTTGCCCAGCCCGCTAAAGCCGTCTTCACCGATTCCCACAATTGTTAGCCAGGGCGACATGCCAATCCTCTTGTATAACGCCAAATTATCCATCCGCCAGCAGGTTTGCATGACTGCGCGAATACAGGCCGCATGATAGCGCGCCTTGACCCGCAGTTGCCGTGTGCATGACGCCACAGGGCGGGTGCCACATAAGTAATGCCTGCTCTGGGCGGTCCCGCAGTAGCGTTTGAGTTCATTTTCAGGGGGCCCGCCGGGCCGCCCGCCACGTTAGCGAGATAAACGATGAACGCTACCCAGGAGCCGTTTTTTACGTCTCAGGCTTTGCACAATCGCTACACACATTGCCTGTCGGCGCTTGAATCGGCCAATGGGCTGAGCCCGGCCGAAAAGCAGTGGCTGCAGCGTGCTGTGGAGGCCCCTTCCCCAGATGCGCCGGGCCGGGCCTATAACCTGTTCTTGTCCCGTCATCAGTGCCGGGCGGTGCACTGGACCGGGGCTTTACTGCTTAACGAAAACGTCACAGCCGACAGCACGGTATTTTTATTCACGCCCTTGGGTACGTTGGAGCGGTTTGCCAACCAAAGTGCGCTGCACCTGGCGCTGCAACAGCGGCTCGACGATGTTTCGCAGCAGGCGGTGCTGCTGCATTTTACCCCGGTGGATGTACGGCCCCAGTTGATAAAGGCCGGTGAGCTGACCCTGCAGACACAGCCGGTGCAGGCGCCGGTCATGCAGCACACCAGCCAGGCGGTGGTTGATTACCTGGCCCGTTGCCGGGAAGAGACGTTGGGCAGCCTGGTCGGTGCCCCTTCGTTGCGCGCCGTCCTCGACGCCCAGTTGCGCATCGCACTCGAGGGCGAGTACCCCGGGTTTAACCTCGATCCCCTCAACCTGTGGGTGCGCAGCAGCAAACCTGCGCCATCCCCGACCCAGACGGCCGAGGTCATCACCACAACCCTGAGTTCGACGGCGCTGGATTTTTACTGCAAGGGCCAGCTGCCTGCCCGCGAAAGCCGGGAGTTCCTGAGTTTCCCCGCGAGCGACGACGCGGGTGCCGCCAGCCCGGAGGCCGTCGAACAGCGTGTTGTGCGCGTGATGCTTCAGGCCACCGAACACCTTGCGGCCCGCGCGCAGGCTGCGCTGGCGGCGTATTGGCAGGCCGCAGCCGGGGCGCTGCCCAGCCCCCATGATTATTGCGTCGCCCGGTTGGGCGACCTGTTTTATCACCAGGGCCTGCAGGCCCTGCATGACGGGCTGATAACCCGGGAGCAGTTCGACCGTTTGCAACGGCTCGGTGCGGGCGCCGACCCCACCGCTCAGGAGCAGGTCGCCCAGCTGTCGGTGTTCGATCCGGACAGGGGCGAAGTGGCGTTGTGCGGGTTGTTGGGTATTTTTTATCCGGGGCGCAACACGCCAGTGTTTTCATTTAGCGGGGCCCAGGGGTTGATAAAACATGACACTCGCGCCCACTTCAAAACCTGGGTGCTTTCTCGCCTGCGGGACGCGGTGCTGTTTGAGTCTATCGCCCCCTACATCCCGGCGGATCAACATGAATTGATCACCGCCATGGTCGAGCCCCGGTTGAGTGTCGAGAACGTCTGCGTCGATGCTTTCAGCGTTTGCGTGCAATCGATCCAGGCCCGGCAATCGAGTGATTTCAGCTTGCTGCTCAAGCAGTTCCGGGCCGGGCGGATCGCTTTGGCGGGGGTGGATCACGCACTCGATGTTCGGGAGCTGATCGATCAGGGGCTGCTGGGGTTAAACAGCCAGCGGCGCTGGAGCAGCCGTTTTGTGCCGGGGGCCTATGGCCTGAGGTTGACGCCGATTGACAACCCGGACCAGGCCAGCCAGCTGAGTCTGAAGCTGGCCAAAGTTGAAGCCCAGCGCGACGGGCTGCTGCGTCACTGGCCAACCCCGCGCTCATTTGCCCGGTTGCGCCTGGCAGCGGCCCTGGCCCGGGCCGGGCACGGGCGGCTGGATGCCGCCGCTGTGGTGGTTCAAACCTTTGCCCTGAATGCCCAGCAGCAAAGTCTTGCGCCCGTGCACTGCGTGGCACTCATTGATGCGCTTCTAGAGCGTGTGACCGGTGCCCAACCGCTGCCGGCCAACCCTGTACTCATTCAGGCCGCCGTGCGCTCAACCAACAGCGATGAATTGAAAGTGCTGAAAACCCTGGGGGGGACCAAAGTGTTGACGGTACTGGACCATGCGGCCACGGATTTCAACCGGTTGTTCACACAGCACCTGCGTAGTTTTTTTCTAACCCCCTTCCGCCCGCAGGGACCTGATGCGTTGTTGTTTCGGCTGGCCACTTTGAGAATGGCGCTGTTGCGCGCCGATCTGCGGCTGATGCGCCTGGAGCAGGCCATTGGCTCGGCTGACAGCGCGGTGCTCGCCAACGTACTGGTCCAACCCGTGAGCCATCAACGCACGGCACTCGATCAGTTTGTGCCCGATGTATTTGGCATCTCCTTATCCTTCAATGGGCCGCTGGGGGCGCTGACGGTGGTCAATTGCCTGTTGTTCACCGAGCGTGGCGGGCTGGAATCGGACAACGCGGGCCGGGCGATTGTCTGGACCCCGGCCGCCGGGTTCGAAGGGTTTGAATCTGTGGATCACTGCACGGCGCACCTTGAGGCACGGTTGCTGGACAAGGCCCGGCGCTGGGAGTTGCTGGCCCATGTCAACGTGGCCGAGCAGTGGCGCGTGTCGACGTACCTGGACGGCAGCGAGCACTGGAAGCCCGCCGGGCAAAACCGCTGGTTCTATTTTGAGAGGATCGATCAGGACTTCACCGTCCACGCCCAGGTAGCCGCTATCGACAAGGTGCTGGCGGATGCTGATTTTGTCTGTCGCTCGGCCGGGGAAACGCCCTTGTCGGCGCAGGGTTTCGAAAACAGCGCGCAGAGCCTGTTGGTCCAGGGCCATGCCGGAGTGATGCTGGAGCGGGTGATGGAATCGGCTCGCCTTCGGGTATTCAAGGCCGCGCTGCCCGACTGGCTGAAAACAGCCACGCCGGACGATCAACAGCAATACGCGCAATGGCTGCAACGCTACCAGGCCGCAGGGCAGAGCGGTCAGAGTTACCTGCACGGCATCCCTGAAATAAACGATTTCTCGCGGGCACTGCTCACGTTGCGCCTGAAAGCCGATTTCCGTGGCCAGGAGATCGAGCCGGATGCCATTGAAGTGGAGAGCGACACCTACCTTGCCGCGCCCGTAACGCCGGGCAATATTCCGTCTTTCTTGCCGGCCGCCACCGCCCGTACCGTGCAAAGCCTGACCCAGTTTGCGCTGAGCGGTTTTGCCCGGTTGAACGCAGACACGCTGTTTGTACGAGGTAAAAACGGAGGGGCACTGCCGCCGGCCCTGAATACCGATTACCTTCGTCACATGGTTCGCAAGCTGGATATCGGCGGGCACTACCTGGCCTTGCTCCAGGCCCTGCTGGCGCCCGGCAGTGCAGGGGCTGACGGGCGCCAGCAGCAGTTTGCCCGCCACCTTGGGTTACAAGTGATCGAACAGGCCTTCCGAGAGAAACTGATCGACTTCAGGCGTGAAACCGCCTACCGCTACTTGCGCCATGTCATGGAAATGCCCGATGGCTCGGCTCGCCTGCCCCTGGACGGTGTCGCAATCATCATTCGGCCCCTGGAGCTGATTGCCGAGCCGGGGAGTGAGCCTGACCGGGTCAGCGGGATGTACCTGGTCGGCCCGGCGTCGACCGACGCAGGGCCGCAGATTTTGTGGGCCAATTACAGCGAGCGTTTTACCTTCAAAGTGTGCGACAGCGACGCCGACCTGCTCGACCAGTTGCGTACCGATACCGACCTGCAAGGGCTGATACTCTCCCGCATTGCCCCTTATGCCCGCAGAACCTATGCCAACGGCGGCTTCGTCGAGCCGCATTTACCTCGCTATATCGACGCTTCCGAGGACGAAGTACTGTTCAAGCCTGCCGCGCCAACCCTGGCCTACCGCCCCATTGGGGGCAATCTGTTCAAGGAACTGTACAAAGACAACTATCAATTGCTGCGCCAGATGGCGATGGCGCAATCGACCTCCACGGCACAAGCCCACTGGGAGTCGTTCAAGTACCTGCTGTCGTTGCTGGCACAGACTGCGCTGATGTTCCTCCCGGCCAGGTTGAGTATTCCGCTGGTGGTATGGCAGAGCCTGGGATCGTTGCGTGCCGGTGTGGAGGCGGCAAAGCAAGGGGAGTGGGGCGAAGCGGTAGGGGATTTTGCCCTGACGCTGATGATGGCGGCGTCCAGCAAGCCCGAGGACGCAGCGCTTGAACCCGTGGTGTCGCGCCCCACGCCTGAGCTGTCGACGCCTGAGCCTTCCGTCGTACAACTGAGCCCTGAGCAGCAAGCCGGCCTGCAGCCGTTCGCGGCCAATGATGTGGCGTTGGTGGAGTTGCTCAAACACCCCGACACGCATCTTTACAGCGACCTGCTTACAGGCTTTACCTACGCATCATTGGCCGGGCAGGTGTTTCGGCTCGTGGCATGGCGCGAGCGCTGGCGTATTTTTATCGGAGAGCAACGCGAAGGTCCGTTGGTCAGGCTCAACGAGCACCAGCAGTGGGTGCTGGACACCCGGGAACCGTTGTTGGGCGGTGGCCCGGTGTATTCCAAAACCCTCCTCGGCCTGTATTCGTTTGCCTACGACATGAATGCAGTCGGCATGAGCAGCATTCAACGGCGCTTTCCCGATAAGGCGTTGAAGATCCAGGAAGCCCACGCGCTGGCCAGCACCTACTTGCAGCGCTGCCAGAGTGCGTTGCATACGCTCAACGAGGCCGGCGCGCACAATGCCAGTAACCGTGAACTGCTGGAGGGCTTCTTCAATGTGGAGCGCTTTGACGGGGTGATGCTGGCGCGACTCAATCAAACGATCGAGCCCATGCTTGCCAGGTTTCTGCACCCCGATATGTCACCCCGGACGTCAGGCAAGTACGTCGTGTGCAGAGCACGTTTTGCGGACAATGCAGTAGCCTTTGTCAATATCTCAGACCCGAGCAAACTTATTTACCTGACCGGATCTTTCTTCGAGACCTTGTTTGAACAGCCCTATGCATTGACCCATCGCTATTTGAAGCGAGGCGCCGGCACATTTGCGGTCACCCAGCACTATCGAGCCTCGTTCCTGTTGCATGAAGTCTCCCATCAGGTCCTGGGCACCGAAGATATTATGTATACCAACCCCGGTTTTCCCTATGCGGACTTGCTGGATGAGCAAACATCCTACGGCACCGTACTGCTGAACAACTCCGAGCATCTTCAGGCGGCGCATTCGCCGTATATCTCCCTGGAGCATTTATTCCAGGGTACTGATTCCGCGACCCAGCAATGGGTGGACATACCCAGAGGCGCTGCGAAGGCCCGGATTAAAAAAATTGCCGGTGTGCCGACACTGGCTCAAGCCCGTTTGGTCTTCAGGGATGACCCCTTGAAACGTATCGATATGATGCTGGCCAATGCCGATAGCGTGGTCTTGCTGATCAACGAATTGGGGCGCATTCACCCGAAATTACCGCAGTCGGTGGGCTGAGCCCGGGGTAGGCATTTTCATGCGCGAGCCCAAAGCAGGCATAATGCGCCACCTGCAATAGCGCATTGCCTGCCCTGGATAGTCCCTTGACCTTGCCACCTGAATTTTCTGTCACGACGCCTGTGCGCCCTTCGGCTTGCCCGGGGTTGCTGCGTATCGTCCAGGCGATGGATGGCGGGATCTGCCGGGTCAAGCTGGACGGTGGCTCCATCACCGCCCATCAGGCCCGCGCCGTGGCCGATGTGGCTCAGCGTTATGCCAGTGGCGTGATTGAGGCGACCAACCGTGCCAACCTGCAAGTTCGCGGTGTGGGGCCGCAGCATCGGGCCTTGATCGAACCCTTGCTGGCGGCCGGGCTCGGGCCGGCGACGGCGGCCGGTGACGATGTGCGCAACGTGATGCTCAGCCCGAGCGCGGGGATCGACCCGCAGATGCAGATCGATACGCGGCCCCTGGCCCGGCAGGTACTGGCCAGCCTGCAAAGCACGCCCAGGCTTGCCCAATTGTCGGCCAAGTTCGCCGTGCAACTGGACGGCGGCGAGGCGCTGGCCATGCTCGAACACCCCCATGATTTGTGGTTGTCGGCGTTCAGCCAGGACGGTCAGGCGCTGCTGGCCTTTGGCTTTGCCGGTTGTCCGGCACACGATCCGGCGCTGGCGGCAGTGCCTGTGGAACACGGCCATGAACTGGTCATGGCCGTGCTGATGCTGTTTCTGGATCTGGCTCGGCCCGAACAGACTCGCATGCGTCATCTGCTGGAGGAGGTCACGCTTCAAGCGCTTGTCGGGCAACTGGCGCAGCGGCTCAGCGTTGCGCTGGTTCCGCTGCCCGGTTGGCACCGCCCCGCACCTTCGGCGGCGTGCCACCTCGGCACCTGGCCACAGAGCGAATCCGGCCAGGTGTATGTGGGGGCTGCACTGGCGCTGGGCCGACTGGATGCCACTGTGCTGGCCGGGCTGGCCGGGCTGGCCGAGCGCTTCGGCGACGGCACTCTGCGGTTCACCCCGTGGCAAAGTGTGTTGCTGCCAAATGTGGCCACAGCACAGGCCGAGGCGCTGACCCTTGAGTTGGCGGCCCTGGGGTTGGTCTGTGACGCCACCAGCCCGTTGGCGCACCTGATCGCCTGCACCGGCTCCAGCGCTTGCGCCAAAGGCCTGGCTGACACCAAGCAGGACGCCCGGCAACTGGCCGCGAGCCTGACGCAACCGCTGAATATCCATTTGACCGGCTGCCAGCGTTCTTGCGCAGCCGCCCACATTGCGCCGGTCACATTGCTGGCCGTGGCGCCCGGTCATTACGACCTTTATTTACGTGCCCCAGAACAGCCGGGTTTCGGTGTTCTGTGTGGGCGCAACCTTACTATTGAAGCGGCGAGGGCCTGGCTTGAGTCCCGCCAACGGAGCAACACCGATGATTGATTACATCCGCGATGGTCAAGAGATCTATCGCAACTCGTTCGCCATTATTCGCGCCGAGGCCAATCTGGCCAGCATCCCGGCAGACCTGGAAAAGCTCGCCGTGCGGGTGATTCACGCCTGCGGCATGGTCGACGCGATTGAAGACCTGCGCTTTTCGCCGGGTGCGGGCAAGGCCGGGCGTGATGCACTGGCCGCTGGTGCGGCGATTTTGTGTGATGCGCGCATGGTGTCCGAGGGCGTGACCCGTACCCGTTTGCCGGCCAACAACCCGGTGATTTGTACCCTGCGTGAAGAGGGCGTACCCGAACTGGCCCTTGAGAAGGGCAACACCCGTTCGGCGGTGGCCCTTGAGCTGTGGCGTCCGTACCTGGAAGGCAGCGTGGTGGTGATTGGCAATGCGCCCACCGCGCTGTTCTATCTGCTGGAAATGATCGACGCCGGCGCACCGAAACCGGCCCTGATTCTGGGCTTCCCGGTGGGGTTTGTGGGCGCTGCCGAGTCCAAGGCGATGCTGGCGGCAGACAGCCGGGGGGTGCCGTTTGTCATCATGCAGGGCCGCCGTGGCGGCAGCGCGATGGCTGCGGCTGCCGTCAACGCACTGGCGACGGAGATCGAATGATGGCGCAACCAGGACGTTTGATCGGTCTGGGCGTTGGCCCTGGCGACCCTGAGCTGATTACCGTAAAAGCTCTGCGCCTGCTGCGCGAATCGCCGGTGGTGGCGTACTTCGTGGCCAAAGGCAAAAAAGGCAATGCGTTCGGCATCATCGAGGCCCATCTGCAAAATGAGCAGACGCAGATGCCGCTGGTGTACCCGGTGACCACTGAAGTGTTGCCGGCGCCGTTGTCGTACGAACAAGTGATCAGCGATTTCTATGATCAGGCCGCCGAGGAAGTGGCCGTGCATCTGGCCGCTGGCCGTGATGTGGCGGTGATCTGCGAAGGCGACCCGTTCTTCTACGGCTCCTACATGTACCTGCACGACCGTCTGGCCCAGCGCTTTGAAGCGCAAGTGGTGCCGGGTGTGTGCTCGATGCTGGGCGGTGCTTCGGTGCTGGGCGTGCCGCTGGTGTATCGCAATCAGAGCCTGTCGGTGCTGTCGGGCGTGCTGCCCCACGACGAACTCAAGTCGCGACTGGCGGTTGCCGATGCGGCGGTGATCATGAAGCTGGGGCGCAACTTCCATAAAGTGCGCGAAGTGTTGGGCGAACTGGGCCTGGCCGAGCGTGCGCTGTACGTCGAGCGCGCCACCATGAGCAATCAGAAAATCGTGCCGCTCAATGAAGTCGAACCCATGTCGTCGCCTTACTTCTCGCTGATTATCGTGCCGGGCGAACGGTGGCAGGGATGAGTCGGCCAGCACCGGCCATTGTCATCCTGGGCACTGGCAGCCTGAACACTGCGCGGCGGATTCAGCAGCGTTATCCCGAGGCGCTGATTTATGGCCTGGCGGAGCGTGTTGATGGCGCCGACCGTGTGTACAGCGATTTTGGCGCCACGTTGCGCCAGCTGTATCAGCAAGACACGCCGATTATTGCCCTGTGCGCAGCGGGCATTGTGATCCGCACGCTGGCGCCCTTGCTGCTGGAAAAGGGCGCCGAGCCGCCGGTTCTGGCGGTCGCCGAAGACGCGAGCGCTGTGGTGCCGCTCTTGGGCGGGCTGGGCGGTGTGAACGATCTGGCGCGGGAAATCGCGTCGGCCCTGGGCGTGGCCCCGGCCATTACCACCAGTGGCGAGTTGCGTTTTGGCACCTGCCTGCTCAACCCGCCGAGCGGTTATGCCCTGGGTGATCTGGAGCTGGGCAAGCGCTTTGTTTCGGACTTGCTGGCGGGCGAATCGGTACGGATCGAAGGCGAGGCGCCATGGTTGGCACGCGCACAACTGCCTGAAAGTCAGCAGGCGCGTTTGGCCATTCACGTAGGCAGCGCCGAGCGTGAGCCGGTGGCTGATGAGCTGATGATCTATGCCCGCACGGTGCTGGTGAAGGTGAGTGCTGAGGTCTCGGCGCAGAGGATTCGCGAGGCGTTGCACGACGCGAAGCTGGCCAGGCAATCCCTGGCCTGCATTGTCGCGGTCGACACCTTGATGGTCAGCGCGCAGTTGCGTGAGACGGCCCTCGAACTGGCGGTGCCGCTCAGGTTTGTCAGCGTGGGTGAGCCGGCGTTGGCGGGTGACTGGCGAGAGCTGGGCAACGGCCTGGCGCTGGGGGTGGCGCCCGCGCCATTGGACCCGCAGCAGATGGGTCGGCCACGGGGGCGTTTGGCGGTGATCGGCCTTGGCCCGGGGGCTGCCGAGCTGATGGTGCCGGCGGTCAAGGCCGAGCTGGCCCGCGCCAATGATGTGCTGGGCTATGAAACCTATGTGCGCATGGCGGGGCCGTTTCGCGACGATCAGGTGATGCACTGCACCGACAACCGCGAAGAAATGCAGCGCGCACGCCATGCCTTCGAGCTGGCGGCGCAAGGCCGTTCGGTGGTGGTGGTGTCTTCGGGTGATCCCGGCGTGTTTGCCATGGCCGCCGCTGTGCTGGAGGCCTTGCACGAGTCCACGGACCCGCAGTGGCACAGCGTTGATCTTGAAATACTGCCCGGGGTGTCCGCGTCGCTGGCCACTGCTGCGCAGGCGGGTGCGCCGCTGGGGCATGACTTCTGTGTGATGTCGCTGTCGGACAACCTCAAGCCGTGGAGCATTATCGAGAAGCGTCTGGACCTGGCGAGCGAAGCGGACCTGGCCCTGGCGTTCTACAACCCGATCTCCCGCTCACGGCCGTGGCAGCTGGGTGTTGCGCTGGATATTGTCAGACGTCATCGCACGCCTCAAACGCCGGTGGTGCTGGGCCGTGATATCGGCCGCCCGGGCCAGACCCTGCGGGTGACTACGCTGGGCGAGTTGACGCCGGATCAGGTGGATATGCGCACCATGGTGTTGGTGGGTTCGTCGACCACCTGCACGTTTGCCCGTGCCGATGGCTCCGCGTGGGTGTACACGCCGCGCTGGTATGGCGAGAAGCCCTGAGGGTTATAGAAAATACTGTGGGAGCGGGCTTGCTCGCGATGCAGACGCCGCGGTATGCCAGGTACCGCGCGGTGATGCCATCGCGAGCAAGCCCGCTCCCACATGTTTTGCTGTCGGTCAGGGGACCATATAGCCCCTGATCCCGGTAAAGATGATCTGCGCTGCAAGGGCGCAGACGAACAGGCCCATCAAGCGGCTGACAATCTGCAATCCCTGTTCGCCCAGAATCCGCTCGATCCGGTTGGAAAGGTAAAGCACCACGCCGACCGTAAGGCTCGCCAGCGCAATGCTGACGATCGCCATCAGTTTGTCGTCCCAGTGGGGCTGGCTGACGCCCATGACCAGCAGCGCACCGATGGTGCCGGGGCCCACCGTCAGCGGGATGGTCAACGGAACAATGGTCACGTCCTGCTGCACGTTATCGGTCTGCACCGCCGACTTGCCTTGGGCCATGCCCAGTGCGGAGATAAACAGCACGCTGCCGGCACCGATGCGGAAGGCGTCAACGGTAATGCCGAACACATTGAAGATCGCGCGCCCGAACAGGTAGAGCAGCACGCTGGAGATCAGCGTGGCCAGTGCCACCTTCCAGGCCAGACGGCGGCGTTCCTTGTTCGAGTAACCCCGGGTCAGGCTGATAAAGCACGACAGCACGAAAAACGGGCTGTAGAGCACCAGCATCTTCAAGTACACACTGAACAACACATGGAGCATGGTCTGAGCTCACATCGAAGGAGGGCGCCGAAAGTCTATCAGGGCTTTGGTGGTCTGTCGGGGGCTTCTAGGGGCTGTTGACGTTTCGTTGTGACACGCGACCCGAAACGTCAACAGACTCTAGGAGTGTTGGGTGCGGGATTGACGCAACTCACGCTGTTCGACCCAAAACTCCACCAGCTCACGCAACTGCGACAGCTCTACGGGTTTGGACATGTGCCCGTCCATGCCAGCCTGCCGGGCACGCTCCTTGTGCTCGGTGAGGATGTGCGCGGTCAGTGCGACCACCGGCGTGCGTACCCGCTGATGGCTGACTTCCCAGGCGCGCAATTGCTCCGTGGCCGAAAAGCCGTCCAGCACGGGCATTTCACAGTCCATCAGAACCAGGTCGTAGTGCTGGGCTTTCATCGCCTTCAGGGCTTCTTCGCCGTTGCAGGCCGTGTCCGGATGCAAGTTGAGCTTGCCCAGCATGCCGCGAATGACCTTGGTCGAGATGTTGTTGTCTTCGGCCACCAGGATGCGGAAGTCGCTGGGGACTGAGACCGGCACGGCGGCCGGGCCATTGGCCGGGGTTTGTGCCGTGGCATGGCCCTTGTTGCGCTGGGTCAGTTCATCGGCCAGGGTGGTTTTAAGGGTGTAGCCGGCCACCGGTTTGGCCAGGATGCGTTTGATCCCGCAGTTGCGCGCAATGATCTTGCTCGGCGCGTTGCTGATGCCGGTGAGCATGACCAGCAGGATATCGTGGTTCAGGCTCGGGTCTTCCTTGATCTTGGCTGCCAGCTGCATGCCGGTCATGCCGGGCATGTTCTGGTCCAGCAGTACGATGTCGAAGTAATCACGCAAGTGCGCCTTGGTCCGCAGCAGGGCCAGGGCCTCTTTGCCCGATGCGGCGGCGCTGACGTTCAGGCCCCAGGCGGAGCATTGCTGCACCAGCACTTTGCGGCAAGTGTCGTTGTCGTCGACCACCAGCACCCGTGCGCCTTTGAGCGGGCTGTCCAGATCCGATGTCGGGTGTTCAAGGTGTTGCGGGTCCAGGGGCAGGGTCAGCCACAGGTTGCTGCCGGTGGTTTGCCCTGATTTGATACCGAACTCGCCGCCCATCAACATGATCAGCTGGCGTGCGATCACCAGCCCCAAATGGCCGCCCAGGCGGGTCGCGGCGAGGAAGTTCTTGCTGTGCAGTTCGGCGTGCAACAGGGCGTCGCGCTCCTGTTCATCCATCGGTTCGCCGGAGTCTTGAATGGCAATGCGCAAGCGGGGCGAGCCATTGCGATCTTCCAGGGCGACAACGATCAGGATCTCGCCTTCATCGGTCTTCTTCAGGGAGCTTTCCAGCAGGCTCAGCAGGGTTTGGCGCAGGCGCGTGGGATCACCGCTGATCACCCGGGGTACCTGGGGCTGGATAAAGCTGATGAGTTCGACGTTCTGTTGCTCGGCTTTGGTGCGGAAAATACTCAGGCAGTCTTCGATCAGGGCGTTGAGGTCGAACTGCACGTCGTCCAGCTCGATTTGGCCTGATTCGAGTTTGGAGATATCGAGGATCTCGTTAATCAGCGTCAGCAACTCGTTGCCCGCGCTGTGGATGGTCTGCACGTAGTCGCGTTGCTTGACCGACAGCGGCGTGCCCAGCAGCAGCTCGGTCATGCCCAGAACGCCGTTCATGGGGGTACGGATCTCATGGCTGATCTTGGCCAGGAACTCGGCCTTGGCGTTCACCTCGGCGTTACTGGCGGCCAGATCGCGGCTGATGCTGAATTGGTCCTGGGTGATGCTGCGATTGCGCTCGCTGACGGCGATGCTCATCAAGAAGCCGCTGATGCAGATGATCAACATCAGCGCCAGAACCAGTTCTTGCGGGGCGATCAGGGTCAGGCCCAGCAGCGCGGGGAGAATCACCAGGGTGCCGATATTGAAAATCACCATCGCGGCGACAAACATGCGGGCCGGGCGGTAGCCCTGTTGCCAGTGGTAAATCGAGACCGCCAGGATGCTGATGCTCGCCAGCCCGACCAGGGCGTAGGTGATGAGGTTAAGCGCCAGGTTGTCGATAAACAGCAACAGCAGGCCGCCGAGCGTGATGATCAGAATGTCCAGCAGCAACAACTTGTGCAGCGGATGCGAGCCGCGGTTCGCAAAAAAGCTGTAGGTAAACATCAGCCCGCAGGGGGCGGTCAGCAGCAGTGTCAGGTAGGCGCCGGGGATGCGTGTACCGCTCCAGTCGGGGAGCCAGGGGTCCAGCAGGTTCAGGAACAGTATTGAGCTGGTCATCAGCAGCGCTTCACAGATGGCGAGCCACAAGCTGCTGGGCGAGCGGCTGAAGATGAAGCGAATGATGTTCTGCAGCAACAGCATCGAAATGCAGCCGAGCAACAGGCCGTAGAGCAAGGGCTTGTTCTGGTTGGCGGCCAGCATGACGGCAGTGTCGAGGGTAATGTGGGGGCGCAGTTGATGGTCGGAGACCATGCGCAGGTATACATCCAGGGCTTTGGCGCTTTGGGGCAGGGGCAACAGGTAATCACTGCTCGGCAGGGGTTTGTTGTCCAGGGGTAAGGCGGCACCGGTGTTGATTTCGCTGATCAGTTTTTGATCATCGAACACGTACATGTCCAGACGGGCCAGATCAGGGGCGAACACCCGCAGGACCTGTTCGTGTTTGTCAGGTTGCAGGCGTACCCGCAGCCACAGGACTTCGCCGGGCTCGGCAGCGCTCAGGCGGGCAAGGTCGACGGGGCTGAACTGACTGGATAAGCGTGGGGAGCGTACATCGCTCAGCTGCAGGCTAGCCTGGGGATCTGACAGGACAGACCAGCTGGTACCCGACGCAGCTTGCACGGGCATGAGACAGAGCAGGGTCGTCAGCAGGCTGACGATTAAAGTTGTGGCGATCCTTAGCCAGCGCACGGCGAAATCCCTTCGTAGATTGAAGTCAGATGATAACTATGCGCGGGGCTGGAATAGATAGGCAAGGGCTGTGGGCCCTTGCCTATCCATGTGAAGTGCTTATTCCTGATCTTCACCGCGTTCGCGTGCAATGGCTCGGTAGCCAATATCGTTACGGTAGAAGCAGCCGTCCCACTCGATGGCCTTGGCCAGCTCGTAAGCCTTGTGTTGCGCTGCTTGAACGGTGTCACCCATGGCGGTCGCGCACAGTACACGACCGCCGGAGGTGACGACTTCGCCTGCCGCGTTGAGGGCGGTACCGGCATGGAACACCTTGCCTTCCAGCTTGGCGGCCGCATCCAGACCGTGGATCACGGCACCCTTGGCGTAGTCGCCAGGGTAGCCGCCGGCGGCCAGAACGATACCCAGGCTCGGACGCGGGTCCCATTGGGCTTCAACCTTGTCCAGCGCCTGGGCCAGTGCCGCTTCGATCAGCAACACCAGGCTCGATTGCAGACGCAGCATCACCGGTTGGGTTTCCGGGTCGCCGAAGCGGCAGTTGAACTCGATGACTTTCGGGTTGCCGGCCTTGTCGATCATCAGACCGGCGTACAGGAAACCGGTGTAGACGTTGCCTTCTTCAGCCATGCCGCGCACGGTCGGCCAGATCACCAGGTCCATCACTCGCTGGTGAACTTCGGCGGTGACTACCGGGGCAGGGGAGTAAGCACCCATGCCGCCGGTGTTCGGGCCGGTGTCGGCGTCGCCCACACGTTTGTGGTCCTGGCTGGTAGCCATTGGCAGGACGTTCTTGCCATCGACCATCACGATGAAGCTGGCTTCTTCGCCGTCGAGGAACTCTTCGATCACGACGCGCGAACCGGCTTCGCCAAACGCGTTGCCCGCGAGCATGTCGCGTACGGCGTCTTCGGCTTCGGTCAGGGTCATGGCGACGATCACGCCTTTGCCTGCTGCCAGGCCGTCGGCCTTGATCACGATCGGTGCGCCGACTTTCTGCAGGTAAGCCAGGGCCGGTTCGATTTCAGTGAAGTTCTGGTAATCGGCGGTCGGGATCTTGTGACGCGCCAGGAAGTCCTTGGTGAACGCCTTGGAGCCTTCCAGCTGAGCAGCGCCAGCCGTAGGGCCGAAGCAGTCCAGGCCGCGGGCGCGGAACAGATCAACCACACCGGCAACCAATGGCACTTCCGGGCCAACGATGGTCAGGGAGACATTCTTCTCGGCAAAATCCGCAAGCTGCTCAAGGGCCAGTACGTCGATAGCGACGTTCTCGCACTTGGCTTCAATGGCGGTACCGGCGTTGCCCGGGGCAACGAAGACTTTAGTGACACGTGGGTCCTGAGCGACTTTCCAGGCCAGTGCGTGTTCGCGGCCACCGCTGCCAATGATCAAAACATTCATTTCAAAAACCTCGGATGACGCTGAATTCTGGTGAGCACCGCTAGGGTGCCTGAAGGTCGGGCTTTTGTGGGAGCCGGGCTTGCCCGCGATACAGCCACCTCGGTGTTTCAGATATGCCGAGGTGTTGCTATCGCAGGCAAGCCAGCTTCCACATAAGCCAGTGCCTGCATGGGATCGTGCCGTTAGTGACGGAAGTGGCGCATGCCGGTGAATACCATGGCAATGCCGGCTTCGTCAGCGGCCGCGATCACTTCGTTGTCGCGCATCGAACCGCCTGGCTGGATCACGGCGGTGATACCGGCCTTGGCTGCGTTGTCCAGGCCGTCACGGAACGGGAAGAACGCATCCGATGCCATGACCGAACCCTGTACTTGCAGACCGGCATGTTCAGCCTTGATCGCAGCAATACGGGCCGAGTTTACGCGGCTCATCTGGCCCGCGCCGACACCGATGGTCTGACGGTTCTTGGCGTAGACGATGGCGTTGGACTTCACGTACTTGGCTACTTTCCAGGCAAAGATCAGGTCGTTGATCTCTTGCTCGGTCGGTGCGCGCTTGGTCACGACCTTCAGGTCTTCGCTGCCGATCATCTGGATGTCGCGGCTTTGCACCAGCAAACCGCCATTGACGCGTTTGAAGTCCCAGGCCGGGGCGCGGTCTGCGCTCCATTCGCCGCAGGCCAGCAGGCGAACGTTGGCTTTGGCAGCCACGATGGCGCGGGCCTCGACGCTCACGGACGGGGCGATGATCACTTCAACGAACTGGCGTTCAACGATGGCCTTGGCCGTTTCGGCGTCCAGCTCACGGTTGAAGGCGATGATGCCGCCGAACGCGGACTCGGTGTCGGTGGCGTAAGCCAGCTCGTAGGCCTGGCGAATGCCGCCTTCAGCGTCCGGGCTTACGGCCACGCCGCACGGGTTGGCGTGCTTGACGATGACACAAGCCGGTTTGACGAAGCTTTTTACGCATTCCAGCGCGGCGTCGGTGTCGGCCACGTTGTTGAACGACAGCTCCTTGCCTTGCAGCTGGGTGGCGGTGGCGATGCTGACTTCAGCAGGCTTGGCTTCAACGTAGAACGCCGCGCTCTGGTGCGGGTTCTCGCCGTAACGCATTTCCTGAGCCTTGATGAACTGGCTGTTGAAGGTGCGCGGGAACAGGCTGCGGCCTTCTGTGCTCAGGGTCTGTGCGGCCTGGTCAACAGTGCCCAGATAGTTGGCGATCATGCCGTCGTAGGCAGCGGTGTGTTCGAAGGCCTTGAGCATCAGGTCGAAACGCTGTGCGTAGGTCAGGCCGCCGGCCTTGAGGTTTTCCAGAACGTTGGCGTAGTCGCTGGCATTCACCACGATGGCCACGTCTTTGTGGTTTTTTGCGGCGGAGCGAACCATGGTCGGGCCGCCGATATCGATGTTCTCGATGGCGGTCGGCAGGTCGCAGCCTGGCTTGGAGATGGTGGCTTCAAACGGATAGAGGTTTACGGCTACCAGGTCGATCGGCTTGATGCCGTGCTCGCTCATGATGTCGTCGTCGATGCCGCGACGGCCAAGGATGCCGCCATGGATTTTCGGGTGCAGGGTTTTCACCCGACCGTCCATCATTTCTGCAAAGCCGGTGTAGTCCGCGACTTCAACCGCGGCTACGCCGTTGTCTTGCAGCAGCTTGAAAGTACCGCCGGTGGACAGGATCTCGACGCCGAGGGCTTCCAGTTCACGGGCGAAATCAAGGATTCCGGTTTTGTCGGAAACGCTGATTAGAGCGCGGCGGATCGGCAGGCGGGTAGTCTGATCGGTCATCTCGATTTCCATCAAAAGCAAAGGAGTCAGCAAAAAAGGCGGCCCGTTTTACGGGGACGCCTTTCAGGTTTGATTGAATGCTTACAGCAGATCGTACTGTTTGAGCTTTTTGCGCAAGGTGCCGCGATTGAGGCCCAGCAGCTCGGAGGCCTTGGTCTGGTTGCCCTTGACGTAGTTCATGACGCACTCGAGAAGGGGAGCCTCGACTTCGGAAAGTACCAGGTTGTAGACGTCCGTGACTTCAGCGCCCTCCAGGTGGGCGAAATAATTGTGCAGCGCCTTTTCGACACTCCCGCGAAGGGTCTGACCTTCTTCGCTCGGTGTATTGAGGTGCTGTTTCAAGTTGACGTTGTCGCTCACGGGCGTTGTTCCACTCACTAATGTCTCGGTCATCATCGTCATGCGGCCACCCATCCTTCGTCCCCTGTCACCAGGCTCTTGTGTCGTTCGGCGAAAAACGCCTGAACGTTGGCGCATTGTGCTTCCGTATCTTCTAAACGATTGAAGTGGGCGCGAAACTCCTTGGCGCCCGGCAAGGTTGCCAGATACCAACCGACGTGCTTGCGGGCAATACGAACGCCCAGTACCTCCCCATAGAAGGTATGCAATGCAGCCAGATGCTCTAGCAGAATACGTTCCACTTCATCCATCTCCGGTGCCGGCAGCAGATCGCCGGTACGCAGGTAGTGATCAATCTCGCGAAAAATCCAGGGCCGCCCCTGGGCCGCCCTGCCAATCAACAGTCCGTCGGCGCCGGTTGCGTGCAGCACGTGCCGGGCCTTGTGGGGTGAATCGATGTCGCCGTTGGCAAAGACCGGAATCGACACGGCCTGCTTGATGGCGGCAATGGTGTCGTACTCGGCTTCGCCGGTGTACAGGTCGGCACGGGTTCTGCCGTGCACCGCAAGCGCTGTGATCCCGGCTTGTTCGGCGATTTTTGCCACCGTCAGGCCGTTCTTGTTATCCCGGTCCCAGCCGGTACGGATCTTCAGGGTAACCGGCACATCCACAGCAGCCACAACGGCCTGCAGGATCTCGTTTACCAGTGCTTCGTCTTTCAGCAATGCGGAGCCGGCGGCCTTGTTGCAGACCTTCTTTGCCGGGCAACCCATGTTGATGTCAATAATCTGTGCGCCCAGCTCCACATTGGCCCTGGCGGCGTCTGCCAGCATTTGCGCATCACCGCCGGCGATCTGTACCGAGCGAGGCTCGGGATCACCGTCGTGAATCATGCGCAGGCGCGATTTTCGGCTGTTCCAGAGACTCATGTCACTGGTGACCATTTCCGAAACAACCAGGCCTGCACCCATCCGTCGACAAAGCTGACGAAAGGGCTGGTCGGTGACGCCCGCCATGGGGGCGAGAATCAAACCGTTGTGCAATGTATATGGGCCGATGCGTACCGCCGACATAGGACTTCCCTGTTGTGGGGCCGGATCTTGGGAGTTCGAAAAAGGGTTGGCATGATACCCGCTCTCGATGACTGGTTAAAGACGCAATTGGATAAAAATTGAACAGCAAAGGCGGAAAAGCAGCTGCAAGTGACACGCTTCAAGCTGCAAGGCACAAGGTGGTTCGCTTTAAAGTCGCAACTTGACGCCTAAGGCCAGGCGCAACGGCGCTCACTCGGGCGAGTGAAAACTCAGGCTGTAGTTCACGGCCTTGGGGCCCGGGTCCAGGATGTCCAGGGCTATATGAATCGGGGTTTGTGGCGGCATTTCGGCCTTGGACAAGTCGCCGGTCAGGTATTCCCCGGGTTTGAAGCGACGACTGGCGATCATTTTGCCGTTGATGTCGGCGAAGCGCAGCTCCAGCAGCGGGAAAGGCTGGGAGAACGGTGCACGGTTGTAGAGGATGGCATCCACCACCAGTGCACCGGTGAATTCGGGGTGGCTGCGCACTACCAGATTGCTGCTTTTGATCCGGTCGATATCGACTTTGGACGGCACGGTACAGCCAATCTGCGGGCACAGCTGCTGGAAGATCGGGCGGTACTGGTCCTGGCGCGCCAGTTCGTCGAAGTGATTGGCGATGTATTGCCCGGCCAGTGCCGCGCCGGCCAGTAGCACCAGCAGGGTCCAGAGCAGGCGCTTGCCCCAGGGCGTGCGACGCTTTTGCCAGTCCAGGTGCAAGGGGTCGTCGACCAGGTCGAGCAACGCTTCGTCACGCATGGCCGGCTCGCTGCGCTTGTGCTTGTCTTTGCCGGCCGGCGCCGGCCCGGGGAGTTCGTCGTCCTCGTCATCGGTCGCAGACAGGCGTTCGCCCGGCAGCGGCGGGTCGAGGTCGTCGTCCACCGAGAGCTTGAGCGGCGGGGTATCGTCCGGCTCGTCGAGGTCCAGAGACAACGACGGTTCGGTACGCCCGGTTTTGGCGAGCTCTACCGCTTGCCCGGTCACCTTGGCGTTCTCGGCGCGATCCGCCGCAGAGTCGCTGAACAGGCTGCCAGCCCATTGGGCTTCTTCTGGCTCGGACGTTTCGCGACTGGCGCTCAGCGAACTGCTTTTGGCCTTGTGTGGCTGGCCGAAGCTTTTGCTGGGCTGGATTTCACGCTCTTCGAGCCGGGCGAGTTCTTCGTCCAGATCCAGATGGTCGAGGTCCAGTTCGCTGCTCTGCCAGGGCGCCGGGGTGGCCGCCCTGGGCGCGGCAGGCGGTTCGACGGCCTCGGGTGTTGCCTCAGGAGGCGTCGCTGCGGCAGGCGGCTGCTCTGTTTCAGTGCTTTGGTTCAGCAGTTGCTGTGCAGCATTGAACACTTGCAGGCAGGCGCCACAGCGCACCACTCCGCGAGCCATGCCCAATTGGGCGTGGCGCACGCGAAAGCTGGTCTGGCAATGTGGGCACTGTGTAACGAAGCTATCGCTCATGCGGCCATCCGGGTTAGGCAGACGTGCATTCTAGCGCCGACGACCACTGATGCGCACCCAGCCATCGCGATTGGCAATCGGGTCCAGATCAAAGTCTTTGGCATAAGCCGCCGCGACTTCTTCGCCCTGTTCGGCAAGGATGCCCGACAGTGCCAGACGGCCACCCGGCTTGACCAGGCTCGACAGTTGCGGTGCGAGCGAAACCAGCGGGCCGGCCAGGATGTTGGCCACCACCACATCGGCCTGAACCTGAGGCAGGTCTTCAGGCAGGTACAGCGGGAACAGCTCTTGGGCGATGTTGTTGCGCCCGGCGTTGTCGCGGGAGGCTTCCAGCGCCTGCACGTCGATGTCGGTACCGATGGCCTGTTTGGCGCCCAGCAGCAGGGCGGCGATGGCCAGGATCCCCGAGCCGCAGCCGAAGTCCAGAACGTCGCAGTCCTTCAGGTCCTGACCGTCGAGCCATTCCAGGCACAGTGCGGTAGTCGGGTGGGTGCCGGTACCGAAGGCCAGGCCCGGATCGAGCAGCAGGTTCACCGCGTCCGGTTCCGGAGCGGCGTGCCAGCTTGGCACGATCCACAGGCGCTGGCCGAAGCGCATCGGGTGGAAGTTATCCATCCAGCTGCGTTCCCAGTCCTGGTCTTCGATGACTTCGGCGTGGTGTTCAGGCAGGGGCGAGCCGGTCAGCAGTTCCAGATGGGACAGCACGAGTTCGGCTTCGGTGCCGCCTTCGAACAATGCCAGCAAATGGGTGTGCGACCACAGTGGAGTGGTGTTGAGCTCGGGTTCGAAGATCGGCTGGTCTTCAGCGTCCATGAACGTGACTGAAACGGCACCGACTTCGAGGAACGCGTCTTCGTAGGTTTCGGCTTGTTCCGGGCTGATGGCGAGGCGTACTTGCAGCCAAGGCATGGCGGGCACCTTTGAAAAATAGGAATGTGCAGCCGGACGGGCTGCGAGAAGCGCGCAAGTTTACGCGAGCGGGCTGGCGGTGGGGTAATCAAAAACGATGAAAAGCCAGGTAGCCGCAGTTGTCCTGTTGTGGGAGCGGGCTTGCTCGCGATGGCATCACCTGCGGTCGACCTGCAATGCCAGGTCGTCTGTATCGCGAGCAAGCCCGCTCCCACAAGGGCGGTTGCGAGCCTCCCGCAAACAACAAAGCCGCTCGAAAGCGGCTTTGTTGATCAGGAATCAAACTTACTTGTTAGCCAGTTTGTGTTCCAGGTAGTGAATGTTGACGCCGCCTTTGCAGAAGCCTTCGTCATTCACCAGATCGCGGTGCAGCGGGATGTTGGTTTTGATCCCGTCGACCACGATTTCGTCCAGGGCATTGCGCATGCGCGCCATGGCTTCGTCACGGGTCGAGCCCCAGGTGATCAGCTTGCCGATCAGGGAGTCGTAGTTGGACGGAACCTTGTAGCCGCTGTACAGGTGCGAATCGACGCGAACGCCGTTGCCGCCCGGTGCGTGGAAGTGCTTGACCATGCCTGGGCTCGGCATGAACGTCGCCGGGTCTTCAGCGTTGATCCGGCATTCCAGCGAGTGACCGTGAATTTTCACGTCAGCCTGGGTGAAGGACAACTTGTTGCCTGCCGCGATGCTCAACATCTCTTTGAGGATGTCGATGCCAGTGACCATTTCGGACACCGGGTGCTCTACTTGCACACGAGTGTTCATCTCGATGAAGTAGAAGCGACCATTTTCGTACAGGAACTCGAAAGTGCCCGCGCCACGGTAGTTGATGTCGACGCACGCCTTGACGCAGCGAGCCAGAACTTCGGCGCGTGCGGTTTCGTCGATGCCCGGTGCCGGAGCTTCTTCCAGAACCTTCTGGTGACGACGTTGCAGCGAGCAATCGCGGTCGCCCAGGTGGATCGCATTGCCCTGGCCATCGGAAATTACCTGGACTTCCACGTGACGTGGGTTGGTCAGGTATTTTTCGAGGTAGACCATCGGGTTGCTGAACCAGGCGCCGGCTTCTTCGCGAGTCTGCTTGGCGGCTTCGATCAGGTCTTCTTCACGGTGCACAACGCGCATGCCGCGACCACCGCCGCCGCCAGCGGCCTTGATGATCACCGGGTAGCCGACTTCACGACCGATGCGCAGCGCGGTTTCTTCGTCTTCAGGCAGAGGGCCGTCAGAACCTGGAACCGTTGGCACACCTGCAGCGATCATGGCGTGCTTGGCCGAAACCTTGTCGCCCATCAGGCGAATGGTGTCGGCTTTCGGGCCGATGAAGGCAAAGCCGGATTTTTCGACTTGCTCGGCGAAATCGGCGTTTTCAGCCAAAAAGCCGTAGCCCGGGTGAATCGCCGTGGCGCCGGTGACTTCGGCGGCCGCGATGATGGCCGGAATGTGCAGGTAAGACAGGTTGGCCGGTGCGGGACCGATGCAGACGGTTTCGTCTGCCAGGCCCAGGTGCATCAGCTCTTTGTCGGCAGTGGAGTACACCGCGACGGTCTTGATCCCCATTTCCTTGCACGCCCGCAGGATGCGCAAAGCAATCTCGCCACGGTTGGCGATCAGGACTTTTTCCAGCTTCTGAGGCTTCAACATCGTTGGCTCCCCGTGGTTCAAACGATGGTGAACAGCGGTTGGTCGAATTCAACCGGCTGACCGTTCTCTACCAGGATGGATTCGATAACACCGGCTTTTTCGGCCGTGATGTGGTTCATCATTTTCATCGCTTCAACGATGCAAATGGTGTCGCCGACCTTGACGGTCTGGCCAACTTCAACGAAGGCAGGCGAAGTTGGTGCCGGGGTGCGGTAGAACGTACCGACCATTGGCGACTTGACCACAAAACCGTTCAGTTTTGGAGCAGCAGGCGCTTCGGTCACAGTGGCAACCGGAGCGGCAGCAACTGGAGCAGCGGCAGGCGCTTGCATTGGAGCCGGCGCGTAGAACTGTTGCGCTGGAGTCTTGCTGTGGCGGCTGATGCGTACGGACTCTTCGCCTTCTTTGATTTCCAGCTCGTCGATGCCGGACTCTTCCAGCAGCTCGATCAGTTTCTTAACTTTACGGATATCCATGAATCGTCAACTCCCAATGGGTCTGTCAGGGGCGTTTAGCTTGTAGTTCAAGCTGTTCCAGGGCGGCCTCCAAGGCCAGTCGATAACCGCTGGCGCCAAGGCCGCAGATCACACCTACCGCAACGTCGGAGAAGTAGGAGTGATGGCGGAAAGGTTCGCGTTTGTGCACGTTAGACAAATGCACTTCGATGAATGGGATGCTCACCGCCAGCAGCGCGTCACGTAATGCCACGCTGGTGTGGGTAAAAGCAGCCGGGTTGATCAGAATGAAGTCCACGCCTTCATTGCGTGCGGCATGGACCCGGTCGATCAATTCATACTCGGCATTGCTTTGCAGGTAGAGCAGATGGTGCCCCGCATCACGGGCCCTTTGTTCCAGATCCTGATTGATTTGCGCCAGGGTAGTTGCGCCGTAGACGCCCGGCTCGCGGGTGCCGAGCAGGTTCAGGTTGGGGCCGTGAAGAACCAGGAAAGTCGCCATCTGCTGTTCCTTATTATCTGAGTGCAGTTGTCAGTGCCGGGCGACTATGCCGAAAAGCGGATTCGCTGTCCAGTTAACTGCAATAGCCAGCACGATGCCCGATGTTCGCGCAAAGTTTGTGACCAAGGCTCTAGATCTGGTCATTCGCGTTGGCGACACGTTCGGCGAAGTCCGCTGCATTGATCTCGCCAATGACCCGCTGGTCACTTTTTTCGGTGCCGTTTTTGCCAAAGAACATCAGCGCTGGCGGGCCGAACAATTTGTACTGATCGAGCAGGGCGCGTTGCTCGGCATTGCTGGCGGTGATATCGAAACGCACCAGCCGGTAACCCTTGAGCAACTCCAGTACCCGGGGGTTGTTCAGCACTTCGTGCTCGATCACTTTGCAGCTGATGCACCAGTCGGCGTACCAGTCCAGTAACAGCGGCTGGCCGGCAGCCTTGGCCCGGGCCAGCGCGCTGTCCAGCTC
Organism: Pseudomonas sp. B424; assembly: GCF_055408345.1. Lineage (NCBI taxonomy): Bacteria > Pseudomonadati > Pseudomonadota > Gammaproteobacteria > Pseudomonadales > Pseudomonadaceae > Pseudomonas > Pseudomonas sp. B424. The sequence goes on along the minus strand of NZ_JBUZTL010000001.1, from coordinate 19,495 downwards.
GGCCGGGGTGCTGACGGTGAGCCAGTGGCCGGTCGCTTGCTCGGTGGCGGTCACGGCCGCAGTGGCGGGCTGCGAGTGGCCGATGGGGTTGAACGGATCGCTTTGACCGCTCAGGGCGCCGTACCAGCAGGCCAGCCCGTAGACCAGCAAAAACAGCCCCAGCAGTTGCGCCAGCCGCTGGCGCGGGGCCTTGCAGGCGAACTCCAGGGTGCCCAGAAACAGGCTCACGCCTACCGCCAGCAAGCCGATCAACAGCAACGTTACCGATCCCGGCAGCACGCGGCTGAGCAGACCGATAGCCAGGCCGAGCAGCAACACGCCGATGGCGTTTTTCACGCTGACCAGCCACGGACCGCTTTTCGGCAGCCAGGCGGCGCCACCGGTGGCCACCAGCAGCAGCGGCGCGCCCATGCCCAGGCCGAGGGCGAACAGCTTCAAGCCGCCGCCCAGCGCATCGCCACTGGCACTGATGTAGAGCAAGGCCCCGGCCAGCGGTGCGGACACGCAGGGCGAAACCAGCAGGCTGGAGACCACGCCCAGTACGGCGGCCCCCCACAGCGAGCCGCCCTGGGTGCGATTGGCGACGCGGTCGAGGCGGTTGCTGATGGCTTGCGGCAACTTCAGCTCGAACACACCAAACATGGCCAGGGCAAAAATCCCGAAGAACAGCGCGAACGGCACCAGTACCCATACCGATTGCAGGCGCGCCTGCAGGTTGAGTTGTGCGCCGAACATGCCCATCAGTGCACCCAGCAGGGCAAAACAGGCGGCCATCGGCAGCACATAGGCCAGCGACAGGCTGAACCCGCGCAGCCCGCCCACCTGACCGCGCAACACCACGCCTGACAGGATCGGCAGCATCGGCAGTACGCACGGGGTGAATGTCAGGCCGATCCCGGCGAGGAAAAACAGTGCCAGCTCACGCCAGCTCCACGAGGTGGCGGGGGCGCTGTCGGCCGGGGCTGCGGCGCCATCGATGTTCAGGCGTTCGGTTTCGGGCGGGTAGCACAAACCCTTGTCGGCGCAGCCTTGATAGGTGACCACCAGGGTAAACGGGCGCTGATCGTTGGTCGGGCGTGGAATATCCACATCGAGAATGCCGTGATAGACCTCGACGTCGCCAAAGTACTCGTCGTGCTTGGCCTCGCCGGGCGGCAATTGAGGTGTGCCGAGGGCGATGTCGGCGGGCTCGGTCTTGAAGCCGAACTTGTGCCGATACAGGTAATAGCCTTCGGTGGGCACAAAGCGCAGCTTGATCGTCTCGGGGGGGCTGTCGATCAGGTTCAGCTTGAACGCTTCGCGCACCGGCAAAAAATCGCTGCTGTTATTGATCGCGCCCAAGGTTGCGCTGGGGCGGTTATCCAGCAGCCCGGCGCCCATGGCGGGAACGGCAAACAGCAAACACAGAATCAAAAACAGGCGGCGCATAGGTCTCTCGCAGATCAAACGTGGGGGCATGATAGCGCGGTGCATGGGTATGTGGGGGTGTGGGAGCGGGCTTGCTCGCGATTGCATCACCGTGGTCATGGAGGTAGACCGAGTCGTCTGCATCGCGAGCAAGCCCGCTCCCACAAGGGGGGCGGCTTACACCCGAAACGCCTGCACGGCAGTATTGAGCTCGGCCCCCAGCGTCAGTAACTGCTGGCTTTGATCACGGGCAATGCCGATGCGTTGCAGGTTTTCGTCGCCCAGCACGTGGATGCGTTCGCTGTGATCGCGGATCTCGCTGACGGCCCCGGTCTGTTGGGCGGTGACGTCGGCAATGCGCACGGCGGTGTCCGAGATGGTTGCGATCGCCCCGACAATTTCATCCAGTGCGCCATCCGCCGCCTGGGCCTGCCGGGCAGTGGCCTGGGCGTGGGTCACTTGTGCGCGTATGCCTTCAACCGATTGACGGGCGGCCAGTTGCAGCCCGGCAATCAGGGTCTGGATCTCGTTGGTGGCGCCCGCGGTACGTTGGGCCAGTGAGCGCACCTCTTCGGCGACCACCGCAAAACCGCGGCCCATTTCACCGGCGCGGGCCGCTTCAATGGCGGCGTTGAGCGCCAGCAGGTTGGTCTGGTCGGCAATGGAGCGAATAACGGTCAATACGCCGCCGATGGTGGCCGACTCTTCGGCCAGGCGTTCGATGGTTTGCGCGTTGCCCTGCACTTCCCCCACCAGGGCGTGCAGCCCGGTCAGGCTTTGGCCAATCACGCGCTGCCCCTGGGCCACGGCCAGTCCTGCGCTGCGGCTGGCATCGGCGGCCTGGCTGGCATCGCCTGCGACCTGGGAAATAGTCGCCTCCAGCTCGCCCAGCGCGTCGCGGATTTGCGCGGTGTCACCGGCCTGGCGCTCTGCGCCGCCGTGCAGGCCGGTGCTCAGTTCGGCCAGGGTCTGGCTGCTGCCGGCCACCTGTTCGGCATTCAGGCGCAGGGTGCCCACCAGGTTCACCAGGTAGGTGCGCAGGCGGTTGAGGGAGGACTCGATGTCACGCAGTTCGCGGTTGGTCTTGCCCAGTTGGATGTCGCGACTGAAGTCGCCTTCGGCCCAGGTCGACAGCAGCGGTGCCAGATACGTCAGCACCCGCGCCAGTTTGCGCTGCAGGGTGTCGATCAGCAGCGCGATCAACAGGATCAGGCCAATCATCAGCCCCTGAATCAGCCGCACTTCATTCTGGATCTGGCCATGCTGGGCGCGCACCACGGGTTCCAGTCCGGCGATGGCCTGCTGGACGGCGTCGAGTTTGAGGTGGGTGGCAGCGCTGAGCTGGCTGCGTTGCCCGATTTGGGCCTGGGTGCGTTTGAGCTCTGCCGGGTAGCGGCTCAGCAGGTTGTTGAGTTCGCGCTTGAGGCCAACCCCGGCGTCCTCGGCCTGGGCCGTTGCGGTGGATTCAAGGCCCATCATTGCGGCAAAGTCGTCGGTGCCCGAGGCGCTGTTGCTGCTCACGCCGAGCAAGGGCAGGCTGTCGATTTGCCGGGCCTGGCGCTCAATGCCGTCCAGCTCGCGCTCCACATCACCGGCAAGCTCGCTGCGCCCGCTGCTGACCAGTTTGTCGCGGCTCAGGGACAGCTTGGCCAGGTGTTGCGAGGCTGTCAGCAGCAAGGGCAGATAGGCCCGGGCCTCGGCTGAAGCCGCGTCGCTGGCGTATTGGCCGAACTGTTCGAGGCTGGCGCCCAATTCGCGCTCGGCCTGCAGCAGCAGGGCCTGCGGGTCGCCGGCCAGTTTACCGGCGGCCAGCAGTTCGGTATTGCTGTAGGTGCTCAGGTTCTCAAGGCTGGGACGCAATGCATCGGCCAGTGCCGGCGGCAAAGGCCCGAGCCCGGTCTTGAGGGATTCGAGGGCGCTGTTGGCATCGCTCAGGCGCACGGCATCGCCGCTGGCGAGGTAGTCCTCGATATTGCGCGCGACGTTATTCTGGAACTGCTGCGACAGGCTCAAATAGCGCTCCATCAAAAGGAAAGGGCGTTCCAGCGCCTGTTGCGACCACCACAAGGTTGCGCCCAGGGCGAGGCACACGGCGACCAGCAACAGGGTGTTGAGGTTGGTTAGCAGCTTCAGGCGCATGTGGGTTTTTGCCTACTACACAGTAAGAAGCGGCAAAAGTTATTGCACTTGGGTTACAGCGGTGTGACGGATTCCAGCAATTCGGCACAAATAGTGGCACTTGGCCTTGTCTGATGGAAATGCTGCACCTGATTGCGGCCATTATGTTTGGCACGGTACAGCGCTTCGTCAGCCTGGGAGGCCATTTGCAGGCTGTCCGCGTCGCCCTGCATTTGCACCACGCCGGCGCTGAATGAGCACGACAGGTCTGCGGGCTGCGCGGGGTAGTGAATCTCGGCAAAGCGTTGGCGGATCTGGTTGAGCACCTTATAGGCCGACTCTTCATCGGTGTCCGGCATCACAATGGCAAACTCTTCGCCGCCGTATCGGCCAATAAAGTCGGTTTTGCGCAGGCGCTGCTTGAGGAACAGCGCGAGGCTTTTGATCACCCGGTCGCCCATCGGGTGGCCGTAGCCATCGTTGACGTGTTTGAAGTGGTCCAGGTCAAGCATCGCAAAGCTCAGCGGGCGATTCTCGCGGCGGGCGCGAAAGGTGCAGTCTTCGAGCAGTTGCAGGATATGGGTGTGGTTGTACAGCCCGGTCAGGCTGTCACGCACCATCCGCGCCTTGAGGTGGCGGGCGCGGGCGGCGCGGTTGCGCACGGTGGTGATCAGATGGCGCGGCTGGATGGGTTTGGTCAGGAAGTCGTCGCCGCCTTCGCTCATGGCATCGAGCTGCTTGTCCATGTCGTCTTCGGCCGACAGGTAGATGATCGGCACGCTGACGTAGCGGTCGTTGTGGCGAATTACCTTGGCCAGTTCAGTGCCGGTGCAGGTGGGCATGTACATGTCGAGGATGATCAGGTCAGGTTGAAACTCCGCCAGCTCGGCCATGGCCTGAATCGGATCGATCAGCGTGCGGGTGACAATCCCGGCACTGTTGAGCAGGCGTTCGGTATGCAGGGCCTGGGCCCGCGAGTCGTCAATGATCAGCACTTTATAGGGCTCGTACTGCGCGACGCAGGTCAGGACCTCGATTTTCTCCATCAGGCTGGAGGCTTCGAGGGTACCGGTCATAAACGCTTGCCCGCCTGCGCGCACGGCGGCCAGGCGGGTCGGGGTGTCGGTTTCATGCAGGCTGAAGAACAGTAGCGGCAGTTTCTGCTCAAGGCCGATCTGGGCCTCGGCAGCCAGTTCCAGGCCCCGGCCGGGGCCGCAGAAGTCAACGTCCATCACAATGGCGGCCGGATGGCGCTCGGCCATGGCGTGGCGGAAAGTCGTCAAATCGCAGAACGCCCGGGCGCTGAGTTCGAAAAACTCCAGTTGCCTGGCCAGTCGCTCGGCGCGCTCCAGATCGTGCAGCAGGATGTACACCGGCTTGCGCAGCGGCGGCAGGCAGATGTGGGCCATCAGGTCGCCCTGGCGCAGGCCCGTGCGCGACAGGCGCTGCATCAGGCGGTTGAGCTCGGTGATGATCGGGCTGCTCAGGCGGCTGTGATTGGCCGCCATGTCTTGCAGCGCAACATTGATGGCCTGGGCCAGCTCGGTGTGTTCGGGCTGCTCGAACCGCTCGGCAAAACGCAGCAGGCGCAAGTTGGCGTCGTTGAGCTCGGTCAGCCCTGCGGGGGACCATTCATTGGCCAGTAACCGTTGCCATATCTCAAGGATCTGGCGTGCCTGATGCGTGACCCGCTGGGCAAAGTGGTTTTTCAGGCGTTCGCGACTGGGGTCTTCTTGCTCGGTCATATCCTGGCTGCTGGTTGGTGGGCATGCTGAGATCGAATGATGGCTCTATGCTAGCACCTGGTTTGAAATGTACGAGTTTCTGCTTGAAATTAACTGGCGGGCAGCCATATTGCCTATCGCCTGCGCGCTTGTTCTATAGTGCCGGGCTTACATGCCCCCCGATAAAAAGCGTGCACGCAAGGCACGATGGGTTAGGGTTGTGGTCGAACCGTTGAATCAAGCATTTGAAAGGATATAGCCATGCTGGACTGGAAAAAACGTGAGGGCAGTGCCCGTGAGTCGGTCAAAGAGACGAAGACACAGTCGCGTGGCTATTTCAAAAGCATTCTATTGAGCCGCTCGATCGCAGTGCTGGTGGGTATCTACGCGCTGGTGTGCCTGGGGGTGGGCTGGTACTGGAGCCAGGAGCCGGACCTGTTCCCGGTTCAGCAAAACGCCCAGGTGGCGGCCGAGAAAGAAGGCAAGCAGATGGTGCCGGGCTTCACGACCGTCGAAACCCTCAAGAGCGTTGCCGGTACGTTGCTCAACAAGCCGGGCGGTTACCTGTCCAACGACCGTTTCCCGCCCGGGATCTTTCTGGACAACATTCCAAGTTGGGAATACGGCGTGCTGGTCCAGGTGCGCGACCTGACCCGCGCCCTGCGCAAAGACTTCGCCCGCTCGCAGTCGCAGTCGGCGGAAGATGCGGATCTGGCCAAGGCCGAGCCGCGTTTCAACTTCGACAATAAAAGCTGGATGCTGCCGTCCACCGAGTCCGAGTACCAGGAAGGCATCAACTCCCTGAGCCGCTATCAGGCGCGCCTGTCTGATCCGAATCAGAAAAACGCCCTGTTCTATGCCCGCGCCGACAACCTGAACAACTGGCTGGGCGATGTGGGGACCCGTCTGGGTTCCTTGTCGCAACGCCTGTCGGCCAGCGTCGGGCGGGTCAAGCTCAACAGCGCGCTGAAAACCGAAAGCCTGCAACCGGGCCAGGTGCCGGTGGTTGATGAGGAAGTGGTCGAAACACCGTGGATGCAGATCGACAACGTGTTCTACGAAGCCCGCGGCCAGGCCTGGGCCCTGTCGCACTTGCTGCGCGCCATCGAAGTCGACTTTGCTGACGTGCTGGCCAAAAAGAACGCCACGGTCAGCGTGCGCCAGATCATTCGTGAGCTGGAAGCGGCTCAGGAGCCGGTCTGGAGCCCGATGATCCTCAATGGCAGCGGCTATGGCGTGCTGGCCAACCACTCGCTGGTCATGGCCAACTACATATCCCGCGCCAACGCGGCGGTCATGGACCTGCGCCAATTGTTGTCCCAGGGCTGAGTTGATGCCTATTTCAGCGCTGGAGGCCGCACACCGTGCGGCCTCTGATCTGGAAATGGTGGCCTGGGTTGATCGTGATGATCAACGGTTGGGCGGCTTGCCCCGTCAGCAATTGCGAGAGCGGGGGCTGATCGGGCGCGGCACTTTTATCCTTCTGTTCAACTCTGCCGGCGAGCTGTGTGTGCATCAGCGCACCCTGAGCAAAGCGCTTTATCCCGGGTTTTGGGATGTGGCTGCGGGCGGCATGGTGGGCGTGGATGAGAGCTACGCCGAATCAGCGGCCCGTGAGCTGGCAGAGGAACTGGGCGTGAGTGGCGTAGCGCTGACGGCCCATGAGCGGTTTTACTTTGAAGGTGAACACAACCACCTGTGGTGCGCGGTGTTTTCGGCTGTGTGGGACGGGCCGTTGCACGTGCAGCCCGAAGAAGTCCAGAACGCCTGCTTCATGCCGTTGGACGAGGCGCTGCACTTGAGCACGCAACAGGAGTACTGCCCTGATTCGCTGGATGCGCTCAAGCGCTATCTGGCCCAGATCAAAACGCCCAATTAACCCCTTTTCCCCCTGTGGGAGCGGGCTTGCTCGCGATTCAGACGCCCCGGTTTTTCAGTTACACCGCAGCGATCCCATAGTGAGCAAGCCCGCTCCCACAAGTTCGGGGTTGCAGCTTTGAAAATTGCCGCCGATTGGCTATTGGGCAGCAGCGATTTTGTCGTTACACTGCGCGACCTTTTTCAGGCTCAGGCGGTTTTCCCCCTGAGTTGCGCTGCCCCTGCCAGAGTGGGGCTTCGCGGTCGGTACACCTTGGCGCAGCAGCGTCATGCACCGGCCAATTATTTGTCCTCCGAATGAGGATTGCCGGTGGCCAAAAAAGCCGCATCCTTCGCCGCCCTTGGTGGCCTGGTATTTTCCACCGACGCAGGTCGTCACTGTCCGGACTGTCGCCAGCCGGTGGACGCCTGTACCTGCAAACAAACCCTGATCCCCGAAGGTGATGGCATTGCCCGCGTGCGTCGCGAAAGCAAAGGCCGTGGCGGCAAGACGGTGACGACCATCACCGGCGTACCGCTGGCCGAAGACGCGCTCAAAGACCTGGCCACGGCGTTGAAAAAACGTTGCGGCACCGGTGGCGCGTTGAAAGACGGCATCATCGAGATCCAGGGCGACCACGTCGAACTGCTGCTGGCCGAGCTGGTCAAACACGGGTTCAAAGCCAGGAAGTCCGGCGGCTAGCAGCCTCTGTGAAAACCACCGCATAGCTGATCTGGCGCCTGAAGGGCCTGCCAGATTGTGCTCGCCATGGTTTTCACAGAGCCTGTTATCACGGGTTTCTAAACTCGGCGCTGTTGTCAGGGTCTGACTAATCGTCACTTTCACACTTTAGACTGCGCCAGCCTGCTTTCAGGCTGGGCTATTTGACTTATTTATAGGGGACTTCGATGTCCGTACGACGCACACGCAAAGACGATGGCAGCCAATGGACAGTTGCGGACAGCCGCAGCGTTTATGGGATTCGTCATTGGGGGGCCGGGTATTTCGCGATCAATGAAGCCGGTCGCGTAGAAGTCCGTCCGAACGGCCCGAACAGCTCGCCCATCGACCTGTACGAGCAAGTCGACGAACTGCGCAAGACCAGCGGTTTGTCCTTGCCGTTGCTGGTGCGTTTCCCGGATATCCTGCAAGACCGTGTACGTCAGTTGACCGGCGCCTTCGATTCCAACATCGAACGCCTGGAATACCAGAGCAAGTACACCGCGCTATACCCGATCAAGGTGAACCAGCAAGAAGCGGTGATCGAGAACATCATCGCCACCAAAGACGTGTCGATTGGCCTTGAAGCCGGCTCCAAGCCTGAGCTGCTGGCCGTGCTGGCGCTGGCCCCCAAGGGCGGCACCATCGTCTGCAACGGTTACAAGGACCGCGAGTTCATCCGTCTGGCACTGATGGGCCAGAAGCTGGGCCACAACGTCTTCATCGTGATCGAGAAAGAATCCGAAGTAGACCTGGTGATCGAAGAAGCCGCCTCGCTCAAGGTCAAGCCGCAAGTGGGCCTGCGCGTGCGTCTGTCGTCCCTGGCATCGAGCAAGTGGGCTGACACCGGCGGCGAGAAATCCAAATTCGGTCTGTCTGCCGCGCAATTGCTGTCTGTGGTCGAGCGCTTCCGCGCTGCCGGCCTGGATCAGGGCATCCGCCTGCTGCACTTTCATATGGGCTCGCAGATCGCCAACCTGGCGGACTACCAGCACGGTTTTAAAGAAGCGATCCGTTACTACGGCGAGCTGCGCAACCTGGGCCTGCCGGTTGACCACATCGACGTGGGCGGCGGTCTGGGCGTGGACTACGACGGCACGCACTCGCGCAACGCCAGCTCGATCAACTACGACATGGACGACTACGCCGGTGTTGTAGTGGGCATGCTCAAGGAGTTCTGTGACGCGCAAAGCCTGCCGCACCCGCACATCTTCTCCGAGAGCGGCCGTGCCTTGACCGCGCACCACGCCATGCTGGTGGTGCAAGTGACCGACGTCGAGAAACACAACGACGACGTGCCGCTGATCGAGAACAAGGAAAGCCTGCCTGAAACCGTGCAGTGGCTGGTTGATCTGCTGGGTCCGACCGACATTGAAATGGTCACCGAGACTTACTGGCGTGCCACGCACTACATGAGCGATATCGCTTCCCAGTACGCCGACGGCAAAATCAACCTGGCCGAAAAAGCCCTGGCCGAGCAGTGCTACTTCGCTGTGTGCCGTCGCCTGCACAACTCGTTGAAAGCCCGTCAGCGTTCCCATCGCCAGGTGCTCGACGAACTCAACGACAAGCTGGCAGACAAGTACATCTGCAACTTCTCGGTGTTCCAGAGCCTGCCGGACACCTGGGCGATTGGCCAGGTATTGCCGATCCTGCCGTTGCACCGTCTGGATGAAGAGCCGCTGCGCCGCGCCGTACTGCAAGACCTGACCTGCGACTCCGATGGCAAGATCAAGCAATACGTTGACGAGCAGAGCATCGAAACCAGCCTGCCGGTTCACGGGCTGAACGAAGGCGAAGACTACCTGCTGGGCATCTTCCTGGTGGGCGCCTACCAGGAAATCCTGGGCGACATGCACAACCTGTTCGGTGACACCGACTCGGTGAACATCTACCAGAATGCAGATGGCAGCGTTTATCACGCCGGTATCGAGACTCACGACACCATCGAAGACATGCTGCGCTACGTGCACTTGTCGCCCGAAGAGTTGATGAATCACTACCGTGACAAAGTGGCCAGCGCCAACATCAGCGCCAAGGAACGTACCCAGTACCTGGACGCGCTGCGTCTGGGCCTGACCCGTTCGTCGTACCTGTCGAGCCACTGATTGCCCGGCACAGTCCTCGTTGACTGAACTACGCTGACCTGTGCATTGCAGGGGTCAGCGTTTTTTTTTGCCTGAAAGGTCATGCCCGGGCAGTGAACCACTGGTCCTTGCGCTGCATCCGCCACGCATACATGCCAAGAGTCAGGCTGCGCAGCACCATAAACAGCAGAAAACTTACCCACAGCCCATGGTTGCCAGAGCCGTGCAGCGCCCAGGCGGCGGGGAAGGCGATGACCACGCTGATCAGCATCGCATCGCGCATTTCCCGGGCACGGGTGGCGCCGATAAACAGGCCGTCGAGCAAATAACTCCACACCGCAATCAGCGGCAGCAGTGCCAGATACGGCAGGTACTGGAAGGCGGTTTCGCGCACGCTCGGAATGTCGGTCTGCATCTCGATAAACAGATGCCCGCCAAACAGGAACAACAACGCAAAGACCACGCTGGCCAGCAACGACCAGCCGCAGGCCACCACCATCGAACGGCGCAAGGCATTGCGATCACGGGCGCCGATGGCATGCCCGCACAGTGCCTCGACGGCGTGAGCCAGACCGTCCAGGGCATGGGCGGCCAACAGCAAACCGTTGAGCAGCAGCGCATTGGCCGCGACCGTGGCATCACCCAGCCGCGCGCCTTGCAAGGTGATGGAGAAAAACACCAACTGCAGCATCAGGCTGCGGATAAAAATATCGCGGTTAACCCCCAGCAGCGGCTTCCAGTTGTGCCAAACGCCCAGGGCGGCCAGCACCAGCGTGCCCGGAAATTTGCGCAGTGCACCGCGAGTCAGCCACAGACCGAGCAGGGCGCCGCTCCACTCGGCAATCACCGACGCCCGCGCCGAGCCGGCCACGCCCCAGTCCAGACCCAGTACAAACCACAGGTTCAGCGCGATGTTGACCAGGTTGGTGGTCAGCAGGATCGCCAGGGGTGCCCGGGCGTTTTGCGTGCCCAGAAACCAGCCCACCAGTGCATAGCTGGCCAGCGCCGCCGGCAGGCCAAACAGTCGGATATGGAAGAAGTTCAGGCTCAGCTCATGCAACTCGGCCGAGGGTTGCATCACACTCAGCGCCACGGCGCTGAAAGGGGTGGCGATCGCCCCCAGCAGCATCGACAGCAGCACACTGAGCAGCAAGCCCTGCACCAGGATCTGCCGTAACGCCGTGCCATCCCCGCGGCCGGCGGCCTGGGCGGAAAAGCCGGTGGTGCCCATGCGTAAAAAGCCCATCATCCAGGCCAGGAAGATGTACATGCTGGCACCTACGGCCACGGCGCCCAACTGATGGGCGTGGGGCAAGTGGCCGATCACCGTACTGTCGACCAGCGCCACCAGGGGTACAGAAATATTCGACAAAATCATCGGCGCCGCCAGCGCCCACACCCGGCGATGGGTCGGGCGGTCACGCCAGTCAGCTAATAGGGAAGACATGCAGGCTCCTTTGGGGAGCGTGATTGTAACCTGCGGGAGCGGGCTTGCTCGCGATGCAGACAACGCGGTCTGATCGGTTGGCTGCAGTGATGCCATCGCGAGCAAGCCCGCTCCCACCCAAAAGCCGGGCCAGCATCTGCGGGGGAGAACCAACCCCCTGTTCCACAGTCAATCTGACCAGTGCGCCTGTGGTTCATGGCGCGCTGTTATATAGTCGACCCCTTCAATGCCTAGTCAATGAGTACACCATGCTTAACAAAGGACTGTTCCTGGCTTGCACGCTGGCGCTGCTGAGCGCTTGCGACTCTTCGAGCATCGACAAACCTGCTGTGCCGACGGTTGAAGCGAGCCAGCCGGCCAGGCCGGCGCAGGACGTCAAGGCGCTGGCCGAGCGCTATGCCGGGCGCGAGTTGAGCGTGGTGGATGTGTCCGAAATACAGCTGGACGGGGCCAGCACCTTGTCCGTGAGTTTCTCGGTGCCACTGGACCCACAGCAGAACTTCGCCGACAAACTGCACTTGGTTGACGCCAAAACCGGCAAGGTCGATGGTGCCTGGGAGCTCTCGGACAACCTGATGGAACTGCGCCTGCGCCATCTTGAGCCCCAGCGCAAACTGATCCTCACCGTCGACCCTGGCCTGCGTGCCGTCAACGACGCCAAACTCGCGGCCGAGTACATCAGCCGCCTGGAAACCCGTGACCTGCAACCCACGGTCGGTTTCGCCAGCCGTGGCAATTTGCTGCCGACCCGCCTGGCCGAAGGCCTGCCGGTGATTGCGTTGAATGTCGACAAGGTTGACGTTGAGTTCTTTCGGGTCAAGCCCGAGTCGCTGCCGGCGTTTCTCAGCCAGTGGGGCCGCAACAGCAGCCTGCAGAGCTACGAAGCCAAGGACCTGCTGAGCATGGCCGACATGGTGTATGCGGGCCGCTTCGACCTGAACCCGGCGCGCAATACCCGTGAAACCCTGATCTTGCCGACTTCCGGGATCAAACCGTTGCAGCAGCCGGGTGTCTACCTGGCGGTGATGACAGCATCGGGCAGTTACAACTATTCGACCCCCGCCACCTTGTTCACCCTCAGTGATATCGGCCTTTCGGTGCATCGCTATCAGAAGCGCCTGGATGTCTTCACCCAAGCCCTGGAAGGCGGCACTGCATTGGCCGGCGTTGAGCTGGAACTGCTCGATGGCAAAGGCCGGATGCTCGGTCAGGGCAAAACCGGCAAAGATGGCCACGCAGAACTGGCACTGCCACCCAAGGCCGAAGTGCTGGTGGCGCGCCAGGGCGATCAGACCAGCCTGCTGCGTTTGAACACGGCGGCGCTGGACCTGGCCGAATTTGATATCGGTGGCCCGCAGGCGCATCCGTTGCAGTTCTTTGTGTTTGGCCCGCGTGATCTGTATCGCCCCGGCGAAACCGTGCTGCTCAATGCCTTGCTCCGCGACCGCGACGGCAACCCGGTCAAGCCGCAGCCGGTCAGCGTTGAAGTGCGTCGCCCGGACGAGCAGGTCAGCCGCAAGTTTGTCTGGACGCCGGATGCGTCGGGGTTCTATCAGTACCCGCTGCAACTGGCCGCCGAAGCTCCGACCGGGCGCTGGCAGCTGGTGTTCGATTTTGGTGACGGCAAGCCGCAGCTGTATGAGTTTTTGGTCGAAGACTTCCTGCCCGAGCGCATGGCGCTGGAGCTTAAGGGCAGCGACACACCGCTGAGCCCTGAACAAACGGCTGAAATCCAGGTGACGGGCCGTTACCTGTATGGTGCCCCGGCCGCCGGCAATCGCTTGAGCGGGCAGGTTTATGTGCGGCCATTGCGTGAAGCGGTCAGCGCCTTGCCGGGCTATGAGTTTGGTTCGGTAACAGAAACCGAACTGACCCAGGACCTGGAACTGGACGAAAGCGTACTGAACGCCGAAGGCAAAGAAACCATCAGCCTTGAAAGCCAGTGGAGCGATGCCAAATCTCCGCTGCAACTGATTGTGCAGGCCAGTTTGCAAGAGTCCGGGGGGCGGCCGATTACCCGGCGCCTGGTGCAGCCGGTATGGCCGGCAGAGCGCATGCCCGGGCTACGCGGGTTGTTCGAGGGCACTGAAACCGACGGCGATGGTCCGGTGGCATTTGAGCTGCTGGTAGCCGACAGTCAAGGCAACAAACTGGCCGCCGAGAACCTCAAGGTACGGCTGGTGCGCGAGCGCCGCGATTACTACTGGAACTACTCGGACAACGACGGCTGGAGCTATCACTACAACGAGAAATTCCTCAACCTCAACGAAGAAACCCTCAGCCTCAAGGCTGGCGAAACCGCCAAGGTCAGCTTTCCGGTGGAGTGGGGCCCTTACCGTGTTGAAGTTGAAGACCCGGAAACAGGCCTGATCAGCAGCCTGCGTTTCTGGGCCGGTTACCGCGCCCAGGACAACGCCGAAGGCGGCGCCGTGCGCCCTGACCAGGTCAAGCTGGCACTGGACAAGGCGGCGTATGCCGATGGCGACACGGCCAAAGTGACGGTCACGCCACCGTCGGCGGGCAAGGGTTATTTGCTGGTTGAAGGCAGCGACGGCCCGCTGTGGTGGGAAGAGATCGAAGTGCCTGCCGAAGGCAAGACCTTCGACATCAGGCTGGACCCGAGCTGGGCCCGCCACGACCTGTATATCAGCGCCCTGGTGATCCGTCCCGGCGAGCGCAAGACCAACATCACCCCCAAGCGTGCTGTCGGCGTACTGCACCTGCCGATCGATCGCAGCCAGCGCAAGTTGGCGCTGACCCTCGACGCACCGGAAAAAATGCGTCCCAAGCAGCCCCTGACGGTGAAGATCCACGCCAAAAACGCGGATGGCAGCATTCCCAAGCAGGCCCACGTACTGCTGGCGGCCGTGGATGCGGGCGTGCTCAATATCACCGACTACCCGACCCCGGACCCTTACGCCAGCCTGTTTGGGCGCAAGGCCTATGGCGCTGACCAGCTGGATATCTACGGGCAACTGATCGAAGCCGGGCAGGGCCGTTTGGCCAGCCTGGCATTTGGCGGTGATGCGGCGCTGGCCAAGGGCGGCAAGCGTCCGGCCACCAGCGTGACCATCGTGGCGCTGCAGAGCGCGCCGGTGACGCTCAACGAGCAGGGCGAAGGCGAAGTCAGTGTGAATATCCCCGACTTCAATGGCGAGCTGCGCTTGATGGCCCAGGCCTGGACCGATGATCGCTACGGCATGGCCGAGGCCAAAACCGTAGTCGCCGCACCGCTGGTGGCCGAGCTGGCCGCCCCGCGCTTTTTGGCCGGTGGCGACGAGACGAAGCTGGCACTGGACCTGTCCAACCTCACCGACAAACCGCAAAAGCTGCAGGTGCAGCTCACTACCGAAGGCCAACTGAGCCTGCTGGGCGACGCGACGCAAAACGTAACCCTGAGCCCCGGCCAGCGCAGCACCTTGCAGATTCCGGTCAAGGCGCTGGGCGGGTTTGGCGTGGGTCAGGTCAAGGTCACAGTCAACGGCCTCGACCTGCCGGGCGAAACCCTGGCACCGTTCACCCGTGAGTGGACCCTGGGCGTTCGCCCGGCGTACCCGGCCTTGCTCAAGCATTACCGCACCGTTCTGAACGATCAGCCGTGGAGCCTGCCCGACACCGAGCTGCAAGCCTTTGAGCCGGCCGGGCGGGAAGCCCTGCTCAGCCTGTCGAGCCGCCCGCCGCTGAACCTGGGCGAGCAGATTCGCGCACTCAAGGCCTACCCGTATGGCTGCTCTGAACAAACCACCAGCGGCCTGTATCCGGCGTTGTATGCCGATGCGGCCCTGCTCAAGCGCCTGGGCCTGGAAGGCGAGCCCGACACCGAGCGCAAACGCAAAATCGAGCTGGGCATCGAGCGCCTGCTGGGCATGCAGCGTTACAACGGCAGCTTTGGTCTGTGGGGGGCGGACGGTCAGGAAGAATATTGGTTGACGGCCTATGTCACCGACTTCCTGCTGCGCGCCCGCGATCAGGGCTACGCCGTGCCGCCCGAGGCATTGAAAAAAGCCAGCGAGCGCTTGCTGCGCTATGTGCAGGAACGCAACCTGATCGAAGCCGACTACAGCGAAAACCTCGATCACACCCGTTTTGCGGTGCAGGCCTATGCCGCGATGGTTCTGGCGCGCAGCCAGCAAGCGCCGCTGGGGGCGTTGCGCAGCATTTTCGAACGGCGCAGCGATGCCCGTTCCGGCCTGCCGTTGGTGCAGTTGTCCATTGCCCTGCAGAAAATGGGCGACCAGCCCCGTGCTGATCAGGCCCTGGTGGCAGGCCTGGCCGTCACCCGCAAGGCCGATCAATGGCTGGGCGACTACGGCAGCCCGCTGCGTGATCAGGCCCTGATTCTGGCCTTGCTGGAAGAGAACAACCTGATGAGCGGCCAGCGCGAGCAACGCTTGTTCGACCTGTCGGATCAACTGGCAGCAAGCCAATGGTTGTCGACCCAGGAGCGCAACTCGCTGTTCCTCGCCGGTCGCGATCTGTTGAGCACCCCCGAAAAAGACTGGTCGGCGCAGCTTACCAGTGGCAGTCAGACCCGCGAGCTGAACAACGCCCAGTCGGGTCTCAAGCTCGAAGGGCCGTTGCTGGCGTCACCCTTGACCTTGCGCAATGAAGGCAGCACGCCGATTTATCAACAGCTGACCATTTCGGGTTATCCACAGCAGGCGCCGGCGGCGGGCGGTCAGAACATGAGCATTCGTCGTGATTATCTGGGCATGAACGGCGAGCCGCTGGACATCAAGGCGCTCAAAAGCGGTGATCTGGTGCTGGTGCATCTGGCCGTGACGGCCAAGCAGCAGGTGCCGGACGCGTTAGTGGTGGACTTGCTGCCGGCGGGCCTGGAACTGGAGAACCAGAACCTGGGCCAGAGCGCAGCCAGCCTTGAAAACGCCAGCACCCAGGTCAAGCAATGGCGCGAGTCGATGCAGAACGCCAGCGTGCAGCACCAGGAATACCGGGATGATCGTTATGTGGCAGCGCTGAAACTGGATGGCTATGGCACCACGCATTTGCTGTACCTGGCCCGCGCGGTAACCCCGGGCACCTACCGCGTTCCGCCGCCGCAAGTGGAGTCGATGTACCGCCCCAACTGGCAGGCCGTGGGCGACACGCCAGGCGAGATGGTGATCAAGGGGCGATAAAGCCGGTGGAATAACTGTGGGAGCTGGCTTGCCAGCGAAAGCATCGCTGCGGTGAGTCAGGCAGACCGGGTCGCCTGCATCGCCAGCAGGCTGGCTCCCACAGTGGATTACGCTGTGCTCAGGTGATGATCCAGCTCAACACCCACAGCCCCAGCAGCATCCAGATCACGCCGCCGAAGATCGAGGCGCGCATGAAGGCGCGCACCGCGTTGTACAAAAACAGCAGGCCGGCAATCAATACCAGAATGCTGATGATGGAGGTGTCCATGCCCAGTGCACGGGCCATGCCGTCGATAAAGTTGCCGCCCGCCTCGGTGATGGCACCGAACAGGCCGCTCAGGGTCTCGACGATAAAACGAACCAGCGTGCCCAGCCACAGGCCAAGATTTCCAATAAAACTTTCGACGTGCATGGTCATGTTCCGATGAGTAAGGTGGCCACTGTGCCAGATATACACATCAGGCATCTATCCATGCCGTAAGTTGCGTAGCGAGTAAGTGTCTGTGAGGGCAGGGATCAAAAAAAATCTGGGCAGGACGGCCGGCGGTTTGCTGCTGGCGTGCGCCTTGCTGTGGCTGGCCGACAGGATCTGGCCGTTGCCCTTGCCCCGGGATGATCTGGCCCGCGTGGTCCTTGCCGAAGACGGCACGCCGCTGTGGCGGTTTGCCGACGCCAACGGCGTGTGGCGCTACCCGGTGCAGGTCAATGAAGTTTCGCCGCTGTATCTGGATGCCTTGCTGACCTACGAAGACCGCTGGTTCTACCGGCACCCGGGGGTCAACCCCCTGGCGCTGGGCCGTGCGGCCTGGCAAAACCTCACGGGCGGGCGGGTGTTATCGGGCGGCAGTACGTTGTCGATGCAGGTTGCGCGTTTGCTCGACCCCCATGAGCGCACGCTGCCCGGCAAGTTGCGCCAGCTGTGGCGCACCGCGCAGCTTGAATGGCACCTGTCCAAGGACCAGATTCTCACCCTGTACCTCAACCGCGCCCCGTTTGGCGGCACCCTGCAAGGCGTGGCGGCGGCCAGTTGGGCCTATCTGGGCAAGTCGCCGCAGCAGCTCACCCATTCCGAGGCCGCGCTGCTGGCGGTGTTGCCACAAGCGCCGAGCCGGCTGCGCCCCGATCGCCATCCGGGGCGGGCACAAGTGGCGCGGGACAAGGTACTGCGCCGATTGGCCGAGTATCGGGTGTGGCCGCAACCGGCAGTGGATGAGGCGCTGGAAGAGCCGCTGTTGCTGGCGCCACGACTGGAACCGAGCCTGGCACCGTTGCTGGCGCGCAGGCTCAACCGCCCCGACAGCCCGCCGCTGATTCGCACCACCCTGGATGCCAACCTGCAGCGCCGTCTCGAAGATTTACTGCTGGGCTGGCGTGCCCGTTTACCCGATCACACCTCGGCCGCCATCGTGGTGGTCGAAACCGAAAGCATGGCGGTGCGCGCGTATTTGGGCTCGGTGGACATCAACGATGCGCGCCGCTTTGGCCATGTCGACATGATCACCGCCATGCGCTCGCCCGGCTCCACCCTGAAGCCGTTTTTGTATGGCATGGCCATGGACGCCGGGCTGATCCACTCCGAGTCGCTGTTGCAGGATGTGCCGCGGCGCTATGGCGACTACCGGCCGGGCAACTTCTCGATGGGCTTCAGCGGGCCGGTCTCGGCCAGTGCGGCGCTGGTCACTTCGCTCAATTTGCCCGCCGTGCAGTTGCTTGAGGCATACGGCCCCAAGCGCTTTGCTGCCGATATGCGTAACGGCGGTGTGGCGTTAAGTTTGCCGGCACTGGCCGAGCCCAATCTGGCGTTGATTCTGGGCGGCGCCGGCAGCCGGCTGGAGGACCTGGTCAGTGGTTACAGCGCCCTGGCGCGAGAGGGGCGCAGCGCCAGTTTGCGCCTGCAACCGCAAGATGAACTGCACGAGCGGCGCATGCTGTCGCCGGGCGCGGCGTGGATCATCCGGCGCATCCTCAGTGGCCAGGCGCGCCCTGACCGCGACCCGAAAGCCGAGCTGGTACAGCGACCGCTGCTGGCCTGGAAGACCGGTACCAGTTATGGCTTTCGTGATGCACTGGCGATCGGGGTGGGGCCGCGCTATTTGATCGGCGTGTGGATCGGCCGCCCGGATGGCACTCCGGTGCCGGGCCAGTTTGGCCTGGCGTCGGCCGCGCCGTTGATGCTGCAAGTGCACGATGTGCTGAGCAACCGCGACAGCCAGCGGGGTATTGTCGCGCCGGTACAGGCGGTGCCGGGCAGCGTCGGGGTGGCTGCCATTTGCTGGCCTTTGGGGCAGCCCATGAACAGGAATGATCCCGACTGTCGTCGTCAACGCTTTGCCTGGACCCTGGATCACACCACACCGCCAACCTTGCTCGCCGCCGACCAGCCGTTGGGCTCAGGCCTGAGGGAAAACATCCGGGTCAACCCGCAAGGCCTGCGCGTGGGCCCGCAATGCCCAGGGGCGCAGATGCGCGAAGTGGCGCTATGGCCCGCACCGCTTGAGCCGTGGCTGCCCCGGGTCGAACGGCGTGAGGCGCGGTTGCCGCCGGCTTCGACACAATGCCCGCCACCGCCGTTGAACTCGGTCACACCGTTATCGATTGTCGGCGTGCGCGATGGCGACCGTCTGCGCCGCCCGGCTGCAAGCCAGGCCTGGTTGCGGCTGTCGTTATCGGCCCTGGGTGGGGACGGTCGGCGCTGGTGGTTTCTCAACGGCGCCCCGTTGGGCGACAGTGCACAGCAAGAGGCGCTCACGGCCACTCTGGAACAGACCGGGCGTTATGAACTCAGTGTGCTCGACGAAAGCGGGCACACCGCACGGGTTGAATTCAGCGTGGTGGATTAAAATCGCCGCGACAGTGCGCGCACCGGGAAAAACATCAACTAACAGACTGTTAATTAGGGCGGCCGCGAAAACTGAGTGCAACACCTGACCTTTCCGGTACGGTGCTGCCCCTATGTCCTATTCCGAACTCAGCGTTGAAGAGCGCGCGATCATTCA